>UBJO01000151.1 GCA_900465665.1 Hyphomicrobiales bacterium
GGGCTGGTGGCCGGCGTGTTGTCAGGTCAGAACGCGGGGCAATCGCCGGATCAGCGGCGCAACCTTGCTGTGCTTGGCGTCATCGCGGTCGCGCTTGTCGTCATCAACACGCTCACATGGCACGGCGTCTTCTGGGCCGCTTGGCCGCTGTTGGCGCTGGCCTATGTCGCGGCGATGCGTTGGGCGCATCTGCAGGATCGGTTCGATGCGCGGCTCGTGGCGCTTGCCATCTCGGCGCTCGGGCTGATCGGCATCAACCTTCTCTCCTGGCACGGCACCTTCTGGGCGATCTGGCCGCTTCTCGCCATCGCCGTCGTGGGCGGTCTGCGCTGGGCGCGGCGAGGTTAAAACCTACGCCACCACCTTCGTAGCCTTGGCAGGCAGCTTGGTCGCGGCATAGTCGCGGACGGCGTCGCCGAAGGCGGTGAAGAGCTGGTTGGAGGGCTTGTCGGTCTCGGCCCAGTATTCGGGATGCCATTGGACGCCGACGGCAAAGGCCTTGGCGTCGATGACGGAGACGGCTTCGACCGTGCCGTCCTCGGCCACCGCTTCCACGGCAAGGCGGGGCGCCGTCTCGGCGATCGCCTGGCGGTGCAGCGAGTTCACCTTGATCTCGCCGGCGCCGACGATGCCTGCGATGCAGGAGCCTTCCCTGACATGCACGTTCTGGCGGATGGCGTACATGCCGTCGCGGTCGACATTATCGGGCTTGCGGTGGTCCCAGATGCCGGGTTGGTCCTGGATCTCGCTGGCGAGCGTGCCGCCGAGCGCGACGTTCAGTTCCTGGATACCGCGGCAGATGGCGAGCAGCGGAATGGCGCGGTCGATGGCGCGGCGGATGAGCGGCAGCGAGGTGGCGTCGCGGGCGGGGTCGAAGGGGCCGTCGGCTTCGGTCGCTTCTTTGCCGTAGCGCGCGGGGTGGACGTTGCTGGCCGAGCCGGAGACGAGGACGCCGTCGACGCGGTCGAGAATGGCGTCGATGTCGTAGCCTTCCTCGAAGGCCGGGATGATGAAGGCCATGACGCCGGAGGCATTCAGCGCGGCACGGACATATTGGTGCTGCACGGCATGCCAGGTGGCGCCGTCAAAGCTGCGGATATCGGCGGGAACGGCGACGATGGGCTTGGTCATTGTCTATCCTGAGGGCGATCATCTCTTGCCAAAGAGAGAAACCAGAACGGCTTTCCTGTCAACGTGTGCCTGATGTGCCCGGCCAAATTGCGGCAAGGCCATGTGCCGGCCTCGCTCCATCCATGACTAAGCCGCTGATTCCGATCGAAATGCGCTACTCGCCATATTGGTGTCGTGATCCCAAAGACTAATAGGCCGGCGCTTGAATCACCTGCGTCCGCATGCTTAGCTTCCCTCGTTCCGCGGGTGGGGAGAGTTTGGCCCCGCAGAACCAACAATGGGAGGTTTTTGATGGATCGTCGTTCATTCTTCAAGAAGGCAGGAACAGCGGGCGTCGGCGCCGTTGCTGCCTCGGCTCTGGCGGCACCCGCCATCGCCCAGGAAAATCCGAAGATCGCCTGGCGCATGACATCGTCGTTTCCGAAGAGCCTGGACACGATCTATGGCGCGGCCGACGATATCGCCAAGCATCTGGCCGCATCGACCGACGGCAATTTCACCATCCAGCCCTTTGCCGCCGGCGAGATCATTCCCGGCCTGCAGGCGGCCGATGCCGTCAGCGCCGGAACGGTGGAAGCGGCGCACACCTGCTCCTATTACTTCGTCGGCAAGGACCCGACCTACGCGATCGGCACCGCCATTCCCTTCGGGCTTAACGGGCGCCTCACCAATGCCTGGTTCTACGAGGGCAACGGCAACACGCTGATGAACGAATTCTACGCCACGCAGGGCATTTACGGCCTGCCGGCGGGCAATACCGGCGCCCAGATGGGCGGCTGGTTCCGCAAGGAAATCAATACGCTGGATGATCTGAAGGGCGTGAAGATGCGCATCGCCGGCCTCGCCGGCCAGGTGATCAGCAAGCTCGGCGTCATCCCGCAGCAGATCGCCGGCGGCGACATCTATCCGGCGCTGGAAAAGGGCACGATCGACGCTTCCGAGTTCGTCGGCCCATACGACGACCTGAAGCTCGGACTGCACAAGGTCGCGAAGTATTACTACTATCCCGGCTGGTGGGAGGGTGGCCCGACGGTGCATGCCTTCTTCAACCTGGAAAAGTGGAACAGCCTGCCGAAGCACTACCAGGCGGCACTCACCGATGCCTGCGCCTTCGCCAATACCAACATGATGGCGAAGTACGACATGAAGAACCCGCCGGCGCTGAAGCAGCTAGTCTCCGAGGGCGCGACGCTCAGGCCCTTCAGCCAGGAAATCATGGAAGCCTGCTTCCAGGCATCGCTTGGGATCTATGCGGAGATTTCGGCGTCCAATCCCTACTTCAAGAAGATCTACGAGGATCAGACGGCGTTCAAGCGCGATGCGTATCTGTGGATGCAGCTGTCGGAATATACGTTCGATACGTTCATGATGATCCAGCAGCGGGCTGGGAAGATCTGAGGGTTTTGCTCTAAAGAAAGACCCCGCCCCAAACCC
>UBJO01000086.1 GCA_900465665.1 Hyphomicrobiales bacterium
CTCCCCCCTTGTGGGGGAGATGTCCGGCAGGACAGAGGGGGGTATTCCCCGCTCAAACATCAGAGGCTCGCTTGCGATCTTCCGCCTGCGCCGCCAGGATTTCCTTCACCTTGGCGACCAGATCGGCCTCCTTGACGGTCTCCTGCGCGACACGGGCTTCGCGCCACGAGGCGTTGTCCTCGATCTCGCCCGAGAGGCGCTTGCCCTCGATCAGATCCTTGATCTGCACGACGCCCTCGGCACGCTCATCGCCACCCTGGATGATGGCGACGGGGCAGCCTCTGCGGTCGGCGTATTTCAGCTGGTTGCCGAACTTCTTCCAGTTGCCCTGGTACATTTCGGCGCGGATGCCTGCCGCACGCAGTTCCTGCGTGATGCGCTGGTAGCGGCCCATGGCCTCTACATCGCCATCCATGACGGTGACGAGGACGGGTTCGACGACTTCGCTCTGGCCGAGCTTGCCGAGGTTCTTCAGCGCCGTCATCAGGCGCGAGACGCCGATGGAGAAGCCCGTGGCCGGAACCGGCTGGCCCATGAAGCGGGAAACCAGACCATCATAACGACCGCCACCGCCGACGGAGCCGAAGACGACCTTTTCGCCCTTTTCGTTGGTGACGTCGAACAGAAGCTCGGCTTCGTAGACCGGGCCGGTGTAGTATTCGAGGCCGCGGACGACGGAGGGGTCGATTTTGATGCGGTCTGACTGATAGCCGGCGCCGGTGACGAGACCGCCGATCAGGTTCAGTTCCTCGACACCTTCAGCACCCTTCGAGGTGCCCGCGACGAGTTCCGCCAACTGGGCGGCGCTTTCGGCGTAGTCCTTGATGCCGACGAAGAAGAGAACCTTGTCGATCTGACCCTGGTCGAGCCCGGCACCCTTGGTGAAATCGCCCGACTCGTCCTTGCGGCCGGGGCCGAGCAGGAGGGCCACGCCCTCGGGGCCGAATTTGTCGAGCTTGTCGATGGCGCGCAGCACGTTCAAACGCTGGGCGGCCTTGTCGTCGCCGCCGAGACCGATCGCTTCCAGAACGCCGTCGAGAACCTTCCGGTTGTTGACGCGGATAACATAGTCGCCGCGCTTGATGCCGAGGGCTTCCAGCGTATCGGCCATCATCATGCACATCTCGGCATCGGCCTGCACGCCGGGTGCGCCGACCGTGTCGGCGTCGAACTGCATGAACTGGCGGAAGCGGCCGGGGCCGGGCTTTTCGTTGCGGAACACATAGCCGGCGCGGTAGGTGCGGTAGGGCAGCTGGATGTCGTTGAAGCTCTCCGCGACATGGCGGGCGAGCGGCGCCGTCAGGTCGTAGCGCAGCGACATCCACTGCTCGTCGTCATCCTGCAGCGAAAAGACGCCTTCGTTCGGACGATCGGCATCGGGCAGGAACTTGCCTAGCGCATCGGTGTATTCGAAGAGCGGCGTTTCGACAGGATCGAAACCATAATGCTCATAGACTTCGCGGATCTTCGCGGTCATCTCATTGACGGCGCGAATATCGGCCGCCGAACGATCGACGAAGCCGCGGGGAAGTCTGGCCTTGAGCTTTTGTGGTTTCTTCTGCTTGTCGTTCATTTCCAACGTCTTCCGCTCAGTGTGACAGTGGCGGTTTCCTAGCGGAAAGGGCCGGATGCGGCAAGTGTCGGCGTCTGGCGAAGTGTGCGATCCGATGGTATATCTCCATCACCTGAAGGGATCATCGCCATGAACAAGCGCGTCACGATCGAAATGCCGGATGAGATGATGAAGCTCGTCGAGGAATATGCGGCCGAAGCGGGCGCTGCGCCGGACGCCTATGTGCGCGACGTGATCGGACAACACCTCGAGGATCTGCACGACATCGCGCTCGCCGAGGCGGCAATGGAGCGCATTCGCAAGGGAGAAGACCAGGTCATAAGCTCCGAGGAGTTCTGGCGTGGCATGGACGATTGAGTACACGATCTCCGTCCAGAAATACACCAGGAAGCTCGATCCGGTCATTCGCAGGCGTATCCGGCAATTCTTGGACGAGCGCCTTGTCACTCACGAAAGTCCGCGCGACCTCGGCAAGGCCTTGAAGGGCCATGCACTTGGCAGCTATTGGCGCTATGAGGTCGGCGACTACCGCATCATCTGCGATATTCAGGACCAGAAGCTAATCGTGCTCGTGGTCGAAATCGGCCATCGCCGGGACATTTATCGCTGAAAGCAACATAGTGATCGCAGAAGCCCTCCTCTACGCCGCCACTCTCCCCTTCACCAGCAAGCCGCACCGCAAATACATCCGCTACTCCGTCAATCTCTGGTCGCGCGCCAACCGTTGCAGCCGGCAATGGGCGGAGCATGAAACGAATACGAGGCGGGCGATCCTTGCGGCGATAGCGGGCTGCAAGCAGCGGCGGACGGCCGTGGTGCTGGGGTCCGGCTTGCTGCGCGACGTGCCGATCAAGGAGCTGGCGGCCAGCTTCGATACTGTCGTTCTGATCGATCTCGTTCATGTCGCGACGGTGAGGATGAAGATGCGCCGCAAGGCTTATCGCAATGTCCGGCTGATCGAGCGCGATCTCTCGGGCTATGACGCGCTTGCTGCCGGCGAACAGCCGGAGCCGCTGGGGTTCCTGCGCAATGTGCCCTATCTCGATCTCGTGGTTTCGGCCAATCTGCTCTCGCAGATCGGGCGTGGGGCGCAGCGGCGGTTCGAGGCCGAGCGGGAGCGGATGCCTGAGGGTACGGTGGAACAGCTGATCGCAGCGCATCTTTCCGGCCTGTCGCGCATGCCGTTCAAGAGCTGCCTTGTCACCGATGTCTCCTATGCGGTGATCGATCGCAACGGAAAGACCCATGAAGAGGCCGACCTGATGCACGGGGTCGCGGTGCCGGACGCGCGGGCGGCGTGGGCTTGGCCGGTGGTGCCGATAGGCGAGGAAAGCCCGGATTACCAGGTGATCCATCAGGTGATTGCGGCCTGGTGAATTGCAAGATATCGTGATGCAATCAAAGATTTATTGTATCACTTTTATTTTGCGATATCGTATCGATGAAGATCGTTTGGGATGAGCCGAAACGGCTTGCCAACCTCGACAAGCATGGGCTCGACTTCGCCGATCTCGACGAAGTGTTCTTTCTCGGCGCCATATTGCGGCCGGCCAAGCGCGGGCGCTTGATCGCGATCGGGCGCTTTGCGGATGGCTCGATCGCCGTCGTGTTCGCGGTGCTGGGCTCGGAGGGCATTTCCGTTATCTCGATGCGCCCGGCGCGCAAAAGCGAGAGGAGGCTGCTGGATGACGCCGAAGAAGACTGAGTTGCAGATCGATTTCAAGGAAGGCCGCGGTTACACCAAGGACGACTGGGATGAGGTCAGCGACAACCCCGAATGGACCGAAGAGGACTTCAAGAAGGCGCGGCCCTTTGCCGAGGTTTTCCCCGAGTTTGCCGAGAGCATCCGGCGTTCGCGCGGGCGGCCGGCGGTGGAGAGCCCGAAGCGGCAGATATCGTTGAGGCTCGACCCCGATGTGATCGATGCGTTCAAGGCGACCGGCAAGGGGTGGCAGGGGCGGATCAACGATGCGTTACGCAAGGCCGCCAAGCTCGATTAGCGCCGCGCGATGTCTTGGCAGCGGTGGCGCGCTTGCTTATGTTTGACCGATGCGGCTTTTCTCTATCGCGACGATGATGCTGGCGTGGCTAACCTACGGAACGATGTTCGCGTGGGCGGGGTGTCCAATGTGCGCGTCGATGAGCCAGCCCGCCGCTGTCGATATGGCTGCCGGCAAGCCGCACCATCATATGCCAGATATGGAGATGGGCGATGCCGTCAAGGGCTCAGTGCCGGCGAAGAACCCGTGTGCCGCCGGCAGCATGGGGCATATACCGCTCTGTTCCGCCTGTCTGGTCGTGCCGGTCGACGTGATCGTTCATGCCGATGGCAAGCAGGTGTTTTCCTATCCCTCGCCGGCAATCGCGCTTGCTTTTCCCGGCGCGCGGCCGGCGCCACAGGCCCCCCCTCCCCGGCTGGGCTGACAATCAAGACCCTGAGAAACGCGGCACGATCAGCCGCATCGGACTTTCATTGCCAGACTGAGGAAGGAAATCCCATGTCTCTGAAACTACTCGCTCTCGCCACTGGTCTCATCGCCGGCCTCTCGTTCATAGCTCTTCCGGCCGGCGCGGAAGACAAGCCGATGGATATGGACATGAGCATGCCGATGGGCGACCACAGCCCGTCAAGCCATGCCTTTTCCGAGGCCAACAACAAGATGCACAAGGACATGATGATCGAATATAGCGGCGACGCCGATATCGACTTCGTGCGCGGAATGATCGCCCATCACCAGGGGGCGATCGACATGGCCAAGGTGGAGCTGCAATACGGGAAGGATCCCGAGATGCGCAAGCTGGCGGAGGGCGTGATCAAGGCGCAGGAAGCCGAGATCACAGAGATGCAGGCCTGGCTGAAGGCGCACGCCAAGTAGGCGAACTATCCGACGATAGACTGGACGCCGGCTTTGCCTCGGCGTCCAGTCTTTCACTAGGCGCTTAGGCCTTCGGTTCGAACGGCGCGGGGCGGCGGCCGGCACCCTGGCGGGAGAGCATCCAGCCGGGATATTCGGGGGCGAGTTCGCTGACCTCGTCCAGCTTCTTGAGGTCGTCTGCATCGAGTTTCAGTCCGACGGCCGCGAGGTTCTGGTCGAGCTGTTCGATGCGCTTGGCGCCGATAATGACAGTCGTGACGAAGGGCTTCGCAAGCACATAGGCGAGCGCCACGGTGGCGACGCTTGCGCCGTGCTTTTCGGCGATCTCGCGCATCACGGCGACGCAGGCCCAGGCGCGGTCCTTGTCGACAGGCGGGAAGTCGAAGGCAGCGCGACGGCCTTCGCCGTTACCCGGCGCGCCGGGGCCGTATTTGCCCGAGAGCAAGCCGCCGGCGAGCGGCGACCAGACCATCAGGCCAACCTTTTCCTCGTTCATCATCGGCACGATGTCGCGCTCAAGATCACGGCCGGCAATGGAGTAATAGGCCTGCACGGTCTCGAAGCGGGCGAAGCCGCGACGCTCCGAAATCCCAAGCGCCTTGGCAATACGCCAGGCCTGCCAATTGGAGACGCCGACATAGCGGACAAGGCCGCGCGAGACGAGATCGTCCATCGCGCGCAGCGTCTCGTCGATCGGGGTTACGCTGTCGGTGCCGTGGATCTGGTAGAGATCGATGTGATCGGTCTGCAGGCGCTCGAGGCTCTTTTCGACGGAATCCATGATGTGGCCGCGCGAGGCGCCGCGATCGTTCGGCTTGTCGCCCATCGCACCATAGACCTTGGTGGCGATGACGACATCCTTGCGGGCGACGCCGAGGTTCTTCAGCGACTGGCCGAGCAGCTTCTCGGAGTCGCCGAAGGAATAGACGTCGGCGGTATCGATGAAATTGACGCCTGCCGAGAGCGACCGTTCGACGATCGCGTCGGCCGCCTTCTGGTCGACATCGGCGATGGCGCCCCAGGGGCTTTTGTCGTCGGCGGCGCCGAAGGTCATGGTGCCCAGGCAGATTTCTGAGACGAACAGGCCGGTATTTCCAAGCTGGTTGTAACGCATGGTCAAACGTTTCCTTGTGAGGACCGCCATGAAGCCGGCGGAGGGAATGATCCCGGTTCTATGATTTTTGGGCGGCGCGGCGCTGGGGTGGCGGCGCCTGCCGCAGGCATGAACCCATCAGACATAAGTTGCGCGTGCACGGTTTCAACGGCTCATGCGATACGCAGGGGTTGCGTCAACATAGGTCGCTCGCAACTCATTGGCGCGCAACCGTGATTGCACCCAACAATTCTCGCTCTTAGTGATTGTATTTACAGCACTTTCCGAGCGGATTCATAAAATTCTAATTGATACCCACCTAAACAATCCTCGCAGATGCGGGGGCAATCATGACATCCTTGGTTCAGCTTGTGAGTTCACTGCTGCGCAACAAGCGCGGCAATGTGGCGATGATCGTCGCGCTGCTTTTCGTGCCAATGGTCTTGGCCGGTGGCGCCGGGGTCGATCTCGCGCGCTATGAAGCGGTGCGCGTGGAAATGCAGGACGGGCTCGACCGCGGCGTGCTCGCAGCGGCGTCGCTGTCGCAGAAGCAGAAGACCGCCGATGTTCTCAAAAGCTATATGAACAATCTCCCCTACGGTGCTGACGTGGCCATCGACTTTTCCGAGGCGACGGCGATGAACTCGCGCAAGATCTCGGCCAACGCCTCCTACACGATCAACACCGCCTTCATGCATCTGGCGGGCGTCAAGACGTTGACGATCAAGACGGCGTCAAGCGCCGAGGAGGCCAAGCAGAATATCGAGCTGTCGCTGATGCTCGACATGTCGGGCTCGATGGTGGGAAGCAAGATCAAGAACCTGAAGATCGCCTCGCAACAGTTCATCGACCAGATCCTGACCGACGACACCAAGGACTATACGACGATCAGCGTCGTGCCTTATGCCGGCCACGTCAACGTGGGTTCCGCGGTGTTCGACAAGCTCGGCGGCTCCCGCCTGACTGGCCAGTCGCAGCCGACCAAGGATCCGAACTACAAGGGGTCATGCTTCGAGCTCGACAATGCGGGCTTTGGCAGCGATGCGATCCCGAGCTTCAAGGCACGGTCGAACCTGCCGATCTTCACGAACTGGAACTACAACACGACGGACAAGGAAAAGAGATGGTGGTGGTGTCCCGGCGAGGAAGACGCGATCACCTATTTCTCCAACGACGCGACCTATCTGAAAGCCCGACTGAGCGCTTTGCAGCTCTATGACGGGACCGGCACGCAGAACGCCATGCAGTGGGGATATATGCTGCTCAACCCAGCTTCATCGAGCATCGTGCAGGCGGCGATCGCGAGCGGGCAAATGTCCTCGAAGTTCTCCAACCGCCCCTCCAGCTTCAGCGATGCCGATACGATGAAGGTGCTCGTCTTGATGACGGATGGTGTGATCACCGCGCAATTCCGCCCGAACGACTACAAGCGCTCTCCGGATCTCAGCCCGAGCAACTACACGATGTCGGGCAACACGGCGACCTACCTGAGCAATATCTGCACGACCGCCAAGGGCAAGGGCATCACCATCTTCACCATCGGCTTCGAGCTCGGCAGCGACACCACCGCGATCAACGCCATGAAGAACTGCGCGACGAGCTCCGCCCACTTCTACCAGGCCTCCGGCTCCGGCATCGGCGACGCATTCAAGTCGATCTCGACATCGATCCGCAAACTGAGACTGACGCAGTAATGAGAATTGGTTTGTTCAGTAGCGCGCGCCAGCTTTTCGGCGACACCAAGGGCGCGGCGGCGATCGAGTTCGCCATCCTGGCGCCGATCGTCTTTGCCGTCATCTTCTCGATCTTCGAGGCTGGCTTCATCATGACGCAGTCGATCATGCTCGACCGCGCCGTCAGCCGCAGCTCGCGCGCGCTGCAGATCAACGGCGCCAAGATGAGCTATGCCGACTTCAAGGCTTCGGTGTGCAAGGAAGCCGTGATCCTCAGCGATTGCGTCAAGTCGATCCGCATCGAGTTCACGCCGGTGACCAAGGCGTCCGACTTCCCGACGACGGGCACGCCCTGCGTCGACCGGTCCGTCGCCATCGATCCCGTCACCAGCTACAATTCCGGCCAGCCGTCGCAGATCATCTTCACCCGCGCCTGCTATGTCGTCGATCCGCTGGTGCCAGGGCTCGGCTTCGGCCTGAGTTTCCCGAAGGACAACACCGGCGCCATCCAGCTGACCTCCAGCTTTGCCTTCGTCAACGAGCCGACCTGATGTTGAAGCACGCCTTTTCCCGCCTGATCCGCGAGCGCTCCGGCGCATCCGCAATCGAATTCGCCCTTCTCGCGCCGATCCTGTTGTTCTTCTTCCTGGCGAGCATCACGGTGTTCGACATGTACCGGACCTATCAGAATATCGTGCAGGCCAACGGTATCGTCGCCGACGTGATTTCGCGCCAGACCTCGATCGACAATACCTTCGTGTCCAACCTCTACAGCGTCTTCACGCATCTGCAGCAGAACAGCACGGCCCCGATCGCGCTCCGGATCTCCAGCATCAAGAAGACCGCCGGCGTCTACAAGCTGGATTGGACGAAGGAGAGCGGTACGGCCGGCCTGTTGAAGGCGCAGGTTCTGAGCAGCTCGACGCTGCCGCAGCTGACGGACGGCGACTCGGTGATCTATGTCGAGGGCGCGGCCAGCTACACGGCGATGACCAGCATCATGGGCTTCGGCAGCATGACGTTCGCGGAAACCGCCTTTTCACGCCCGCGCTTCATCGGCGCCATCGTCTATCAGTGACGCCATCCCTTGCGGCGAAGGCGCGAGGCTCCTAATTGTTTTTGAGTGAACGAGAGGGTGCGCCCATGACGACCCGCACGCTGACCACGATCGGCTTCGATGCCGACGACACGCTGTGGCAGAACGAGCAATTCTACCGGCTGACGGAAACGCACTTCACCGAACTGCTCTCGGACTATGCCGAGGGTACGGTGGTTTCGGACCGGCTGCTGGCCGCCGAGAAGCGTAATCTTCAGCATTACGGCTTTGGCATCAAAGGCTTCACGCTGTCGATGATCGAGACCGCGATCGAGATTACCGAAGGCAACGTGCCGGCCTCGGTGATCGCGCAAATCCTCGATACCGGGCGGGATCTTCTCTCGCATCCGGTCGAGACGCTGCCCGAAGTGCGCGAGACGCTGGCGGCGCTTTCCGAGCATTACCTGCTCGTGCTGATCACCAAGGGCGACCTGTTCGACCAGGAGCGCAAGCTGGCGCAGTCCGGCCTTGGCGATTTCTTCCATGCCGTCGAGATCGTTTCCGACAAGACGGCGGTTACCTATCGCCGCATCTTTTCCAAGATCGGCGGCGGGCCGGAGCGGGCGATGATGGTGGGGAACTCGCTGAAATCGGACATCGTGCCGGCAATCGCCGCCGGTAGCTACGGCGTGTTCGTGCCGCACGAACTGACCTGGGTGCTCGAGCATGTCGAGGAGCCGACGGAGGCGCCGCGCTTTCGCAAGATCGAACGGCTCGGCGAATTGCGCGGCGTGATCGACAGCCTCGGTTAAACGAAGCTCCGCTTACTTGCGGGACGGGAAGAGCGGCGACGGCTTGCTGTCGTCGGTGGGGGCCGGCGCGGGTGTTGCCGGCGCGGCCGAGGCTGCCTGCGGTTCCACGAGAATGCTGTAGGGGGCGCCGAGGCCGCGTCTTGGAGAGGCCTTGGAATAATAGGGGCGAAGCAGCCAGGTGGCGTCCTGCTTGACCGTGGTCTGGAAGGTCTGCCCGTCCTCATCGGTGCCGAAGATCGCCTCGTCGTCGGGGGCCGCGAGATCGAAGATCGCGAGGAAAGCGAACTGGCTCTTCGTCGAGAAATCGATTTTCACATGCTGGCCGGCCTTGACGGGCAAGGTGTAGACCTTGCCATTGCCGAATTTCGTCCAGCCCTTCAGCTCCATCGTTGCCGCCGGAAACTGCAGCTTTTCCAGCCTTTCGCCGCGCTGCAGCTCGGGCGTCTGCGCCATAGCGGCGGGCGCGATCGCGATTACGGCGATCGCCATTGCCATCAGTTTCAGTTTTTTCATGGACGTACCAATGCGTCGCGCATCGCCTCTACTTCGGGACGGCAGTAGCAGCCTTCGAGATGATCGTTGACGAGACCCATTGCCTGCATGAATGCGTAAACTGTGGTCGGGCCGACAAAGGTCCAGCCGCGCTTCTTCAAATTCTTGGATATGGCGACCGAGGTGGGCGTCGTGGGGTTCGCCATGATCGTGGCGCGATCGACCACCTTGGGGCGTTCGTTGTGACCGGGCTCATAGCTCCAGAAATAATGCGCCAGCGAGCCGAACTCGTCGCGCAGCTCTATCGCGCGCTTGGCGTTGTTGATCGTCGAAACGATCTTGCCGCGGTGGCGGATGATGCCGGCATCGGCCACGCAACGCTCGACATCCTCATCCGTAAACAGCGCCACCTTCTCGAAATCGAAACCGGCGAAGGCAGCGCGGAAATTCTCGCGCTTGCGCAGGATCGTGAGCCAGGAGAGGCCGGACTGGAAGCCTTCGAGGCAGATCTTCTCGAACAGGCGGATGTCGTTCACGACCGGCCTGCCCCATTCCTCGTCGTGATAGCGCAGATAATCCGGTAGGTTGCCGTGCCAATGACAGCGGCTCTTGCCGTCCTCACCGATTGTAATGCCTGTCTCGCTCATCACGTTCCATTCGTTTCAGCGGCTGCGAATCCGGCTTTACCATTTGCAAACCCTGTTTCCAAACCGAACGATAACCCTGACGAAAAGTTTATGGGCCAGTTCGGCTTTTAGTGAACGCGGGTTTACCATTCGCTGGCGAGCGCGGTGGCAGCATGATCGGCAGGTGGCGGATGCCGCCCGTCCATTTTCGGCCATTGTAGAGAGTTCGTCCGATGATGAAATCCGTTTTGCTCGCCGCAGCCCTGCTCGGCGTCTTTTCCACGGCCGCCCTTGGCGACGACCGTTACGTTTCCCGTCCGCCAGTCGTGCTGAGCCCTGATCTCGCGGCACCGTGGATCATGCAGCTCAGCGGTGGCAATGTTCGCCCCGTCGTCTACCAGCGCCCCGTCATCGTGCAGCAGCAGCGCGGGCTGTTTGCGCCGCGCGCCGTTCGTCGCGCGCCGGCAGCACAGCAGGTCTCGGCGATCAATCCCGGCGTCCCCGTGATCCGCGGCCAGATCGAGCCGCAGTTCCTGCCGCAGATGGTCGACTACCAGACCAAGGAAGCGCCCGGCACCATCGTCATCGATACCAACAACCGCTTCCTCTATCTGGTCATGGCAAACGGCAAGGCGCGTCGCTATGGCGTGGGCGTCGGCAAGCCGGGCTTCGAGTGGGCCGGCGTTCACAAGGTGACCCGCAAGTCCGAGTGGCCGGACTGGACACCGCCGTCGGAAATGATCAGCCGCGAGGCGGCGAAGGGCCATTATCTCCCGGCGCGCATGGATGGCGGACCGGAAAATCCGCTCGGCGCCCGCGCCATGTATCTCGGTTCCACGCTCTATCGCATCCACGGCACCAATGCCCCGTGGACGATCGGAAGCGCCGTTTCCTCGGGCTGTATCCGCCTGCGCAACGAGGACGTCGTCGACCTTTACGAGCGTGTCAAAGTGGGCACGCGGGTCATCGTGATCTGAATTTTCTTATGGCGGCAAGGACACACCTTGCCGCTTACCCCCGCATTTTCAGGGTTTCCAGCTTGAAATCCCGGTCGATTCCGTTAGCTTTGCCGGCGATCGTGCCTTGAGAGGGAAATCGAAATGAAGAAAGTGTCTCTGCTCGTGGCGGCCGTTGCCGTTGCGATGTCGGGTATGGTGGCCGTTGCCAGCGCCGAGCCCGTGATGACGGCGACAGACGCCGTTCGTGGCGTCAAGCACAGCCAGCAGGTCAAGCCGCAATACAAGAAGCGCGTCGTCCGCCTCATCACCAATGAAGCGCCGGGCACCGTGATCGTCGATACGGTCAACAAGTATCTCTACCTCGTCGAAGGCCGCAACAAGGCCACGCGCTACGGCATCGGTGTCGGCCGCGAAGGCTTCGGCTGGTCGGGCGTGGTGAAGATCGGCCGCAAGGCTGAATGGCCGACCTGGACGCCGCCGGCCGAAATGCGCGCCCGCGAGGCCCGCGCCGGCCACAACCTGCCGGCCGTCCAGCCGGGTGGCCCGGACAATCCGCTCGGTGCCCGCGCCATGTATCTCTACCAGGGCGGCCGCGACACGATTTTCCGTATCCACGGCACCAACCAGCCCTGGACGATCGGCCTCAACCTGTCTTCCGGCTGCATCCGCATGGTCAATGACGACGTTGCCGATCTCTACGACCGCGTTCCCGTCGGCACCAAGGTGATCGTCGTCGGTCCCGGCAACAAGCAGGGCAACGTCGCCTTCGACGACCGCGGCATCGACGTTCTGAGAACGATCTTCGGCGGCTAAGGCCTCATGTCATGAAAAGAAGGGCGGCTGGAATTCCGGCCGCCTATTTCGATCCGCAGCTGACCTTGCCATTGAAGGCCTGCGGCGCCGTACCGCCCTCGATCGCGAGTTCGTAGGTGCCGGCAAAGGCCTTGGCATTGTTGCGCTGCTCGGCCGACACGATCAGATTGGCCGTCTGGCCACCCGCCGCTTTCCCACCATCATAAAGAACCTCAAGCCTGAGCTCGCCGGCATGCGACCAGTGGTTCGTCAGGCTGTCGGAATCGAGATCGATCCGGCCCAGCGGCTGCGGCGCGGTTTCGTTCTTCAGAATGAGCGCACCGCGGAAGTGATTGAGCACGTGCCCGTTCTCCGCCTTGAAGCCGCTTTCGACAGTGAAGCGCACATTCTTGTCGTCGGCGGAACAGAAGAAACGGCTGTCGGCGTGTGCGACTTCGGTGGCGCCAACAAGAGCGGTGAACGCCAGGATGAAACGATGCATGCTTGAGCTCCAAATGCCGCCGGACGATCCGGCCGCGTCAGGCTAGCCCGAAACCCTTAAATTTTTCTGGCCGCTAATTTTGTTGACCGTCAACTTGGCTGGCCTTCAATTTCTCCGGCCTCTCGCCGCCATAGGCCCAGTCGAGCAGCTCGACCGTGTGCAATATGGGGATCGCGGTGGCGGACGCGATCTGGGTGATGCAGCCGATATTGCCAGTCGCGATGATATCGGGTTTCGTCGCCTCGATATTCTTCACCTTGCGGGCCTTCAGCGCGTCGGAAATATCCGGCTGCATGATGTTGTAGGTGCCTGCCGAGCCGCAACAGAGGTGACCTTCGGCCGGATCGCGCACGGTAAAACCCGCCGCCTTCAACAGCTGCTTCGGCGCCATGGTGATCTTCTGGCCGTGCTGCATCGAGCAGGCGGAGTGATAAGCGACCGTCAGCCCCCTCGGCATGTGCGAGGGCAGATCGAGCGTCGCCAGGTATTCGGTGACATCGCGGGCAAGCGCGGAAACGCGGGCGGCCTTTTCGGCGTAGGCTGGATCGAGCCGCAGCATGTGGCCGTAATCCTTGATCGTCGTGCCGCAGCCGGACGCGGTGATGATGATCGCATCGAGCCCGCCCTCCTCGATCTCGCGGGTCCAGACATCGACATTGGCGCGGGCGCTTGCCAGCGCCTGTTCCTCGCGGCCCATGTGATGGACCAGCGAGCCGCAGCAGACTTCCCCCTTGGGCACCACGACCTCGACGCCGAGGCGGGTGAGAAGCCGGATTGTCGCCGCGTTGATGGCGGGGTCGAGCACCTGTTGGGCGCAGCCGGTGAGGATCGCCACGCGGCCTCGCTGCTCGCCCTGCTCCGCCGTGTGAATTGCCGGCGTTGCCAGATGGGAGGGTGCGGGCAGGCTGCGCGGGGCGAGCGCCAGCATGGCGGCGAAGGGTTTGAGAGCCTGATGGCGACGAAAGAGGGCTTCCAGCGGCCTGCCGAGGCGGGCCAGTCGAAGCGCCATGCGGAAGCGGCCGGGATAGGGCAGGACGGCGGCCAAGATGCCGCGCGTCAGCCGGTTCATGAAGGGGCGCTTGTAGGTCTTTTCGATATGGGCGCGGGCGTGATCGACGAGGTGCATGTAATCGACGCCGGAGGGACAGGTCGTCACGCAGGCGAGGCAGGAGAGACAGCGGTCGATATGGGTGACCACCTCCGTGTCGGCCGGGCGGTCGTTTTCCAGCATGTCCTTGATGAGATAGATGCGACCGCGCGGACTGTCGAGCTCGTTGCCGAGCGTGACATAGGTGGGACAGGTGGCGGTGCAGAAGCCGCAATGGACGCATTTGCGCAGGATCTGCTCGGAGGCGGCGACATGGGGATCAGCTAGCTGGGCGGGGGTGAAGTTGGTTTGCATGTCAGGCTAACGGGCCCCTGTTGTCGTGCGCGTCGCGGGGCGGAACAAACCCCTCCCCAACC
>UBJO01000094.1 GCA_900465665.1 Hyphomicrobiales bacterium
CGTCATCCTCGGGCTCGTCCCGAGGATCTAAGCACGCCGCCCTGAATGCAACGGTGATGGCATCCTGAAGGCCTCAACACCCAAAACCAACGGCCCAACAAATTTCACTTTAATTTCTTTTCACATTCGTTTGCCTGCATTATTCATTCAATCCGAAGCAGTTCATGGGAGGATGACAATGGCGGGGTATGTACTGGCGATCGATCAGGGGACGACGTCGACGCGGGCGATCGTGTTCGATGGCGAGATGAAGATCGCCGGCGCGGGCCAGAAGGAATTCAAGCAGATCTATCCGCAATCCGGCTGGGTCGAGCATGATCCGGAAGAGATCTGGGATTCCGTCGTCTCGACCATCAAGATGGCGATCCGCGAGGCGAAGATCAGCGCCAAGGATATCGCAGCACTCGGGATCACCAACCAGCGCGAGACGGTCGTCGTCTGGGAGCGCGAGAGCGGTAAGCCGATCCACAACGCCATCGTCTGGCAGGACCGCCGCACCGCGAGCTATTGCGACAAGCTGAAGAAGCAGGATCTGGAAAAGACCTTCACCAAGAAGACCGGGTTGCTGCTCGACCCGTATTTCTCCGGCACCAAGCTTTCCTGGATGCTCGCCAATGTGAAGGGGGCGAGGGCGCGCGCGGCCAAGGGCGAGCTCTGCTTCGGCACGATCGACACCTTTCTGATCTGGCGGCTTACCGGCGGCAAGAGCTTCGTGACCGATGCCACCAATGCGTCGCGGACGCTGATGTACAACATCGCCAGTAACGAGTGGGACAAGGACCTGCTGGAGATCCTGCGCGTCCCCTCGGCCATGCTGCCCGAGGTCAAGGATTGCGCTGCCGACTTCGGCGTCACCGAGCCTCACATCTTCGGCGCCGCGATCCCGATCCTGGGCGTTGCCGGCGACCAGCATGCGGCGACGATCGGTCAGGCCTGCTTCGAGCCGGGCATGATGAAATCCACCTACGGCACCGGCTGCTTTGCCGTGCTCAACACCGGCGCCGACATGGTGCGCTCCAAGAACCGGCTCTTGACGACCATCGCCTACCGGCTGGACGGCGAGACGACCTATGCGCTCGAAGGTTCGATCTTCATCGCGGGAGCCGCCGTGCAGTGGCTGCGCGACGGGCTCGGGATCATCGACAGCGCGTCTAAGACCGGCGAACTGGCCGATGCCGCCGACCCCTCGCAGGAGGTCTATCTGGTGCCCGCCTTCACCGGGCTCGGCGCGCCGCATTGGGATGCGAACGCCCGCGGCGCGATCTTCGGCCTGACGCGCAACAGCGGGCCGAAGGAGTTTGCGCGCGCAGCACTCGAGGCCGTCTGCTACCAGTCGCGCGACCTGCTCGACGCCATGCACAAGGACTGGAAGGGCGGCGTCGACGAGACGGTGCTGCGCGTCGATGGCGGCATGGTGGCCTCCGACTGGACGATGCAGCGACTGGCCGACATTCTCGACGCGCCGGTCGACCGCCCCGTCATCCTCGAGACCACGGCACTGGGCGCCGCCTGGCTCGCCGGCAGCCGGGCGGGTGTCTGGCCCGACAAGGCGGCGTTCGCCAAGAACTGGAAGCGCAACAACCGCTTCGAGCCTGATATGGACGAGAAGACCCGGGCGGCCAAGCTCAAGGGTTGGCGGAGCGCAGTCAAGCGTACGCTGAGCGAGGGGTAAACCAGGCGAGGGGCGGCAAGTGCCGCCTCACGCAGTTGCTGCTTGCCGCCGGCGCCTTGCCGGCGGAGCATAGAGCCAGCCGGCGCCGCCGCGGTCCGCCACGGCGCGGATCGCCAGCGACAGGCCGATTGCAACGACCACCGCCAGCGGTGCGGTGAGATAGCCGAGCTTTGCACTTTCGCCGATCGCGGCGGCGATGGTGGCGACGAGCAGCGAGACGATCATCACATGGGTGACGTAGACGGGAAGCGTGTTGCGGCCGAAATAGGCGAAGGCATTGCGCACGCTCTCCCAGCGCGACAGGAGCACCGCCGTGCCGCAGAGCCAGGCAAGGCCGGCGATGGAGGAGGCGAGCGCCCAACTGCCCTTGTCGACGGCCTGCAGCCGCCAGCGCAGCACATATAGCGCCGAGAACAGAAGGAAGCCGCCGAGCGCCGTCAGAAGCGGGCGGGCGGTGATGAGGTGGACGACAGATCGCCCATACCAGCAGCCGAACAGGAAGAAGACGAAATACTGCAGCACGTTGCGATGGGTGAAGAGATCGATCGCCAGATGGTCGCCGAAGGTGAGGACCGAGACGATGGCGGCGATCGCGATGGTGATCGCATGCGGCGTCGATTGCAGCAGCTTGGTGGCGACCATGAAGATGGCGAGCGCCCAGATGAACCAAATGCCGGTGTTGGGCGCCCACCACATTTCCAGCAGCTGATAGGGATCGCTGCCTTCCGTGGGGACGAGCGCGTTCTGTTGCACGTAGCGGAAGAACAGCCAGCGGGCGGTGCTCCAGATGGCGAAGAGGTAGACCAGCAGCCAGATCTTGCGGCGCAGGAAATCGTTCCACGGCGCGCGCATGGCCGACGCCGCCAGGAAGCCGGAGACGGTGAAGAACAGCGGCATGCGGATCGGCGTCATGATGGCGCTGAAGCGGGCGTAGAGATCAGGCGCGATGGCGTGGAACTGGTGGTAGAGAAGGGTGTGATAGATCACCACCAGGATGATGGACATGCCCTTGGCGATATCGAGCCATTCGATACGGGTCTTCTCCTGCCGCTGCTCCAAGTGCCGCCCTCCATTTCGCATTGCAGCAAATAGAAGGGGGGATTGAGGCGAAAACGTGGGATAGCAGAAATTTACAAGCGCTATCCGCAGTTGTCTTCGGTGGGGAAGCGCTCAGAACGGATTGACGTAGTTGGTGATGGCGATCTGGCGCAGCAGCACCTTGCGGATAATGTGCGTCGGCGTGACGTGATCGGTGTAGATCGCCGCATCGCCGGTGCTGCCCGCCGGCAGCACGTCGGCGAAGTTCTTGTCCTCGAGCCTGATGCGGACGGCAAGCGGCAGGGAGGCGATCTCCTTCGGCGCCACGGCGAGACCCGAGGTCTGCGTCTGGCCGCTCGCCACCGCTTGCAGCACGCTTTCCACCTTGCCGGGATAGACCTTGCCTGGCGCGTATTTGAAGGTGATCTCGACCGGCTGGCCAGGGGTGATGTAGCGCGCGTTGATCTGTGCGATCTCGATGCCGATGATCGTGTCCGACGTATCGATGAAGGCCATGACGGGTGCCAGCGGCAGGCTGCTGACGCGCGCGCCCTTGCGAAGCGCGAGATTGGTGACGTAGCCATCGGCTGGTGCCCGAACCACTGTCTTGTCGAGGTTCCACTGCGCTTCGGCGATCTCGGCCTGCAGCTGGTCGGTTTGTGCCTGCGCCTGCTCGACGTCGAAGCCGCGGCCGGCGCCCGTGGTTTGCAGCCGCGTCGTCTCGGAGAGCCTCAGCGTGGCGAGTTCGAGCTGCGCCTTCAGGGCGTCGAGCTTGGCCTGGTAGGGCACGGGATCGATACGGAAAAGTACGTCGCCCGCCTTCAGCGGCGTGTTGGCGATAACAGGGACATCGATGACCTCGCCGGCGACATTGGGGACGATCGCCACGGAATTGCGGACGACCAATGCCGCCCCCTGCGGCGCGCCCCAGCCCATCGGGATGAACAGGCCGATCAGGAGAAGCAGGAAGACCAGTGCCGGCGATACCTTCCAGAACAGGTTGAAGGGCACGATCTTCAGCTTCACCAGCAGAAAGAGAATGACCAGGTAGACGTTGAGGAGAACGACGATCATCGGTTCTTCTCCGCGCTTGTCACGCGTGGGACGTCGACATAGGCCCAGATCACGACCAGCGGCCAGAAGGCGAAGCCGAGCAGCAGCGTCACCCAGCCGCCGACGCTGACGGCCTGAGCCCAGGGATGATTGCGCCTGCGGGCGATCATGCCGGGGAGCATCGCAAGGAAGAGGATGACCGCAAGCGTGCTGGCCGCCAGCACGATCAGCACGATCCACGCGAAAATATCGACGGCGCTCATGCGGGGTCTCCCTATCGGTCAAGATCGACGGCAGCAGACCATGCGGCGGCACTTGCGCGGAAGTACGTTACCGTAAATGCAACGGTGCTGCATCCGGTCCCGCCCGACCGAGCGCCCTGACCTGCGCAATTTTTTGCTGCGTCCTGTCGGCGGGCGGGTTACTCCTTCGTCATTGAGGAAGAGGAGTATGAGATGCTGTATGCGATCCTTTGCTATGCCGATGAAGAGCGGGTTTTCTCCTGGACCAAGGAGGAAGAGGACGCCGTGATGGCGAAGCTTTATGCGGTTCAAGCGCCCCTGGCCGAAAGCGGCAAGCTCGGGCCGGTCGGCCGGCTGATGCCGACCACGGCGGCGACCACCGTGCGCAAGGGCAAGGAAGAGCCGCTGGTGCTCGATGGGCCGTTTGCCGAGACCAAGGAGGCGCTGCTCGGTTTCTATGTGGTCGATTTCGACACGCTGGAGGAGGCCGTCACCTTTTCCAAGGAGCTTTCATCAGTCAATCCCGGTTCCACATCCTATGAAATCAGGCCGTTCTACGTGTTCCGGCCGGGAGAGAGTGCGACATGACAGACATTGCCTGGATCGACGTGACGCTCGCTTCCGCCCGGCCGAAGGCGCTCGGCGCGCTGCTCAGATACTTCCGCGATCTCGATATCGCGGAAGAGGCCTTCCAGGAGGCCTGCCTGCGCGCCATCAGAACCTGGCCGGACAAGGGGCCGCCGCGCGATCCGACTGCATGGCTGATCTTCGTCGGCCGCAACAGCGGCATCGACGCGGTGCGCAAGCGCTCGAAGACCCAGGCGCTGCCGGATGAGGAGCTGATCTCCGACACGGAGGATGCCGAGAGCGATATCGCCGAGCGGCTGGATACCTCCAACTACCGCGACGACATTTTGCGCCTGCTCTTCATCTGCTGCCATCCCGACCTGCCGGCGACGCAGCAGATCGCGCTGGCGCTCAGGATCGTCTCGGGTCTCTCGGTACAGCAGATCGCCCGCGCCTTCCTAGTCGGCGAGAGCGCGATGGAGCAGCGGATCACCCGGGCCAAGGCGCGCGTCGCCAAGGCCGGCGTTCCCTTCGAGACGCCGGATGCGGCGGAGCGGGCCGAGCGGCTGTCGATCGTTTCGACGATGATCTATCTCGTCTTCAACGAGGGCTACAGCCAGGCCGACCCCAAAGCCGAGGCCTGCGCCTTTTCCGACGAGGCGATCCGGCTGGCGCGGCTTTTGCTGCGCATCTTCCCTGCAGAGCCGGAGCTGATGGGGCTCCTGGCGCTGATGCTCTTGCAGATCTCACGGCGTCCGGCGCGCTTCAGCGCCGACAACGAGATCGTGCTGTTGGAGGATCAGGATCGGTCGCTGTGGAACCGCGAGCTGATCAACGAGGCGCTGGCGTTGCTCGACAAGGCGATCCGTCACCGGCAGCCGGGGAGCTACCAGTTTCAGGCGGCGATCGCGGCGCTGCATTCGCGCGCCAAAAGGGCTGAGGATACCGACTGGGAGGAGATCGAGCTGCTCTATCGTGCGCTGGAGCGCATGCAGCCGTCCCCCGTTATCACGCTCAACCGGGCGGTCGCCGTCTCGAAGCTCAGGGGACCGGGCGAGGCGCTGACGCTGGTGGAGACGCTCGGTGAAAAGCTCGACGGCTATTTCTATTATCACGGCCTGCGCGGCGGGCTGTTGAAGCAGATCGGCCGTCCGCGCGAGGCACGCGAAGCATTCGACAGGGCGATCGCGCTGGCGCATTCGGCACCCGAGGCCGCGCATATCCGCCGGCAGATCGACAGCCTGAAAATGGAGCCGGCGCTACCGGCGGTGAAATAATTCCGAAAATCACCTTGCGCGTTGTCGGATCGGCGACATCTCACACGTTCTTGTAACAGACTGATCAAGAACAGGTTTCACGAAACAGGAGACGACACATGACCGCCATGCACGAGCTTATTCTCGTCCGCGAATTCGATGCGCCGCGCGAAAAGATCTTCAAGGCCTGGACCGATCCGGAGCTGATGAAGGAATGGTTCGTGCCGCGTCCGTGGACGATATCGGACGCCAAGCTCGACGTGCGCGCCGGCGGCGCCAATCTGATCGTCATGCGCAGTCCCGAGGGGCAGGAATTTCCCAATCGCGGCGTCTATCTCGAAGTGATCGAGAACGAGAAGCTGGTCTTCACCGACGCCTATACCAGCGCCTGGGTGCCATCCGAAAAGCCGTTCATGACGGCGACCGTGCTGCTCGAGGATCTCGGCAATGGCCGCACCAAATACACGGCAACAGCCGTGCACTGGACCGCCGAGGACAAGAAGACCCACGAGGAAATGGGT
This sequence comes from Hyphomicrobiales bacterium, assembly GCA_900465665.1. Taxonomy (GTDB): domain Bacteria; phylum Pseudomonadota; class Alphaproteobacteria; order Rhizobiales; family Rhizobiaceae; genus Rhizobium. The sequence goes on from UBJO01000094.1 coordinate 6,350, forward strand.
TTTCACGAGGGCTGGGGCAAATGCGCAGACCAGCTCGCCGAGCTTCTGGCGCGTATGTGATTTGGACAAACCGAACAAGGGGATGGGACGATGTCCGCAATCATTGATTCAAATCCGGCGCAGCCGCGCTGGCAGACAGTCACAGGCCTCGTGCTGAGCGGCCTCATCGTCGCCTTCCTCGTCTTCGACGGCGCAATCAAGCTGGTGCCGATCGCGCCCGTGACCGAGACTCTGACGGCGCTCGGCTACTCGGCCGACCCGATGCTCGCCCGCAGCCTCGGCATCATCACGCTCGCCTGCGCCTTTTTATATGCCATCCCGCGCACCTCGGTGCTGGGCGCGATCCTGCTCACCGGCCTGCTCGGCGGCGCGATCGCCACGCACTTGAGGGTCGGCAGCCCGGTGTTTTCGCACCTGCTCTTCGGCGTCTATCTCGGGCTGATGGCCTGGGGCGGGCTCTATCTGCGCTACGAGGCGGTTCGCAGGATGATTCCATTCAAGCTCTGAAGTGGTTGAAATGAGAGTCGGATTTGGCGGCGCGCAACTTATGTAGTAACGTAGCTACAAAGAGGTGCCGTCATGACCATCATCAGCAGCCGCGAATTCAATCAGAACCGATCGAGCGCCTTCCGTGCAACGGCAAAGGGTGCGGTGATCATCACGGACCGGGGAAAACCGGCTTACGTGTTGCTGACAGTGGACGAGTACCGGAAGCTGACCAAGCAGGAGGACTCGATCAGCGAGGCCTTCTATGTTCCGGGCGCTGACGAAATCGAGTTCGAGATCCCGAAGCTCGACGACACCGGCATCAAGCCGGTCGATTTCTCCTGATGTATCTGATCGACACCAACGTCGCCTCCGAGCTCCGAAAACTGCGCAACGGCAAGGCCGATCCGGCCTTTGCCGCCTGGTTTGGCGGGATCAGCCTCGATGTCGTTTATCTCTCGGCGATCAGCATTTTCGAGATCGAGTACGGCATTCTGCTTCTCAAGCGCCGCGATCCTGTTCAGGCGAAGGTTCTGGAGGAATGGCGGAATAAAATCCGCGAGCGGCTACAGTCGCGCGTCATTCCTGTTGATGAGGCGATCGCGCTTGATTGCGCCGCGTTGAACGTGCCCGTTACGCGGCCGCTAAGCGATGCCTTCATCGGCGCGACAGCGCGGACGCATGGGTTCGTTCTCGTGACCCGCAACGTCAAGGATTTCCAGAACATGGGGCTCGATATCGTCAACCCATGGGATGGGCCAGGCTAGCTCCCCCATCAACTTTATCGAACGATCCGTTCTAGAATTTGTCATTGCGCCCCACCTCGGCCATCCTTATCTGCAATCTAAAGATTTCAACGGGATGCACGCCATGGAACTCGGCCTTTACACCTTCGCAGACGTCAACCCCAATCCTTCCAGGAGCAAGGGGGCGGAAGGGGCCGAGAGGTTGAAGCATCTGATCGAGGAGATCGAGCTTGCCGATCAGGTGGGGCTCGACGTCTTCGGGCTGGGGGAGCATCACCGGCCGGATTACGCGGCGTCTGCGCCGGCCGTGGCGCTGGCGGCGGCTGCGGTGAAGACCAAGAACATTAGGCTGACGAGCGCCGTCACCGTGCTGTCCTCCGACGATCCGGTGCGGGTGTTTCAGCAGTTCTCGACGCTCGATCTTCTTTCCAACGGTCGCGCCGAGATCATGGCGGGGCGGGGGTCGTTCATCGAATCCTTTCCGCTGTTCGGCTATAATCTCGAGGATTACGACCAGCTGTTCGAGGAAAAGCTCGACCTTCTGCTCGCCCTTCGTGACAGCGAGGCGGTGACTTGGTCGGGCGAGATGCGGCCGGCTATCAACGGGCGCGGCGTTTATCCAAGGCCGTTCCAGGATCCGCTGCCGGTGTGGATCGCGGTTGGCGGGACGCCGCAATCAGTGGCGCGCGCGGGTGCGCTCGGGCTGCCGGTGGCGCTTGCCATCATCGGCGGCGAGCCGCATCGTTTCGCGCCGCTGTTTGATCTTTACCGCGAGGCCGCGCGCCGGGCCGGGCAGGATCAGGCCAAGCTCAAGACATCGATCAACGTCCACGGCTTCGTCGCCGACACGACGGATGCGGCGGCCGATCAGTTCTACGGGCCGCAGGCCGAAGTGATGAACCGGATCGGCCGTGAGCGCGGCTGGGGGCCGACGAGCCGGCCGCATTTCGACGCCTCGCGCGGGCCGAAGGGTGCGCTCTTCGTCGGCGATCCCGAAGTGGTGGCCGAAAAGATCATCGCGCATCACAAGCTGTTCAAGAACGATCGCTTCCTGCTGCAGATGGCGATCGGGCTGATGCCGCACGACCAGATCATGCGCGGGATCGAGCTCTACGGCACGAAAGTCGCGCCGATCGTCAGAAAGGCATTGACTGAGAGCGGCGAAGGGGCGAAAGCCAGCGCCTAAAGCAGGAGCTTCATGGCGTAAAGGATGAATTGGATTTCCCCCGGCGTCGTGTTCTGTTCCAGATTCGAGAGCCGGCCGACCGGCCGTAACCTTAGGGCCGGAAACGGAATTTCATGATTATCGAGACTGAAGACGAACTCCTGAAGCTCAAAGAGATCGGCCGCATCTGCGCCAATGCGATCCAGATCATGGCATCGTCCATGGAGCCGGGGATCACCACGCAGGAGCTCGACGATATCGGCCGCAAGGTGCTCGAAAGTGCCGGCGCGCGCTCGGCGCCGGAGTTCTGCTACCAGTTTCCGGGTGCGACCTGCATCAGCGTCAACGAGGAGATCGCCCACGGCATTCCCGGTTCGCGCGTCATCCGCCCTGGCGATCTCGTCAATATCGACGTCTCGGCCGAAAAGGACGGTTTTTTCTCCGATACCGGCGCCTCCTTCGTCGTGCCGCCGTCGAAATCCAAGCTCGACAAGCTCTGCCGTGACGGCAAGCGGGCGCTTTGGGTCGGTCTCAACCAGGTGAAATCGGGCGAGCCGCTGGCCAAGATCGGCCAGGCGATCGGCGCGTTCGCGGCCAAGAACCGCTATACGCTGGTGGCGAACCTCGCCAGCCACGGCGTCGGCCGCTCGCTGCACGAGGAGCCGGGTGAGCTTTCGACATGGCCGGACCCGTCCGAAAAGCGGATCATGACGGATGGGCTGGTCTTCACCGTCGAGCCGTTCCTGTCGCTCGGCGCCACATGGGCCGAAGGCGGCGATGACGCCTGGACGCTCTATGCCGATCCGCAGGCGCCGACGGTGCAATACGAACATACCGTGGTCGCGACCCGCAACGGGCCGATGATCCTGACGCTGCCGGACGGGCAGGCGTAAGATCGGCTTCGGCGATCTGTCTTACGATATAACGGATCCATAATGCGAGACGCCCTGCTCAAAGAGCAGGGCGTTTCCATTTGGCTTGGTGAAGCCGGTCGTGATTAGTCGTGCTTAGTCGTTCTTCGGCTGCTGCAGAATCTCGGCGGCGGCGCGTTCCAGGATGCCGGCGATGCGCTTGGCTTCGTCCTTCGACCAGGGATAGCGCAGCTTCAGCGCCGATTTCAAAAGCATGCGGGCGGCGACGACTTCGCTCTTGTCCTCGGGGAAGGCCTCTTCCTCGCGTTCCCTGCCATAGCTTTCCGGACCGCGGCTCTCCGGATCGAAGATACGGCGCACATGCGCCATCTTCTCGCCGATGCGTTCCAGCTTTCCAAGCGTCATTTCGATCATGGAACTGTTCTCCTCGACCTGTTTGCGGCCGCTTTCGGTGATGCGGTAGAGCTTCTTCGTGCCCTCCGTCTCGACCTCGGCAAGGCCGGTTTCTTCCAGATAGGTCAGCGCCGGATAGATGACGCCGGGGCTCGGGACATAGAAGCCGCCGGACCGTTCTTCCAAGAGCTTGATCAGCTCGTAGCCATGGCGCGGCTGTTCGGCCAGAAGCGCCAGGATCACCAGCTGCAGGTCGCCTGCCGCGAACTTCCGCCCCATGCGAAAGCCGCCGCCACCCATCATTCCACCTCTAAAACCTCTCATCGATCACTCCTTATGATGTATCGTTGATTATGTCGTAAAACATATATCGTAAGATATGACGTTTCAAGGGCAGGCCGAAAATTTCCGGAATTGATGGGTTCATCAGAAAATCTTGATTGCGGCTCGCGGTGTGCGGCGCGATAAGCGAGCCATGTTGGCTCGCAATGAACTCCCTCATGCTCCCCTGTTTCGCACGGCGCTGGCCGGAATGATCGCCATGGCGGCGGCCATGGGCTTCGGGCGGTTTTCCTACACACCGATCCTGCCTGGAATGATGAGCGGCGTGCCGCTGTCGGCCGCCGATGCCGGCTTCATCGCGTCGGCCAATTTCGTCGGCTATCTGGTGGGCGCGGTTCTCGCCGCCTATGGCTG
>UBJO01000020.1 GCA_900465665.1 Hyphomicrobiales bacterium
CAAGGGGGAGGGCTTAACCTAGCCTCGCGCTCGGTGCGCAATTGAGGCAGTCGAGTGCCGCGGGTCTTCTCCCCCCTTGTGGGGGAGATGGCCGGCAGGCCAGAGAGGGTGTTTCAGGCCGCAGCGTAACTTATCTCAAACCCATCCCAACAATTCCCGCCGCACCACCTTCTCCAGCACCGCCATCCCATCATCGCTGTCGTTCAGACACGGAATATGCGCGAATTTCTCGCCGCCGTTCTCATGGAAGGAATGGGCCGCCTGCTCGGCGATCTCTTCCAGCGTCTCCAGACAGTCGGAGACGAAGCCGGGGTTGAGGACAGCGATCTTTCTCACGCCGTCCTTGGCGAGCTGCTCCACCGTCTTGTCGGTGTAGGGCTGCAGCCACTCTTCCGGGCCGAAGCGGGACTGGAAGGTGACCATGAACTGGTCTTTCGACAGACCGAGCTTTTCGCGCAGCAGGCGGCCGGTCTTCTGGCACTGGCAGTAATAGGGATCGCCCTTCTTGAAGTAGGACATGGGGATGCCGTGGAAGGAGGCGATGATCTTTTCCGGTTGCCAGTCGAGCGTCGACAGGTTCTTCGTGATCGAGTTGGCCAGCGCCTCGATATAGGTGTCGTCGTCGTGATAATCGGGCACGGTGCGCAGCGCCGGCTGCCAGCGCATCGTCAAGAGGTGCTGGAAGGCCTTGTCGTTGACGGTCGCGGTGGTGGCGGCGGCATATTGCGGATAGAGCGGGAAGAGCACAATGCGGTCGCAGCCGTCGTCCTTCAGCGCCTGGATGCGCGAGGCGATCGAGGGGGTGCCGTAGCGCATGGCCCAGTCGACCTTGACGTTCTCCAAATCCTTCAGCCGCTCGGCCATCAGGTCGGACTGGCTGCGCGTGTAGGTGCGCAGATAGCTCTCGTCTTTTTCCTTGTTCCAGATCAGCTCGTAAGCCTTGCCGACCTTGCCCGGGCGGGTGTTCAGTACGATGCCGAAGAGGATCGGATACCACTTCCAGGGCGACCACTCGATGACGCGCTTGTCGGTCAGGAATTCCTTGAGATAGCGGCGCATCGAGGTGTAGTCGGTGCCGTCAGGCGTGCCGAGATTGACGAGCAGGACGCCCACCTTGCCATAGTTCACCTTCGGGTGGTTCGCCGGATGGTGCGTGGTATCAACGGTCGTCATTCAAACCTCAGTTCTGCTGCTCAGCCGCTCATACGCGGACGAGATCGAATGGTTCACCCTATAGGAACAAAAGCCGGCCCGGGAAACCCCGGACCGGCTCACATCATTGGGACAAATCGTCATACTTTATGCCGTCCAGCCGCAAGGCTTACTTGGACGGGATCTGCAGCTCCTTGCCAACAGTCAGGTGGCGCGGGGTCGGCTTGCCGTTGGCCTCGGAGATCTTCTTCCAGAGCGTGCCGTCGCCATAGAACTGCTTGGCGAGATCCCACAGCGTGTCGCCCGATGCGATGACGTGGGTGGTCGGCGTGTTCGGAGCGAGGGCCGCAGGGGCTTCCGTGGACGGTGCGGTTGCTGCCGGAGCGGTGGGAGCGGGCGTTGCCTCAGGCGTGGCCGGTGCCGGTGCGGTTGCTGCCGGTGCCGAGGGGGCTGCCGGTATGGTCGTCTCGGATGCCGTCGGTGCAGGCGCTGCGGCCGAAGAGGCGACCTCGGTCACACGTCCATCCGTGTAGGGCTTGTAGGGCGAATGGGCGGCGAGGAAGTCCGCGGTGACGTCGGCGAGATCGGGGCCGAAGTCATAGGCGTTCTTGCCCGCCGTGGCGAAGATCGAATAGCCGTCGCCGCCTGCGCGCATGTAGTTGTTGGTGACCACGCCGTAGGTCTTGGCGTCGTCGAGGGGCACAAAGGCATCGCCGTCCTTGACCTCGACGGAGACGACGCGGCTGCCTGGCGGCTTCGACTTGTCGAAGCTGTACTTCAAGCCCGCAACCTGCGGGAAGCGGCCGGCGCCTTCCTCGATCTTGCCGAGGCCGTTTTCCAGCGCTGCGCGGATATCGGCGCCTGTCAGCTGGAAGGTTGCGAGCGTGTTCTGGAAGGGGAGGACGGTGACGACTTCGCCCTGGGTGACGTCGCCGCCGTCGATCGACGAGCGCAGGCCGCCGCCGTTCTGGATGGCGATCTGCATGCCCTGGCTCTTGCCGCGATCGAGCATGGCGTCGGCGACGAGGTTGCCCATCGAGCACTCCTCGACGCGGCAGACCTTGCGGTCGCCTTCGATCGGGCCCTCGGAGGAGCCGATGACCTTCTTGCGCAGGTCCTCGATCGGCTTGGCGAGCTCGGTGATGCGGGCGGCGATTTCGGGATCGGGCGTGAACGAGCTGTCGATCAGGATCGGATCGCCCTTGGCTTCCTTGACGACGCCGTTGTCGTCGAAAGTGATCACGACATCGCCGAGATACTTGCTGTAGGAGGCGGCGGTGACGACGGGGACCTTATAGCCACCGGGATTGTCGACCATGGTCGGATAGGGACCTTCGGCCTTCGGGTCGGTGTTCGACAGCAGCGTGTGCGAGTGGCCGCCGACGACGACATCGACATCGGGGATCTTGGCGATGTCGGAGAGGTCCCTGGTATAGCCGACATGCGTCAGCGCGATGATCTTGTTGACGCCCTCGGCCTTGAGCTTGGCGGCTTCCTTGGTGATAGCCGCGACATCGTCGGTGAACTTGACGTTCGGGCCGGGGGAGGCGAGCTCCAGGGTTTCGGTGGTGACGACGCCGATGATGCCGATCTTCTGGCCGCCGATCTCGAGCACGACCGACGGTTCCGGCTTCTTCTTGATCGTCGAGGCGTCGGAGATTTCGACATTGGCGGCGGTGACGGGGAAGGCGACCTTGTCCATGAACGGCGCCAGCGCCTTTTCGCCATCATCGAATTCATGGTTGCCGAGCGTCATGGCGTCGAACTTGATCGCGTTGACCATCTCCAGTTCGGCGGTGCCCTTGTATGTCGAGTAGAAGAGCGAGCCCTGGAAATTGTCGCCGGCGTTGAGCGTCAGCACGTTCTGGCCGGCCAATGCCGCGCGGCGCTGGTCGATCGCGGTCTTGAGGCGTGCGGCGCCGCCGAAGCATTCCTTCTTGCTCTCCTCTTCGGCCGAGCAGGTGGAATCGAACTTGTTGATCGCCTCGATGCGCGAATGGAAATCGTTGATGTGCAAAATATTGAGCTGGTAATCGGCAAAGGCGGCGCTGCTCGACAGCGCCAATACGGACGCGGTCAGCAGACCGAATTGAAACGACTTCGTCATCCTGTTCTCCTGGTTTTTATCGGCGACGCTCGAACCCGATCCGTTTTGCCGGATGCCAGTCCCCCAAGCCCCGCCGTCCCTACACGGTCGATGTTTCCATCAACCCTTAGTGGCCGCAAGAGAAAAACCTGTGACAGCGCGGGTGCATTCCAAGAGCGGTAAACAAAAAAAGCTCCCGCGAGGGGAGCTTTTCCGATCGACCATACAAGGCGATTTACATGTGGCGGTTGAGGCTGAACTGCGAGCCGCTGTCGGAGGTGCAGTTGAGCTGGCTCTGGGTGACCAGCGCGCAGTTGACCTTGGACTGCGTCTTGCGCACCAGCGAGGTCATGTTGATCTCGACCAGCGTCGGCGACGTGTTGATGTAGGTGCCGGAGGCCAGCATCTGGTTGGTGTCGGTCGTGCGCGTCGTGAACGTCCCGGCCTGGAAGGTGGAGATGATGCCGTTCGGATCCGACCAGGAGCCTTCCACGCCTGTCGGCGCCGGGGCGGCGGCAACGGGCATCGGACGCGGTGACTGCGGAACGCAGGCCGAAAGGGCCGCCGAAGCACTCGCGATCACGAGGAGGGTTTTGAGTCTCATAAGATTCTCCCGGAAGTTCAGACCGAAAAACATAACGCTTGGTTAACGAACACATGGCGCGAGCGTTCCGGGAAGGCAAGGCTTCTTGCGCGCGTCAGGGCATTTATACAGCAGGCGTTACAAAAATGCCCGCCTTGCGGCGGGCATCTGGTGATCGTGATCTCGTTTCTATCAGCGAACGAGGATGTTCTTGAACTGCCAAGGATCCTTGGTGTCGATGTCCTCTGGGAAGAGGCCCGGGCGGCCATCGAGCGGGGTCCAGTCGGTATAGTGACCTTCGACCGGGCCGAGGTAGGGCAGCTGTACTTCGAGGCAGCGCTTGTAGTCGATCTCGTCGGCTTCGACGATGCCGGCCCTCGGGTTTTCAAGCGCGTAGACCATGCCGGCCAGAACCGCCGAGGTGACCTGCAGGCCGGTGGCGTTCTGGTAAGGCGCGATGCGGCGGGTCTCTTCGAGCGACAGGCGCGAGCCGAACCAGTAGGCGTTCTTCTCGTGGCCGTAGAGCAGCACGCCGAGTTCGTCGACGCCGTCAACGAGTTCGTGCTCGTCGAGAACGTGGTGAACCGGCTGCGCGGTGCCGCCATTGCCGAACATCTCATGCAGCGACAGAACGGCGTCGTTGGCGGGATGGTAGGCATAGTGGCAGGTCGGGCGGAAGGTCACTTCGCCGTCCTTGTCGCGCACCGTGAAGTAGTCGGCGATCGAGATGGACTCGTTGTGGGTGACGAGGAAGCCATACTGCGGGCCAGGCGTCGGGCACCAGGTGCGAACGCGGGTGTTGGCGCCCGGCTGCTCGAGGTAGATGGCGGCCTGGCAGCCCTTCTTGTGCTTCTTGGCGTTCTTCGGCATCCAGTTTTCGTGGGTGCCCCAGCCGAGTTCGGCCGGCTGCAGGCCTTCGGAAATGAAGCCTTCGACGGACCAGGTGTTCCAGAAGACGTTGAGCGGCTTCGGGGTCTTGGTGAGCTGCGTGTCGCGCTCTGCGATGTGGACGCCCTTGACGCCGAGCTTCTTCATCAGCTTGGCCCAGCCTTCGCGGTCATGCTGATCCGGCTCGTCGAACTTGAGGCCGGTGTCGTTGGCGAGGTTGACCAGCGCCTGCTTGACGAACCAGGAAACCATGCCCGGGTTTGCGCCGCAGGTGGAAACGGCGGTGGCGCCACCAGGGTTCTTGGCCTTTTCCTTGCGAACGGTTTCGCGCAGCGCATAGTTGGTGCGGTCGGCGTTCTTCATGGACTTGTCGAAGTAGAAACCGAGCCACGGCTCGACGACGGTGTCGATGTAGAGAACGTCGAGCTTGCGGCAGAGCTTCATCAGGTCGAGCGAGCCGGTGTCGACCGAGAGGTTGACGCAGAAGCCCTGGCCTTCGCCTTCGGTCAGAAGCGGCTTCAGGAGTTCCTTGTAGTTGTCCTTCGTCACATATTCCTTGATGTGACGGACGCCGTGCTGCTTGAGGATCTCCATGTCGGAGGGCTCTTCACGCGGGTCGATGACGACCATCCGGCTCTTGTCGAACTTGAAGTGGCGCTCGATCAGGGGCAGCGTGCCGCGGCCAATGGAGCCAAAGCCGATCATGACGATCGGGCCGGTAATTTCGGCATATACCGGGTGGTTCTGTTCCGTCATTCTTTTCTCCTGTGGAAGGCGACGAAGGCGAGAAGCCTCTAAGAATTCATTTGAAATCGTTCAAATACCGCTAGGTGACCGGCTCTAATCACAAAATCACGTCACAATAAAGAGCGTTCCGGTCGGGAATGTAAATATCAGGTGAAGCGATCGTTGCTTGCAAACGCGTGCAATTTCGCCGCGAGTTCGCGCTTCTGCAGGCTCAGTCCCTTGTAGGCCGCCTGGTGCTCGTCGAGGCTTTCGAGCTGGGCTGCGAAGCTTAGCGCCAGGCTTTGTGCCTGCGGGTGATGGGCAATAGCGGAGATCGGATCGACGTAGACGCGGATCGTGAAGAGGATATCGCCCGAGCGTGGGAGCTTGCGCAGCGTCTGGCGCTCGACGCGGGCGAAGCGATCGGCCAGCGTGAACGGTTCTGCCTGCGGCGGGCGGCGGTGCTTGGAGAGCGGCAGGAAGAGGGCGCTGGAGGTGTTGACCGACCAGTTCAGCCGCTCGACCGGTTGAGAAACCTGAAGATTGTCGAAAATGCGGTGGATGAGGGTGGCGTTGCGCGTGCCCTCTCCGAAGCCCGGCACATCCGCATGGATCGCATGCATGGGCCGGCCGAATTTTTCGCGCAGCGACCAGGAGGAGGGGAAGGCGACGAAGCCGGCCACGAGATGCCAGCCATCTTGCTTGCGGCGCATGATGACGAGATCGTCCTGGATCATCAGGCCAGCGCGGAGCAGCGGCGGGAGATCGCTGCGAGTGTCTAGCAAGTCGGCACAGAGGTTGGGGTGGCGTTCGCGCAGATGTTGCCGCAGCAGGTCGAGCGCTTCCTGCTGTGCGTCCAATGTGTCGGCTTCGGCGACGAAGATATCGTCGCGCCTGCTCTCGACCAGCGCACGCTTTTCGCCAACATAGCGAGCCCAGTCGGCATCGGGCTCGATCCAGCGGTCGGCATCGAGCGGCATCAGGCCGATGGTGAAAGGCTTGGCCGAGCCGTCATAGGGCGTGTAGGTCGGTGGCGTCATGGATGAACTCTAGCGCTCCGGCGTACCCTGATGGAAGACCATGCGCCACGTGCCGTTGGCATCGCGGCGCCAGATGGAGCTGCGGAGCGCCTGGACGGGCGGCTCCCCCCGGACGATGCGCTCCGAGCGATAGGTGGCGAGAACCACGTCGGATGCGAGTGTTTGAATTTCGAAATCCGTCAGCTGGCGCGTCGTGCCGTCGCTGGGCTCTTCCAGCAGAGCGGCGATGATCTCCTCGTAACGATAAAGGCGACCGGAGCTGCCGATCTCGCGAAAATCCGGTGAGAGCAGGGTCTCGAGCAGGCTGCGCTTGTTGCGGACCGTCTGGTCGAACAACCTCTCTTCCAGCAAACGGATATGGTCGCGCAGTTCGCTGTTCATCGGCTTACCCCTCCCAAACCTCCAGCCCGGCTATCTCCGCCGTGAACCAAGGCGTCGCATTCCGGAACAACCAAATAGTGCAATTGCGCCGAAACCATCCATCTTCTTTTCAGATTTCTGCGTCAAACTGCGAATCATCTTATATCCACGCCCCGGAACCATCGGATGAACCAGATATCGGAGCGGCTTGCGGAATTGCAGGAGGACAGTTCCGTCCTGATCGCGCTTTATGATCAGGACGATCGTCTGTGCTATGCAAACCCGGCCTTTCGCACGACCTTTGCCTTGGAACCCGAGGAATGCCCGCTATGGGCCGACTTGATGCGGCGCAATACGCGCAGCGGCAAGGGAACGATCATCCGGACCTCCGACTTCGAGACCTGGCTGGTCTCGGCGCAATCGCGGCGCGGCAAGCTGCCGTTTCGTGCCTTCGAGACGGATGTGGTCGACGGGCGCTGGCTGTGGATGACGGAGACGGTTCAGAAGGACGGCTGGATGCTTTGCATCGCCAGCGACATCACGCATCTGAAGGCCAGCGAGCGGGATATCAGACAGGATCGCGACTTCGCGCTGAAGGCATCGCAGACGGACGAGCTCACCAGCGTCTCCAACCGCCGCTTCATGATGGCGGCGCTCGACAGTCTTGCCAACGGGCATGCCGCGCCGCGGCCCATGGGTGGCTGCATCTGCATCATCGACCTCGATTTCTTCAAGCGCATCAACGATCTCTACGGGCATCAGACGGGTGACGACGTGCTGGTCGATTTCGCCCGCCGGGTGCATCCCCTCGTGCGCCGTCGCGACAGCTTTGGGCGGATCGGCGGCGAGGAGTTCATGCTGATCCTGCCGGACACGACCCTGGCGCAGGGCGAGCTGATCATCGAGCGGATATTGACGACGGTGCGCGGCGCCCGGCCGATCCAGAATGCGCCGAGTTTCTCCTACACCTGCTCGGCCGGGCTTGCGGAACTGCATCCCGGCGATACGGCACGCGAACTTTATGCGCGGGCCGACGAGGCGCTCTATCATGCCAAGCAGGGTGGGCGGGATCGGTTGCGGATCGTGGCCTAGTCAATGAGCCTTGCCGGGATCAGCCCGCGCAGGGAGTTGCCGACATAGAGTTTTCCCGTCTTCAGATCGTCGCGCGTGATGCGGCCGACGCGGGCCTTGCGCTGGCAGATCAGCTCTGTACGCAATACCCCCGCGAGAAGGCCGCAGGAGATCGGTGGCGTGCGCAGCATGCCCGAGCCATCGTCGAGGAAGATCGAGGTGATCGTGCCCTCGCAGGCCTCGCCGCGCTCGTTCAGCATCAGCACTTCGTCGGCTTCATCACTGGTGTATTCGGTGCGCGCGGCCTCGTAGACGGCGCGGCGCGTGGTCTTGATTCGCAGCAGCTTGTCGGCGGAGTCCAGCCGTTGATCGGCGATGCGGATGGTCCAGGTGGTATCCGGCGCGAGCGGCGTGAAGGGCGCGGTGGTGACCTCGATATTCGCGTTCTCGTCGAAGGTCAGCCGGACGCGCTGGTGAGATGTGGCGCCGGCGACGGCTTGCTGCAATCTTTCGAGCGCGCCCACCGGCTGCGGGAAACCAATGCGGCGGGCGGAGCGGGTGAGGCGGGCGAGATGCAGGCGCAGGCGGATGAAGCCGGTGTCCGGCTCGTAGCGCAGGGTTTCGATCAGCGAGAAGTCGGCCACGGTCAGACGCTCCCCGTTCCTGCGATCGGCTGGTCGCCGATGGCGAAGCGGGCCTTCAGGAGGCACTCCTCGTATTCGGCTTCCGCGGTGGAATCGATGACGATGCCGCCGCCGACATTGAAGACGGCGCGGCCGTCGTCGAAGAGGGTGAGCGTGCGGATGGCGACGGAAAAGCGCATGGCGCCCGAGGGCGCGATCATGCCGATGGCGCCGCAATAGACGTCGCGTGGGCCGTCTTCCAGCTCGTGCAGGATGGTCATCGCGCTGATCTTCGGCGCGCCCGTTATCGAGCCGCAGGGGAAGAGGGCGGCGAGGATGTCGCGGATTTCGAGGTTGGGCAGGAGCTTTGCCTGCACGTGGCTCACCATCTGGTGCACCGTAGGATAAGTCTCGATGTCGAAGAGTTTTGGGACGTCGAGCGTGCCGACCTCAGTGATGCGGGAGATGTCGTTGCGCAGGAGATCGACGATCATGCGGTTTTCGGCCTGCGTCTTGATGTCGGCGAGCATGGCTCGCTTGATCGCCTCGTCCTCGGCGGGGGTGCCGCCGCGCCTTGCCGTGCCCTTCATCGGATGCGTCTCGATCCAGCCTTCCTCGTCGGTGCGGAAAAAGAGCTCGGGCGAGCGCGACAGGATGACCGGGCCGCCGAGATCGACCAGCGCGCCGTATTTCACCGGCTGTCGTTCGATTAACGACCAGAAGGCGGCACTGACATCGCCGGACCAGCGGGCCTCTATCGGCATGGTGAGATTGGCCTGGTAGCAATCGCCCTGCATGAGGTGGTGGTGGAGGCGGTCGAAGCGGTTCTGGTAGGTGGAAAAATCCCATGCGGCTTTCGGCGCGGTCAGGAACTCTTCGTTTTCAAGTCGCTGCGCGGGCTGTGCGAGCGGGTGGTCGTCCGGTTGAGGGTTGTCGAATATGCCGAAGCAGAGAAGTGGGGTTTCGCGGTTCTCGATGGCGAAACGGGCGAGCTTGTCCTCGAAGAGATGGCCGGCTTCGTAGGCGATGTAGCCGGCGAGCCACTTGCCCGCCTTTCTGGCCTCCTCCATGCGGGCGAGGCCGGTAAAGACCTCGGCGCGGGTGTGGGCGACGATGATCTCGGTCGGGTCGGCGAAGAGCATGACCTGGCCGGATGTGTCGTCGCGGAAGAGGATGTGGGGGGCGCGCCCGTTCATGCTGAGTCCTGATTATGAAGCGGGGCGGTGCGGCAATCTCCCTTCTCCCCGTCGGGGAGAAGGGACCACACCTCAGCCCTTATCTAGCGCTTCCAGCTCGTCGATCAGCCCCTCGATCATCGACAAACCCTTGCTCCAGAACGACGGATCGGTGGCGTCGAGGCCGAAGGGCTTGAGGAGTTCGGAGTGGTGCTTGGTGCCGCCGGCCTTCAGGAGTTCGAAATACTTGTCCTGGAAGCCCTGATCCGCCTTCTGGTAGACGGCGTAGAGCGAGTTTACCAGGCAGTCGCCGAAGGCGTAGGCGTAGACGTAGAAGGGCGAGTGGATGAAGTGAGGGATGTAGGTCCAGTAGGTCTCGTAACCCTCGGAGATCTTGATCGCCGGGCCGAGGCTTTCGGCCTGGACGGACAGCCACAGTTCGCCGATCTGCTCGGCCGTCAGCTCGCCTTCTTTGCGGGCGGTGTGAACCTTGCGCTCGAATTCGTAGAAGGCGATCTGGCGCACGACCGTGTTGATCATGTCCTCGACCTTCTGCGCGAGCATCGCCTTGCGCTCGCGCTTGTCCTTTGTCTTGTCGAGAAGGGCGCGGAAGGTCAGCATTTCGCCGAAGACGGAGGCGGTTTCGGCAAGCGTCAGCGGCGTCTGGCACATCAGCGCGCCCTGGCCGCCGGCGAGCACCTGGTGAACGCCGTGGCCGAGCTCATGGGCGAGCGTCATCACGTCGCGCGGCTTGCCGAGATAGTTGACGAGCACATAGGGGTGGGCGGAGGGAACGGTCGGGTGCGCGAAGGCGCCCGGCGCCTTGCCGCGGCGAACCGGCGCGTCGATCCACTCCTCGTCGAAGAAGCGCTTGGCGATCGCGGCCATCTCTGGAGCGAAATTGCCATAGGCTGAGAGAACGGTGTCCTTGGCCTCGGTCCAGGAAATGACGGCGTTGGAGGTTCCCGGCAGCGGCGCGTTGCGGTCCCAGAACTCCATCTGATCCATTCCGAGCCACTTCGCCTTCATCGTATAGTAGCGGTGCGACAGGCGAGGATAGGCGTCGCGGACGGCGGCTGCCAGCGCATCGACCACTTCGCGCTCGACGCGGTTGGCGAGGTGTCTTGAATCGGCGATGTCCTCGAAGCCGCGCCAGCGGTCGGAAATGTCCTTGTCCTTGGCGAGCGTGTTGGTGATCAGCGTGAAGATGCGCAGATTGTCCTTGAAGGTCTTGGCGAGCGCCATGGCGCCCTTGCGGCGCACTTCGGGGTCGCGGTCCTGCAGCATGTTCAGCGTCACTTCGATCGACAGCATCTCGCCATCCACCTCGAAGCGCAGCTCGGCCATGGTCTCGTCGAACAGGCGGTTGAAGGCGGCGGCCGAGGTCATCGACTTCTCGAGGAAGAGTTGCTCCAGCTTGTCGTCGAGCTGGTAGGGCTTGTCCTTGCGCAGGTCGACCAGCCAGGGGCGATAGTGGCCGGCATCGGGGTCGTTGGCCATACAGGCGTCGATCACGGCGTCGTCGATGCGGTTGAGCTCGAGCGTGAAGAACAGCAGGTGGCCGGAGAAATTGGTGATCTTCGCCTGCACGTCGCCGTAGAGCTTGCCGTTGGTCGGGCTCGAGGTGTCGGAGAAATAGGTGAGGCCGGCGAATGAACCGAGGCGGCCGATGATGTCGTCCAGCGCTTCATATTCCTTCAGCGCCTGGCCGATGCCGTCTGCGCCCTTCTTCGTTGCGGCGTCCGAGAGCTTGCCCTTCCACTTGGCTTCGAAGGCAAGAGAATCCTTTTCGGCCTTCGCCATGTCGGCCTTGAAGGCGTCGGAGGTGGCGGAAGGATAGAGGTCCTGAAGCTTCCAGGTCGGGAGGTCGCCGAGTTCGATCGTCTTCGCGGAACCGGCATTGCTTACCGAAAAGTTGTATTCGGCGCCGAAGAGCGGGTTTTTCATAAGCGGGATCCTCTTCCTATTTTACGACAGCTCTGACTGTCTAAGCGCCCAAAGCCTTGGCATCAAGGGGCTTTTCGTCGCGCAGGAGCGTCGTTTCGAGGCGAATCCGCCTTCGTCACAAACGTTAAAATGCGATTATTTCTCAAAACTGGATGTTCAAGCCTTTCTGCGACATTGCCATTCAAGGTTTCGCATGAAGTGAGGCAGCAATGACCGGTTACAACGAGCACAAGGGTGCAGCGCAGATACTTGTCGTCGAAGACGATCCTGTACAGCGCAGACTGCTGAAGAACGCCATCGAGCGTCACGGACACGTCGTCCACCAGGCAGAGAATGGCCGGATCGGTCTTGAGATGGTGAAGAGGGCCGGCGGCCTCTACAACGTCATCGTTCTCGACCTGATGATGCCCGAGATGACGGGCCTCGAGTTTCTCGAGGCGATCCACGCCTTCGGTACGCAAATTCCCGTGATCGTCCAGACCGGGCAGGGCGGGATCGAGACGGTGGTGCAGGCGATGCGCGCCGGTGCCTTCGATTTCGTGGTCAAGCCCGTCTCGCCGGAGCGGATTTCCAATTCGATCGCCAATGCGCTGAAGCTCGATCAACGCGAGGTCAAGGCACGCGCCGGACGGCGTTCGCGCTCCGGTGCCGTCGGCTTCGACGATATCGTGTCGGCAAGCCCGGCGATGATCCGCGTGCTGGATCTCGCCCAGCGCGCCGCGCAATCCAACATTCCCGTCGTGCTCGAAGGTGAATCCGGCGTCGGCAAGGAGCTGGTGGCCCGCGCCATCCAGTCCGGCAGCGACCGTTCCGGCAAGCCTTTCGTCACCGTCAACTGTGGCGCCATTCCGCACAATCTGGTCGAGAGCATTCTCTTCGGCCATGAGAAGGGTGCCTTTACGGGCGCCACCGAACGGCATGTCGGCAAGTTCATGGAAGCCGATGGCGGCACCATCTTCCTCGACGAGATCGGCGACTTGCCGCTCGACGTGCAGGTGAAGCTGTTGCGCGCCGTGCAGCAGGGCGAGATCGAGACCGTCGGCGCGCGCACCGCGCACAAGGTCAACGTCCGCCTGATCTCGGCGACCAACAAGGATCTGATCGAAGAGGTCAAGAACGGTCACTTCCGTGAAGATCTCTACTACCGCCTCAACGTGTTCCCCATCACCATCCCGGCGCTGCGCAAGCGCAAGGAAGACATTCCGCATCTGGTGCGGGTGTTCACGGAGCGCTTCTCGAGCGAGCAGAAGAATGGCAACCGCATGACGGTCAATGCCGGCGCGCTGGCGCTGCTCACCGCTTACGACTGGCCGGGCAATATCCGGCAGCTGGAAAACGCGATCTTCCGTGCCGTGGTTCTGGCCGACGGTCCGGAGCTGACGGAAGCCGACTTCCCGCAGATCGCGGCGCAGCTTCCGGAATATGATGTGGTCGATCATCTGGCGCTGGTTGCCGACAACAGCAGCAATGTTCGCCTCGGCGAGATCGCCGCTGCCGAATTCGGTGTCTCGCAGACGGTGGCCGACAATGTCGCGGCGCGGATCAACGACGCTCCCGACAACGCGATTTCGAGCACCAATCCATCAGGCGACGTGCGCAAGCTAGCCGATGTCGAAGAAGAGCTGATCCGATTCGCGCTCAAGTTCTATCGTGGCCAAATGAGCCAGGTCGCGCGCAAGCTGGGCATCGGTCGCTCGACGCTTTACAGAAAGTTGAAGGACTACGGGATCGACCCCGACAACCCGCAAAAGGACGCTGCATAGGGTGTTTCAGTTAAGATTCCGGCAATCATCTTTTGTTACCAATCATAAACCACTTGTTAGTGGCCTGTTCACTATGTAAAGAAAAGGTTGATCATGTGTGGCATTTTTGCCATCGTGTGACCGCATTTCACAGTCAAGGGTCAGATTGAGGGACCATCGGCTGTCTGACGGGGATTGAGTTTGCCGGATCTGAATTGGAATACGAAGCCTTCGCGCCCGACATGGCGCAACAGGTGCGCAGACCTTTGCGGAAAGGTGACAAGGACGGCTATGGCCGCCCTTCTCGCAGTTGCAGTTTCGTCCCCGGTGCTCGTCGGCTCCAGTACGCCGTCCGAAGCGGCGGGCGAAACGCGTAGTCTCAAGCTTTACTTCATTCACACGGGTGAAAAGGCTGTCATCACCTATAAGCGCAACGGCAGGTTCGACCCCAAGGGTCTCGAGCAGCTGAACCGCTTCCTTCGCGACTGGCGCAAGAACCAGCCGACGAAGATGGACCCGCGCCTCTTCGACTTGATCTGGGAAGTCTACCGCCAGAGCGGTTCCAAGGATTACATCAACGTCGTCTGCGGTTTCCGTTCGCCGGGCACCAACGCCATGCTGAAGAACCGCTCGCGCAATTCCGGCGTCGCCGAGAAGAGCCAGCACATGCTCGGCAAGGCGATGGACTTCTTCATTCCTGACGTAAAACTGGCGACTTTGCGCGCGATCGGCATGAAAATGCAGGTCGGCGGCGTTGGTTTCTATCCGAAATCCGGTTCGCCCTTCGTGCACATGGATGTCGGCGGCGTTCGCGCATGGCCGCGCATGAACCGCGACGAACTCGTCCGTCTCTTCCCGAACGGCAACACGATGCACATCCCGGCCGACGGCAAGCCGCTGCCGGGTTATGAGCAGGCGGTCGCCGATTACAAGCGTCGCGTCAGCGACAGCTCGGTGCAGATGGCAAGCTCCGGCGCCTATACCGGTTCGGCCAGCGAAGAGCGCAAGAAGCCGAAGACCTTGTTTGCAGCCCTGTTTGGTGGTGGCGCGGACGAGGAAGAGGATAACTCCGACGACAGCACGCCAGCCGTTGCCAAGGCAACGCCGCCGAAGGCCGCCGATATGCCGAACGCAGCTGATCCGAGCCAGGGCGCCCCGGCTCAGGCAGAAGCTTCGCAGCAGACCGAAGTCGCAAGCGTCAACGCGCCGATCCCGCAGGTGCGGCCGGCGTTCGCAAATCAGCCTGGCGGCAGCGAAGTGGCCAGCGCCCTTGTCGCCCCGCAATCGGGTAATGCCGCGCAGGATGCTCTTGCCGCTGTGACCGATCAGGGCCAGCAGGGCTATGCGGATCTCAGCGCGTATAGCGTTCCGGTGCCTTCGCTCCTCGGTGCACGTCGTTCTCCGGGAGACGCGGAAGTCGCTTCAGCCGATCCGGCTGCCGCGATGACGGGGAATCTCGCGGCCGTGCCGACGCCGGCTGAGCGTCCGGCTCTGGCAGAAAAGCTCCTGGCGGCGGCGAATGCCGATCCGGAAGCCGGTGTCGATGAGGCAGATCAGCAGGGTACGCTTTCTCCAGCTGTTGCCGATGCTCTCAACCAGCAGAACACTGCCAATCACGGCCAGCTTGCAGCCAACCAGCCGCCGGTATCGAGCGTCGAACAGGCTATAAACGCAGCGATGCCACAAAAGGTTCCGGCCGAAAAACCGCCGGTGCAGCTGGCAGCGCTTGCGCCCGCGACCAAGTCGGCAAGCTTCGGCGATGCCTTCGATGTGCCGAAGCCGGCAATCGAGCCGAGTGCGGCTCAGAGCCTGCCCTCGAAGGGTGGCCGCCCGACCAAGCATGAAGCCGCTGAGGCCGATGCCAGCCGCGCGACTGTGACCACCGAGCCGAAGCTGACGCAGAAGATCATCTCGCAGTGGGCGCTCAGCAATGCGCGCATGGAAATGGTGACCAAGCCGGTCAAGGCACCGCGTTTCGTCAGCCAGACGCTGCGCGCGCAGCCGAAGGCCGTCTATGCCGAGGGCTTCACCAAGACGGCGTCGATCGATACGGGCCGTTTCAGCGGTACGGCGGTCAACTTCATGGAAGTGCGCAAGTTCGAATCGAACTAAGCCATCTTCCAGATCAGACAATCAGAACCGTCGGAGCGATCCGGCGGTTTTTTGTTGGTGGCGTTGGATGCGCGCAAGTAACGGAGAGCGGTGATGAAGATTGGGTTCGTGGGCACGGGGATGATCACCGAGGCCATGGTCAAGGGGATGCTCGGCTCGTCGCTCGACTTGTCGCGGATCACCGTTTCGCCGCGCAATGGCGAGATCGCGGCGCGCCTTGCGGAATCGTCGCCGCTGGTCGAGATCGGCGCCGACAACCAGGCCGTGGTTGATGCCGCCGATATTCTGTTCCTGGCGATCCGGCCGCAGATATCAGAAGAGGTGATCAAGGGCCTGCGGTTCCGTGCCGGGCAGAGCGTCATCAGCGTGGTTGCGGCCACGGATCGGGCGAAGCTCGAGGACTGGATCGATACGCCTGTCGAAATCACCCAGGCCATTCCGCTGCCCTTCGTTGCCGCGCGCGCAGGCGTGACCGCGATCTATCCTGGGAATGATACGGTGGCTGCGATCTTTTCGGCGCTAGGCAGTGCCGTCGCCTGCGAGACGCGCGCGGAGTATGATCTGCTGGCGGCCGCAAGCTCACTGATGGCCACCTATTTCGGCATTCTCGACCGCACCACCGGCTGGCTCGCCGATCAGGGGATGCCCGAGGATAAGGCGCGGGCCTATCTGGCGCCGTTGTTCCTCAGCCTCGCGCATGAGGCGGTCAAGCATGGCGAGACGCCGCTCACCGCACTCAAGGAGGAGTTCTCCACCAAGGGTGGCTTGAACGAGCAGGTGTTCGAGGACTTCGACCACAAGGGCGGCAGCGGCGCGCTGATCGCGGCGCTCGATCGCGTGCTGGCACGGATCAAGGGGTAGGGCAGCCCGGTTCAGGGCTTGCCGGGATTGTCGTTGGCGGTCGTGCGAAACTGCTCGTCCTCGAGCACGCGCGCGCCGGTATCGAGCACCCGGATCACCATCTCGTAGATGTTGAGCGCGCGTTTGCTTGAAGGCATGCTGTTGTCGAGAATCGTGAGCGCCTGGCGCAGGCGCTCGGCCAGTTCCTTGTCGGTGATCGTTTTCACGAAATGCGCTCCGCAAGTTGCTCCTCTGACTGTGCAATCTACCGCGAATTGCGTGGTGAAACCACTATCCGAAGGTTGGAGACGGGCGTTGTGCGCCACCTTTCAGCCGGCGATTTCGGACATGACGTGTTCGGCGATTGCAAGCGACGAGGTAAGACCCGGGCTCTCGATGCCATAGAGATGCACCATGCCGCTGACGCCGTGGACTGAGGGGCCGTGAATGGCGAAGTCGGCGGCGGGCTGGCCGGGGCCGGAGAGTTTGGGGCGGATGCCGCTATAGGCGGGCTGCAGGCAGTTGTCGGGCAGGCCGGGCCAGTAGCGGCGGATTTCGTCGTAGAACCGCTCGCAGCGCGTAGGATCGACCTCGTAGTCGATCGCGTCGATCCACTCGACATCGGGCCCGAAGCGGATGGAACCGCCAAGATCCATGGTCAGGTGCACGCCGAGGCCGCCATCCTCCGGCACCGGATAGATCAGCCGCGAGAAGACGTTGCGTGTCGGGGCGGCGAAATAGTTGCCCTTGGCGAGGTGGAGCCTGGGCACCGTGGCGTGGTCGAAGCCCGAGACGAGCCGGGCGAGATCATTGGCGCGCAGGCCGGCGGTGTTGATGAAGTGGCGCGATGATACGTCGTATTCCTCGCCGCTCGTCTTGTCGCGGGTGCGCAGGACGAAGCGGTTGTCGGCGGCCTCGCCTGACATGATCTCGGTGTTGAGGGCGATGAAGGCGCCGTTCTCCTCGGCATCCCCGCGCAAGGCGAGCATCAGCGCATGGCTGTCGATGATGCCGGTCGAGGGCGAGGCGAGGGCGGCGACGCAGTTCAGCGCCGGTTCGCGCGCCGTCGCTTCCTCGCCTGAGATCAGCACGAGATCATCGACGCCGCATTCGGCCGCCTTGATGCGGATGGCTTCCAGTTTTTCGACCTGCGATTGGCTGGTGGCGACGATGAACTTGCCGCAGCGGGCGTGAGGAATGTGCCTGTCCTCAGCGTAGCGATAAAGCTTTCCGCGCCCTTCGATGCAGAGCCGCGCCTTCAGCGATCCCGGTGGATAGTAGATGCCTGCGTGGATGACTTCGGAATTGCGGGAGCTGGTCTCCATGCCGATCATCGGGTTGGCCTCGATGACCAGCGTCTCCAGACCGCGTATCGCCGCTTCGCGCGCGATCGCCAGCCCGATTACGCCGGCCCCGGCGATGATGCAGCCGACCTCATCCATTCCAATCCTCCTGCGACGCCTCGATCACTACCGCAATCGGCAGGGCGATCAAAGTCCTGCAATCCTAGAGCTTTTGGCGTAGAGCTTTTGGCATGAGTGGCATGACCGATTGGGGGGAGACACAGGCCTATTTCGGTTTATAACGTCGCATGCCCTGAGAAACAGCATCCGTTCGGCCTATATGAGGCATGTGCGTAGCGTGCCCCCGGCGCGCCGTTCGCTGTCCGACAAATTGATTTGATGAAGACGACAAGGATTAATCATGCAGACCTATCCCGATGTGAAGCTGTTCATCGACGGCGAATGGAAGAATGCCGCCTCCGGCAAGACGCTGCCCGTCACCGACCCGGCCACGGGTGAGACCATCGGCACCATTCCGCATGCCTCCCGCGAGGATCTCGACGCAGCACTCGCCGCAGCCGACAAGGGCTTCCGCGTCTGGCGCGATACCTCTCCCTTCGACCGTTCGAAGATGATGCGCCGCGCCGCCGACCTGTTGCGCGAGCGCAAGGAAACCATCGCCTGGATGATGACGCGCGAGCAGGGCAAGCCGCTGGCGCAGTCGCTGGTCGAAATCGCCGGTGCAGCAGACGTGATCGACTGGTTCGCCGAAGAAGCGCGCCGTACCTATGGTCAGATCATCCCGTCGCGCGCGCCGAATGTCACGCAGCTGGCGATCAAGTCGCCGGTCGGCCCGGTCGCGGCGTTTACGCCGTGGAATTTCCCGATCAACCAGGTGGTGCGCAAGCTTTCGGCCGCTATCGCCGCCGGCTGCTCGATCATCGTCAAGGCGCCCGAGGAAACCCCGGCATCGCCGGCTGAACTCATCCGCGTCTTCGCCGATGCGGGCATTCCCAATGGTGTCGTCAACCTCGTCTACGGCATTCCGGCCGAGATCTCCGAGTATTTGATCTCGCACCCCGTCATCCGCAAGATCTCGTTCACCGGCTCGACGCCTGTCGGCAAGCAGCTGGCGGCGCTGGCCGGCCTGCACATGAAGCGGGCGACCATGGAGCTCGGCGGTCACGCCCCGGTCATGGTGTTCGATGATGCCAATGTCGATCAGGCCGTGTCGATCATGGCCGGCTCGAAATTCCGCAACGCTGGCCAGGTCTGCGTCGCGCCGACGCGCTTTCTGGTGCAGGACGGCGTCATGGACCAGTTCACGGATGGCTTCGTCAAGGCCGCGCAGGCGGTCAAGGTCGGCAATGGCCTGGACGCAGGCGTCGAGATGGGTCCGCTTGCCAATGAGCGTAGTATCCCGGCTCTCGAAGAGCTGATCAACGATGCCGTCTCGAAGGGTGCTGAACTGAAGACCGGCGGCCGCCGCATCGGCAACACCGGCAACTTCTTCGAGCCGACGGTGCTTGCCAACGTGCCGCTTTCGGCGCGCGTGATGAACGAGGAGCCCTTCGGCCCGCTCGCCATCATCAACCGCTTCTCGACGCTCGACGACGCGATCACCGAAGCAAACCGCCTGCCGTTCGGCCTGGCCTCCTTCGCCTTCACCAGCTCCAGCGCCACCGCGCAGGCGCTTGGCCGCCGCGTGGAAGCCGGCATGCTGTCGATCAACCACAACGGCCTTGCGCTGCCAGAAGTGCCGTTCGGCGGCATCAAGGATTCGGGCTACGGCACGGAAGGCGGCTCGGAAGCGATCAACGCCTATCTCGACGTGCGCTACGTCACGCAGCTCGGCTGATTGCCGAGCAGAGAGACAAAAAGAAAGCCGCCGGGGCGACCCGGCGGCTTTCTTGTTTGGTTCGATCGTAACCGGAAATCAGGCTTCAGCCGGACCTTCGATCATGCCGAGGGCGGCGAGGTAGGTGTCGAGGATTGCTTCTTCCTCGAGACGCTCCTGCTCATCCTTCTTGCGCAACGCGATGACCTTTTTCAGGATCTTGGTGTCGAAGCCTTATACCCCTGTACGATTTCTATGTTCTTCCTAGAGATAGAGTATCCGCCGTCTAGGCGGATTCCGCTTCCTTCCTTCTTTCGAATGCATGCCGGGACCAAGCGTGCCTTCTCGCTGGCGCAGGGCCGGCATGCTTTCATTCGAAAGAACAAAAGCTTCGGGCGTAGCCCGACAATTCGCCCACGCAGTGGGCATGGGACCCGGCCGTAGGACGGGCTTTGACACTCTGATGACAGCTGCTGCAATCAATCAACTTGGCTTTGTCAGGCGGGTGACGCATATCCGCAACGGTGCCATTGATGCGGTGGTCAGACCAATGCCTCGTCAATGTGGACGGCGAGCGACACGCGCTCCGAGGCAACAGTGTCCATAAAGGATATTAACTCATGGACGAGCTCGTAATACACCCGAAGTGAATTTACTTTCCGCACGAATGGATCGCCGTCGTCAGGCTCTGTCCATTCAGTTGGAACATCGTCTGCTTCGAGATCAGCGTATCGCTTGAGCATTTCGTAGTCGCTACAGACATACGCAACGCCGTCACCTATATCCCACCCGCGCTTGTCAAGCTCAGCATCGGTAGCGTTACCGGCGATTGCAAATCGAATGGTAGTTTCACCAATATCGTTGAAGTCTGCAGGTTCTCCAACATCCACCTTGGATGGGTGGGACCGAGCCATGGCATTGATTAACGCCGGAAGGAAGATCCGGTACTTCTGACAGAAGGAGCTCACATCGCCAGGCTTGTTTCCGATTAAGTTTCGAGACAAGTCGATGAAGTCTTTCTGAGATGCTCCAAAGTGGCCGACACCAAAGATGGCGATGTCGATCTGCTCGTTGAGCTTCCGGTCTGTAGTTAGTAAATCCTTCGGTGCATCCCTATCTCCTTTGGTCACCTAAGCCCAAAATCGCCGGCCTGATAGCTACAGTCAATGAAGACCGCCGAAATCGAGCTTGGACCCAACCCTGATATTTGCACCGCAGTAGGCTATACCCTTGGCGCCGATGCCAAGCAGTTCAATTTTCAGTAGTATTTGTCAGCTAGTTAGTCCACATATCCAGGATTATTGCTGACGGCTTGCTGCCAAGCCCTTCACCAGCAAGAGGGGTGGGGAACAAAGTGGTTGCAGCATTTCTGGTAAGGCGCGGACGTTTCACGGACGCCGATGTCTACTTTAATCTTGTTAGCCAGCAGGCCGACTTAAAGAGCACCCACATCTCGATCCTTGCTGGTCAAAATGGCAGCGGCAAGAGTCGGATTCTGGCGTCGATCGCAAACCTCCTGGGGTTCATCCACAATGCATCCTCTTCTCGGGAGGTTCCTTCATACGATAACCGCGGCTTCTGCCGGGGCTTGGACGTGCACGATGGCGAAACGACCGTCCGGTTAGGCGTCCGTTCGCTGTACAAGGAAGGAACGCTGGAAAGGTTGCCTGAGAGAGTTCTTGCTATCTCCAACCTTGTCTCTGACCGATTTCACTTTCAGAAGACGCACGAGAAGTCCGACTTCTATCTCTATCTTGGCGCTCGGCAAAGCAGCAATCTGATGACGACGGGAGCAATGGAGCGTGGGGTAGCAGAAGCTTTGCTGAACATGAGCATGGACCCAATCCGCCTTGGCTCATTTCGAAGGTGGCTGTCATTGGTCGTTCCAGATACTGCGGCGGAGATCTGGATTTCGTTCGCCAAGCTCTCGCCCGGTTACATTGCTGGCACGCTTCAGCTCGACGAAGCTCGATGGATCGAACGTGTCACCGAAAGGCTCAGCCGGCGGTCCTCACGGGCGGAGCCTACAGAGGAGAACGTGCTCCTGTATGCGGAGCGTGTGCGTCGGCTCTTCGAAGGTCTGTTGCAGATAGGAGTTCCGGTTGATCATCCCGTAACAAAAACGCGTCACATCGCCATAGCGCTCGATCAGCTCGCGCCGCCTGAAGCGGCGTTTCTCTTTGAGGAGTTCGGCAATCTGATGCCTTATGCCCAGCGTCTTGGCTTCAACGTCGCGCCATCGATTTCCTTTGGTTCGCCCTATGAGATCGAGTTCGGCCACCTCAGTTCTGGAGAGCAGAACATCCTCGCGACAGGGTCGAAACTGGTATCCTACGCACGCCCGGCATCGCTGATCTTAATCGACGAGCCCGAAGTCAGCCTGAACGTCACATGGCAGCAACGCTACATCGAGCTTGTATCCGAGTCCTTGGAACACGCTCCTGGTAGCCACGTCTTGATCGCGACCCATTCTCCTCATCTCATTTCGAATCTCCCCACTGGGCGGGCCAGCGTTGTTACTGTCGCTGCGGGAGGCGATGGACTGGCAATCGAGGCTGTCGATGCTCGTTTCGAAGGATGGGGTTCGGAGGCGATCCTTTACCAAGTGCTCGGAATTCCTTCGGCGTCGAGTAACCTATTCTACAAGGATCTGGCAGACGCGCTCCAGCATGTGCAAATCAGCGGCGACGACGTCGAACTCCTCGATAATTTCTTGGGCAAAGCGGCAAAACTCGATCTTTCCGGAGATGAGCCCATGAGGGTCCTCGTCGAGGAAATCAGGAGCTATCGACAGCGACTCCAATGATCAGATTTAAGATCCCAAATCACGACTGGGCGCTTGTCGCCCGTTTGTCGCGCCGACCAGACGCGCTCAAATCCAGGCTCTGGGAAAGGACTACCGGTCCGATAAGGCGCTTCAAGGACGATCTTACTGCCCTTCTGAAAGTTGAGCAGGAACGCCGTTGCGCCTATTGCATGACCTATCTCCACGAAGATCATCCAGCACGAGATCACATTGCGCCGAAGAACATCTATCCGGCGTGGACGTTCAGACCCGACAACCTTGTGCTCGCATGCTACGCCTGCAACACTGATCGAAAGGGTGGGTACGACCCGATCGATGTCAGGCATCGCAGGTACAGGCGATGTGGGTTCAAGATCGTCCATCCATACTTCGACCGCCCGGATAGCCATCTTGCCTACCGAGGCGGCGGTGCGAAGCGTGGAATCCTTATATCTGGAATCACGGCGAAGGGCGCAGAGACGATGAGAGTCTTCGATCTGATGTCACCGGAAAGAGCGAAAGAACGTGCCGCCGACGCGATATTTGCTGACGCCCCCAATCGGCTGCAGCAACGCTTTTTAGATCGCTACGTTTCAGTGGTGCAGACACGCGCACCTCTCAAACCCGCCGCTAGGATCGCACCAACAGTTTTTTAGCTACGTGTATTCGACCGCCAATGGCACTGCCGACCGACGTCCATAGTCCGATGACTCTGGCAAACCGTCAACACGTCTCAACCTAATGACTACTCGGTAGGGGACTGTTTGTCGCCGTAGTCAAAGTCCAGAAACGTTGCCCGGAGTCCCCAGCCTGCTTCCGCGTCGCGACCGATGAAGGTGACGCCCTTCGCAGTGTAATAGCGGATCAATTTCTCGACGCTTGCTATGCCTGCCGCCCCAGTAGTTTCCGCCATATGTATAGTTTTTCGGCTTATTCCGGAAGCCTTCGACACCTCGGTCTGCGATTGACCAAGGAGCAGCCGTGCGGCGGCGAGGATTCGAGGCGGCGGTCTCATAAGGATTCAGTGTCATCAAAATTCGCGCCACGCAAATAATAGTTGACAATTACTCACTGTGAGCAAATAAGGTTTCATCGTGAGTAAAAAAGGATGCATGGTGAGTTTCACCAAGCTCCTTGGAACTCGAATCAATGAGGTGCGCTTGACTTACGAATGGCTGGACGACGCGACAGTTCGACGCTTGCTAGAGGATCTCCAACGAGCGGAAGCTGGAGATTTTGAAAACTTACCGATCGCCAACGCTCCTGTGCTCGCAAACTACAAACCAGTCCTCGGAAACGTGTTCGCGTTAAGCGGGACTGTCACTGGTCATCCCCGCTTGAAGGACGGCAAGGAAATCGTGACCAGCCAACTCTTCTATCTCAATCCTGAAGTCGGAGTCGCCCGGACCATGAACCGCTGGTATCGGCTTGCGCCTGGTGCCAGCTGGATGGGACACTGAAGATGGAGTTCACCAATCGAACCAAACTCGTGACCAAGCATGCAAATGATCCTGGCAAGCTGCTGGCCGGTTTTGGCATGGTTCGATCACTGCGAGGTGCGGGTCTGCTCCGGTATGGCGCCAGCGGCTTCATCATTTTCGTGATCCCCGAAGGTTTTCGTACCGAAGAGTTCGAGGAAGCTGCGTTCACTCTGTTGGATGGCAGGAAAGAAAGCTGGGGTCGTGTCGAGCAGAACATTAGAGTCCGGCTTGCAAAACCACCCTTTAAGAAGGGCGGCGACAAGATCCCGATATCGATTTTTGATGTCGGGGGTCTCGACATCCTGATCGCTCGTAATGTCGACGAAGTGCCAGCGGACGTGCGCTACGCCGCCACAGCCATTTTGGCTGTCGAGCCGCCGACGCCCGCCCATATCGCTGCAGTTCGGCGACTGTGCAAAAGACCACCTCTGTCTTTCGAGGCAGCCGGTGCTGTCGCCAGGATGCCCCAGAACCTCCTATTGGCAGCCGTCCTCAAGCCAAATCTGAACGAAGACGAACTGGCTGATGTCGAAGACGTCGATCGCGTCAGAGCCACTGGGCCTAGTCTCTTCGATCTCCCCGGCTATGATGAGATCAAGCCGTGGGCTTTGGATGTCGCGAAGGACGTCGAACGCTGGCGCCAACGGAAATTGGCATGGAGATTAATCGGCAAGGGAGCGATCGTCTCCGGAGTTCCTGGCACCGGAAAGACACATTTCGCGTCGGCTCTTGCCAATGCTCTGGGGTTGAGGTTGGTCACCGCAACCGTCGGGGCATGGCAGGCGCAAGGTGCGCTGGACGACATGCTGAGGGCAATGCGGACAACTTTCGCCGACGCGGCTGACGGCAAAGGTGCGCTATTGTTTATCGACGAAGTTGACTCGATCGGTACCAGGAGTGCTCGGCCCACGGGGTATCACGGTGACCAGTATTGGCAAACCGTCGTCAACGAGGCGCTCTATCTCCTTACCACTCTGGGCGATGGGGTGATCGTCGTGGGAGCTACCAACTTCCCAGAGTGGATCGATCCAGCCCTTCGCCGGGCCGGACGTCTGGAAAAGCACTTCAATCTACCGCTTCCGGATTCAAACACCCGGGCGGAGATCCTTGCTCACCATTGCGGTGGCGTCCTGCCATTTGAATCCTTGCGAGAGCTTGCCGATGAACTCGAAGAGAAGTCGGGAGCAGACCTGGAGTTGATGGTTCGCGACGCTCTCAGGGCCGCAAGGAATGAAGATCGAGAGCTCTGCCTGAAGGATCTCAAACGTCAGCTTCCGGAGAAAAAGTTCTATAAGGCGGAGCAGTTGCTGCGGATCGCGGTTCATGAAGCTGGCCATGCGCTGGTTGCACTCGCCTTCGGTCATGCGGTGGGCGCGACGATCGAGGTCAAGGAGAGCTTCTATCCGAGGGATGAAGGCTTCGTCGGTGGGAAGGTCATCTACGATCTGGAAGAGGATTACTTCCCCACTGAAACGGGCTTGCGAAATCGGATTGCAGTGAGCCTGGCAGGTCTGGCGGCGGAAAAAGCTGTTTTTGGAAATCGATCCATTGGAGGAGGCGGTGCACGCGGCACCGATGTGGAGTTGGCAACAGCTGTCGCCAGGAGAATGGTCGGAAGCTATGGACTTGGCCGGGTGCCGGTATTCATAGGTACGGTCCCGGAGCTCAAGGACAAGCCACTTCCGGAGCCTTTCGAGGCAGAGGTTTCGCAAATCATCGACGAGGAGTGGAACCGAGCGCTGGCCATGCTCACGGAGCAGCGCGATCGAGTTCTCGATCTTGCCAAGCACGTAGTCGTTCATCACTCGTTGAAGATCGAGCGCAACGGATCAGCAAGAGCTGCTTGACGAGGAACAGCGCGGGTAGAAGGCTTCATTCAGCGAACTTGGGCCCCAGTTGCTCACAGTTTTTTAAGCTGCATCCTGATAGCTGCTTCACACTAGCGACAACGGCGGATTCCAGAGTGCCAAATCATCAAGATGAGAATGCGATAGCTAGGCTGCTTTCAGGGCACATTTCTGAATTCCGACGTAGCTTCATACGTGACTCCAGGGCCCTATTCGGAGGGGCGAACAAGAAGTTGGTCCATGCGGGAGAGTTTGGAGCATATCGCGAAGCCATAGCCCGAGATTTTGTCAGGGCATTTGTTCCGCAAAGCATGGCGGTGGATACAGGTTTCGTCGTCACCTCAGATAAGAAAATTAGTACTCAGTGTGACCTGGTCATCTACGATACAGGGGTGGCTCCAACACTAGAAAATGCCTTCCGGAAGCGATTCTATCCGGTGGAAGTTGTCTGCGCGGTGGGGGAAGTGAAATCTGTCCTTGACCGGCGGGAACTTAGGGAAAGCCTTGAGAAGCTTGTCCAAGTGAAAAAGCTGAAGCAATCAATGCAATCACCGGAATTTCTGCGCGCAAGTAGGGATAAGGCGCCGGTCTTTCGTCCAGACGATGATGAACTGGACCAGATGATGACCTTTATTGTTTGCGAGCGATTTGATTTCCCGCTGGAAAAACTGCCCGCGGTGTTGCGCGGTTATTCGCTTGGGGACGGGCGTACCCCCGCCTTGCGACACAATTTCATACTCAGCCTGGAGGACGGGCTACTGAGTTACGTTCAGCCAAAGTACGACAATATATTGTGCCAATTTCCGATAAGGTCGACTGAGGTGGAGGACTCGGAGACTGGGGACGTAATTAGGATCGAGGGCAGGAAGACGAAAAATCGCTTCATACAATGCGCGAGTTCTGACGAGCACCTGCGTATTTTCGTCTCAATGCTTCACAGCGCGTTATGCAAACTCTCGGTGTTTATTCCTGACATGGCGAGATATTTATCGATCGAACAAGACCTTGTGTTGCATGACTTTGAGACTCAGTGAATCCGAGGCCCGCTGAGTGACCAAAGTCGCCGCCGGACCTCTTAGTCGGTCCTTGCCGGTCGGATCGCAACAGGCATTCGCGGCAATACACAGAAGTCAGGTGATGGTGAGCTCAAGAGGATAATTGGTCAAATAATCGAAGCCACTTTCGGTCACCACGATCGAGTCACCAACGCGCCCGCCAAACTTTCCCTCGATCGTAACGCCCCGTCGACCGCAGACGTCATGCCTGTCTCGGGCAAGCGTTTTTTTCGCCGCGTTTCAGCTTGGGCGGCTCGAGAAAGGGTTGCCCAAACGATCGGCCAGTCCTGCATCCAGCCGAGAAACCAACTCCAGTTTTTCCCCAACAAAACACAGGCGCGCCGATCTACTAGAGGTTGCTACTGGGCGGCGTCTCGTTAAGATTGCCGTTCAGTAATTTGGGGAGGCTCGCTTGAAGATCATCAATTGCGGTAACGGCTTGCACGAGCGAGAAGTCAAAGGGATCGAGACCCTTGCATCACTTCCTCCGCATTGGTTCGCCTACACGAATCTTGATCTGGCCACAGCTCCGGGATCAAGTCGCGAGATAGACGTCATCATCGTGGCGGATGACCGAATCCTTGTTGTTGATCTCAAGCACTGGAATGGCCCTATCGAAAGCCGCGACGGACATTGGTTCAATGCCGGAAAAGATCATGGTCCATCCCCAGTTGGCAAGATCGGTGCGAACGCACGGAACATATACATCCAGCTCGAAGCACACCTGAAACGCTACGCTAAAGGCTCCAAGGTCGTCGTGCCGAAGGTCCAAGGTCTTGTCGTATTGACCAAAAACGCGGATTTCAGCGGAGTCGCTGAAACTGAGGAGCGTGCTGTAATGCCGGTGGCGGCATTCACCTCCGCGTTGAAATCAGTCCCAAAGCGTATCGAGACTTTTGGCAAGGCCCCTCCCGCAGGACTTCTTACGTCGCCCGAATGGAAGGATCAACTCGCGAAATTCTTCAACGTCAGCAAAGGCGTCTTCGTGCCGGGAAGGCGTACGTATGGAGGGTACTACGCTACTTCCACGGCTCCATCTTTTGAGCATCCTCAAGGCATCTATGCCGAATTCGAAGCCAGCGATGAGAGAGAATCACCGACCCTCGGAGTGCTGAGGCTGTGGGACTTTACAAAAGCGGAAACGCGGTTTCAGACCGAGAAAGGTCGTGGTGAGATTGCTGGCCGGGAACAAGAGGTGATTGCGTATCTGCAGGATCGCTGTGATCACTGCGATAATGTGATCATCGATGGAAAGACGCGAGATCCAAACTTTGGTGTCAGATACTGGGAAGTTTTCGAGCGCAGGAGACGTCTGCAAAGACTGGCCGACTTTGCCGGAACCGAGCTCAGCGAACTTAGCCGCTCCGATCGTTTTGAGTTGGCGCGGCAATTGCTTGTTTCGATCGACGCATTGCACCTTGCGGAAGCGGCACACCTCGACCTCGGTCAACATAGCGTCTGGGTCCAGCGGCCATCGACCGTCCGCATTTCCCACCTGATGGCAGCGAGTTATCCCGACGTACGTTCTCTTGGAGAATCGCGCTTTCAATTCTTGTCCACTGGAAAGCTCCCTGAAGATCTGTTCGGGGTCGAAACGACACCCAAGCGAAGGGATGTCTTTCTGGCAGCCTCAGTAATACATCGCCTGCTTCTAGGCGTGGCCCCTAAGGCGGCAAGTGGATTCCCTGAATGGTCTTCTTCTGCTGATGCCACGGGAGAGTATCTTGAGCTACATGGCTGGTTCGAAAGCGCCCTTGCGCTCGAACCGATGCAAAGATTCAAAGATGCCGGCGCCGCTTTGACTGCTTTCAACGCCGCTGTCTCTGTACGTCCCACGCCCGCTGAGGTCATCGAAGGTTTGGAACGGCATCGTGGTGCGATCAAGAGTCAGATGGCTCTCTTCCAAGCCTATCCACCGTCTGAAGTCCTATGCGACGATGAAACTCGGGCCCTTTGGCGCGCAGCCAAGGATGGCAGAGATCTTTTAGTGAAGGTTTGGAAGCGGGCTGCTTGGGGAGACCAGACGAAGGAAGGTCCTCGGATCCTTGACTTCCTTGACCAGGTCGCCGAGCTGGCAGCTCTTGAACCCGAGGGGTGCGCAAAGGTAGTCGGCACAATGTGGCTCGGCGACGCGATCGTAATGGTGCAGGAGTGGATCGACCTTCCCAATGTTGAGCGAGTGATTGCTGAACAGCAAGCGGCCTTCGATGAGAGTTCGCGGCTGCAATTCATCGCTGCAATTGCTGGAAGGGTTGAAGGTCTCCACGCCCTGCGTTTGGCCCATGGCGATTTGAAGCCTGCGAACATCCTTCTGAACGTGGTAGAGCCTGGCGAACCAGTGATTGTGGATCTGATCGATTTCACGGCATTGAATGACGGCGACACGGCGACTTCCCGATACTCTCCCGAAAGCGGTGGTCGTTACGAGCGCGACTGCTTTGCTGTCACCGAGATCGCAAAAGAGCTGCTTGAAGGGAGTACATCAAAGCCCGCTTCACGGGTGCGCGAGGCCATCGTCAAAGTTCGCAATGACGAACCAGCAAACGCCAGCTTGCTTCCGCTGATCGACGCACTCAACAGCCATGATGTGGCGAGCGAAGAAAGCCAGGTCCTACGGCTGACCAGTCAATACGTGGAGGCAGGTCCACTACTCTCAGATGAGGGAAGGTACTTTCTCCGAAAGGCGCAGTGGAATCGTGCCCTAATCATCCGCGGCGCTTGCGAAGAGCTTGAGATCCGAGTTGACGCGGGGGGAAAGCCGTTCCGTCTCGATAGGCGCCGGATTGAGCAGTCGAGGATCAAGTCGAACCAGAGGTTCGAATTTGGATACATAGACACGCCGATTATCGTCGTGGATGGCCCAACAACTGGTCTCAGCGCAATATTGCCGATACTGGAGCGTGGGGATGTCGTCGCGGCTTTGGGGGAGGCCAACGCCAAGGCAATAGAGGCGCAGGCCGCAGACACCGTCCAAGAACTCGAAGAGGAGCGCGACATTATTCAAGGGGAGCCCCCAGAGGACGACCTGATCGAAGCGATTGCTGCCGAAGGCCCGCCTACCGGGCAGATTGACGTAGCAAGACTTTGGGAGACTCTTGTCGACGAGGAACGTGAACTCGTCACGTACGGTCAAGTCACTAGTGCAAGTGTTTTTGACAGGGGTGTAAACCGCCACAAAGTCCATTTCGACCTTCTCAGCGGGTCGTTCGACTACAACCGCCGTGATCGGGTGATGGTGAACGGGAAGATCGAAACGGCAACTGGCGTCCCGTTGGTCAACTTGACCTGCAACGCTCGAAAACTGACACATTGTATCTGGAAAGCGTGCGTCACGATCAGGGTAATGGACCTCCACTTGTCGAAGAAGGAGATGAACTTCGTTTCCGGAGCCGAATGGAGGAATCGAGCCTCGATAGGCGGCAAGCGGCGGTCAAACGGATAATAGGGCGGACGTCACGAACGAAAGATCTTATAAGGATTCTGGATCCTCGCACGTCGTCGAGCCCGCAGCTTTTAACGGATAGAAGGTCTGCGGATGAATTGAAGACTCAGTACGAGCTCAACGATCAACAGGCTGAGGCGCTGTCCTCCGTACTCGCCACACGGCCGCTTGCTCTCGTTCAAGGTCCCCCGGGGACCGGGAAGACCGTCTTTATAGCTGCTCTCGTGCATGCGGCTCTTACTAGCGGACTGGCACGAAACGTTCTTCTCGCAAGCCAAGCGCATGAGGCTGTCAACAATGCGGCTGAGGCCGTCTTAAAATTGTTCGCGCGTGCCGGTGAGGTGCCGAGCATTCTACGTGTCGGAAATGAAGGCGTGGTTTCCGATCGACTGCTGCCGTTCCACGTCGAGCGCGTCGAACAGCTTCAGAAAGACAGGTTCCGCGCCGAGATGCGCGAGCGCCTTGGCGTCGCAGCTCGTGGACTGGGCATCCCTGACGAGTTGGCGGATACTTTGACAAGTATTGAGTTGGCCGTGCGTCCCGTTGCTTCACGTTTGCTTGCCCTGAAAGACGAGGAAAACTCGGAGCAGCGCGTTAACGCCCTTCGAGAAACTATCGATCGGCAAATTCTGGCGCTGGGTCTCGGTGGCGCGCTGCCTCTTGAGATGTCTGAAGAAGCGATCGTGGCTACGCTCGTCAGCTCTGCGATAAAGTCAGTACCGATCGACACGCGACCGAGCGCTGAGCGAGTTGCAAGGTTCCAGACAGTAGCAGCCCTTGCCCGAGATTTCGTTGGAACCGTTTCGACGGAACAGCGAAGCCTTGAGACATTCCTCGCAGGAACGCGTCAGATTGTGGCGGGTACTTGCGTCGGCCTCGGCCGGTCGGCCCTAGGCCTCACGTCGACACCCTTCGACCTTGTGATCGTTGACGAGGCCGCCAGGTGCACGGCGAGCGAACTTGCCGTCCCGATCCAAGCGGGTGCATGGGTAGTCCTTGTCGGCGATCACAAGCAACTTGAGCCGCAACATCCTGAGTCGCTTGTCGATGAAGTCGCTACAAGACTCGGAGCGGGTGTTGCAGAGGTTGCAAGAAGTGACTTTGAGCGCGTTTTTGAGACGCCGTACGGCAGGATGGCGGGGCAAACGCTTCGGCGGCAATACAGAATGCTTCCACCGATCGGCGAGATCGTGTCAACGGCCTTTTACGAGGGCCGCCTGGAGCACGGTAGAACAACGCCGATCATCAGTGAAGAGTGCCTGCCGCCGGATCTCCACGCTGAGGTCACCTGGTTTGACACTTCGAGCTTTGGTGAGCGGGCAAAGCAGGCCGATCCCAATCACCGTAAGAGCCTGACCAACATAGTCGAGGCCGATGTTATAGTCTCGATGCTCAAGCGATGGGGCGAGTGCCAGCCGTTCTTGGATTGGCTTGATAAGCAGACAGCCCACGCGCATTCGATAGGCATCATATGTGCATACTCGGCACAACGTGATCTCGTTCGGCGGAAGATTGCTTTGGCACCGCTTCCAAGCACGCTGCGTGACGCCCTGAAGGTAGATACGATCGATAGCTATCAAGGCAAAGAAAACCCTATAGTCATCGTTTCCCTGGTTCGAAATAACTGGGATGGCCCCATCGAAAACAGCGCCAGAACCATCAGGCCGGGATTTCTCGCCAAACCAAATCGCATCAACGTTGCGATCAGTCGTGCGATGGATCGACTGATCTTGGTTGGAAGCCTCACCAGATGGAAAAAAGATAGTCCTATGGACCGGATCGCGAAGTCTTTTTCGCGAAACATCGATGCGGGTCATGCGCAGGCGATTGATGCCATGGATTTGACGGAGAGCGAGCATCAACCACTCACGTCAAAAGTACAGGGCGATTTGAGGGAGGAAGTTTGATGATTGACAAGCCGCAGAGCACGAGCCCGGTCGCTTCACCCCGTGAGGGACTTGTTGATGAAAATGAAGACGGACCACTGCCGCTTGCTATCCTAGATCTGTCGCTGCCATGCCGGCGTTTCGTGGTTGACCACAAGATAGCTGACGTTGGAAAGGTCTCCGTCACCGCGGAGTTTCTTCTCCGTTTCGTTCGAGCGGTAGGGAGTTGCAGCGAGGAGGCCGTTCAGGCGTTCTTTGGCTATAGCCGTCGCGAGATGGCCTACGTGTTGCACGAGGTCGAGGACGCAAACTACGTCCTCCGTGCCGACGGGCGTATTGCGCTCACTTCGACGGGACTGTCTCTCTTTCGGCCCGGGGTTGAAGAACCGCTGATCTATGAAGTCGAGCGAAAGACAGCTCGTGTCGGGTTCGACCTCATTTCTCTCGCGCCGGCCGACAAAAAGTTTCTGACCTATTTCGAGCGAAACCTTCCAGAGTTGCCTCTAGCCGATGCCGAACAGGTCAGCGCAGCTGCCGAGCGAGTCCCGTCGTCATTTCGTCGCTTTTTCCGAGAATTTGCGCAGAAGATTGACCCGACGTCTACCGTAAGACGAACCCTGTACTCAATCGACAACGTCACTGCTGACGAGCGATTCTCCACGCTTGTTCGTGTGCGGCTCGTGTCCTCGGGACTCAAGCCTACTCTCGCCGACATCGATCTTTCCGAGTGGAAGTCCGACTACGAACTATCTGATCGCGAGGCTGTTGGCCGCGCTGTGGCCGACGTTGTCGAAAGACTGTCCATTTCCAAGCGAGATGATGATAGCGATGCGTATCAGTTGTTGGTCGAACTCGCTCCGGAATACCTAAAGGAGTGGACTAGACGGGACGGGCTGAATGTGGCGCGCTATTACCGAAACGCATTCACCAGCCATGGCGATGTGCGCTCAGATCGCCAAACCGTGCCATTGGTGGGCAGTCTGTTCACCATGGAAAATACTCGGCGCTTGTTCGATGTTGCCACCTATGGGCTACGTAGAACTCACCACGCGGCCGCGGCGATTTATTGGCTCGTGCCACAGGTGCCTCTTTGGGGAAGCACGTCGGTCATGGCTGAGGCGGTGGAACAGCTTCACGAGCGGGTTACACGAACCAACGAGGATCTAGCCGTTCGTCACCGTGTTGAGACCGCGGCCCTAGTTAGCGGGCGTCCTGAGCGTTGGGTTCGCGAAGCATTCTCGAAGGAGTATGCAGCGGATGGCCGAGTGTTTCCAGGTGGATTTGAACTTCTATTTGTCCCCGGTGCCTTCGTCGCCGCAACCGTTCATTCGCCGCTCGGCCCTCAAGCTGGCCTTCCGGTGCCTCTAGGATTCGCCAGCTTCGACCCGCGGGTAGTCGCACGGGCGGGCGCATTGTTAGAGACGCGCGCCGATTCATTCAAACTCGGCGACACGCTCGTGCGAAACCTTGTGGCAAAAGCGACAGAATCTAAGGAAGTCGCCTCGTTCGAATAACCGGTGGGCTACTATCGGACGGCCGTGAAAGCGCAATGAGGGTTGGGACAGGCGTGCAATACCGCTCCTCCCGACTCTCCTCGCGGTTCGATCTCCAAAATTCATTGTACGCGACAAGACGCCTTTTGAGATGGTGATCAACCGTTAGTACCTCCTCGACTTGAGTGGTGATCGATATCGCTCAATTATTTTCGCTTTTATCGAATTACTTAGCCAATTGAGCCACCCGCATTTTCTTTTCCCTTGCCTGAAAGGGTCTTAGCTCTAAAACCACATCGAATTCCACGTTCGCTTCGCGTTCGCGGCAGTAATATTCCTTCTTCTTGTAGATCCGGCAGTTCTCTGGAGGGTAGGCTCCGAAGACGAGTTCTCCGTGGATCTGCTGATCCAGGAGATACTGATGGAATTCATCCTCGAGTTTGTCCCCTTTACTTGTCGAACTCGCCATTTTCCTCGACGCCGCGGGATTTCCGAAGACAGCACTATTTCAGGTGGCGATTAGGTTTTGCAAAGGCGATTGTCGGTGGCAGTCCGCCCATGAACAGGTTTTCGTCACGAAAACGGCAAAAACCTGCGGACGATGTCTTTTGTCTCGGACTAGCGTGCAAGCGCCGAGGCGGCTTCTTTCCTCTGGATCGTTCCGATCGTGTTGCCGTGGACCTGCGTGTCCCGGAACGCAGTCGACCCGTCAGGCCACTTCGCTTCGTCAGACCGTCATGGAAGCTCCAGAACTTTGATCCACTGTTCGCACGCCGCTGTGAAGCAAGTTGGCTCTGTCTGCTTTCTAGCTAAGGCTCGCGCGGCTCGGACTTGCCGATGAGGCGACTGGTAACCTTGGCGATGCCTTCTGCCGGAGAGGGCTGCTCTGACAACGAGGGCGGCCGAGCGGCCAGTCTGGCTTGGGCGACTTTGGTAAGAGTTTCGGAGAGGAAAAGGTTCCTCTCTGTCAAGTAGTCAACCATGCTCTCGAGCTCGCGCACTCGCTCTTTCAACGCTTGTATTTCAGCACTGCTGTCGGACGGCTCGTCGGAATCAACCATGAAGACCTCTTTTGTCAGGGCACCACCATACGCAGCCATTGCCCGCAAAATCCAGAGGCCCGCTTGGAGTTGAACTCTGCCGAGCAACTTGAAGAGATCCTCGATGCCACGGGCAGTAGTTCGGGCCGCGAACCGAGCCAGCGCAGGGTGCAATCCACACTCGACTGGCTTTCCGTCAGTCTCGCGGTAGCTTTCCAATCAGAAATCTGTTGCCGGCACGGTTGCGGCACGCCGAACATTTCAGCTTCTTCGCCAGATTGGAAAGGGTTATTCGTTTCCCAACTTGTCGCCCAAGTTCCCAACGATCGATTGGTGCGCTCTTCAGGCATGCCGGACAGGCTGCGACCAGCACATACATTTCCGGTAACGAGCCAAGGGTTTCGCGAGCTAGATCGATGGCGTAGTCCCCAGGTGGCGCCAGGCTGATGCCCCTGCGGTGCCGCATTTTTATTTCCGTTCCAACGTCGGGATCCAGCTACGCGTCATTCCTCGACTCATTGCACCTTCGGATAGGATCAACTGCTTCCGCAAATGACGGATGTCCTCGAGAAGGGTCGCGATTGTCGCGCACGCGTCGTTCTCATGCCAAGCAAGGGCTGCCTGGACCTCGAAGTTGATGTCCTCCTTGTTCAGCGGGATCATCAGTGCAGATCCAAGTCGAGTTGCTGGCTTTTGACCTGAGGCATGGTGCGACTGATCTCGATCTAGCCGAAACTGCGCTGCCGCCTCTCAGCATCACGTTCGCGTTCCGTGCGGCAAGCGGCTACGAAGGCCAATGCATTTGCGATGACTTCCTGTGATCTGGTCACTTTACACCTCGCTGTTTGTTCACTTTATGTTCTGTTTTTTGGAGGAAAGAGTCAAATCCTTGACTATACTCTTCCCGGGATGCCCAGCCGATATTCATCTTTCGTCAGAGCTCAGTTCGAGTCTGAAAACCACCTCGCTCATTGAATCATGAAGGAAAACTTCAAAAAATCTTGAAGCTTGACGATTATTGTCATTCGATTTAGCCTCGTGCCATCTCATTGATCCCTGCAAGGTTTCGAAGGCACGATGACTACCACTTCCGCAGTTTCCGCTGCTCGCATCTTCGATGGCACGCGCTGGCACGACGACAGCGCGCTTTTAATCAGTGATGGCCGCATCGATGGGATTGTGGCAATCGATGACGCGGCTGGCGCTTCGCGCAGGGTTGACTACGATGATCAGTGGATCGTTCCGGGGTTCGTCGATCTGCAAGTCAATGGCGGAGGCGGCATTCGCTTCGGAGACGAAACCTCGGCAGATGCCATCCACACAATTGCCGCGGCGCATGCTCGCTTTGGCACCACCAAGCTCCTTCCAACCCTCATCACTGACACCGCCGAAGTCACCGCGCGAGCGTTGGACGGTGGGCGCGAGGCTCGCGCAAAGGGGATTCCAGGGTTTCTTGGCCTGCACCTCGAGGGGCCGCACTTATCGCTTGAGCGGAAAGGCGCGCACAATCCATCATTCATTCGCCCAATGTCAGAAGCCGATCTAGCGGCCATCTGCGAGTATCGCCGGGAGAGTGGATTTGTGCTCACGACGATTGCTCCGGAGAACGTGACGATTGAGCAGGTCGCTATGCTTGCTAAGGAAGGCGTCGTTGTCAGCATCGGCCACAGCAATGCGACAGCTGCGACCGTGGCGACATATTTCGATGCTGGCGCAACGATGGTCACCCACCTGTTCAATGCGATGAGCCAACTCGGCAATAGGGAACCCGGCATAGTGGGCGCGGCCCTGGACGACGGCCGTGTCCACGCGGGCCTGATCGCGGATGGGATCCACGTTGACCCGATGACAATCAAGGTGGCACTCCGAGCCAAACGCTCGCCCGGGCAGATTTTTCTGGTCACCGACGCCATGCAGACGATCGGGACATCTCTCGAGGGCTTCGAGCTTAACGGTAGGGCCATTCACCGAAGTGCGGGGAGCTTGAGGCTGGAGGACGGAACCCTCGCGGGAGCCGACATCGACATGCTGGCAAGCATCCGGTTTATGCATGCCGTTGTTGGTCTGCCATTGGAGACCGCAATTTCGCTGGCGTCGAGTGCTCCGGCGAAGGCTGTGGGCGCCGATGGATACCTCGGACACTTGAGGCCATCCTACGTCGCCGATTTCGTTGTCCTCAGCCCTGAGCTAGATCACGTGGACACGTGGATCGATGGAAGAAACTTCGCTCATCCCCGCTGACCGGGGCATGTGGCTAGATGATTAAAGTGGGGGAAGAATATGCGAGTGGCGATCAATTCCGACGTAGACTTCATTGTGGCCGCCTACGCGTCGGCCTTTGCGTTCAGCCGCACCCGCACGACGGAGTATATAGAACACACTGGTCTCTCGAACTTTCACGTCATTGAACACTCCGGTCGTCCAGCCGCAGTATTGGCCTTGATCGAGACAGGTCATTGGCTTGGCGGAAGAGTGGTTCCCGCTTGCAACATCGCTCATGTTGCGATCAGTCCCGAGTATCGCGGACTGGGTATTGCCGGAACCATCCTGGACTTCGCAGCTTCAGAGTCCGTCAAGCGCGGCGCTATGGTTGCAAGCCTGTTCGCCTCGACACGACCGCTTTATCGAAAGTCCGGCTTTGAGCTCGCCGGCTCTGAAATTGTATATGAGGCCGACACAAGCGAACTCTACAAGATAAAAGAGCCGCTCGAATGCCGTCGACTTGAAAAGGCGCAGGTCCGCGGAGCTATTAAGCCGCTCTACGCGCAGCACTGCCGGACCCAGGCTGGCGTCCTCGACCGCAGTGACGCTCACTGGAATGTGCTGCTACAAGCATCGGGCGATGAGCTTGCGACTTATGTCTTCGAGCATGATGGGCAAGATGTCGGGTACATAGTTCTGGACACAGGCAGCCCGGAAGGGCTCGTTCTACGCGATTGGGTCGCTCTCTCTGGGGCAACCGCGAGGCAGATCCTGAAGTTCCTCGGCACTTTCTCGACGGTATATCCTCGTGTGCGATGGCACGGCGCGCCCCAGGACGCGTTGACGTTCGAGATGCCCGACA
The DNA here is from genome assembly GCA_900465665.1 of Hyphomicrobiales bacterium. GTDB lineage: Bacteria > Pseudomonadota > Alphaproteobacteria > Rhizobiales > Rhizobiaceae > Rhizobium. The sequence goes on from UBJO01000020.1 coordinate 37,559, forward strand.
AGGGGTGGCGGCTTGTGCACCAGGAGGAGTTCCTGATGCGGATAATGTCGCCGAAGCTTGCTCTCGGTGCCCGGGGTTACGAGTGCTCATCCGCAAGGCTAAGGATTGACGTTCTGGGTCCTTCACAAAGACAATCGCTTCTGCTTACCGTGGAGCACGGCATCGGTACCTGTGAAGAGGATGTATCAGGTGCCGCCGATATCACGATCGGCCTTGCACAGTTTGCGACGCTATACTCCGGTTTTCGCTCAGCGCAATTTCTGGCTAGGGCGGGCTGGATTGTGGGCGAATCCGCGGCGATAAAGCTTTGTGACAGTATCTTCTCCGGGCCGACTCCGTGGGTCGGCGAGCACTTTTAAGGAATAGGCAGTTGGATCCAGCTCCTCACGCAGCGCTTATTGCCAGCATTCGGTCGCGCGCGCCGAACATGACGCGGGCGCTGCAGCGCGTTGCCAACTATGCCTTGGAGGATCCCCAGTCCATTCTCTACAAGAGCATCACCGAGCTCGCCGAGGATGCGCGATCGTCAGAAGCCAGTGTCATGCGCTTCTGCCGGGAGCTCGGATTCGCCGGATTCCAGAATTTCAAGCTGGCACTCGCCCAGGAGCTCGCCACCCAACAGCAGCCGAGTCCTGCCAGTGTTCAAGGCGACACGGTCAACGACCTCATTGAGACCGCCAGAACCGCTCTTAACGAGACCGAGAGGTTGCTTGATCGCCGGACCATCGAGACGGTTGCGAATGAACTCCTGAAAGCGAGCCACATAGAAATTTTCGGTGTCGCTGCGTCGGCGATTACCGCCCAATATCTCGAGTATAAGCTTGCGCGGCTCGGTCTGCAGTCACACATTCCTCGCGACGCTCATCTCGCGACAATGGCTGCGGCGACGTCCAGCTCGAAGGATGTCTTCTTCTTGGTTTCCAACTCAGGATCGACGCTGGACACCGTTAAAATCGCGCAGCTGGCACATGCTCGCGGAGCGCGGGTTGTGGGGATCACCAGCCGCATCAAAAGCCCGCTCGCAGCGGTTTGCGATTTCATTCTTCTTGCTTCGTGGCCTGAAACACCCCTAACGGGCGGCGCTTATCCGTCGAAGATTAGCGAGTTGCTGATTGTTGACGCGATTGCTTCCTATATCACCAAGGCCGCGCCAGAACGTCTTGATATCATTCGTGAAACAGCGCAGAGCGTCACGGATAGAAGCATATAGTTTCCCGCATTTTGAAACTCGAAAACACGTCAAAGCTTAACCAAAATTAATTTTGGCGGAAATTTTCATCAAAAAAAATATCTTGACGGATACTGTCGTTACTCCTAGCGTCACCCCAACAAAAAGCGGGAACTAAAACAGTGACGCATATTCTGAAAGACCTGCAGGGCGAGCTAGTCGTCTCCTGTCAGGCAGCGGAGGAAAGTCCGCTGCATCCCACCGAGATCATCGTCGCGCTGGCTCGCGCCGCGCAGATGGGCGGGGCAAAGGCAGTGCGCATCGAAGGTGTCCACAACGTCGCGGCCGTCCGAAGCGCCGTGACCGTGCCAGTTATAGGCATCACCAAAATTTCTCATCCCGACAGTGACGTTTACATCACGCCAACCGTTAGCGACGCGCAGAAGCTGTCTCACGCTGGGGCTGATATCGTGGCGTTCGACGCAACACTGCGCCAGCGCCCTTTCAGCGCCGCGGACATTATTGCTGAGATCCATCTCGCTGGAAAAATTGCGATGGCCGACATCAGCACGCTGGAAGAGGCGAGGCAGGCAATGGCGTCCGGAGCGGACTTCGTGGGAACCACGTTGTCTGGATACACGCCATACTCTCCGCAGGTTGAGGATCCCGATTTTGGACTGATGCGTGACCTTGCAGCGGCAAGGATTCCTTTTGCGGCCGAAGGCCGGATCTGGGAGCCTTCCCAGGCGCGCCTCGCGCTAGAATACGGCGCAACCTTCGTCGTCGTTGGTTCCGCCATTACCCGTCCCGACGTGATTACACGCCGATTTGCAGACGCCGTAGCCGCGTTGCGGCTCGACCCCGAGTACAATGGAGAAATGAAATGAGCAGGAAATTTCGTGTAGCGGTAATCGGAGCCGGGTTCATGGGCTCGATGCATGCGCAAATCTTCGCCAGAGAGCCGCGTGCCGAGCTCGTTGCGATCGTCGACCAGAACATCGATCGTGCGACGCAGGTCGCCAAGGAGCTTGGAGGCAACGTCAAGGCCTATGCATCTCACGCAGAGCTTCTCGCTGCCGAAGAACTCGATCTCGTCAGTATCTGCACGCCAGACCACCTGCATCTGGAGCCTGCGCTTGCTATTGCCGCGAAGGGTGTCAACCTCTTCGTGGAGAAGCCTATCGCTTCGACGATCGAAGATGCCCAGAAGATCGTAGACGCCTGCAAGGCAAACAACGTCAAGCTCGGTATCGGATATCTGCTGCGTTTCGACCCTCGCTACTACAAGGCTCGCGAGCTGATCACTTCTGGTCAAATCGGCGCTCCGATCCACATTTACGCGCGCCGCAATAGCGCCCGGACAGAAGGTCCGAAGCGTTACGCAGGCACTCTTCCGCTCGCCCTGCACGTTACCGTTCACGACGTCGACATGGTTCTTTGGATGCTCGAAGGGCAGACGCCAGTAAGCGTTTATGCGCAGCAGACGGACATCCTTCTCGGTTCAATCGGTACTCAGGACACGATCGCAGGCATAGTTCGCTTCTCCGGCGGCACGGTTGTCAACTTTGAGAGCGCATGGTCGCTCCCGGCAGGCGCTCGCCACATGATCGACGCTCGCATGGAGCTGATCGGGACCGAAGGATCTTTCGAAGTCCAGTGCGGCGACAGCGGCCTCTACTTTGCTGACAACCAGACATCCCGCGAAATCGACACCCAGCATTGGCCGATCATCGAGAGCCGCGTCGGCGGCGACCTGAAGCTGCAGCTGGCCAGCGTTCTGGAATGGCTCGATGGCGGGCCGTCGCAGGTCGCAAGCGGCGAGGAAGCCATTCGCTCGCTGGAACTTACCCGTGCGCTTATCCGCTCGGCCGAAACTGGGGAGGTTGTGAAGCTCTAATCCGAAACTGCCTAAAGCATCCATGCAACTCATTGAAGATGAAAAGGGGAATGACATGAAAAGACGCCACCTTCTTGCTTTGACGATCGCACTTTCGGCGACAGCCGCGATTCCTGCACTCGCGCAGGATGCGGCCAAGCCGTACGAGGGCACGCAGCTCGCCGTCCTGATGGAAGGACATCCGACTACCGATGGCATCCAGGCGATGCTTCCGGAGTTCACCAAGGAAACGGGTATCGAAGTCCAGCTCGAAGTCGTGCCGGAATCCGACATCACGGCCAAGATGCTTCTCGAGTTTTCTTCTGGCTCGGGCCGCTATGACGTTGTCCAGAACAACATCATCTACATTCCTGGTTTTGTGAAGGCCGGCTACATCGACCCGCTCGACGAACTGGCAACCAAGCTTCCCAAGTACCTCGACAAGTCGGACTTCGTTCCGGGTTACCTGAATACCAACGTTGTCGACGGCAAGCTCTACGGTCTGCCCGTCTACGGTGAGAGCACCTTCCTGATGTACCGGAAGGACCTGTTCGAGCAGTACGGCATCCAGCCTCCCAAGACCTTCGACGATGTCACTGCCGCCGCAAAGACGATCAAGGAAAAGTCTGACGGCAAAATCGCTGGCATCACCATGCGCGGCGCCCAGGGCATCCAAAACGTATACGTGTGGGCTGGCTGGCTCTGGGGTTATGGCGGTGAATTCATTGGCAGCGACGGCAAGTCCGCTCTCGGCACTGACGAAGCGGCCAAGTCCCTCGATGCCTTCGCCACGACGCTTCGCGAATACGGCCCAGTGGGCGTCGGGAACTTCGGTTGGGAAGAAAACCGCGTCCTTTTCCAGCAGGGCAAGGCAGGCATGACGATGGATGCCACCGTCAACGGTGCATTCAACGAAGATCCGTCGGTTTCGTCGGTCGTGGGCAAAGTCGGGTACGTCCCGGTTCCGGCCCAGAGCGACAAGCTGAAGGGCGGTTCGTCTTCGCTGGCGGTACATAGCCTCTATGTCACCAACGCCTCGAAGCAGAAGGAAGCGGCATGGCTGTTCGCATCCTGGGCAACTGCCAAGGAACAGCAGATCAAGTCCTTCGGCATTGCGCCGAACTCGGGCGTGACTTCGCAGGCAGCGTTGAATTCCGAAGAGTTCAACAAGCGCTATGGCGCCTTCAAGGAAGCCATGCTCGGATCCATCGCGAAGGGCAACCCGCAGTACCTGCCCACGGTTCAGGCCGCGAACGAGATCATCAACAACGCTGGCATCGCCGTCTCCAAGGCAATCGCTGGAACGGCTTCCGCCAAGGATGCTCTCGCTGAAGCGAACACCGCCAACGACGCGGCGCTCGCACGTTAATGGAAACCACGCCACGTCCGGGGAACCCCGGACGTGGTCCAGAATTTGGGGATCGTGATGTCCAGGGACGCAACGAAACTTTTCTACCAGCCAGTCATCGCGTTCTTTGGAACTGCCTCGGTGGTTATCACCGTCTACGTGCTCTGGCTGACATTGCATAACATCAGCCTGCTGCGACCTGGAAGCGAACAGTTCATCGGCCTTCAGAACTACGTACGGCTACTATTCGATACGCGAGGACTGAGCGCGCTTTGGAGAACTGTCCTCTTCACGGTCTGCGCAACGGCGATTGAACTTGTCCTCGGGTTGGCTATTGCATTGCTCCTCGACAAGGAATTTCACGGCAAGAAGATTGCTCGCGCGATCATGCTGGTTCCGATCGTCATGACACCGATCGTTGTAGGCCTCACGTGGCGCTTCATGTTCGACCCATCGAGCGGAATGGCAAACTATCTGCTGTCCTTGATCCATCTCGGACCCGTCGACTGGCTAGGCAATCCTAGCGTCGCAATCTTCTCTGTGATGATTGCCGACATATGGCAGTGGACGCCGTTCGTCGTTCTGTTGACAATGGCTTCGCTTGAATCCTTGCCCGGCGATCCACAGAACGCCGCACGGGTAGACGGCGCGAGAGAATGGCAAGTGTTATGGCACATCACGTTGCCCGCCTTGCATCGTGCGCTTCTCGTTGTCGCGCTGATCCGAGCCATCGACAGCGTCAAGACCTTCGACATCTTTTACATCATGACCCGCGGCGGCCCGGCGCTGTCCACGGAAACTCTAAACCTCTACGGCTACATCTCGGCCTTCACGAACTTCGACATCTCCTATTCGCTGACAATTGCGATGGTCCTGACGATCTTCACCAACGTCGCCCTGCTTCTGCTGTACAACTTGGCCTTCAAGGCTCAGGCGAGAGGAGCCGCATAATGCGCAAGCTGCTATTCTACATCGCCATCATCGTCCTTCTGGTTGCCGTTCTCTTCCCGCTCTACTGGGTGGTGGTGACCTCGGTTAAAACGACGAAGGATGCGTTTGCAATTCCGCCAGTCTGGTTTTTTGAACCGACCTGGGAGAACTACCATCGCATCCTCAACAATGGCCCATTCATCCGGGCGTTCTTCAACAGCGTTCTCATATCGTTCAGCGCGAGCATCATCTCGGTGATGATCGGGGCCCTGGCGGCTTATGGCCTCGTAGCTCAGGAGGAACCCGTTCGCCGCAAGAACGAGAAGTTCGTCCTAAGCCTGCGCATTGCGCCGCCGCTGATCTTCATCATTCCGACCTACTTCCTGGCGGCGCAGCTCAAGCTGCTCAACAATCACTGGGTCATCATTGCGGTCTACGCGTTCATCAACGTACCGTTCGCAATTTCCCTTCTCATCACTTTCTTCGAGGACATTCCGCGGGAGTTGCGGGATGCAGCAAAGGTGGATGGGGCACGTGAAATGACGATCTTCTGGAACGTGTTCCTACCGGTCGCAAAAGGCGGGATCGTCGCGACGCTTATCCTGTGCGTCCTCTTCACCTGGAATGAATTCTTCGTCGCCCTCGTTCTCACCGGACGAGACACTCAAACCCTGCCTGTAAGCATCACCTCGTTCCTGACGTTCCAAGGCGTTCAGTGGGGTCCTCTGACCGCGGCCGCAACGCTCGTGATGCTGCCAATGCTCGTGCTTGGCATGCTGGTTCAAGGACAAGTCGTACGCGGCATGTCCCTCGGCAGTATTAAAGGATGATCGGCATGACTATCGCCACCAACCACTCTCTATCTCTTCGCAAGATCACCAAATCCTACGGCGATGTCTCTGTCCTCAAGGGCATCGACGTCGAGGTTTCCGAAGGCGACTTCATCGTCCTGCTCGGACCATCGGGCTGTGGCAAGTCCACGCTGCTTCACGCAATTGCCGGACTTCATCCGATCGATTCAGGGAACATCGTAATCCAGGGTAAGGATGTCACCGACATCCCGACGCGAGAGCGCGACGTCGCCATGGTGTTTCAGAGCTACGCGCTCTACCCCAACATGACGGTAGCCCAGAACATTGGGTTCCCGCTGCGGATGCGCAAGCTTTCCCGCGAAGCAATCGCCGAGAGCGTTGCCGAGGTCGCGAAGCTTCTTCAAATCGAGCCGCTTCTCGAGCGAAAGCCGCGCGAGCTATCCGGCGGCCAAAGGCAGCGCGTGGCCATCGGACGCGCGCTGGTACGCGATCCGAAGGTCTTTCTCTTCGATGAGCCGCTGTCAAACCTCGATGCGACGCTTCGTGTCGAGACCCGCGCAGAGATCAAGAGGCTGCACGAGCGTATCGGCAAAACCATGGTTTATGTCACCCATGACCAGATCGAAGCGATGACTCTCGCAACCCGGATCGTGGTCATGAACAAGGGCGACATCCAGCAGATCGGGACGCCATACGAGGTCTACCACAAGCCAGCCAATACCTTCGTTGCGCGCTTCGTCGGGTCTCCCTCGATGCAGTTCATCACTGGACGGGTTCTCAAGAGCGGGGATGGCGTAAGTTTCAGCGATGGAAAGGACTGGACCCTGCCGCTTCCGTTCCCGGAGCTGGTGGCTGACCCGAACAGGGAAGTGATCCTCGGCGTGAGGCCGGAACATATCAAACTCGTGCCCGCCGACCAGGAAGGTCACGATGCGCTGGTTGACCTCGTCGAGTCGACGGGTCCGGAAGACAACGTCACGCTTTCCGTCAACGGTCAAAAGGTGACAGCGCGCCTCGAGACTGGCAGTACGAAGTCCGGACAGACGGTGAAAGTGCAGATTGCAACGGACAAGGTCTCGCTGTTTGACGCGGCGAGCGGAAAACGCCTGAACTAAGCGGAACAGTCATGAAAATTATCATCAAGGATTCGGCTGCGGATGCTTCCGCAGCCGTCGCGGATATCCTTTTGCGCCAGATTATCCAGAAGCCCGAAAGCGTTCTGGGACTTCCGACCGGCGGCACGCCGTTAGGTGTGTATGCCCGGGTTCGGGAAGCGTATCAGCACGGCAGAGGATCCTTTGCAGCCGTAACGACGTTCAATCTTGACGAATACATCGGGCTCGCTGCGGATGATCCGGCGTCCTATGCGCACTACATGAGCGAAAATCTCTTTGCCCATGTTAATATCGACGCTAGCCGCACGCATATCCCTAGCGGTATGGCCGTAGATCCTGACATTGAAGCAGCGCGATACGAGTCCCTGATCACGGCATATGGTGGCATTGATCTGATGCTGCTCGGCTTGGGCCGGAACGCCCACATAGGCTTCAACGAGCCCGGGTCCGCGCATGGCTCGAGAACCCGCCGCGTCTCGTTGACCCCGTCGACCATCGAGGCAAATGCCGGCTATTTTGCACCCGGCGCACGTCAACCGTCCCACGCAATCACGATGGGGATCGGGACCATTCTGGAATGCCGAAAGATCGTTGTTCTGGCAACGGGACCCGAGAAGGCGGAAGCGGTTGCCGCGAGCGTGAACGGTCCATCGTCTGACGACGTTCCAGGATCCGCGCTGATGCGGCATCACGACACCACCATCGTACTCGACAAGGCAGCTGCTCGGGACCTCGAGCGCTCGAAGATACGGGAGCTTGAAGCTTGACACGCGAAACCGGAAACAGAGCCACCGTGCTTGAAAATACTCTTAAGAATGCGCTGATTGTTTCGTGCCAACCCGTTCCCGGCGGTGCCATGGACGATAGTTCTTACGTAGTCGGATTTGCGCTTGCCGCTCTCTCCGCCGGAGCCGCAGGCCTGCGCATCGAATCCGCGCGCTACGTGGCTGCTGTGCGCGCTGCGACGGACGCCCCGATTATTGGACTCATTAAGCGCGATCTCGACGAAAGTCCGGTACGGATCACGCCATTCCTAGACGATGTCACCGCGTTGGCGGATGCCGGCGCCGACATCATCGCCTTCGATGCCACCGATCGCGTGCGTCCTGCCTCGGTAGAGGCGCTCGCGCAGGCCGTGCGCAATGCAGGCAAGCTTTCGATGGCCGACTGCAGTTGTGTGGAAGATGCCGAGCGCGCATTGGCGGCTGGTGTCGATTATGTCGGCAGCACGATGTCCGGCTACACGGGTGGTCCGGAACCCGTCGATCCTGATATCGAGCTGGTCGCGGCGCTTCAAAAACTCACGCCCAACGTTATTGCGGAGGGCCGCATCCGGACGACCGAACAGGCTCAAGCTGCAGCTCGGGCAGGCGCATCCTGCGTAGTGGTCGGCTCAGCCATCACGCGGACCGAGCACGTCACCGCCTGGTTCCATGACGCGCTTAAGGAGGTGTACTCGCCAGCCCCAGTCGTGTTGGCCGTAGACCTTGGTGGCACCAAGATTATGGCTTCACTGGTACAATCCGGTGAGGTGTTGGACACGACAATGTTCGCGACAGATCGCACCGGATCTGCTGAGAGCTGGGTCGCCTCCATCGTCGACGCCGTTGCCCCGTGGAAGGGAGGATATTCTGCCGCCGGGATTGCCGCGACTGGTGCGGTCCGCGATGGCAAGTGGCGAGCCATGAACAAGGCTACGCTTGCTATCGAGGGAGAGTTTCCGCTGGAGGCCCGTGCTTCCCAATTGCTTGGCGTTCCCGTTGTGGTCGCCAATGACGCTCAGGCCGCGGCATGGGGCGAATTCAAGGCGACAGCAGACCGCTCTGATCTTGTCTTCATGACGGTATCGACCGGGCTTGGTGGTGGGATCGTCGCTGGCGGCAAGCTGCTCCGGGGCGTGGCCGGCCATTTCGGGCAAATGCAAGGTGCGACTGATGAGAATACGCCACTCGAGAGCCGCATATGCGGGCCCTGGATCGCGTCGGAGGCAAAACGACTCGGACACGCCGTGGAGCCGAAGGATGTATTCGCGGCGGCAACCAGCGGAGAAGCGTGGGCCGTGTCCATCATCGACGGAGTTGCTCAGCGGTTTGCACGCCTTTGCTGTGACATTCAGCTTGCTATAGATCCTGCGCGGATCGTTGTTGGTGGTGGCGTCGGCTTGGCGGCTGGCTTCTTGGAAAAGGTGCGATCGGAGATCTCTGCGATTGGTCCTTCCGCCGCGCCTCAGTTGCTCTCGGCCAAACTGGGCACAGAAGCCGGGATCGTCGGGATCGCTGATCTGGCTCTGGCTGGCGGAAAGTATCGTTGACGACTGAACCCGATCGTCTCTAATGGGGATCATCCAACTCCTGTGCCATCCCACGTTCGGGATGGCACCTTGGCGGATTCGATAGCGATTGGCACGGGATGCGTCGGTCTGTGCGAAGGGTCAGTAGCCTTCGTCATCGACCGCGTCGCCGGCAGCGTCAGGCTCGGCAAAATCGTCGTCGTCATAGTCGTCAATGTCGACGGTGAAGTCTTCCAGGAAATCACTTCGCACGCGACTAATTCTTTCATTCTCGCTGCGCAACGATTGGATCGTGCCCGCAACTGATGCGAACCCGTTCTCGATTCTCAGGAAGCTCACCTTTTTCGCAAAAAGCGGCGCAAAGAAAGGATCTTGCTCGATAAACGCGGTGTCGAGGCCGGGTACAATTCCATGAACGGCAGTCTGATAGGCATACAGCCACATCGGGCCTTTCAAACCATCCGAGGTATGTGACGTGTTCCATGGCGCCAGATCGAATTGGCCTTGTATCAAGTTGCGCGATTTTGCCAAAGCCGCGAGAAGGCCCACCATTCCATTGTCGACTTGCAACAATGACTCTGCCGCACGGGCGCCGACGATCACCCCCAGCCGTATCGCCAGAAAGAGCAGCCATATGATTTCGCCGGTGCGATTTGCTCGCGCAAGCGACGGAAGTCGGTGGTCCAGAAAGTCCTTGAGATTGCCTAAGTCGAGGTCACCGCGATCGATTTGACGTAAGAGGAAGATTTCCACAACAAGGGATACCAGCGTGGAGTTTCGTCGATATGCGTTGACGAGCAGACTTTGGATCGTGCGCCAGCCGGATGAGCGTATGAAAGCTGTTCTGGCACAGGCGAACGCAAATTTCTCAACGTTGATTGTCGGGTGAGCCTCGCACAGTCTGCCTACTTCGTAAAAGAACTGCTGCATGCTTGGGAGGTCGGGGTTGCCGTGCGGAATGTAGGCCCGTGCAGCTTGCTTCCACCCGATATTGTGACGCGTTGCCGTCGAGTTAATCTCTGACTTCTCGTTGTTCAGTTCCAGTTCGAAATGCAATGCTGCTTGGCGCAGGGCGGCGATGATGTCCTCGCCGCGCTCTCCATTCACTCCGCTGATTGTGAAGTCGTCGATGTATCGGGAAGCGTCCCTTGCCGTGACACCGAGCCGCTCCCGAAGCTTTTCGTCTATGCCGGAAGCTACTACCTCGGCAAGCAGTCGGGACGTATCGGGTCCAACTGGCAAGCCTATGGTTTGCCCGCCCTGGAGATTGCGTGACAGGAGATCCAACAGATTTCCATAGTGATTGTATCCGCGGTTCGCGGGCACCTTTGCCCAATCCTTTCCATAGATCGCCCACGGGATTGAATGCGTATAGATGGAATGGAAAAATGATCGGAGGTCTGCGCTGACATACTCTTCTCGTCGGGATGATAGATCGACGCGGAAGTCATCGCGCAGGTCGACACTCGGCCGCATGACGGCGCGTGCTCCGCTCCAGTCGAAAACTGGTGGAGAGGAAGTCAGCCGCGACTTCTTTGCGCTTCGACGGAAATGCACGTAGTTGTCGGCAATCGCCTTCGACAGCAAGAGGTACGATACTGGGTTGGGCACACCGTGACGGCGATCATCCTTGCCAAACCTTGGAAAATAGAACCAGGCTGGCTCAGTTATGTACCGATAATACGCTGACTGTTGTCTGACTGCTGGCATCGCGGCAATGCTGTCGAAGATCGATTTTCGAAACCGTGCAAGGTCCGTGGACACGAAGCATGGCGGCAGCTCGGGTGCGAAGTACCCATGGGATAGCAGCCGCCGTAGCCTCTCGGATTTATTCTTGGCTACCATCGCTCGATTTGTTCCTTATTGCGCACCAGTTTTCCGCACAAAAGCCACCCCTGCTTTTTCCAGCGAAGCGATGAACTGCCGGACGTTTCTGAACCCTTTGCTATCTTCGCAGAAGGAAAATTTCACCCGTTCTCGAGCGCGAGACAGCGCCACCAGAAATACATTCGCGTCGTCTTGGCTGTTCCAGAATACATCGTCGTTGAGTTCCACGAAGAAGACCGTGTGGTACTCAAGACCCTTGGATTTATGAATCGTCATAAGGCGCACAACACCGCGCCCCTCGATCGCATCGATGCATTGTTCCCACGTCTCGTTCTTGTCCGCACATGTGTCATAGAATTCGGCGAAGGCGGCGAGCACAGCGTCGAGCCGACCCTTGTTTCGATAGTCACCTAATGCCCGGGAGAGTTGGGCCTTTCGCACCTCGGTCACTACAGTGGCAACGATCAAGCTTCCTGCGACATCCGCAGAACCTCTTTCAAGCAAGACTTGCGAAAGCTCATCCACAAGCAGCCGTGTTGCGCCAAGGCTGCCCGCCAAGCCACGCTCCGACCCAATGTCCCAGCCCTCTAGCTCAGCAATGAAATCACGGCACACCTGGAAAGGACTTCCTATCCGAGCGTTCACGGACAGCTTCAAAACCGCCATGATAAACCGCACGGCTGGCTCTTTGAGCAAATCCTGAAGCTCAATGTCGCGGAATTTCCTGGATTCGTTCCTGATTCCTATGCCCTTCATTTTGAAATGAGGACGAAGCCGTTCTTCGACGTTTCCTATGTACGAACGAGCCAGCACGACGAAGTCTTCTGGTCGACTGCCAGATGCGACCTCACTACTGACGAATTCTGCGATGGCGAGGCTTTCGTCGTCACGAGTAGCAAAGATCCACCCTTCGATTGCGTCGGGAGGTACGGGATCGTCCTTTCGCGCGGCTTCAGTGGGAACGGGATCGCTTTCAAAAAGAGTGACAACCGAGTTGATCAGTCCAACGATCGCGGCGTTGGAGCGAAAATTGAACAGCAGGCGACGAGGAACAGCAGAAAAGTCCGTTTCCAGCCGCTGGAAAACATCAGGTAGCGCGCCCGCATACTTCATGATCGCCTGGTTGGAATCGCCAACGGCTGTCAGAACGGTGTCGCTTCCCGAAAAAGCTGCCGTGATGAGGCGGTACTGGAAATCGTTGACGTCCTGAAATTCATCCAGGAATACATGCGAGTATGTGCGGCGAAGTGCGGCCTGCACAGCCTGCTGCCTCTTTAGGATCATTGTTGCAAGCAACAGAACCATATCGAACGTGATGCTCGACTGGCTGGATTGGATGCAGAATCTCCACCATGCCTTTCGTATGCGTTCCCTTCCATCGTCATCCGGAAAGACGCCTCCGAATGGCTGGGAGTGCGCCACCTCGTTCAAGCGCTCATTGTTGTAGCCTGATATGGCGGGGATTTCGGCTTCGACGCTTCTCCTAAACTCATTCCAGATCGCAGCGCTCGGTCCAAAGATGCGATAGTTTGCCGTGGGACGTTCGTCGTCCGGCAATGCTTCACGAAACTGGTCGAGGATCCGTTTGGCAAAGCTGTGGAGCGTGAGGGATTCAAATCGGGGCCAGAAAACGGGAGCGCAGCGCGCCTGCACCCGCTCCAACAGGTTGCGAGCAGCATCGACCTTGAAGGCAATCGCTAGGATCCGCCTCGGCGGTGGGCTGGCGCCTGTCGTGAGTAAAAAGTTCGCTCTCTGCGCTAACAGTTCTGTTTTGCCTGCCCCGGGACCAGCCAAGACCGACAAAGATCGCATCGATTTTACGACTTCGAGGGCAGTTCCCTCGAGTTTGATGCCAGCGGAAGCCGTCCATTCGTCGCGGCCAGTGTAGGTCACATGCCATCTCCGGACTTCACCTTTGCCGCCAGCATCTCCCTTGCCCGCGCGACCAGAGCCGCTAGAGGCTCGGGGCAGCCGGCCCTGATCTTTTCCGGCGTTAGCTTCGTGAACGCATGGAGGTGAGATCCCGGCTTAGAACTGGATTTGAAGAGTTCGTCATAGGCGTGGAGTTGTTCGTTCGTAACGGAAAGACCCACCGCCTGGATTGCAACGCGTCCAGGCCCTTTCTTGAACACGCTCGTCTCTAGCCTGGTGATCTCCGTAGGAGCGGGGTTTGAATTGTATGCAGTTTCGGCCTCATACGCCTCGGGGAATGCTTGTAGCATCATCATATCGAGATCTACGGGTGCCGAATAAAATATGTTCCGACGTCGCAACCATTGTACCCACGGGATGTAGGTCTCAGGCGTAAGTGGTGGAAGGGCAGCAACTCCCGCTTCTGTCGCTGGAACTTCGTTCTTGTCCTTGTCCAGCCACGTCGGCACATACGAGGGTCCGAGGTCTGTGAGCCAGGAGACTGCATTTTTTAGCCGCCCCAGGCCGCCACCAGTTCGGCCAAGGTCAAAGTCCAGCAAAGTAAGGTGCGGGATGTCGAGGCCGTTCAGAAGTCGCCAGAGATGCTGTGCATGCCGTCCTCCGATTGACACGTAGGCAATGAACGAAGGATCCAGACTGACACCGAGTGCGTCTGCGACTCTCGGCACTACTAATCGCTCTGTGTCACCTTCTCCGACGATGACGAGCCTTGCGAAGTAGACTTCAGGGTTCGCCAATATGACCTGCTGGAGAAACTTGTCTTCATCCGATTCCTTTTCCGGAAGGGGAAGAGCGAGCGCTCTGCTTGTCAGCGAGGACGGATACATGCGGAAATACCGGACGTGGCGCGGTGGGATCCGACTTAGTATGCTGGTCGCGTGACTCGTCACCACGGCCTGAGCAGAGCCGTCTGCATTGAGTGTGTCGAGCAGTGAAATGAGCTTTGGAAGGTAGAACGGTGCTAGGTGGTTTTCCGGTTCCTCCAACGCGAATATAGTAAGCGGTGGGTGGATGAAATCCGGGGCGACGAACCCGTCCAACTTATTCGGTGCAACTTTCTGCATGTCTGACATCAGCTTGTGCAGCGTCGCGGATAGCGCGAAATACAGGAGTGACGTCTGTCCCTCGCTGAGTTCGTCCAGCTGGCGTTGACCGCCCCCCGGAGCTTTCATGAAACGCAAGGTAAGGTCGCGAATTAGCTTCTGAAACTCGGTCGCTATGACCCCTAATTCGACTGTCCCGTCATAGTGGCCATCATGAAGTGAAGCCCAGAAGCCTTCGAGCGTCTGCGTGACCAGCTTGAGAGCTGGTGTCGCATTTAGGTTCTTCTGAAGATCTTCGGCGAAACCTTTCGACTTGGACTTTGTTGTCTCGTCCCAGTCCGCCGAGCGCTCCAGCCGTTGCAGGAGGTTTCGAAGAGCAGTTTGGCTGACACCGCGGGCGTCCCTATGGGCGGGGATGTAGACCACCTCTGCGTACTGGGTCGGACGTCCTCGAAGCGGCATCTTTCGTTCATCGTCCGGACCAAATGGAACTGGATCGAGAGTTCGTACGGCATAGAACTTGGTTTCGAGATCGTCGTCGATTTCGTTTTCACTGGTATACTGGCATTCCAGCCGAATCCTTACTTTCAGACTTTTGTCGCTTCCGTTGAAGAACAGGTCAGTGAACACTTGAGCGTTGGTCGTATTGCCCGGAAATCCGAAGACTGCCTCGATAACGATCTCGCGGTTGGATCCCTTGATTGTTTGGATGTCTTCGCCCGGACCGAAGTGCACATCAGACCGCCGAATCTGCCTCTCGGCGGCGATAGGCGAAAACAGCCGCTTCAACGCTTCGAGGGCGGCAGTCTTACCTGCCCCATTATTTCCGACGAACGCGTTAGTCCCGGGTGCAAGATTGATCTGAACCGCTTCGTCTCCGAAGCAGCGGAAATTGCGGATCGAGAGGCTTTCAATGTGCATGATGATCTGTGGTTGAGAATCGGGATAAATGAAACTGTGCGCAGTTGAGGGGAAATGCAACTGTCGGCAGAAGTAGAGGCTGCGAATAGCTGCAATAACGCACCTGTCCGATGCAATTGGCGGTGCATCGCAATACAATGATACCGCGAATCATGGTGCGGGTAATAGCTGAGTGACAGATCCGGACAATACATTAAGTGATGCTCTCCAGACGCTGATCAATCCAGCGGACCTCGATGACTACATCCGGTGCGCCGTCGAACATGTGATCGATCCTGAAGTCACGCCACCCACTGCTCTGCTGCATCCTCGCTTTAACGAGGACCTTCCAAAGATATCGGCTCTAGCCGAGTTTCTCTGGCAACAATGCTTCTACTATGCGCTGCCCCGCCGGAAGCAGAAGAAGTTCGCGGCAGCGCTCGCCAAGGATCCTTCCATGGCACTTGCCGTCACGCGGGCGGTCCGGTCAGCGTTCATGGACTTTTCACAGAAAAATCCATCGCGATCTAGCGAGGTCGGCGAGGTTATCGCGTACGCGCTCGTGCAACATCTGCTCAAAGCGCCGCAGGTCGCGGCCAAAATGGCGCTGAAGACTTCCGCCAACATGCCAGTCCATGGCTTGGACGGGATCCATGCCCGGTTCGAAGATGGAGCCATGACTGTCTTTTTTCTGGAGGCGAAGCTGACCAGGAACGCAAACGCTGGCGCCAAGGCTTATGCAGAGTCTGCCAAGGAATTCCTCAGCAGTCGCAGCCAGTATCTCCGGGAGTACGACATAGTCGCCGATCTGGGCAACCTTGATGATCTCCAAGGAGACGCCCGGGAGGCCGCGCTTGCCTATTTCGACGTTGTGGGAAACCAGCGTGCGCAACGGCGCGAACGCTACGTTGGCGTCGTTTGCTACTCCGAGAAGAAGGTCTACGCCGATAAGATTGCTATCGGTTCTGGCCCGATCGACGCACACGAGAACGATTTTGCAGAGAAGCTCGCCGTCCTGAAAGATCGCTACCGCAAAGCTGCCTTGAAGCATCTCAAGGCCAATGGCGCGGACCCCGCCAAATGCTTCGTGTTCTTCCTCGCCGTCCCGGATGTGAACCAGCTCCGTCGCGACTTCTACGCCGCAATGGGGTTGCCGCCTCCACCGGATTTGCTGGAAGGCGATGATGAGGACGAGGAGGAACTTATCGAACAGGCGGAAGACGCATGACCTTCGCACTTGAACTTTCAAACAGGCTTGTCGGTCACGAAGCCTTCGCGCTCATGCTGAAGCGCCTGGAAACCTGCGCGGCCGCGAAATCCATTGACGCAGAGCGCGACCATGGTTTGAGAGGATTGGACGCGGAGGAAATGGCGAAGCTCCATTACTGCGCCAGCGTTTTCGCGCAGACCGATGATATTCCGTTGCGTCGCATTGCCCAGTCTATCGCCCTAAACACCCTTCTTCTTCGGGACATGGGCTTCGTTGACAGAAGTATTGCCTTGCTTACCGACCTTGGAAACTTTCCCGCCGCGGACTACGCGAAGCGTATGTTTCCCGATCTAGTTAAACCTAGGCTGCTGGATGGAGTGGGCCGAGAACTATCCAAGGCCATGAACAGTATCATGGTAGGCGCAGAGCGCGTGGCGCTGACGGATTTTCAGAAGGAAGCATGGGACAGCCTGCCAGATGAGGCGACGGTGGCGATCTCCGCGCCGACGGCAGCTGGAAAATCCTTTCTGGTCATCGAGCATCTGTGCAGACTGGTGGAGACTCGCGGGCGCTTCCGTGCGGTGTATATCGCTCCGACGCGAGCTTTGCTGGCCGAGGTGTACGACAAAATCAGTCATCGCTTGGCCGACAGGAGCGACGTTCGGATTGCTACAGTACCCGCGATCGACCCGTCGCCCACTGCGAAGCACATATACGTGCTAACCCAGGAGCGTTTGCAGTTCCTACTCGCGATCGACACGGCCGCCTTCGACTTGGTCGTCGTGGACGAAGCGCAGAATCTCTCCGACGGGCCACGCGGTATGATCCTCCAGGAATGCCTGGAGCAGATTATGGATCGGGACAACTCAACCAGATTGATAATGCTGGCGCCCGGCGCGGGCGGCTTCCAACGACTTGCAGATTCGCTCGGGAAGAAAAATCTGCGCGAAAAGCGGTCTCTCCTACCCACCGTGCTGCAGAACCGGATCGTCGTTCGGAAAGCCGACGATCCGAACTCTCTCGAACTTCACCTTCTCGAGAAGAGTGGGCCGACATCACTGGGTGTCCGCCGCAGCGAGCGCACATTCGACGACCCGGCGATGCGCCTAGCCGCAGTCGCACTCGAACTCGGGAGCAATGGAGGATCGCTGGTGTATGCAACAGGAGCCGATAATAGCGAGACTGTTGCGTCGAAGCTGGCTTCCGGGCGCCCGGCTGTCGATGACAGTATGGTCGAGGAACTTTCTCTCTTCATCAAGGATCACGTTCACAAGGAGTATGGACTGGCCGATCATGTTCGGCATGGTGTTGCGTTTCACTATGGCAAAATGCCGACCCTCCTTCGGGAAACGCTCGAGGCCGCTTTCAAAAACGACGTGATCAAATTTCTTGCCTGCACCACAACCTTATTCCAAGGCGTCAATCTCCCAGCGCGCAACGTCTTCATCGACACACCCAAGCGTGGGTCTGGCGCAATGCTCGACCCCGCCCAACTTTGGAATTTCGCCGGACGCGCGGGGCGGATGAAGGAGGATATCGTCGGAAATGTTTTCCTTGTCGATTACGACGACTGGGAGGTGAAGCCTCTGGACGAGTTTGTCGGCTTCAGAATTTCTCCTGCATTCGAACGAGTGGTGAATGAGCGCCACGATGAAGTTGTTCGCGCAGTTCGAGGTGCGATGCCGAGGCTCACACGGAGAGACGAAAATGCCCCGCGCGTGCGCGCTGCGGCAGGTTTGCTTATTTCCAAGGCTTCACTTGGAATCGTATCGGAATTTGTCGTCCGCACGCTTCCGGAAAAAACCGAGGAGGAACGATCTTCGCTGGTCAGTGCCGCGTCCGCAGCCACCAAAGAACTCGAGCTTCCACCTACACTACTGACGACCAACTGGACGGTAAATCCCTACGGCCTAAAGCGTCTCTACGAATATTTCCTAACGCGTATTGAAATGGGGCGGGTGGATGAGCTCATCCCACCGAAGCCGCACGAGGATGGCGCACGCGAGATTTACAAGGAGATATTCAAGACGGTGCAGCGAGAAGTGAACGAGACGTCGATCGCAGCCGGCAGCTACCACGCGATCGTCGGTGGGATGGCAGTGCGCTGGATGAAGGGCGTTCCATATCCAAGCTTGATTTCGCTCCAGCTGAAGCGGGCTAGGCAGGAGAAAGCGAAGCGGCTGTCTGCGAGTTTGAATTCCGGGACCGTTAGCGCAGCTCAGCAGGCTCGACTAAGGGAGCCTGTTAACGTGGATGCGATTGTTCGGCGCACGTTCGATATGATCGAAGACGAGGTCCGGTTTCAGTACGTCCAGTTGGGAAAGGCTTACATCGACGTCCTCAGATTAGCTCTGATTGAGAACAACCTGACGCGCCTCTCCGGAAAGATTTTCAATTTCCCCGTTGCACTGGAGCTCGGTGTCTCCACGAAGGCTGGATGGTCGTTCATGGAGCTGGGGTTGTCCAGAATATCCGCCGCCGCCTTGGAGGGACATTTCAAGGATCCCAACGCGACGGTCGAGGCAGCTCGTCGCTGGCTTGCCAGCGCTCCGCTGGAGGAACTTCGGCTAAGCCCAATTATTATCGGAGAGATTCGAAGGCTTGGCCTCTCCGCAGCTCTGGCTACAGGGGTTCCTACAGCATAGAAGGTCAGCGAGCGAAAATCGTTGGAGCGGGGGCATGGGGATCGGAAAGTGTGTGGGCTTTGTTTTGGTACTGTGCTCTCTCCCGAGCGCAGTCATTGCGGAGGATAAGCCCGGACCTACAATGGCTGACTTTATGTCCGCGGCGAAGTCGAAAGATGGCGATCGGTTTGTGGGGCTCGTGGTGGGGGCCGGGCGCGGCCTTGAAGCCGCAAACACAGTTCTGGAAATGAATGGCCAACCGAAGCTCTATTGTCAGCCCGACATCCCGATCACCGGGACCAGTATCTCCGCATCCTGGAACAACGAATAGAGCGTGTGCCGGCTACAGCGGCAGAGCCGTCGACTCTTTTCGCGATGTTCCTGGCCGTTGCCCTGCGAGACGCATTTCCGTGTAAGTGAGCGGCAAACCGTATAGAATCCTCTATCCTATCGAGAGCCAGTATGAACCAACCAGTGCGTTTGAGACTTCCACCTGTCATCAAGGAACTCATCGATGCTCGCGACAGAGTTAAGCAGCATTACGACTACCCTGGGATCGAGTTTACCCTGGACGGAAAGTTGGTAGGCGACATCGGTGAGGTCGTGGCGGCGAAGGTCTTCGGCATCACTTAACACCGGGCGGCGGAACCGGGGTGGACGGCCACACACGTGACGGTACAGCAGTTCAGATCAAAGCCACTGGGAAGAAAGGCGGTCCAGCGTTCCGGCAGGTCGATAAGCGCGCAAGCCACCTGATCTTCATCGACTTCGATTTCGACAACGAAGTGGGTACCGTTCTGTACAACGGCCCCGAGCATATTGTTTTGCGTGGTATGCCCGAGGACTGGGGTGGCAAGCAGCGCACGGTCGCCCGCGGAACGATCAGAAAGTGCAATGACGAGGTTTCGCCCGACGATCGGTTGCCGATCGTGGACTGGTCGCTTGTAATCTGAGCGTCGCTTGGCGCCGTCCTTGTCGAAGCATTGATGAACTAACTACCGAATTTCGCAGCTAGGTTGCCAGCGATTTGCACAAGCTGATCATTGCGCTTGACTCTCGTTCCTGAAAGCAGAACATAAAGTGAACATGCGACGGGGTGCAGAAATGACCAAATCAGAGGAAGTCATCGCAAGTGCATTGGCGTTTGTCCCCGCTTGCTGTGCTGAACGGGAGGGTGATGCTGAGCGCCGGAAGCGCACCTTGGGCCAGGTTGAGATCGGCCGTCCCACGCCAGCGCTCAAAAAACAGCAACTCAAATTGGATCTGCATTGATGATGCCGCTGACCAAAGAGGACATCGACTTCGAGGTGCAGGCCGCGCTCGCCTGGCACGACGACCCGTGCGCCACAATCGCCACGCTGCTTGAGGACATCCGGCACCTGCGGACGCAGCTTGTTCTGACCGAAGGCGCCATGAGCCGCGGAATGACGCGAGGGTGGACGCCGACATTCGAGCGGAAATGAACGTGCGTCACCGCAGGGGCATCAACCTGGCGCCACCTGGGGACTATGCCGTCGATCTTGCTCGCGAAACACTCGGCTCGTTGGCCGAAATGTATGTGCTGGTTGCCGCTTGCCCGGCATGCCTCAAGAACGCACCGATCGACCGATGGGAGCTCGGACGACAGGTTGGGAAACGCACAACCCTTGCCAACCTGGCGAAGAGGCTGAAATGTTCGGGGTGCGGCAACCGTGCCAGCAACAGATTTCTGATCGGAAAGCTACCGCGGGACTGACTGGAGGCCAATCGTGTGCGGACGCATTTTCATAAAGGCGACTTTGGAGGAGATGCTGCAGAACTTCGCGTTTGCAGCACGTTGCGATGTCGGCAATCTAAGCAACCAGTTCCCCAGATATAACGGCGCGCCGTCGCTCTACTACCCGATTATCATCCGAGACATGGTCCGCGAACCTGACATCATGGGTCCCGTGTTCGTAACGGCCCGCTGGGGCTTGCAGCCGTCCTGGATGAGGCCAGGAGCGCGGCCGCCACCGATCAATGCTCGGCGGGAGGGCATCGCGACGAATGGGTTGTTCAAGTCCGCTTATCGCTCGCGACGGTGTCTGGTGCCGATCAACGGCTTCTTCGAGTGGAAGGATATCTTCGGCACCGGAAAGAACAAGCAGCCGTATGCAATCGCAATGGCAGATGACAGTCCCTTCGCCCTCGCTGCCATTTGGGATACGTGGCGCGACCCGGCCACTGGCGCCGACGTTCGCAACTTTGCGATCGTGACATGCCCGCCAAACGAAATGATGGCCGGAATCCATGACCGAATGCCTGTGATCCTACACCGAGAAGACTATGAGCGCTGGCTATCGCCGGAGCCAGATCCGGATGACCTCATGAAGTCCTTTCCGGCAAGCCAGATGAAGATGTGGCCCATCGGAAGAGCGGTCGGGTCGCCAAAGAACGACACGGCGGACATTCTGAACGAGATCGATCCGGACATTTAGACCGAGTGCCTATTCGCTTCGATGTCCAAGAACTGTCCAGTGGAACTGGCTATCGCGTCAAATTCCCTGCGACAGACCACCTCGGAGAATCCGGATCTCTGGATTTTATGGGTAGTGGCCGTGTATGCTAGCCACAACAGGAGAGGTTTACATGGTGGATGCCGACAAGCCAATCATCGACAACTCTGAAGTACAAGAGTTGAAGGAGCGAGTGCGCGAGCTTGAGGGCATTGTTGAATACTTGACGCAGGACAACGAGTTCCTCCGCGACACGCTTGCCAAGGCCTCCAAGATTTTCGCGCGGCGGCCGGTCGTGTTGCCCGACACCCCTCCCTCGGCAGAAGGTTCTTCCGAGATCCTCGAACTACCGAAGGGCAGGTCCAAGCCGTTCAAGCCGACCAGTTGAGCTCAGCAGAAGCTGGATCGATCATTCCGGGGTCATACGCGCCACAGGAACAGGCTTAGGGCATCCCGGCCGCCAACATCCGCAACGTAGGGGCTGACTGATGGTTGAAGCGCTTGTTCAACCACCTTGACCGCAACGGCTTCCCTTTTAGGGCAAATCGCCGCCGTTGTCGTCTGAATATCGCGGCGACCATTATGGCCATTCTACCGGGGCAGCTTCCCGATTTTTAGCGAATTGGCAACTCGTGGATTTAGTTGTTGCGAGCCAGTATTGAGTGATGGCGTTTGCGATCCGAACGTAATTCTACCCTTTGCGCCGTAGCGTCGTTCGCATGTCTTCAATCATGTCACGTTCGAACCCGAGAAGCTGCGTGTTCCGCAGGTCGATATCGGTTATGTGGTCGAGCGCCGCGTCCAGAGTCTTGAACTCTCCCGGCCCAAGCTTGCGTGCTGTTTCAGGTGCAATACCGTACTCATCCAAGGCGAAGAGGCCCGCAGGGAGAAAAAGGCTCTCGCACATGCCAGCATAGAGACCGTAGTTTCCGGGCTCCAAATCAGCCTTTCGAAAAATATCAGCCTGAATATTTGATATAGCCATGAGATGGCGTGGAAATGTGTAGGACACGTACTTGCGCATGAAACGGAGGGCGAGTTCCACCCCATCGCTGATCGTCGTATCGGGCCTGCGATGAGCTACAAAATTGTCTACCACATCGCGGTAGCGTGGCGACATTTGCACGCGCGTTACTGACGCCTTCAGGGCGTTGCCGGAAAATATGCCGTAACCCTTCAGAATATTCGTATCGAGATAATCGAAGACAAGATCGCAGACGCCGAGCAGCTGAGGTGGTCGTGGCATTCCGGTCCAGGCCAACATGTCGTGATAAAGATGAAGATCACCAGTGATCAGTCGGTAGATGGCTTCCTGCCTGTCGATAGACACATGTCGGTTCAGGCGGAGGGTCTCCGGGGATAGCAGGCTTGCCTCGCGCACTTCCTTGACGCGCTCTCTCGATACTTCCGTCAGATCTTTATCCTCGAGATCGAGAAGCAGTGAGATTGGCGCATTTGGGCCTTGAGTGCCGACGGCTATCTCCACGGTGAACCGATCTGGCGCCGGCTGCTCTTCCAGGACGAAGACCTTGCCCACAAAGTATCGCCTCATTCTTCCAGCGCGTCCTGCAATGTTGCGGAAAGTGAAGTGGTCTAGTGAGGTGTTGTTCAGCCGCTTATCGAACAGTATGACGTTCTCGGCGACGGTGTTGACCCCCTCGATCATCGTCGATGTGCAGACCAGCAGCTTAAGAATTCCACTCTCGAATGCGCGTAGCACGTACTGTTGCAACGCTCTCGGAATGTTGCCGTGATGAATACCGATCCCGTGCTTTAGTGCTGTGGTCACAATCCAGTCCGACGGATATTCGAAGGTCAACCACTCAACTGCGGCATCCAATTCTGGGACCAGTGGAAATAGAGTGGCATCCAGCAGTGCGCTGGCAGCATCCTGAGCGCTGTGCGGCGACTGACAGTAGATGATTGTCGGTGAAGTGAGATCGGTGCAAAGATCTATCAGTTTCTCTTCGCGCTGCCCTCCATGTCGTGGCAACCTAAATTGCACGATATCCAGCGCCACGGTGGAGAATAGCGACGGCACGAAAAGGTATTCGTAGGACGAGGCTAGGCCTACCACTCCGTCGACATGCGGTCCGATCAGGTAGAACTGTGCTCCTGTGGAAGCCAGCTTGTGAAAGCACAGATTGAGATCGACGGAACGTTCGTCATCGTCGTCTCCCCGCAGATCGAGTTTGTAGAACTCGTCGATCACGAAGAACGTCACGAGGCTAAGATCTTTGCGAGTGAGCGCTCTTTCCTGCGTCAGGATGAAAATTGTCTCACGCTCGGGAGAGGTGATCTGCGTCGGATGGGTAACAATATCGTACTGATCGCCGAACTGCGTGGCGAGACGGCGTCTTGTTTCATCTATCAAGGCGATCGTCGGGACGATGATCGCCAGATGATGGTGCTTCCCGGTGGCAATCACCGCGTCGACGATGGCGCTCTTCCCTACGCTGGTCGTGGCGCTCAGTACGACATTCCGGCCAGCGACAAGCTCCCTATAGATTTGCAGCTGGAGAGTATGAAACACCCTTTTCTCGCCGACGATTGGCATGCGGTGAGCTTCGAGAAGAAGTTGGTCTTCCAAGGTCGAGGCCCGGCTCTCGGCGACGTAGGGGAGCAATCCCACCGATCGCACCAATCCATCAAGAACCAGCGACAGCCCGTCGAGAAAACGGTCACGGCGATCCAGACAGCGAATGACCAGTTCGCGGCCTTCGTCGTGGGTGTCCCGAGCATTCACGAGGCGGCTTATCGCTGATAGGATAAGGCCTGCCTCTTCCGGGGAGAAGTCTGTCTTGAGGAGTGTGCGCAAATCCTTGGTATCCACGTCAGGCTCTCCTCAGCCGAAGCTTGAATTCGTCTAGCAGCTCGGACGCACCCTGCACGGGCACCAGAAAAACGTGGATGCGTACCTTCTTCAGCGCATCCGAAAAGTGGTTCGTTATTAACTCGTACGTGGTCTCCACCTCCGCCTGAAGGTGCGTCACGTAATCTTCCGCGAAGCCAGCAGCGAGCACTGCACTGTCGTACGCGACTAAGACGGGCACATTTAAGACTTTAACAAGGTCGTCAAGCTTCGAATGTCGGTCGAAGATTCCGTCGATGGTGCTCGACCGGAGATGCTGAGGTTCGCGGAGCTGAACGATGATCTCCCGCTCTTTCTTCAGAAGATCCCGGTCAAGCGTGTCTGCAAGCGCGGCTGCCACTGCACTGGCTACATTGGCCAAATCGCGCGTCGCAGTGATGTGGGATTGTCCGAGCCACAACTCGTCACCCGTGGGTGAAGGCACGATGTGAGCGTTCATCTCGTATGCCGTGGCGCCAGCGACGCTGAACAGCTTGCATGTAAGCGGCTCGCTGGACTTGTAGTGGCGGAGGATAGCGTGAAGGAGCAACTGAGCCAGGAGAGCTTCTTCGTCGATGCGGCTCCTATCGAAGGATTCGATCGCCCGATGGATCTGCCTCCGCGCTTCCAGCTTGGGTGTCTGGGCGAGGACACGGGCCGGTAGGGAAATCTCGGGAAGCCAGTCGATAAGGTATTCGCAGAGATCCTCTTTGCGCCATGCCCCACCATCGAACTCTGCGTCGTACGACGCCATTGAGCGCGTGGCATCCGTTCCTTCGACCCTATGAATTTCCGTGAAGAATCCTGGTGTCGCGAACTGATAGACCTTAACGAACGACTGGTTCCTCTGCCGGATGAGGACGACCTGCTGCTTCCACCATGCGGTGATGGCTGCCTTGGTGATTACTTTCGCTAATGGATTCTGTACCCGTGACGCGTCGCCGGCTGCTACCGCCAGCCCGACCAAGTCGCCGTATATCTGTTCGGCCGCAGAAACGAGTAGGCATTCTCCATCGGATTCGGCAAGGCGAAGGAGAGAGTTCAGGTTTTCCAGCCTCAGTGTCTCGATGCCGCCTCCAATGGTTTCCCACAGCATTGCGTGCGTCCAATGTTCTACCGTCGTCCCCTGTGGTGAAATCGAACCAGGAAGCTTTTTGGCAATTCTTGGAGCCAACGATGCAAAAGCGTCCGCAACGTTATGGTCGAAACGGTCGGCTCTTGCGATCCTCAAAGGAATAAGGTCTGAACGTACATCACGCACAGTGACGAATCTAAATAAAGATGGCCCAGGAAATTGTTCCGTGGCGAGGGAGCGCTCGACAAGGGAAGTTCCTTTTGAGGACGCAGGCGAGCGCTCACAGATCTCGCTCAGCGACCATTTGCTGCTGCTGTCCGTCGTCTTGACCTGGACGTACTCGTTGTGCCGCGTCACACCGTCATCCCAACGCAGAACAATGTCGTCACCTGTTTCGCATTCAATCTGCGTAAGATTATGCTGCTGTAGGAGTTGGATCAGAAATCGAGCCGCAACGTGGTCTTGAAAACGGAAGCCGCGACGTCCGGCAACACCGCCGGAATCCGAGGTGTTTGGTCCGATCAAGGGAGGAAGCGACATTCACGAATCTTCTGATGCAACCGTTTCTGTGCGGACACTCTAGCCTGAATTGCGTCATGAGCAATTGGCAGGCGGCAATGTTCCTCAAAAGTCATACGTTTTCTGGCAGTTAGATGTCGAAGCGGAACAGTTGCTGATCAGGCGGTACCAGCTTTCTCGGCCGCCTGCGCGATTTGCTCGCGAACGTCGCGGCTGAGGTGGTGAAGAAGAGTCTCTATGGTCGTCAGGATCTTGTCGGCAAGATGGAAATTGCCGTGTCCGGGCGCTCCACGGATTAACAGCTAAGAATGAACATTGGGACACCGAAAAACATTGACTTCGGGTTTGGAGAGCGTGAGCAGGCGATTTGTGCCCGGTATCCGCGGCAATCCGGTTCTGCTTGACGTCCTCCGACTCAGCAACAGTGATCTGCCAAGGTACGTGCGCATTGGATCGTCGGAATTTTGGCAGTCCGGAAACCGATCTACGATAATTGCCCCAAAAATGGTTGGTCTGCCTTACGCTCGTCCACCCTTCGTCGCGCAAAGATTCGATTCTCCGTTTTTTCGAGAAAAAACAACGAGCGTGAAGGATTCAACATTTTTGCCAAATTGCCGATTAAGTGTCTGTAATTGTTGACAAATAGCATCCGAATTTTGTTGCTCTTCTTTGCTTAATGTGCTGCCGTCAGGGCGCGCGGACCTGCGCACCCACAAGTTGGCACATGGAGGCAGTTGTTAAATGACCGGTGAGACAGAAGCGCCCGTGACCGTCGTGATCGATCTACCCGTGCGGCTGCAGCGCGGCCGAGACGTCGCCGTCACTCCTTTACCGATACTGATCACAATGGCGAACGGAAGGCCCGTCGTACCACCGGAAACTTTCACGTTTTCGATCGATCGAGCGAGGATCGAACCATTTGGAACCTTGCGTCAGATGTTGACCACGATCGCCAGGCTACACGACGACTGGCTTGCATCAGCGATACCCCTCGCCAACGCTGATGACGCGGATACCGTAATTTGGAACTACGCGTGGACCCGGCTCTGTGGCGATAATCCAGTTGCCTACGAAACCGTTCGGATCGAATTCCGCTACATCACCAAATTTGTGCGTCACTGCCGGTTGAACCCCGGTCTGAGGTCGCCGTTCGGCACGGCACTGGCGAAGGGCAGCCGCCTCTTCGGTGAAGAGATGCCAATTCAGAAGACCAGAGGATTCCTACTTCACCTTGATGGGCAGCGAAGACGTTGGCTCGAACTGCAGGATTTTGAGGCAGACTTCCCCGCCGATCTGAGGAAGGTGGGGAGTCCGAGAATTCTTCCGTCCAAAAAGGTCGTGAAGTTCCCCACAATCGGCCAGATGGATGACCTGATCGATCTTGAGAAGAATGTCATGTTTCGGGCGGCCTGGTGTTTGTTGGCTGGTCAGGCTGCGCGCTTCTCGGAGCTTCTCCAAATGTGGCGGTGCGATGTGCTACCGGGATCCCATGGAAGATCCTATTTCAGCCCTCAACATCCGATCGGTCAAACATTCATAATCTATGCCCATCCCTCGAGATCTGTTTGGACAGGGTCAGACTATTCCCGCCAAGGCGCTGCGGATCGCAAGTCCGTGCTGGCGAACTATGAACTGTTGCCGGGCAGGGACAGAGTTCTTGCCAAGGAACGATATGGTTGGAAATCCATGCTCTTGTTTGACCGGCGCCTTTTGTCGTGGGGTTACTGGGTGGTGGACAGATACGCGAAGGAGTTCGAACGCCTGCTCCCGGCAATCTGGGCTCTACACGAAGAAGTCAGGACTGACGGCCAGCATCCGTTCTTCTGGATCAATGGACGTAACGCCGAGCACTTTGGCGAGCATATGCGCAGGCAGAATCTTCAGCGCGCATATGGGGCCGCAGCGGTCCGAGTGGGTCTGGAACCCTGTATCGCCGATGGAGGAAATATCCATGGTTCCAGGCATTTTTGCAAGTGGTATGCCGAAGAACAACTTGGTTTAACGGAAGGCGAAGTTCAGCTTGTCCTGCGCCACGGTTCGCAAAAATCACAGAAAAATTATGGGCGAAGACTTTCGGATCTGCATCAGCGGCTGAACGGGAGGGCGTCGTGATGCAGGTGTATTCGGATGGTTATGTAAAACACATCGAAGATGACGGCGGCTGCGTCGTGAATGTCTCCAACGAGATCGTGCTACTGGAAAGCCCCAATGAGGTTAACCTTGCAGCTCTCTGGCGCGAGTTCGAGACTACCTTACGAGAAGAGCTTCTGGCTCTGCTTTCGATGAGGTACGATGATGCGGTTCGCAGGTACCCGGGTCTGGGGTATAATGGAAAACACGCCCAGCGTCGCCGGAATGTGCCATTGGCGTTTATGCGAGCTGGAATGGATCGAAGGCTGACCATGCTCAGGGATCCGGCCATCGTTCAAGCACTCATCAACCTAGATCTTATTCCGGCAGCCACGCCTCACGGCAGATTGAGGAAGCGGTATCCGCGCTCCCAGGGTCCGATGGCAGAAATGCTGGCCGACCTAGACTACGAGACACAGGTCGAAGTGGTTCAAGAAGTCCTGAGGATGGATCTCGACGACATTCTTAACCTCGGACAATGCGACCGGCTGGGAATACGATCGCTGCATCAGATGGTCACCGAAAACCGCCCAGTGGCTGAGATACTGGGTGAGCTTGCGGACATGATCGAGCGCGAGCTCGCGCCCGTGAAGACGGAGCGCGGTGGGTTCACGGGAACGGGTTCTGGTCGTACATACGCACCGATTTGGTTCGGACATTTTCTCGCCTCTTGCAGCGTATGGCTTCTGCCGCTCCGCTATATCTCCAAGCTGAACGCGTTCTATCCGGATCGCCTCAAGCCGTTGCTGCCGCTGCTTTCCGTCCCGCCGTGGTGCAGGGACATAGCGGACGGGATCATGGCGAGTGCTCCGCGGGAGAAGACGTCGCTGAGGCAGGTTGTTCCGGTTTTCGCCATTTCTGCGCTAGCAAGTACGATGTGGGCCACACGGCGCTTTTGCCCCGCGGCGCTCTTCGAGATGAAAGTGATCTTCGGCACTGGCAACGGGTCACGGTCGTCTTCGATCAATCATATCTATCGCGTTCTGACTGACGTCTTCGAGGTCGACATAAGGCAAAGAGGCGATGCCCGCCGGCTGAACGGACGCAAGCGACAGCTCACGATCGAAGCCTTTTATTGGGTAGATCATCCCGACAGTTACAACGCCAAGAAAGCGTCCAAAATCCTGGGACGGCCTCTCAGCGAAATTCACATCCCCGAGGGCACGAGGGACCTGGCGAAGGAGATGCGCGGCTTTCTCAATGGCTTCAAGGTGCAGAACATGAGAAGGATCCAATACGCGCTTGACTACTTTTTGATCTACACCTTGACCCTGGATCCCAAAATTGTCCCAAGGAGGCTGCGGGACATTAAGCGTGAATTGCACGTCTCCTCCATCGCATCGCCTCACGAAACCTTCCTGCAGTTCTTGGAGAGCCGATGCGAGAATACGCACTTGAGACAATCGGCGATCCCCAAGATGTCGGAGATTTGGAAAATTGCCGCGATGCGGGATGGCTTCGACATGCTGCCATGTCCGTTCGATCGGGATGATCGTGTGAAAGCTCCCGAGCCCAAAGGGACTAAGGCCGGGCGGGCCCTGGACGCGGAGGTGATCGACCTGCTGATCGAGATCAATCGGGCGAATGACTGGGCGTTTGCACGAAGTCTCCCTGAATCTTACTATTTGGCTAGGCATCCGGACGGTCACTACGAAAGCGTCTTCTGGCCGGCTTCACCGATCATATTGGAGTTTACGCTCCGGATCGGTGTCAGACTTAGGAGCGCGCGGTGGTTCGATTCTGGCGAAGGGGACGAGAAGACCTACGATCCTCTTTCCATGAGCTATAACGTAAACGAGAGCGATCTTGCTATCAGCGGCCGCTACGAGTTCGTCATTCAGAAAGTCGTACTCGATGATGCGGCGAGAACCGTCGTCAACGGGAGTTGGATCAACGTCGCCAAGAGCGGGCCATACTCTATACCTTACTACCCGGCGGAGTTGTTGGAACCGGTTCTTTTCATGCGCAGCCTGCAGCTCAAATACAATCCAATCAAGGCACCAATCCGCGCGATCGACGACAAGAACAACACGCTTTATACGGACCACGGTCAATTCGCATGGGTCTTTCCGATTTTTCGAACGCCTGATCCCCTGACCGCCACCATTTCCGAGGAGCAGGTGCGCTTCTACTACAAGCAGTTCCTGAAGTATGCGCAACCGATTGTGGAGGCGCGTCTTGGTAGACCCTATCCGCTGATCGACGTCGACCTAGATGTGGTGCTGACCACGGTACACGATCACCGCCGCAGCTATGTGACCAACGGTGATGAGGCGGGTGTTCCGATGAGCGTTATGAAGGTCGTTCTCGGTCATGCTACCGAAGGCATGACTCACGTATACAACCATGTCCGTGATCACCGAGTTCACGCAAGCATTCAGGCGGCGACCTATGATCAGGACCTCATAGCATCGGTCGCGGAGGGGAGCCCGGACGCGCTGTCCGCGATGGCAACTCAGGCAGCGCTCGTCATCGGTGAGCAAGCGAACGCCGCGCGCGATCTTCGAGAGATGAGCATCGGTGGGCGTCCCGCTGTTCTCGATTTTCTCGGACATTGCCTGTGCGTCAATGGTGACTGCGCCACGGGCGGCCCGGCAAAGAACGGCAAGCGACAGCCCGTGTTCCGTCCTCGGGCGTGCGGCGAATGTTGCTACCGTGCGACCGGTTGGTCGCATCGCGCCGGCGTCGTAATGCGTAGAAATATGCTCACATTTGAATTGAGACAATCTGGAGCTCGTTCCGAGCAACTGAACTCCCGGATCGAGAAGGATGAGGCTGCCGGACGTAACGTGTCGGCTTTGAAGCGTCTGTCTGCCTCCGAAGACTACCTTCGGAGGCAGTTGACAAAGGAATTGCGCTTGGAGGAGGAGTGGCTAGTCAAGATCGACGCCGCCGCGCAGGCAGCCCGGCGTGCCGGACGCTCCCCATCTGCGGTCGTTCTCGCTGGCGAGGCGATCAACCTAGACAAGGTGGAAACTTCTCTCCAACGGGTCCACGAGTTCGAGCTCCTGCACATGCTGATGCAGGATATGCTCCTAATCCCCGCAAGCATAGTTGATCTTCCGCCTGCCGTACCACTCGAATTTGAGCGAGAGGTACGGCAAATTCTGCGGGCGAACAGCTTGGAGGAGTGCCTCTATCGAATTCCGCCGGCGGAAAAGACCGAAACCTTGATTGCGATCGGTGGAGTGTTGCTGACCGCATTCGGTGAAGTTGGCGAGATGCAGCGCCTGATAGAAAACAGTGCCAAAAACATTCCGGATAGTACGATCCAGATGATTGCGACGCACATTGAGGCAGCCGTCGCGCACTCGACCACTCGGCTCCTGCAGTAGCGTGAGGTTTCCTCAACGAGCGGCCCACTGATTTATGGGATCAAGAATGCCAGAAGATCGCACTATGATGTCGACTGAGATTATCACCACGCTGCGACAGCAGGCCAGGGATAACGGCAGCGAGACACGTCTCCGGACGCTCGATAGGCTGGAGGAAGCATGCGACGACATCGTTTCCGGGAAGGCGCTCGATTTGGCTCGTAAGCACGGTTGGGATGTCT
Organism: Hyphomicrobiales bacterium; assembly: GCA_900465665.1. Lineage (GTDB taxonomy): Bacteria > Pseudomonadota > Alphaproteobacteria > Rhizobiales > Rhizobiaceae > Rhizobium. Next base: position 69,239 of record UBJO01000020.1, read on the forward strand.
CGTTCTTCCTGCCGCACCGACGCCTGGTGCCGAACAGCGTCGACCAGTATAGGAAGATGAGGAAATACGCCGATCCCAAATCGGATTGGACAGGGCCAACCAAGGATACGATTGCCCATGACGATGGCCTCAAGGGTTACGTAGCGGCTCGAGATATCGAGCGAGATCAGGCTCGGCGTCCCCCACGAAGAGCCACCAAGGCGCGCAAGGTGGATGAGATCATTGCCGCCAAACTTGATTTCAATGAATTGCAGACGGTGCGTGCTGCGCTCGAGCAGGGACGCCAAGCCAAACTGAAGTTCGATACACTAGCCGCTTTCTTCCATAAGCTGTCGGCGGTCGACCTGAAACAGTACGATACGTTTTCGTACGAGGATGTGGCCAAGTCCATTCGCGGGCAAATTAGCGGCGATGATCGGGAGGTATTGTCGCATCTTGCCGACCGACTTCAAGACAATCAGCTCTTGGTGGAGATGGGGCTTGTTTTCCGCAATGGCCGGGTCAAGATGGATTTCTCCCCAGGAACCGATCTCGTGAAGCCGGCTGAACTGCGCGTCTTGGTGCGGCTGGCCGGACTCGATCCGGACAGCCTCGTCTCCGTAAACTAGCGATCGTTCTCGCTACTCCATTCCAAGGGCTGCCATGTACGTCTGGAGGATAGACTCTTCCTCGAGGCGTTCGTTCGCGTCCTTCTTCCTCAATCTTATGATCGTCTTCATGGCCTTGGTGTCGTAGCCCCGGGATTTTGCTTCCCCGAACACGTCCTTAATATCGTCGGCTATGGTCTGCTTCTCTTCCTCGAGACGCTCGATGCGCTCGATGAACTGACGAAGCTCGGATGCGGCGACATTGATGTCTCCGGTCGTTGCCACTTCTTCCATTTTCGTCTCCTTGATTGCGGCATCTTCCTGGCGGCCTTGCACATGGCGCCAATGCCATATATGTTCTGTTTATCCTATTGATTCTCTTTGGAGAACATAGGGATTCAGGGGCTTTAGAAGCCGGTTCCCTTGGCTTCGCCGTAGACGTCCTTGATATCGTCGGCGATGGTCTTCTTTTCTTCTTCCAACCGTTCAATGCGCTCGATGAAAGCGCGAAGCTGGTCGCGGGCAACGCCGTGGGCATCAGACATCGTGTTCTCCTGCTAGGGGGATAAAAATTCGGATGGCGTTGACTGCCGTGAAGATCAGCCGGGGTCAAGCCTATTCGACAGAGCCGGGGCTCATTTGTGCGGGTTGTTGCTTTCGAATGCGGCTTTTTGTTGGGGCGACGCTTCGGTCTGGTAGCGGCTTTTCCACTCGTCGAAGGGCATGCCGTAGACGATCTCGCGGGCCTCGTCCTTCGTCAATTCGACGCCATCGGCATCGGCCGCGTCCTTGTACCAGTTCGATAGGCAGTTGCGGCAGAAGCCGGCCAGATTCATCATGTCGATGTTCTGCACATCGGTGCGTTCGCGCAGGTGCGCGACGAGACGACGGAAGGCGGCGGCTTCGAATTCGGTCTGTTGTTCCTTGCTGAGCTCGGTCATTGCGCTCTCCTCTTCTCAGTATGGGCCGGTGCGCGAGGCGTGCACCTGGTATTGATGCAGCGCCGGGTCGGCGTTCATGGTCGCGAAGATCGGCGCCAGCCGGTCGGCCCAGGCGGCGATGCCGGCCGCGTCGCCGATCAGGTCCTGGCGAACCTCCAGCAGCGCGTGCGGGATGCCCGTGACCATGCAATGCTGGTACATGGTGTCACCCTTCAGCGCGCCATCATAGGGCTCGTTGTCGCCGATCACCAGATCGGCATCGGCACGCAGCAAGTCAAGCAGCGGGGCGACGGCGCGGTGGTCGCTGTCCCACAACACGGCGGCGTGCCATGGGCGCGGCACGTTTTTCCAGGCGGGCGTGAAAGAATGCAGCGAAAGGACCAGCGGCGCCTTGCCGGTCGCGGCGGCGACCTTTGCAATCGTCTCGCTGACGGCATTGTGATAGGGGCGGTGGAAATTGGCGATGCGGCCGTTCCACTCCTCCTGGGTGATCGGGTGATTGCCCGGAATGATGGCGCCGTCGGAGATCTTCATGATCAGCGTCGGGTCGTCCTCGCCCCGGTTCGGGTCGATCAGCAGCCGCGAGAAGCCGCCGAGCACGGCGGGCACGCCAAGCTTCTCAGACAGCGCCCGCGTCAGTCCCTCGATGCCGATGTCATAGGCGATATGCCGGGCAAAGGCGCTCTCGGGCAGGCCCAGGCTGCCATAGCGTTTCGGCAGGCGGTTCATCGCATGGTCACCCAGGAGCACCATACCCCTGTCATGATGTCCGCCTAGAATTTCGAAGGATTGGAAGTCGTTCATCGAGGACAATGCCATTGAGTGTTTGCAAGCGTGTCTCTGATCGCACGGGCAGGGGAAGGGTTCAAGCGCGCGCCGCGATCAATCACTTCGCTATGGCTTGGCAATCTCCGCGCGATCCTTGCGGCGGCGACTGCGCCTCTTGTTTGATGTCAGAAATATAATCGATTAGCATTGCGTTGACTTTCGCCGGGAGGCAGCGCAAGAAGGCACGACAACGAATAACCGGGAGCCAATTGGAAGTCGTGTTGATCCAGACCGCGCCATGTTTCCTTACGCGTTCCGGGCCGCTTGCCCGTTTTGCTCTTTTTGTTCTCGCGGCGTTCTCGCCGTTCTTCATTGCCGATGTGGCGCGCGCTGATTTCCGCGTCTGCAACGGTACGCAGAATCTAGTCGGCGTGGCGATCGGGTACCGGGCCAAGGACGGCTGGATGACGGAAGGCTGGTGGCAGGTCCCGGCAACGACCTGCGCGACACTGATCGAGGGAGAACTTCAGTCTCGCTACTACTACCTCTACGCCGAAGACGCCGCCCGGGGAGGACGATGGACGGGCGACGTGCAGATGTGCGTGGCGGAGAACGAATTCAAGATCACGGGCGTCAATGATTGCTACGCCCGTGGCTATCAGAAGATGGGGTTCAAGGAATATGACACGGGCCGCCAGGGCAGCTGGATGGTTCAACTTTCCGATACCCCAGGCACCCAGGAAAGTCCGAACTGATGAAGCGTAACCGCAAAGTAAAAATCCTCGCAACGCTCGGACCCGCCTCGTCCGAAGAAGCGATGATCGAGAAGCTGCACCAGGCCGGTGCCGACGTTTTCCGCATCAACATGAGCCATGCGAGCCATGACACGATGCGCACGCTGATCCAGCGCATCCGCGCCGTCGAAGCGCGCAGCGGCCGCCCGATCGGCATTCTCGCCGACCTTCAGGGCCCGAAGCTGCGCGTCGGCAAGTTCGCCGACGTCAAGGTCGACCTGAAGCCGGGCGACACGTTCACGCTCGACAACAACGACACCCCCGGCGACAAGAACCGCGTGTTCCTGCCGCATCCCGAAATTCTCGAAGCCGTGAAGCCAGGCGACCGCCTGCTGATCGACGACGGCAAGCTCGCTCTGCGCGCTGAAAAGTGCGACGGCAAGAGCATCGTCACGACGGTCATCTCCGGCACCCGGATTTCCGACCGCAAGGGCGTCAGCCTTCCCGACACGATCCTCACCGCCGGCGTCCTGACCGACAAGGACCGGGCCGACCTCGATGCGGTTCTCGCAACCGACGACGTCGACTGGGTTGCGCTCTCCTTCGTGCAGCGTCCGGAAGATCTGGTCGAAGTGCGCAAGATCGCCCGCGGCCGCGTCGGCCTGATGGCGAAGATCGAAAAGCCGCAGGCGATCGAGCGGATCGAAGAAATCATCGAGCTCTCCGACGCGCTGATGGTTGCCCGTGGCGACCTCGGTGTCGAAATGCCGCTCGAATCCGTTCCCGGTATCCAGAAGCAGCTGATCCGCGCCTGCCGCCGTTCGGGCAAGCCGGTCGTCGTCGCCACGCAGATGCTGGAATCGATGATTTCTGCTCCGGTCCCGACCCGCGCCGAAGTCTCCGACGTCGCGACCGCCGTCTTTGAAGGCGCCGACGCCGTCATGCTCTCGGCTGAATCCGCCTCCGGCGATTATCCTGTTGAAGCCGTCTCGACCATGGCATCGATCGCCAGCACCATCGAGCGCGAGCCGCATTATCCCGGCATCATCTACGCCCAGCGCGCCCAGGCGGAAGCCACCGGCGCCGATGCGATTTCACTGGCTGCCCGCCAGATCGCCGAAACGCTGCGCCTGTCGGCCATCGTCTGCTACACCTCGTCGGGCACGACGGGCCTGCGCGCCTCGCGCGAGCGTCCGCAGGTGCCGATCCTGGCGCTGTCGCCTGTTATTCAGACCGCGCGTCGCCTCGCCATCGTGTGGGGCCTGCACTGTGTGGTCACGCATGACGCGACCGACCTCGACGACATGGTCAACCGCGCCTGCCGCATCGTCGCCGACGAAGGCTTCGGCAAGCCGGGCGACCGCATCATCATCTCGGCCGGCGTGCCGCTCGGGACACCGGGCGCGACCAACATGCTGCGCATCGCCTATATCGGTTCGGACGGCCAGAGCGGGTTTTGATCCGGATTTGGTTTGATTGAATTGAGAACCCGCTGCCTCCAGGAGGTGGCGGGTTTTTTCGTTGTTGGGTTGTGGCTTGGTGCATTGCCGGTTTGGTGGGTGGGATACCCCCTCTGCCCTGCCGGGC
>UBJO01000041.1 GCA_900465665.1 Hyphomicrobiales bacterium
TTGGCACGCGGCCACCAGACCAGCGCGGCTATAACGATGATGTAGCTCGCAACGTCGGCACCATAGGTGAGACCCGCGCCGAACGCGGCGAGCAGAAGACCGCCGGCCGCCGGGCCGATCGAACGTGCAATGTTGATGCCGAGCGAATTCAGCGCCACCGCGCTCTTGACGTCCTCGCGCTTGACGAGCTCAGGCACGATCGCCTGCCAGGTCGGCCCCATGAGTGCGGCGCCGATACCGCCGAGGAAGGTGAGACCGATCAGAGCGCTAACCGAGAGCATTCCCGTCTGGGCAAGAGCCATGAGGCTGATACTGACGGAGGCGAGTAGCAGCTGCACTGCGATGAGGAACTTGCGGCGATCGAGAATGTCGGTCAACACGCCGGCCGGAATGGCGAGAAGAAAGATCGGCAGCGTGCCCGCCGCCTGAACCATGGCGACCGCGGCCGGCGAGGCCGAGAGATCGGTCATCAGCCAGGAGCTTGCGACATCGCGCATAAAGCTGCCGGTATTGCCGAGAACGGTGGCCGCCCACAGGACGGCGAAGACGGGTTGGGCGAGTGGAGCGAAGCTGCCCCCCGCGGATTTTGCGGTGCTCATTTTTCAGCTCCTTTTGATATCCCTACGACAGTGTTGACAGCACTCGCGCTTCTACAACTTCCAGCCATGCGCCTCTCGAGTCGAAGAGGCCGTGCCCCTTCTCCAGGATTTTGCCGATGGAGCAGCGCTGCAAAAATTTATGTTTGGTCGAGCAATATCTAATGGAAAAATCGGCGCTGGTGATTGAACTGTTCGCTTCAGTTTGATTATTACCATCGCGGTGGCGACTGGCCCGCAGGCGTATACGGGGAAAATTTGCAAACCTAGCAACACCAACGCCTTGCTACTACTAGCGTGTCCGCTGAAGCCATTACTATAATGGCTTCGTCTCACAGCTCGCGGAATGCCAATTGAAAGTGCTAGATTTCAAACTGGCACCGCCACCTCTTGACCGATGAAGCGACGCCAGGCGCTAGGCGTCGTCCCCGTTGCCCTGCGAAAGATACGGGAGAGATGAGCCTGGTCCGCGAGCCCGCAGTCGAGCGCGATCTCGCTTAGGGAATCGCTGCTGTTTGCCATGCGGTGTTTGGCATGTTCTACCCGGCGGCTGATGATGTAGTTATGCGGCGACATATCGAAACTGACTTTGAACGCTGCAGAAAAATAACTTGTGCTGAGGCGCACCAGACCCGCGAGCTCATCGAGCGACATCGCGGTCGAAAGGTTTTCTTCGACGTACTTTTTGACGCGGTTTACCTGCCATGGGGCGAGCCCGCCGGTCGTCGGTCGCCTGCGGCCATCCACATTCGTCAGGTGCGGACGGAGCAGGATCGACGCTTTCTTGATCATATCGATCGCAACCACTTCGTCGCTCTCGACTAGAGTGATCGCGCCAAGCAACAGGCTAGAGACTTCGCTGGAATTTTTGGCGAAGAGAGCGTTAAAGGCTGCAAATTTGTCGTGACTTGAAACAGCGGCGGCACCGGGAAGCATGTCGATCTCCTAATGACCTTGAAAAGAATGTCTCTATAAGGTCATTCTGGTCGGATCGGCCCACTCCGGGAATTGTACATCCATTGGCTTCGCCAACACACGAGTCGTAATGGATCACACCTTTGTATGATTGATCGCGGTGTTCACAAGCAAGAAAGATGATCGTGAACGGTCCGATTCATTTTGGACAATCCAATACCAGATCATCAGGCCAGCCTTGCACTCCCGACCATAGAAGCTACCGTCGATTTGGAAACTGCGAGATAGATCTCCGGCCTGTATTGCCGGGACGGGTCTCCAACGGTTTTGGGATGGGACATGGACAGTGAAACTCTTTCGCACGGGGCGTTTTCTCTTGCGCCACTCGCGATGATCAGACTTGATCTTAAGAGAACGCGGAATCTGGTCGCCGACAGGAAAATATCCTTGGAGGGCGATCAATGCTACGATAACGCCTCAGTGTGCGCCCTGACGAACAGCGTCGATATCCTAGACCTAAACGGCGCAGCCCACTCCATCGTTTCATTGGATGGAAAAGCACCGCCGGAGCGCGTGTCGCATATCATCCCTGAGCAGCTCCAGAAGCCGTTTGCCAAGGGCCTTGTCGCGCTGCTTCATGGAAAGAGCTTTTCCATGGAAGGCACCGTGAAGTCCGCCGATGGGATGGACTTTCCTGCTCAGATAACGGGATGGATTGACGCCCGGCCCAGCGGCAGTGATGTGGTCATGATCGGGATCACGAAGCTCGATCAGCCTCGTGACAGTGAGAAGGCCGCCATTCTCGGCGACCTTGCCCATGCGGCAAGGATCGCGATGCTCGGGGAGATGACGGCATCCATTTCTCATGAAGTGAACCAGCCTCTGGGGTCGATTGTCACCAGCGCCGAAGCCGGGCTTCGATGGCTCAATCACGAGACGCCCAACCTTGCTGAAGTTCGCGCACTGCTGGAAAGGATCGTTGCTAGCGGCCGGCGCGCGGCAGACATAATATCTTCCCTGAAGGGCTTGGCGCGCAACACAAAACCCGAAAGAGACGCAGTGGATGTAGCCGGGCTCATCGACGAGGCGGTCATGATCCTCCGCTCCGATTTGAAGCGGCGCCAGATTGCGCTGCGTTTGGAGATCTGTCGCGATCTGCCCCCGGTCTGGATCGATCGGACGCAAATTCTGCAAGTGATCGTCAACCTGGTGACCAATGCGGCCCAGGCGATGGCGGATGGTCAGGCGTGGAATAGGACGCTTGCAATCCGGGCGCGGGAAAGTCAGCAAGGGGTCGTCCTGGAGGTCGAAGACAGCGGACCCGGGGTCGATCCAAAGGTGCGCGAGCGTCTGTTCGAAAGTTTCTACACCACGAAGACAACGGGAACCGGGATGGGATTGGCCATTTGCCGATCCATCGTCGAAGCCCATGGCAGCGAGATCGAACTTCAATCCTCGCAATACCTTGGCGCACGGTTCAGTTTTACGCTTGGTAACGAGCCCAACGCCCGCGATACGATTTGAGCGACGGCTCCAGCTGCCGATCGCCAGGTCCCTCAGGTATCGCGATGGCGAAGGCTACTCGCTTTTCTCAGGTAGGCACTGAGATCTTCGGCGGAAAAGGGCTTGGCGACCACAGAGATCGCGCCACTTGCATAGGCCTTCTCGGCCAGCGCGGGCTCCATTCTTCCGGTCATCAGGATGACCGGGAGGTCCCGCTCAAGATCACTGAGCGCGTTCGTCAGTTCAATTCCATCCATCGAAGGCATGTGAATGTCACTGATTATACACAAAAAGTCTTTAAGATTTGAGTGGTGAAGGAGCTGCTCAGCGGAATGAAAACATTCAGCGCTGTATCCGAGCGATCTGACCAGACTGCTGATCGCGACCGGAATATCCGTGTCGTCGTCGACTATTGCAATAAGTGAACTCGATGGCATCAGCGTCTCCAATCGCACCGATCACTGATGCCTTGAAAATCAAACTAGATCTTTAGGCGGGAACGTCAATCATCCCTACGTATACTCCTTTTAACCACGAGATTTAAGGGAGGCTGATTGCGAGATTTTTGAGGAGCGGTCGGGCAGGCCGTGAAATGCCCGACAAGCATCACAAAGCTTTGCGAGACTGTTTTAGGAAAGTCTTCTGCCGGACGAGATCCAAAAGGAGTGTCACCAGCGCAAGAACGGCGATTGTAGCAACGCCGATATCGACCGCCGTCGTCAGGCCATAGAATGTGGCGATCCTTCCGAGCGACAGTGCGACCACGGCCTGCGCGAGGTAAGCCACGAGGAACAAGGCCGATAGCGTTGCAGCCCTATGCGTCACAGGCAAATGCGCATTGATCAGCGAGAGTCCGCCGAGCAGTAGCCAACTGTATGCAGCGCCGGCGCCAAGCTGGGCGAGCATGTAGATGGTTAACGAGTGTTCGATCGCCGCAAGGGCAAGCAGGGCGGAGGAGACGATGGCAGTCACTCCACCTGCCAGGATGATCCTTCCAGCTGCAAGCTTACGGGCGGGAACGGTCGCAAGTGCGGATGCCGTAGCAAATAAGGCAATTGTTCCTCCGTTGACCAAGGCGTTTGAGGACGCAACGACATCATGCGCGATCTGCGCGCCAAGGGAGAGGGTCATTGCCCCCAGCACATACGATCCAGTCACCGCCGCGGTTGACGCGACGAAGACCGCAAACACACCATTCGGAATGGACGGCACCTTCGGCCTCCAACGGCCGGTCGCCCGTGAAGCGGTGTGATTCGGCATGAACCACGTGACGGCAATCAGGCCGACAAGAACAGCGGTCAGGACGGCGAAGTTCATCCTGAGTGGAAACGGCGCATACTGGATAAGCGCGCCGCCGACGAGGGAAGCCGCCATCATTCCAAGCGCCTGCGCCGCCGCTGTCGCGCCGCCTGCCTGACCAATCCGATGCGGCGGGCTGAATTCCACAACAGCCGCCGCGGAGGGCCCTGCTGAAAGGCCGACTCCCACGCCCATGAGGGCCCGACCCAGAAATATCCAGTCTACATCAGGCGCAATCGCGAATATCAGCGATCCGGATGCGGAGAAGGCAAGTCCTGCCAGCATGGTCTCTCGCCTTCCGATGTAATCGGAAAGATTTCCGAACAGCACCAGCACGAGGACGACAAAAACGGGGTAGATCGCGAATATGGCAGTCGTCGTAAACGTCGTGAGATGCCATTGCCGGGCATACAAGGGATAGGTCAACGCGGGCGCTGCACTCGTCCAAATGGTATGAGCGACAATGGCGGTCGCCGTTAGAAAGCTCGCCTGGCGACTGAGTACCCTGCGTGTCATGACCTTTCTCCGGCAGCGTTCGCGAACTCGTAGGCATCGCCGGCCTTCACGATCCTTCCCACGCCCGGATAGGTCCAGTGAAAGCCCAGCAGCGTCGCGTTCTGCGCGCATGCCTGCTCCAGAAGAGCCCGGCGGGTAATTCTTGCCTTTGTAGGATCCATGTCGAAGCCGAAGCTCCAGTCGGGATGTTCGAAGGAGACGATCTCGCTCGAGACGGCATCGACGGTGATGATCAGAGGAACATCACTGTCGAGCACCACCGACAGATGGCCTGGGGTGTGTCCAGGCGTCGAAAGGACATGCATCCCCGGAACGATTTCGTCGCCACCTTCCAGGAGGTTCACCCTGTCCTGCAGGGCGGTTAGATCCCGGCGGGCTCCCTCAACGAAAGGCTGCATTTCCGCTGGCAAGGCGGAAGCTACCTCGCCCATCCAGAAATCCCACTCAGCCCTGCCGACGTAGTATTTTGCCTTAGGGAAGCGCAGGCTGCCATCATCTCTCAGCAAGCCCCAAATATGATCGGGATGCGCATGCGATATGAGCACGATCGTCACGTCGTCGGCCCGGACGCCGACGCGCTCTAGATTTTCCTCAAGCATGCCCTCTGTCGGCTGGAAGCGCTTTCCTGCGCCGACATCCACCAGGATGACCTGTTCGTCGTGGACGATCAGCGGAATGTTCGATTGGGCGTGGGCGGTGTTGTCCTTGCCATCGAGGCGGGAGACGATGGCGGCTCTCTCGTCATCATCTGCTTCGGGCGCAAACAGTTCGCCGTTCAGGACAATGGGACCATCCGAAAGCACGGTGATGTCAAACTTGCCGTGGCGGAAACTATGAAACTCGGACCGGGTCATCTGCGAACTCCGTTGTTGATGGCACTCCATATCGGTCCATCGAATTTGTTTTGAAACTGACATTATTGAGGACTTTCCGTTCATTTTTGAACGGGACATCTCCTGACGCTCATCGCGGAGGGGAAGATGTCCTGTCATGGCTTTGCCGATGGTCCTTCGTAATTTGCCGGGATCCAATAGAAGTGACCCTGGGATGCGCTGACGTGGCCAAGACCGGGGAAAGAAATATGGGCCGCGCCGATCCAGTAGCCGTTGCGGGCAGCGTCGGAGAAAATCATCTCGCGTTCATTCTCGGCCATCTGTGCATCGCTGTCGTAAGCCAGCGTCACGGAAGGGTTCGGAAACTGCACGGCTGCAACATGAACGACATCGCCCCACATCAACATTTTCTGCCCTTCGCTTTCGACCATGAAGAAGCTGTGGCCGGGGGTATGACCGGGGCTGGCAATCGGCGTGATACCGGGTGAAAGTTCCTTGCCATACTCGAAAGGCTTGAATTTTCCCGCGGCGATATAGGGCTTGAGGGAAGCCTTGTCGCCCTCGAACATGGAATTCAGCAGCTTGGGCGCTGCCTGCTCGTTCTTGTCGTCGAGCCAATAATCGGCATCGACCTGGCTCACCCTGACGATGGCGTTGCTGAACGTCATTTTCCCGTTTGGCGCAATGCCGCCGACATGATCCGCGTGCAGATGGGTCAGATATACCTCATCGACCTGGTCCGGTGAGTAACCAGCGCTTTTGAGATTATCGATGAGGTGACCACAGCAATCGCCATAAAGTGAACCGGCACCGCTGTCGATCAGGATCAGCTTGGTTCCGGTATTGATCAGGAACGCGTTGATCGACCCCTGGACCGGCACGGCAAGTCGGCTTTCCGCAAGCAGTGCGTCGGCCTCGCCGGGCGCGACCTGATCAAGCGGTATTGCGCCCTTGTCTGCGACGACCTGGGTCAGCACCTTGTGAACCGGAAAGGGGTGCGTGCCGTCCGATAGGACGGTTATCTCGAACTTACCAAGCATCATCCGATAAAAGCCGGGAGCCTGCGTGCCGACGATCGGCGCCGCAGCCAGAGATGGCTTCGCCATCGTCATGGTCAGGGTTGCGGTTATGGCCGCTGAAGCCACCGCGATCGCCACTAGGCGCACTGGCGCGTGAAAGGTCAGTCTCTTAAACATGTGTTTTCTCCTAATTCATGCGCGGCAGCATTGTCCGGGGCGTTCAGGTATCGATCGTGTCCGTCTTTGACGGAAGGTCAGCGCGAGTGGTGCCGGCGGGAAGATGCCCGAACATGTGCGGCTTGATCTTATAGAGCCAGGAGACCGCGGCGGGTTCCTTGCTCCAAACAGTAAGAGCAAACGGGATGATCTGTTCGCCGACCAGGATCCCAAGGAGGCCCACCAGCGCGATGACCGGCGGGGCGGGTGAGCGGACGTTCAGAAGGCTGTAGATGATGCCGACCAGCAGGCCAGCCCCAAGAGACAGGATATAGATTTTCATGGACAGGATCTCCATCAGCGTCAGGTGACCGCTCCATAGTGAATGGAGCGGTATTCCCGATTGTTGTCAGTGGCTTTCGGATGCGTTGAACATCGTCTTCGCGTAGATGATACCGAGCCCGTACGACCCACCAAACTTCTTCGCCACACCCGTCGTCATGTCGTAGGTTTCCGTGCGCGCCCAATCGCGCTGCAGTTCGAGCATATACTGGAGCGACGTCATCGGCTGTACGCCGATCTGGATCATGCGGTCCATGGCGCGGTTATGGGCCTCTTCGGTAACATCGCCGCAGGCGTCCGCGAGCACAAAGACTTCGAAGCCCTGTTCGATCGCCGACAGCGCGGGACCTACAATACATACGCCGGTCCACAGGCCGGTCAGAACGATCCGCTTCTTACCGATCCGGTTGATTTCCTCGATGACGGCCGCATCTTCCCAGGTGTTCATCGAGGTGCGATCGAACAGCTTCTGTCCGGGAAAGGCGTCGGTGATTTCGTTGAACATTGGGCCGGAGAAGCTTTTTTCGGCAACGGTCGTCAGAATGGTGGAAACACCAAATCCCTTGGCGGCGTTGGCGACGAGGGCAGCATTGTTGCGAAGATTGACGGCATCGATGCTCTTGGTCGCAAACGACATCTGCGACTGAAAATCGATCATGAGAAGCGTATGGTCCTTCGGTGTCAGAAGCTTAGAACCCGGTGTCGGAGTGGCATGAACGGTCATAACGTGTCCCCTAGTGATGCTCGATTGCATGGGGGACACCATGCTGCAGAACGGCCGGGCATTCTTGTCGCATACAAGGGCGGTTTGGATGATCTTGCGGAGAGCGTGCAAGGGATCCATCAATTGGCTTGGCCCAGCGTCATTGGAAGGCGATATACGGTTATGCAAAAGCCTCAATGAGCGGCACCCGAAGCGGAGTGCGCAGCGTACGCCGTTATATTTTAGTACGTTTGTGCTCAAATTTGACGATTGCTCCCATTAAAAGGCAAGGCCTCTGGCGGTACGCGCGAACAGCTGGTAAAGCTCGATTAATCCTCTGAAATCAAACATCGGGGCCGTCAAATGCCAGTACTGACCGTTCGCGACAACACCCGCCTCTATTACAAAGACTGGGGAAGCGGGCCGCCGGTTCTCTTCAGCCATGGATGGCCTTTGAATTCGGACATGTGGGAAAACCAGATGATGCACCTTGCATCGGAAGGCTTCCGGGTCATAGCCCATGACCGCAGAGGGTTCGGCCGGTCGGACCAGCCGTGGCACGGATATGACCACGATACTTTTTCCGAAGACCTGGCTGAAATCATAAGCGCTCTCGAACTCAGGGATGTCACCCTTGTCGGCTATGCGATGGGCGGCGGCGAGATTACGCGCTATATCGGCCGGCACGGGACCGGTCGGATTTCTCGTCTTGTCCTGATTGGCGCCACCACACCGAAACTTGCCTGGAGCGAAGATTATCCGAACGGAGTTCCCGAAGCTGTCTTCGAAGGCGTCAGAGCCGGATTGAGGGCCGACCGGGCAGAGTTCATTCGCGGCTTCTCACGCCTGTTCTTTGGCGCCGACAAAGAGGGTGCGACTGTTTCCGAGGGAAGCATGATGCAACTGCATCAGATCGCGATGCAATCCTCCCTGAAGGCGGCACATGATTCCATCACCGCTTGCGCCATGACCGACTACCGCGGCGACATAGAAAAGTTCGACATTCCGGTTCTCATCATTCACGGCGAGGACGACGCTTTTGTCCCGTTCGCCGCGACCGCTCAACAAGCGATCCAGCTGATGCCGAACGCAGAACTGAAGGTATATGAGAACGCCCCGCACGGACTGCTGTTCACGCACAAGGATCGCCTGAACAGCGATCTCCTAAATTTCCTCCGCCGATGACCGGCGTCACCACAGAGGACGCCGTCGTGTTCATCGTCGAGGACGATGACGAACTGCGGCTGTCCCTCGACAGCCTCTTCCGATCCATCGGCCTAAAGACGAGCATGTTCGCCAACGCACGCGGATTTATGGAAGCCAAAAGACCAGACGTAACGGGATGCCTTGTAGTCGATGTTCGGCTGCCAGGCCTCAGCGGCCTGGATTTCCACGAGCAACTAATCAAAGCCGGTTCAGCCCTCCCGGTTATTTTCATAACGGGCCATGGAGATATTCCCATGAGCGTTAGGGCGATGAAGGCGGGAGCCGTTGATTTCCTGCCGAAACCCTTCCGGGATCAGGACATGCTGGACGCGGTCGCATCGGCACTAGAGATCGATCGCAAGAGGCGGCGGGGCGAACTCGAGCTTCTTGCGCTGCGAAATCGCTACGCGGAGCTAAGTCTGCGCGAACGGCAAGTGATGGCGCTGGTGACGACTGGCTTGATGAACAAACAGGTCGCGGGAAAGCTCTCGTTGAGCGAAGTCACCGTGAAGATCCATCGCGGGTCGGCCATGCGCAAGATGGACGCGAAGACATTGCCGGATCTCGTCAAGATGGCGGAGCTTCTGGAACTCCACGGCGACCTTCAAGCATCCTAAGACCAGTCGCTGACGGATTGGCTGATCGCTTCCATGAGATCCGCGAGGCTAAAAGGCTTCGTGACCAGGATGGCTGCCCCTGTAAGAGCCGCCTTCTCGGAAAGACCTTGTTCAAACCCGCCGGTCATCAAAATGATCGGCAGATCAGGCCGAAGCTTTTTCAGAAGCGGAACCAGGTCCAGACCGGATATATTCGGCATGTTAATGTCACTGATGACACAGCGGAAACGTTCGACGTCTTTCGACGAGAGAAGCGCTTCGGCCGATGAAAAACATGTTGCATTATAGCCGAGAGAGCGGATCAAACTCGCCAGAGCCACAGGAATATCCGGATCGTCATCGACGATGCCAATCAGTGGCGTCTCCTCCATCCTCTTCCCAGTCTGCATCCGATTGATGCGTCGTCATAATATCCGCGCCTTCAGGAGCACATTTCTCCGTCAGCGGAGCCCGATGCCGGATGTAAACCTGGTCTTTCGGACGTTTCGCATATGGCAGACGGAACGGCTAACCCATGCCAAATCATCCGTATTGAATTATCCAATGAGACGTGGACGATTAACCTGCCATTCTCCGACCCTCGATTTCGAGACAGCTACACGTATGCAGGAACCATCCGTTGTATCGTTTCGTCCGTTGCCAGCTTTGGTATTCTCTCGCTCGTTGCCTCGCATAGAGGCGGTAGCGGATCCTCCCATGCTACCGGTACGTTTTGGCTCCCCTGTCCGAAGCAGCCGGGATGATCCGTCTGGCCGCTCAGTTTCGCCCCTGAGCGGCCAATTTTCGTCCGTAGCCGAAGATGGCGGGACGGATTCGTAGCCGGTTTTCATCAAAATCAGAGCATCCGTTCAAGCCAGCGGCAGGCATTTGGTTTAGCCCTGTGCCTCAAACAATCGCATCCAGGAGCCACAGAATGACGAAACCACCCCTGCTCACGCCGGCCGACGTCACCCTGTTGATGGTGGACCAGCAAGCTGGTCTTGCCTTCGGGGTGGGATCAACCGACCGCCAACTCCTTCTCAACAACGTGATTGCGCTGGCAAAAACCGCAAAGACGTTTCAGATACCAGTGGTCGTCTCGACATCGGCGTCGAAGGTCTACAGCGGACCACTGATGCCATCGATCAGAGGCGTTCTTGGAGACGTGCCGCCGCTGGAACGCCGAAACATGAATGCGTGGGAAGACCACGCCGTCCGCGATGAAATCGCAAAGACCGGACGCCGGAAGCTCCTCGTTTCCGGTCTGCTTACCGAGGCCTGCGTGTCGTTTCCGGTCCTGTCAGCCTTGGCCGACGGCTACGACGTGTCCGTCGTCGCCGATACCTGTGGCGGCATTACGCCTGAGAGCCATGCGCTGGCCCTTCGCCGCATGGAAGCTGCCGGCGCCACGATGACCTCGTGGCTGCAGGTCCTCCTCGAACTCCAAAGGGATTGGGCTCGGAAGGAGACCTACGACGCAGCGCGCGCCATCGTCGAAAGCCACGCCAGCGGTTACGGCATAGGGCTGGCCTATGCACGCGACATGATCCACCCGGTGTGATGGCATTAGCCAACGATAGCTCCCTCTACCGAAATCTTGAATCGGAGACCCCTAATGACCGCCGACCTCATCCTCCACCACGGTTTGATCACCACGCTCGATCGCACCAATCCAACCGCCAGCGCCGTCGCCATCAAGGACGGTGCCTTTCTCGAAGTCGGCACCGACGCCGAGATCATGGCGCTCGCCGGCCCCGACACCAAGATCGTCGATCTCAAAGGCAAACGCGTCCTGCCTGGCCTGATCGACAACCACACCCACGTCGTGCGCGGCGGCCTGAACTACAATATGGAACTGCGCTGGGACGGCGTTCGTTCGCTGGCGGATGCGATGGACATGCTGAAGCGCCAGGTGGCGATCACGCCGGCCCCGCAATGGGTTCGCGTCGTCGGCGGCTTCACCGAACACCAGTTCGCCGAAAAGCGCCTGCCGACGATAGAGGAGATCAATGCGGTCGCGCCGGATACACCGGTCTTCCTGCTCCATCTCTATGACCGCGCACTGCTGAACGGCGCTGCTCTGAGAGCCGTCGGCTACACCCGCGACACACCGAACCCGCCCGGCGGCGAGATCACCCGCGATGCCAACGGCAACCCGACCGGCATGCTTCTCGCCAAGCCGAACGCCGGTATCCTTTACTCGACGCTCGCCAAGGGCCCGAAGCTGCCCTTCGACTACCAGGTCAACTCCACTCGCCACTTCATGCGCGAGCTCAATCGTCTCGGTGTAACAGGCGTGATCGATGCCGGTGGCGGCAACCAGAACTATCCCGATGACTACGAGGTGATCCAGAAGCTCTCCGACGAAAACCAGCTGACCGTTCGCCTCGCCTATAACCTCTTCACGCAGAAGCCGAAGGCTGAGAAAGAGGATTTCCTCAATTGGACGTCCTCGGTCAAATACAAGCAGGGCAACGACTATTTCCGCCACAATGGCGCTGGCGAGATGCTGGTCTTCTCCGCCGCCGACTTCGAGGATTTCCGCCAGCCGCGCCCGGAAATGGCGCCGGAGATGGAAGGTGAGCTCGAGGAAGTCGTGCGCGTTCTTGCCGAAAACCGCTGGCCCTGGCGCATGCACGCCACTTATGACGAAACCATCTCGCGCTCGCTCGATGTCTTCGAGAAGGTTAACAAGGACATTCCGCTCGAGGGCCTCAACTGGTTCTTCGACCATGCCGAGACCATCTCGGAGCGCTCGATCGACCGCATCGCGGCACTCGGCGGCGGCATCGCCAACCAGCACCGCATGGCCTACCAGGGCGAGTATTTCGTCGATCAATATGGCCACGGCGTCGCCGAAGCCACGCCGCCGATCAAGCGCATGCTCGACAAGGGCGTCAATGTTTCTGCCGGCACCGACGCCACCCGCGTCGCCTCCTATAATCCTTGGGTGTCGCTCTCCTGGATGGTCACGGGCAAGACGGTCGGCGGCATGCAGCTCTACCCGCGCGCCAATTGCCTCGACCGCGAGACGGCGCTCAGGATGTGGACGGAAAAGGTCACCTGGTTCTCCAACGAAGAGGGCAAGAAGGGCCGCATCGAGAAGGGCCAGTTCGCCGACCTCGTCGTGCCGAGCAAGGACTTCTTCGCCTGCGCCGAGGACGAGATCTCGTTCCTCACCTCCGATCTGACGATGGTCGGCGGCAAGATCGTCTACGGCTCGGGTGACTTCGCCAAATACGACGAGAGCAACATTGCGCCCGCCATGCCGGATTGGTCTCCCGTGCGCAAGTTCGGCGGCTACGCCGCCTGGGGCGAGCCTGATGGAGCCGGCGCACGCTCGCTGCGCCGCACCGCTATCTCCACCTGCGGCTGCGCCAGCGATTGCGGCGTCCATGGTCATGACCATGCAGGCGCCTGGACATCGAAGCTGCCGATTGCGGATCTCAAGGGCTTCTTCGGCGCACTCGGTTGCTCCTGCTGGGCCGTTTGAGGGGGAATATCACTATGGCTACACATCGACACACATCGGCGGACACGGAAGCTGGACTGGGCAGAAGCTTCGCCAGCAGCAAGGCCATCGAGTTCATTGCTCTTTCTGCCCTTTGTTCCGCCTACATTCAGGGTCCGCTCACGAAGCTTTTCGATTTCAATGGCGCGCTCGCGGAGATGGATCACTTCGGGCTGCGGCCAACGCTCCTTTTCGCGATCGCGGTGATGATCTTCGAGCTTGCCATGTCGGCGGCCATTGTCGGCGGTTTTCTTCGCTGGGCGGCAGCGCTGGCCCTTGGCGTCTTTACGCTTCTCGCAACGTCGCTGGCGCTCCGTTTCTGGGAACTGCCTGTCGGAATGGAGCGGACGATGGCGATGAACGGATTTTTCGAACATCTCGGTCTTGCGGGCGCCTTTCTTCTGGTGGCTTGGCACGATCTTAAATCCAAGATGCGCCTTTGAAACGGCTAGCGGAAACTGGAAACATGGTCATGGCACACAAAATTCGCGACGGCGTCGAGACGATGCCAGAAATGGAAGACTTGGAGCTCGAACTGGCCCCCTCACCCAACAAGCACCAGGAAGAACTGCTGGACGAAGCTTTGCAGGAAACATTTCCTGCAAGCGATCCGCCGGCCAGCGGCCGGATGGAATGAGCCGAAAACGCAATCTAGGAGCAGTCCATTGAACGACGACATCAAGGCACGCTGCGCCGCCACCCTGAAGACCCCGACAGGTCTCGGCGTGGATGCACCCGAGACATCTCCGCAGGCGCAACGACCTGCTTACGGATGTCTTTGGCCTCTATCTGAAGACCAAGAACTTTCACTGGCACATGTCGGGGGCGAATTTCCGCGACTATCACGTGGTTCTGGACGATCACGGCGATGAACTGTTCGCGATCACGGATCCGCTGGCCGAGCGTCCGGAAGCTCGGCGGCTTTACACGGCGCTCGATCAGCGACATCTTTCGCCGGCAGCGGATCAGCGATAACGATGCCGATTTCGTGCATCCGCACGAGCTGCTCGCCGAATTGCGCGGAGACAATGCCTCGCTGGTGGCACGCATGCGGGCACGTCCACGACGTCTGCGACGAGCACGGAGGGGGTGCGACAGCAAGACTGCTCAACAACGGGATCGACGAAGGCGAAAAACCCGTCTCGTTCCTGTTTTAGATCCTGCGCGAAGCAACGCTCAAGCTGTATCGGACCACTCAAAATCAACCCACGCGACGGCCCCGTCGCGTGGCTTTTTTGATGGCGTCGACGGCGACGGCAATTGCCCGGTCCTCGGTGCCGGCGCCCTGGCATTGTTCAAAAATCGTCGGAACCAACAAGATGGGCAGGGCGGCTGTCGCTACAACTCATCTCACGGCGGTCAATCTGCCGCCAAGTCACCAGGGGGCAACCGATGGCAAACGATTTCGACTTCTCACTCTCCCGGCGCCAGACGCTCATCGCAGGAGCGGCATTTTCCGCTGCGATGGCAGTTCCGGATCTCGCATTCCCAAAATCAGCAACCCAGACCGCACAAGGAAACTTTGAAATGACCGACGGCTTCGTTAAGACCAAAGACGGCGTGAACATCTACTACAAGGATTGGGGTCCAAAGGACGCACAGCCGATCCATTTCCACCATGGCTGGCCGCTCTCCTCCGACGACTGGGACGCCCAGATGATCTACTTCCTGCAGAACGGCTTCCGTGTCGTTGCACATGATCGCCGTGGCCACGGCCGTTCGTCGCAGGTTGCCGAAGGCCACGACATGGACCACTACGCGGCCGACGCTTCCGCCGTCGTGGACCATCTGAACCTGAAAAATGCTGTCCACATCGGCCACTCCACCGGCGGCGGCGAGGTTGCCCGCTATGTCGCAAAGTTCGGCCAGCCGCAGGGCCGTGTTGCAAAGGCCGTCCTCGTCAGCGCCGTCCCGCCGATCATGCTCAAGACGGCCTCCAATCCGGGCGGCCTGCCGATTGAAGTGTTCGACGGCATCCGCAAGGGCGTCGCGGAAAACCGCGCCCAGCTCTTCCTCGATTTCCCCACCGGCCCGTTTTACGGTTTCAACCGTGACGGTGCCAAGGTCTATCCCGGCGTGATCCAGAATTGGTGGCGCCAGGGCATGATGGGCAGCGTCAAAGCCCACTATGACGGCATCAAGGCCTTCTCCGAAACCGACCAGACCGAAGATTTGAAGAAGATTACCGTACCGACGCTCGTCATGCATGGCGATGACGACCAGGTCGTTCCGATCGCCGATTCCGGCGAGCTGTCCGTCAAGCTCGTCAAGAACGGCACGCTCAAAGTCTACAAGGGCTATCCGCACGGCATGCTGACAACCCATGCCGACGTTCTCAACCCGGACCTCCTCGCCTTCATCAGGGCATAAGTCCGGTCACGATGCCCGCTCGCGGATGATCGCGAGCGGGCCTTTTCAATTCAAGCGCGCCGCGGAAGGCTCTGAAGGGACTGCCTGTATCCGTATTGGCGAGTTCAAACGGCAACGCCCGGCATCAGTGCAATTGTCAGGCCGCCCACGATCAGCGCCGCAGCTGGAGGCTACCGCAGCCGCCCGGCCACCAACTCAAGAAGCACTGTTGCCACCAGCAGCAGGACCAGGAACTCGTAGATGGTCTCGGAGTTCATGTGATGCGTAAGTCTGACGATGAGTTGACAAATGCGTGCACGGTCAGATTACCAAGTTCAAAACCTGAGCGTCTGCCTAAGCTCTGCGGCATGCCTTTAGCTAAGCGCTAAACGCAACGCTTGAACAATACGACGTAAATCGTGTCAGACGGGGAGGGTATCTTCCAGAGCTCGGCATCTCTCATTTGCTTACGCGAATTCGGTTTTGCCGCCGCCACTTGCCAGGCGTCTTCCCGGTCACGCCTTGGAAGATACGGGTCATGTGGCTCTGGTCGGAGAACCCGCATTTGATCGCCACCCCGAAAATGGTGTCGTCAGAGAGAAGCAGTTCCTTCGCCTTCGCGACCCGATATTCCGTCAGCCAGCGATAAGGACTCTTGCCAAACGTATCCTTGAAAGCGCGTGTAAAGTGGCTTCGGGAAAGCCCACACGTCTCGGCGAGCTGGCTAATCGAGACCTGATCGAATG
Source organism: Hyphomicrobiales bacterium (assembly GCA_900465665.1). Taxonomy (GTDB): domain Bacteria; phylum Pseudomonadota; class Alphaproteobacteria; order Rhizobiales; family Rhizobiaceae; genus Rhizobium. The sequence goes on from UBJO01000041.1 coordinate 16,291, forward strand.
CCATGCTCGTCAGAAATTCGAGCGCTCTTTTCTCTTGCCACGGAGCAAGCGAACCGCTCTTTTTTGCGGGAAAGTATTGACCGCCGTAAGTCTGCGCAAGGTGCGTCAGCAGCACGATGCTGATCTGCTCCAGGAACATTTGGTTCGGCTCCTGCTTGCTCAGCAGATAAGGCGAAATGGCCAGTGCCAGGCCCAAAATCACTTCATCCTTCGTTCCCGGCTTGCAATCGAACCCGTCGAATTGAGGCCGCCCCAATTCCTCGAGGAAGGTTCGGATGAACGGGAGCGGGATGTTGAAGCGAATGTTGTCGAATGGCGACAGATGGTGGCACTGCCATTCCTCTCGAAGGTCGGTAATAGCAATTGCGCCCTTGGAATGACCTCCCTCGAAAACGAGCCGCCCATTTCGCCAAAGACGGTGCAGCCGAAAATCAGCCAGCTGTATAATAACGGAGACAGCTTCCTCACGCTTGCTCGGCGGAGCGATCGGCAGATCATTGCCGTCGTAGCATAGACGCGTAACGGTTACGGCCGAAGCTTTGAGCGACCACCTTGTAACCTTGGCCGAAAAAGATGTGAGAGCACTGTCGATATTCGTATCCAAGGTGTTCTTTCCGGAAATGCAATCCAGTCGCAGCTGGTCCAACTTAATGAAGTTGACGATCCCGCCATCGAGCGGGGGTAGTGCCCACTTCTCTGGAAAAGACCTTGGTGAAGTGACTTTGATCGACAAAGCCGCACGCTCGGGCGATCTCCTTGATCGAGAGTTGGTGTTCGGAAAGAAGGACCTTTGCGGCTCCGATCCGTGCCTGCGTCAGCCACTGACGTGGCGTGAGGCCGGTCACATTCTTAAAGCCCTGCGCAAAATATGCAGCTGAAAGTCCTATCACCGCCGCGACCTCACTTACTTTCAGTTCACGAGCAAGGTTTTCCTGCATGTAGCCTTTGACCGCCATCTCGCGATCGGAGGGGAGAATCGCGCCGCCCTTCGGCATTACGACGTCGAGGGAGTCCTGCAGGAGATGTGCACAAAGCGCGATCGACAAATGACGCAACAAGGGATCAACCGCTTCGGGATCGCGCTCGAACAAAGACAAGACCACCGAGGCCAAGTTGCTTACCACCTTGTCAGGTTCCGCCCTACGGCAACGCAGCGTTTTCGCGCCTTGTCCGGGGAAGCTGGCGCGCCCCACTTCACGGACCAGGGCTTTTGGCAGGTAGATTGCCAGGGAATACAGGTCGCGATGAAGGACCGCGGACACGCCTTCATCGAGATCGACGACGCAGACGGTACCCTTAGCGCACCAGCGCGGTGGCGCCAAAAGGCCGTCGCTTCTAACGTCCGAGTGAATCGTATCCTCGAGATAGACCATCACGAGATAGCCGTCGAAACGCGGGATCGCTACCCTTGCCTCGACATCCCTCGTTACGGACCGGATGATCTTGCTGACGACAATCGGCGCCGAAGCCATTGGGACGGTCTTCAGAAAGGGTGCCTCGGCCGTTCCGAAATACACGCCGAGCGAATTGCCGTCAGGACAGTTGGGATTCAAGCTTGCCTCCCGGATGGGCCTGTTTGGCGAGGTGACCGGACACCGCCAGGATACATGAACGATCTCATCATAAGCATTTCTGTTCTGATCGAAATATGATCGTGGGGAAGGTTCGTTACCGCAACATCCCCATGCTACCCTCGTCATAAACCTATGAAGGCGCCAAGACCAGTAGTCTCGGCGCCCTTGTTTATTCGGACCATCAAACGGACTTGATGCCAACAGGAGTGCCGGACGTCAAGCGGCCTCGACCGCGGCCACTGCAGCGAGGATCACACTGGTGACCGCTTCCGGCATGGAAAGCAGCGACAAGTGGCTGGCCGCGAGCTCTGTGGTCGTTGCCCCCATAGCGGCTGCGAGTTCACGCTCAAGGTCAACGCTGACGACACGGTCTTCCGTTGATACGATATACCAGGTTGGCCGCGACAGCCATGCGGGCTGGGTCACCTTGTCACCGAACGTGCTGGCCGCGAGCGGGGGTTGAAGTACACAGAGCACCCGCGCCTCCTCCTTGGGAAGGTCCTGCCCGACGTCGTTCACCCAACCGTCCTCCGAAAGCGTCAAATAGCCTGCGCCATCGTTCCGGATCTGCGACAAGCCTGGAGGTGCAGGGTGCCTGCCGACCTGGTCGCCCACGGTCTCGCCGGCTTTTGGGGCAAAAGCGGCAACATAAACGAGGGCTTTCACCTTGGGATCATTCCCAGCTTCGGTGATGACAGCGCCACCCCAGCTATGGCCCACAAGAACGATCGGACCGTCAACGGAGTTGATAATGCGGCGGGTGGCATCCGCGTCATCGGCAAGCGAGGAAGTCGGGTTCTGAACTGCGATCACGGGAAGGTCTTCCTTCAGCAGCAGCGGGATTACTTTTTGCCAGCTTGAACCATCGGCCCACGCACCGTGGACGAGGATGACAGTTGGCTTTCGCGACGTTGAGGTCATTTGGCTTTGCTCCTAAGGACGTTTGGATGGTCAGGAGCCTAGAGGGTTAGCCAAGATCGTTCTTGTTGGATCAGACGGCATTTGGACGACACCATCGCAACACCTCGTCCGCTCGCTCCGAGGCACCGCTTCACCGGAGTATGAGGTAACATCGCGTTCGCTGGGAGCCGTCAAAACGACAAAACTGCAGTGGTCCATCCAAGCATGGTAATCGATGCAAGCTGTAATATCGGAAACCTTAAAACTTCAGGTCCCGCTACAGGAGCAGCCATGCGCCACCGAACGTCCATTCTAACGCTGTCTTTCATCGCAGCAGTCACCCTGGCATCCAGCGCTTTCGCAAACCCTCCGATTTCTTCGGTCGCTGTCGCACCGCAATATGACACGACGCATGTCTATGTCGCACCCGCAGAGGTGGACACCTTCGTTCAGGCGTTTCTTGGGACCTTTGGCGGACAGTCCACGCCACAGGTAGTCGCGACCGTGACGCCGACGCCAAGCAGCACGACAAGCCAGTTGCTTCAGACCCCGGCCGGTACGGTTTCTCTCTTTGGATTTAAGACCCCGGTCCCCTATCCGTTCGGGCTCGAACGCAACGGCTATCTCGTCCGGGACTTAGACATCGCCGTCAAGGCCGCGCGCGACGCCGGCGCCAACGTGATCGTCGAGGCGTTTCCGGATCCCATCGGCCGTGACGCCGTCATACAATGGCCCGGCGGCCTCAATATGCAGCTGTACTGGCACACCAAGCACCCCGATTACAAACCGTTGGAGACCATACCCGAAAACCGCGCCTATATTCCGCCGGGCGCCGTTGACGAGTTTCTAAAGGACTTCCTGACCTTCTCCGGCGGCAAGGTCGTCGCCGACGACAAAGATGCGTCCGCGGCAGAAATCGGGAAGCCGCGCGACAAGTTCCGGCGCATCGAAGTCCAGTCCGATTTCGGACGAATGCTCGTGCTGGTCTGCGACGGGCACCTGCCCTACCCCTACGGCTATGAGACAACGGGATATGAAGTCCAGGATCTTCAGCAAACCTTGGAGAAGGCGAAAAAGTTCGGTGTAAACGTATTGGTGCCGCCCCATCAAGCCCGGAACCGTCAAACGTCCATAGTTCAATTTCCCGGCGGTTACATCGCCGAAGTTCATGCGGTGTCGAAATGATATCCGCAAGCAGAAGGTCGAAGAAATTCCCGAACGAAGTCTGGAGCAGATACGGGAAGAGGACCGTCTTGTCGGCGCTCCCGGCGCTCACCCTGTCGATTTCCTGCGCGATCGCGCACGCTGAGAGCCCTGCCCCGTCGTCGAAGCGGCCGGCGATCAAAACAAATCGCTGGCAAGAGGATTGGTCGTTGCTATCCGACCCAAACCTGAAAACGATGCCGCTGGATGATCTCAAGTATATCCCGTTGTTTCCCGCTGAGCCTGAAAGTTACGTCTCTTTCGGGCTTACTCTTCGTGAACGTTACGAGGTCAATACGGCGCCGGGATTCGGGATCGGAGACGGCGCGCGGGATTCCTATCTTCTCCAGCGCGCTCAAATACACATCGACACGCATTTCAATGAAAATTGGCAGTTTTTCACTCAGTTCGAGGACGACCGCGCCTTTGAAAAAGCAGATATCGGTGGCGCCGATGAAAACAAACTCGATCTCAGACTTGCCTTTCTCGGCTATTCCGAGACATTCGACGCAGGGACGTTCAAGGCACGCGTTGGACGGCAGGATTTCGCTTTCGATCTGCAGCGCTTTGTTTCGTCTCGCGATGGGCCAAACGTCCGTCAGTCCTTCGATGCGGTCTGGGCCGATTGGGAAAGCGGACCGTGGCGTCTCCTGGGTTTCGTCAGCCAGCCGGTCCAGTACCGGAGCGATGAGATCTTTGACGACACCTCGAACGGACATTTCACCTTCAGCACCATTCGCATCGAGCGGCAGGTCCTCGGCAAGAATGAGCTTTCCGCCTACTACGCGCTGTATGACCGAGACGATGCGCATTACCTTGACGCCGCCGGAGACGAAATACGCCATGTTTTCGACGCCCGTTTTGCGGGAAGCTCTCATAATTTCGATTGGGATCTCGAGGGCATGGGCCAGCTCGGGACCGTGGGGTCAAGCGATATCAAAGCTTGGGCGCTGGGCGCACGCGTAGGATATACCTTCGCCGATGCCTCCTGGGAGCCAAGAGTGGGGCTCCAGTTCGACGTGGCCTCGGGCGACCGAAACCGAGGCGACAAGACCGTCGAGACATTCAACCCGCTTTTCCCCAACGGGTACTACTTCACGCTAGGCGGATATACGGGCTATTCGAACCTGATCCATTTGAAGCCGTCGATCACGGTCAAACCTGCCGAAAAATTGTCGATGACAACTGCTATGGGCTTCCTTTGGCGCATGACAACAGCAGACGCCGTCTATACGCAACCAAGCATCCCGGTTGCCAACACCGCGGGTCACGGCGATGCGTGGACGGGTGCATATGTCCAATTGCGCGCCGACTATGCGTTCACACCCAACCTGACCGGTGCTCTGGAGGCAGTGCACTATACTGTAGGCTCGACAATCCGACATGCGGGCGGACGCGATGGCAACTATCTTGGCGCCGAGCTGAAATTTTCCTGGTAATCGTATTTCGAGTTACGCGAAGGTGGATTGGCTGAAGTGGATGCCCTCAGCCGATCCTGCCGCGTTTAGTCGCCCTGCCGAGGCACGCCAATGGCAAAGCCGTTCAGCGTCATGGACACGGAGCAATAGTGCCCGACAAGCCAGATCAGCTCTCGTGTACCGGCTTCTCCGAACACCTCAAGCGCGTGGTTATAGACCAGATCAGGTAGCATGCCGCCACCGAGCAGCGCCTTGACAACGTCGAGCGCCGCCGCCTCCGATACCGACAGGTCACTTGGCCGCTCACCGGCCGCCAATGCCGAAAGCCGCGCATCACTCATCGAATGCCTGTTCTTTGCAACCGCCGAGTGCGCATAAACTTCATAGGCCGCCCCGAAGTGGGTCCCCACCGCGATAATGGCGACCTGTCTAACGGCGTCGTCCAGATGTTTGAAAGCAGTCATTGCTTTGGTGACGGTCCAGAATGCCTCCCCAACCTCGGGCTGGTGCAGCCAGGCATTCCAAGGTCCTAGGAACGCCCCGTCTGCACGCATGGTAACGAAATCCTGATACTTAGCGCCGACACCGGCTTTCATTTCATCGTAGAGCGCCTTCTGTCTGGCATCGAGTTCGTTTGGTGATAACGGGGGCAGGCGCATTGTGGTCTCCCTTGGCAAAAGACGTATCGGTCCCAAGTCGTGTGTAAAGCGGCCTCGTGAAGAAGAACTCTTTAAACCTCACGGTGTCCGTGGAGACGACGAGCCTGTCGCCGCCGCTTCAGAGCAGTTCTTCAGTTCATTTGGTCGCCAGCTTTGGTTTTTAAATGCCGCCAGCCCGGGCAGACTTGACCGTATCCGCAGTAACGACGCCCTGCTTGCCACCGAAATGCGCAATCACATAATTCGCGAGCGCGGCCAATTCTCGATCATCATAGGCGGCGGCAAAAGATGGCATAGATTGGCCTGGATCACGGTCCTCGGAAGATGCACCTTCGAGCAAAAGCCTGATCAGATTCGTTCCTCCAGGATCACTAACATTGCGGTCTCCGATCAGCGACTGACGGCGCGTCGCTTGACCGGAGCCATCCCAGCCGTGGCAGCTCGCACATGCACTTTCGAACAGAGACTTGCCGACGGACTCGTCAGAATCGCCTGACGACCAAGAACGCGCGCGCGCCATACTTGATGTAGACGGGATCCGAGCCGGATCGTCGTTTTCAACAGATGGAATGGAGCGAAGATATGTAACGATGGCATCAATATCACCGGCTTCAAGCTTTCCAAGACTTAAATCGATCGCTTGCGTCATGCTCCCGGTTGCCGCCCCATGGCCCTCTGCCCAACCCTGAGAGAGGTAATGTGCAATCGCTGCGTCAGTCCACATGCCAATGCCCGAATTCATGTCCGGAGTTATGTTCCATGCTCGCCATCCGTCCACGGTTCCTCCTGACAATTCCTCTGAGGTTTTTCTGGCAAACAGGATGTTTCGCGGCGTATGGCACTCTCCGCAATGCGCGAGGCCTTGGACGAGGTATGCGCCACGGTTCCACTGCGCAGATTTCCCGGTGTCTGCTTCAAGGGGATCGGTGTTCAGGAATAGCAGCTTCCAGGCCCGAAGCGACCAGCGCTGATTGAACGGAAAAGCCAGCTGATTTTGAGGAGCAGGATCGCCCACAGGTGCCAGCGTTTTGAGATACGCGAGTATCGCAACCATATCCGCGTCACTAAGCTTGGCATAGGACGTGTAGGGGAAAGCAGGATAAAGATCCTCGCCGCTCTTGCTCACGCCATGCCGCATGGCTCTAACGAACTCGGCACCATTCCACGAGCCTATGCCCGAGGTGATATCCGGCGTGATATTTGCGGAGTAAATCTTTCCAAACGGCAGTTCGAACGCCAATCCCCCCGCAAACGGCTTACCGCCTGCGGTGGTATGGCAGGCCGCACAGTCTCCAGCGAGCGTGAGATAGCGACCACGCTCGACAAGCGCCTTGTCGTTCAGGTCCATGTTCGCTTCCTTGATGGGATCCAACCCATGTGGAAGAACAAAGAAGGCCAATGCGGCGCCAGCAGCGAGCGCACAGGCTGCAGCGGACCTCCAGGGAAATTTCATGACCGGGCTCCACCATCAAGCAACGAAAACCTGTTCCTTTGATCGGCGTGACGTTCGTCCGGGAGCGCTCTGTTCACCGGCAGTGAACGAAGCCGTTGCCCTGTTGCAGCGAATATGGCATTGCACAAAGCAGGCGCGGCCGAAACTGTGCCAACCTCGCCCAGACCACCCGGCGGCTCAGTGCTCTTGATAACCTCAACGATAATCTCAGGTGTCTCATTTAGTCGCAACTGACGATAATCGTTGAAATTGCGCTGTTCCACTTTCCCCTCTTTGATGGTGATACCGTTATAGAGTGCAGCGGAAAGACCGAAGAGGATACCTCCCTGCATCTGCGCAACGACGCCATCAGGATTGATGGCCAAACCACAATCGAAAACAGCGGATACTTTCTGGAGCGAAACCATCCCAATGTCATCCAGCTTTATCTCGACGACAACAGCGACATGACTACCGAAACTATCATGGATCGAGACGCCCCGGCCGCCTCCAGGCGGGAGAGGTGCATCCCAGTTCGACAGTTTCTCGACGCGATCGAGGACAAGAAGCGTGCGTGGATCCAGCGCCACAAGACTTCGACGATAAGCGATAGGATCGACGCCGGCCCTGTGCGCGAGTTCATCAATGAAACTCTCGACCACGAAAATGTTGTGCGTCTCTCCAACGCCGCGCCACCAGTTTAGCGGGACTGGGCCGTCGTGTCTTAGCCATTCTGAGCGCGTGTTGGGAATACCATAGGGCAGATCAGCGGCACCGGCGACAGCGTCCGGGTCTAGCTTGTCGGCCGGCCATTCCTTACGGTCGTAGAATGGCCGGACCGTCGAACAGGTTGTTCGGTGGATGAGCGCAACAGGTTTACCATCCTTTCCCAGACCTGCCGAAATCCGATCGACGTAGATCGGCCGGAAACGGTCGTGCTCGATGTCCTGTTCGCGGGTCCACATGATTTTCAGCGGATAGTCGACCTGCGTTGCAAAGCGCGCCGCCTGCTGGATCGTATCGACGGCCAGTCGTCTTCCAAATCCGCCTCCCACCATGTGATTGTACAGCATGATCTTTTCCGGCGGCATACCGATGATTTCGGCGACAACCGTGCGCGCAATCTCGGGCACCTGGGTACCGACCCAAATATCACAACTATCGGCGCGAACGTGGATCGTCGTATTGATGGGTTCAAGTGAGGCGTGGGCCAGATATGGAAGCTCGTAGGATGCATCCACACGTACGGGCGCGGAAGCAATAGCAGCGTCGGCGTCGCCCTTCGCGCTCCCTATCAGCGGCGTACCTGTCGCGCTTCTCAGATCATTGAGGATGGCTTCTGTGGACAGCCCAGCATTCGGCCCGGCATCCCAATCGATATCGATCTGGTCGAGTGCTTTTTTTGCAATCCAATAGCTTGTGGCAACGACAGCGACAGCATTATCGATCCGCAAGACGTCAACGATGCCATCCATCTGGCGCACCGTTTCTTCGGCGATGGACCTGACCTTACCGCCAATGGTGGGCGCCATTGCCAAGGCGGCATAACGCATTCCTTCTACATAGGTATCGATGCCGTATTTGGTTTTACCGTTGACCTTTGAGGGCGTATCGACGCGTTTGAGCGATCTACCGATCAGCTTGAATTCTTCAACCGGCTTCAGCTTCACATCGGCCGGAACCGACTGACGGCCGGCGGCCAATGCCAACTCCGCATATTTCGCATTTCGCCCGCTCGCGTCGTGGTACACCACCCCAAGTTCAGCGCGACAGTCAAACGGGTTGACCTCCCATTCAGCCGCAGCGGCCGCCACGAGCATTTCTCTTGCAGCGGCACCGGCTTTCCGCAGCGGTGTAAAGAACGCGCGGGTCGAAGTCGATCCACCGGTAACTTGACCTTTCAACAGCGCCTGATTGTACGCCGTCGGGTCGGGAGGGGACATCTCAACCTTGACCTGATCCAGCTGCACTTCCAGCTCCTCAGCAATCATCATTGCCTCGGCCGTGGCAATGCCCTGGCCCATCTCCACGCTCGGAACGACGAGCACGATTGTTCCGTCTACGCCGATCCGGATGAAGCCGTCACGAGTAAATCCTTTGAAACCCGTGCCGGCGGCATCATAGGCACCGATTGCCTTGAGGTCGTCTGCCTCATTCGCTCGGGCCGCCTTAACCAGAGAGAAGCCGACAACCAACCCGGCGCCTGCCAGAAAGGCGCGACGGCTCAATCCATCTGCATAGGCCGACGGTCGCTTGCTCATCATACTGTCCTCAATGCTTCGCGGATCCGCACATAGGTACAGCAGCGACAGATGTTTCCTGCCATCGCCTCATCAATGTCGGTATCACTCGGCTTTGTCGTGCGCGCCAGAAGCGCGGCTGCCGCCATGATTTGCCCTGACTGGCAATACCCGCATTGCGCGACCTCAAGCTCCAACCAGGCCAATTGCACACGCTTGCCGACCTCAGTCTCGCCAATGACCTCTATCGTCGTGACCTGCCCTTCAAGTTCACCGATAGGCAAGACGCAAGACCGCACGGGTCGGCCGTCGATATGGACCGTGCACGCCCCGCATTGGCCGATGCCGCATCCGAACTTTGTCCCCGTGAGACCTAGATGGTCCCGTATCGCCCACAACAGCGGCATATCTGGAGGACCGGTGACGATATGATCCGCACCATTGACGTTGATAGTCATAGATGGCCAAGTTCGGCCTTGAGCCTGTTCTTCCAAGAGACGTCCTCTGCTTTACCGGAGCCTCGATCACCGTAGCTCTGACCATCCGCTTCAGCTTGCATGCATCTACGGTAGTTGGACGAATTGGCTGCTGCCGCTCCGCCGGCCAAATGGATATCTCAGGATCGTCCAATCACAGTGGATTTCGACAAGTCCTCAGATTTCTGACCATGCTAGCTTCTCTTCAACTAGCACGGGAACCATGAGATATGGTCGACTGCATCAAGGCAAGGCTGAAGTCTATGTTGAACAGGCTCCGTCTGGTCACCGGTCACCAGATTGCTCCGCAGACGAGATGAATCATCTTGCACGAAGACAGGCTTAATCACGGACAGCGCGTTCAAATCCACAGCCTTAGGATGACGAAGGTCAAGGCGATATGGCTCTTGCGATCGACCCACATTCAATTTCTGCCGAACGGTCCGTACATCTAGCATCGCGTGTGGGACGTCTCTTGTTCCTCAGCGGCGCAGACACCCAACATGTCTTAACGGGCGTGAGCGGTGTTGCCCAAGGGCTGGGACAGGAGGTGCATGTGCTGGTCACGCCTGAGGCTATTCTTGCCACGGTCGGAACGACGGATAGGTTTGTGACAAAGCTCGGCCCGGAATTTTCGGTGCCTTCAGTTAACATGGAGCGGCTTGCCGCTGTGGAGACACTTATTGACGACATTAAGGGTGGTTTGAAGGATGCTGACATCATCGAGCAACGTCTCGACGCGATAGAGCTTTCGCCTCAAGGATACTCCGCTCTCAACGCCATCATTGGCGTTGGGTTTACCAGCGCATCGTTGGCCAAACTTCTCGGAGCAGAATGGTCTGTCGTAGCGGCCGCGTTTGTCGCGGGAATTCTCAGTGGGGCCCTCAGAAAAATTTTCGCGCAATTCTCCGACAATCCGTTAATGAGCGTGTTTATCGTCGCAGGGATCAGCGGCTTAACGGCCATTCTCGTCTTGAAACTAGTCCCGCACGCCTCTCCCGTTCTTGCACTGACGGCCGCGGGGATGATCCTCGTGCCGGGCGTTCCGCTGATAAACGGCATCCGTGAGATCAGCTCTGGCAATGCCGCAAACGGTGTAACGCGACTGGCAACAGGGGCGGCCAGTGTACTGACGATCGCCTTTGCCCTTTACGCGGTCGGTTCCCTCAGTGGCGCAATGCTTCCAATCGACCAGGGGCCTGGTTCCCTGTCTCCCCTCCCCGATCTGCTTTTCGCAGGTTTGGCGGCGGCAGGTTTCGCCATAACCTTTAACGTTTCTCCCCGCGCGGTTGGGTTCTGCATCGCTGCGGGGATGGCAAGTCACGCGCTTCGCACATCACTGGAGCAAGCGGGTATGACATTGCCTATGGCCTCCTTTGTCGGCGCCTTTGCAGCAGGCGCGATAGCGCGTCTCGCTGCCCGTGTCTATCGCGCTCCGGCAGTGACTTTCGCCTTTCCGGGTGTGGTTGCGTTGATCCCTGGATCATACGGTTTTCGTGCCGGGATCGGAGGGCTGGCTATCATGACACAGGGATCGGCCGCGTCGCCCCTTCTTGTTTCAACCACGATCGCACTGGCAATCACCACGATGGTCACGACGACGGCTATCGGCATCGGCATCGCGCTTTCTTTGGCCGGATCGGGCGAAAACACACACAGCACCCATTGAAGGGAGACAGCATGACTGAAACAAATGAAGACAACTTGGCGATGAACGATGCCCCGATTGGCATTGATGCAAGCGGCGAACGTGTCGAATTTGACTCGATGGGCGACGTTCCGGTTCCCGCGGATCGCTATTGGGGTGCGCAGACGCAGAGGTCGCTCGGTCATTTCGATATTGGCGACGATCGTATGCCGAAGCTCGTATACCACGCCTATGGCTACGTGAAGAAGGCGTGCGCGCTCGTCAATGCCGAGGCAGGCAGGCTTCCGAACTGGAAGCGCGATGCTATTGTGCGCGCCGCCGACGAAACCATTGCAGGCGCACTCGATGATCATTACCCGCTTTACGTCTGGCAAACCGGCTCCGGGACCCAGTCGAATATGAACGTGAATGAAGTCATATCGAACAGAGCCATCCAGCTTCTGGGCGGCGTTCTCGGTTCGCAAAAGCCGGTCGGTCCCAATGATGATGTGAATATGGGGCAATCCTCCAACGACACATTTCCGACAGCGATGAACATTGCGGCGGTCGACGCGATCGACAGAATGCTGCTGCCATCAATTGAAAAACTTGCCGACACCATAGAGCGCAAGGCGCAAGACTGGATGGATGTCGTCAAGATAGGCAGAACCCATCTCGAAGATGCCGTTCCCCTGACTGTCGGTCAGGAGTGGTACGGCTGGGCCGGCCAGATCCGCGACGCCGTCTCCTCGATCAAGGCAAGCCGAGAAGGTCTTTATCAACTTGCGGTCGGGGGAACCGCAGTCGGTACCGGCCTCAATGCCCCTAAAGGCTTTTCCCGTGAGGTCGCCGCAAAAATCGCCGAACTCACCGGCAAGCCTTTCGTAACGGCCCCGAACAAATTCACGGCTCAGGGATCTCTTGACGCGATCGTGCGATCCCATGCGGCCATGCGTAGCCTTGCGGTCGCTTTAATCAAGATCGCCAACGATATGCGATGGCTTGCCTCGGGGCCACGCTGTGGTTTCGGAGAACTGCTTTTGCCATCGAACGAGCCCGGGTCGTCCATCATGCCGGGAAAAGTGAACCCCACACAGTGTGAAGCAATCGTGATGATATCGATCCAGGTGATGGGCAACGATACCGCGGTTGCATTCGCTGGCAGCCAGGGAAATTTCGAACTGAATGCGATGCGTCCGGTGATCATCAGTAATTTCCTGCACTCGGCTCGGATACTTGCTGACGGTTGCGACAGATTCCGAGAGTTTTCGGTGGACGGCACGGAGCTCAACCGAGAAAGGATCAACGGTTATGTCGAGGGCAGCGTCATGCTGGTCACCGCTCTTTCGCCCGTCATCGGATATCAGAACGCCGCACATATCGCTGAAAAGGCAATTGCCGACGGCACGACCCTTCGCGAGGCGGCTCTCGCTTCCGGCAAGGTCGATGCAGCGCTTTTCGACAAAACCATCAAGCCTCTCGAAATGGTCGGCCAGGGTCTGGCCGGCGCTTGAAGAAAGGGATGAGAACAATGATCAGATGCGTCAGAATGTGGACTGCGGCCGACGGAAATTCCGTTTTTGAGGAAGGCACGTTCGACCTCTCCGGAGGAGAGCGTGGCGACTTCATCGGGCAAGCCGTAGCAGCCAAAAACATCTCGTTTCGTGAAACCGCGTCCGGTGGCTCGTTCGAATGGCACCAGGATCCCGTTCCGCGCTTTGTCCTCACATTGTCTGGTACTCTCGAATTTGAAACCAAATCCGGGGAGACGTTCACTCTCCGCCCAGGCGATGTACTTCTTGCACAGGATAATAGCGGTTCAGGCCACAAGTGGCGACTGATTGGCTCCGAGCCATGGCGGCGGGCCTATGTGGTCTATGACGAAACCGCTGATCTTCGCTTTATTCCGACGAAAGCTTAAGGGGAACGAAAAATGGCGTTCGAGACTAACGAAAATCCTGACATTGTTCTCATTGGTGCTGGCATCATGAGTGCTACACTGGCCACGGTGCTGAAGGAACTCGATCCCTCATTGACGGTCGCAGTCTACGAAAGGCTGAATGACTGCGGACAGGAAAGCTCCCAGGCCTGGAATAATGCCGGCACCGGCCACGCGGCAAACTGCGAACTGAATTACACACCCCAGCGCGCCGATGGCAGCGTGGACATATCGAAGGCGTTGGAGGTTAACACCGAATTCGACATCTCCCGGCAGCTTTGGTCCTATCTGGTGAAGAAAGGGGCCATACCCGACCCACGCGCCTTTCTGCACCCCTGCCCCCACATGAGTTTCGTAAGGGGGGCGGAGAATGTTGCGTTTCTGCGTGAGCGCTACAGGCAAATGTCCGCGCATCACTGCTACCACGGCATGGAATTTACCGAGGATCCGGCAAAGATCGCGGAATGGGCACCCCTGATCATGGAAGGTCGCAAGTCGAATGAGGCTGTTGCGGCCACACGTATCATAACGGGCACCGACGTTGACTATGGCGCCCTGACCCACCTGCTTTTTGCGCAGCTGACCGGACAGTCGGGTTTCGGTATCCACTACAATCGGCAGGTCGTCGGCTTAAACCGCGAGGAAGGCGGCCGATGGCGGATCTTGGTCGAGGATACGTTCGACGGCACGCGCCAGGAGGTTTCGGCAAAGTTCGTCTTCATTGGAGCGGGAGGAGCATCACTCGATCTCCTTCAGATGTCGCAGATCCCCGAAGGTCGAGGTTATGGAGGCTTTCCCGTCAGTGGCATATGGCTGCGCTGCGATGTCGACGAGGTCAGCGAGCGGCATCATGCAAAGGTCTATGGCAAGGCGGCCAGCGGCTCGCCCCCAATGTCGATTCCTCATCTGGACACTAGGATCATTGCGGGACGTAAATCTCTGCTCTTCGGTCCCTATGCCGGCTTCTCATCCAAGTTTCTCAAGCACGGCTCCCTGACTGATCTCTTCCACTCCATCACCCATGACAATATTCTGCCTCTTCTCGAGGTGGCCAAGGACAATATCGATCTGACGGAGTATCTGATCGGTCAGGTGCTGCAGAGCTCATCACATCAGTTCAGCATGCTTCAGGAATTCTTTCCGCAGGCCAAGAGAGGGGACTGGAAAGAGGCAGTCGCTGGGCAACGCGTCCAGATCATCAAACCGGACAGCGATCGGGTCGGCATTCTGGAATTTGGCACCGAGCTTGTGCCTGCCGCCGACAAGTCGCTTGTGGCGCTGCTGGGCGCGTCGCCGGGCGCCTCGACTGCCGCCTTCATTGCACTACGTGTGCTGGAAACCTGCTTCGGCGACAAAATAACAGAGGATGCGTGGCTTTCATCGTTGAAACGGATGATCCCGACATACGGGATCGACCTGAAGGTAGACGCCGATGCCTGTCGGACATCCAGGGCGGCTACAGCGAAAGTCCTAAGGATCGAGAACGTTTAGTCAGCTTGGACAACACAGCCTGATCGCAGTTCAGGTTTCATCTATGGGACATGAACTGCGAGCACCCGTTATGAATTCTGAAGCGTACGCATTTCCGTTCTGATCCTGCAACGGGTGAAAGCCAAAATTATTCCAATGCAACCGCTTCCCGCAGCGAGACCTCAATTCGTGTCACCCAAGCCGTTGCGCCCTGCCGCTCTGCGATCCCACAGGCAACCCCGAGAGCGTCTTCAATCCCCTTGCCCGGATGCTCCGCCGATCGGAGTGCTGCAATGCGCAGCAATTCCGGCCCGCACCACAGGCTCCCTTCCGTGTGATGCCTGACGATAAGGTCGTCGCTATAGGCATCCGGGCTTATTGCCGCGAACACTTCCGCCTGCATCGCGGTGGCGTCCCGGGGAAATACCGTCTTGCCTTCCAGGATAGCGGCGAAACCCTCGGCCCAGACCTGCCAATGACGCAGTCCTCTTCTGGTCGTGCGGCTCATCAGATGGCCGTTGCATTCTTTCGCAAGGGCCAACTCGCCGCACCACAGGGCCACGGGAATGCATCCGATGGCAAGACCGTAGCAGATAGACAAGTCGTGATCGAGCGTGAGGACGTCGGCGGCACAGTCTTTTGCATGGGAGAGTGCGGCATCCGCATCGCCCTGCAGCCATGTAATGCGCATGAGCAATGCCAGCACCGCCGTCTTCCCGTCAACTTGGGCATGGTTGGTGTGGTTGGCGCGGACGGGAGCATCGTCACCCGCAATCACCTTCATCAACAACTCCAGCGCTTGCGGCTGGTTGCCGATGAAATGATGGGAGAGTGCAAGCATATGGTCGGCGGTCTGGATGTTCGCAAGCTCCCCGGTCGCATAAGCGGGCTGCTTGAAACGTTCCGCAAGGACAAGGCTTTCCCCGTAGTTGCCGAACAGGATTGCACGGGCCCACAGCCCCCATTCGGCTCTCAGCTTGTGGGATGGAAGGTCGAGCTGGCCGGCTATCGCTCCCGCCCGCAAAAACGCGTCGTTCATATCTTCCGTCGGACCCACCGTGTGCCACAGTGCATGACCATATGTCGCCTGAAGCTCGAACTCCGCGACCGAACCGACCAGCTCTGTCCCCGCAATAGCACTCATGGCGCTACGAGCGATCGCCAGATATTCAGAGGGAAGCGAGAGATGGAACCAGAGCGATGCAGAAGCAATGATCAGTTCCACGCCGAGTTGCTTGTCCCCTGTTGTGAATGCCCAATCGAATAGGGCGCGAAGATCATCGACCCGCCAGCTGTTAGCGGCGAGCCATTGGCCCGGGTTCTTCCCGTCCCATGTCGTTACCTCCGAAGCGAAGAGCTTGAGGCAATGTTGCGCGTGTCTTTGCATCACCTCGTCGAATTCCGTCCCCTTGCCAAGCTTCTCGGCCGCGTAAAATCGGGTCGTATCCAGCAGACGGTAGAGTGACGAACGATCGCGCCGGTCCATCGTCACGAGAGATTTGTCGACAAGTGCCGTCAGTGCATCAAAGACGGCAAATTCTTCGACCTCAGCGCTCGAGCACGCTGCTAAGGCTGCATCGAGCTCGAACGAGGAGCGGAATACCGACAGCCGCCGGAAGATAGCCTTCTCCCTTTCAGACAGAAGATCATGGCTCCAGTCGAGCGTGGCGCGCAGCGTCTGCTGGCGTGGCATTGCCGTTCGCCGCCCCTTCGTCAGAACGGAAAAACGGTCGTCGAGACGCTTTGCCATCGCATGGACGTCGAGGAGATCCATTCGGGACGCCGCCATTTCCAGCGCGAGCGGGATGCCGTCCAGCCGTTCGCAGATATCGAGTACCGCGGAGAGATCCCCATCTTGAAATTCGAAACTGCTCGAACTCGCTTTCGCCTTCGCGCAGAAAAGCTGGACTGCGGAAAACTCCAACGCCTCGGCTGCCGTCATGTCCGGCTGACGAGCGGGGATCGCCAGGGTCTGAAGGCGGAAGATCGATTCTCCCGCCGCCCGCAGAGGTTCGCGGCTGGTGATCAGGATGCTGGCGTCGGGGGCCGACTGCAGAATTGTTTCAGCCAGCTGCGCGACCGCATCGACAACATGTTCGCAATTATCGAAGACGATGAGGATGGCCCGCGACGCCAGGGCTGCAACGATCCCCTGCTCTGCCAGTCCCGCCACAGCCAGACCCAGTTGACTGGCCAGCGCTGACACCACCAGGCTTCCACTCGAAAGCGGCGCAAGATCAACGAAGCACCCGGCGATACCCTGATCGGCGGCCACCCTGTGAGCAACCGCGAGCGCAACTGTCGTCTTTCCGATGCCCCCCGGACCGGCGACCGTGACGAGCCGCTTTTCGGGAAAGAGTTCCGCCAGTCCCTGGATGACCTCGTCACGGCCGATTACCTGGCCAAGGTTTGCTGGAAGAAATTGGGAAAGGGGCTTTGCATCGACCGCCGCCCTTTGGCCGCCCGCTCCAGTCACCACCACGGGAACGACCCACCTGTAGCCGCGCCCGGTCTCGTTCTGGATGAAGCTGGCGCCATCCGCTGTCTCGCCCAGGCTTTTGCGCAAAGCGGAAAGATGGACACGCATGGCGTTCTCATCGACGGTGGCGTCCGGCCATGCTCTCTGCATCAACTGATCCTTGGTGACCAGCTCTCCCGCCCGCTCCACTAGCAGAATAAGCAGCTCGAGCGCTCGAGCGCCCAGACGAACAGGCTCTCCATTGGAAAATAGCGACCTTTGCCCAATCGAGAGTGTGAACCGGTCGAACGTGTAGGAGGTGCTATCTTGCATGATCGTTCATAAATCGAGGCGCTTCCGGTCATCATCTTATCAACCGGGAAGCTCGGCGTCCTTGGAAGCAATTACTTTTCTTGCGCAAAACGACTGTGCAGGCGGTTGCGCAAAGCGCCCCTTAATCTCGTTTGCAACTCTTCACAAAGCTTAAGTCACGGTCCGGGCCTTGTCGGCGGTAAATGTTGGTCATCAACAACCGATTATTGGCCTCAACCCGCCGAAAGGAACTTCCGATGTCTCTCTATCGCGTTACCGAAGCCGGTCCGATCTCACCGGTAGCCGTCAAGGATTTGCCCGCAAGCATCGCATCAACCCTGACCGAACTCCTCGATCAGGCCGGTTTCGAGGTGGATCGCGACGTCGACGCCGTCAGGGTCTACCTCGACAAGGCGCGTGCGTTGCTCCGCAACGAACCGAATCCGGAATTTACCGGCGGTCTCGCACCCTGGCAAATGAAGCGCGTCAGCCAGTTCGTTGAAGAGCATCTGTCATCGTCTATCCGCTGCGAAGATCTTGCGGCTTTGTGCCGCCTGAGCGTCAGCCACTTCTCGAAGTCGTTTCGCCAAAGCTTTGGTGTGCCGCCGCATCGATACGTTCAGGGCAGGCGCATTGATCGCGCCAAGAAGCTGCTGATCGAGAGCGGCGAGCCGCTTGTCCAGATCGCGCTTGAGTGCGGCATGGCCGACCAGGCTCACCTCTCCCGGCTCTTTCGGCAAGCGACCGGGGAGACCCCGAGCAGCTTCCGCCGCCGCCGAGCCTACGCGCAATGATTTCCCAAGCTCTTCAAGAAAGCCATCAGACAATGCCGGTTCATATCACGCCTGCCTCGGCCAATCCCGTGCTCGAGACCCTGACCCAAGAATTCCTCGACCGCTTTCAAGGGCCGGCGAGGAGCATCAAGGAATTGAGAGAGCGCACGTCCGCTACCGATGCCCCCCACAATGCCGCAGCCCGGGTGATCGACATCGACGTCGAATTCCCGCCAAACCGCATCCGCGGCAGCCTGGTTCTTCCGGAAGGTGCAGGGTCACCGAGCCCGGTCCTTGTCTTTTTATGCGCGTCAAGAACAGGAGATCGCGGCCCCATGAACGCGACGCGTTTGTGCCTCGACTTGGCCGTTGCCAGCCGTATCGCGATTTTCTGCCTTGACGCGAGCCAGGGGCAGTTATCGGCAAGGGTGGCGTGCGCCCTTTCAACGCTCTCGGGGATCCAGCATAATGGCCGCTCACTTGGGCTCGATGGCTCGCGGTTGGCGGTGGCAGGAGATGGTATCGGAGCGAAAGTCGCCGCAGTCGTTTCGATGGTCGCCAAGGACCGTCCCGATCCCGCAATCGCGCTTCAAATTCTGTTCAACCCGATATTCTCCAACCACATCGAGACCGCCTCCCATGAAGCCTTTTCCGAAGGACCATGGATGACAGGCCAACTCATGTCGCAGATCCTGAAAGAACTGGGTGACCAAGCAGATGCCGCACTTCCCTCACCGACGGAGGCCCGGATCAGGGAACTGGAGGGAATGCCTCCAACGCTCGTCATGACTGCCGAGAACGATATCGCTAGGGATGAAGGCGAAGAGTTTGCACGAAAGCTGATGCAGGCGGGAGTAAGAGTGAACGCCGTCCGCTTTCTAGGCACCATTCATGGTTTTGCAGTCCTGGGACCGCTTGCGGAGACCCCTGCTGCGCGAGGTGCCGTGGCTCAGGCGGCCGCCGTGTTGAAGGAGACATTCGGTGAACGACATCAAGAAAATTTGTGAGGAAAGCAGTCCGTATCACGTTCACGAATGCAGCTGAATTCAACGTACTCCAGAGAGGAGGCTCACCGCGAGTTCGACAAATGCCCTGAGACGTCCTGAGCGCCGAATATCGCGATGATAGCCCATCCAGATATCGCGGCTTGGCGGGTCTTCGCCCAGATCCAGTCGCTGCAGATTTGGCTGTTTGTCTCCGACCGGCCGCGGCAGAACGGCGATGCCGACACCGGCACTGCTCATTTGCGCCTGGACGTTTCGGTTGTTCGATTTGACGATAACCTTGGCTTGTGGAAGCTTCGATTTAAGCCAGTCGATATCGGGAAAGGCGCCTAGGGATGTGTCCATGGTTACAAGAGCACATCCCTGGCCCTCGCCGACCCGGGGTGGAGTTATATCCGCCGCAGCATAAACGCCGTAGGGCATCTCGATGAGCTTGCGCTGTACGACGTCGGCTTCTGTAAACGGCGAGATGCGGAACGAGACATCGGCCTCCCGCTGCGCGAGACTGAAGAGCCTAGTCCCGGTCAGAATTTCAGTGTCGACATGAGGGTACATCTTCACGAACGCGGCGACAACGGGCGGAAGGACCCAGGCTCCGAACCAGTCTGGAGAGGAGATTCGAAGGGTTCCCTCGAGCTTCTGGACATCTCCTGCCAGCCGCCTTTGAATGGCCAATGCACTCTCTTCCATATGCTCGGCGATCGATAGCACTGCAGAGCCTTCCTCGGTCAGAACGTAACCATCGCTGGTTCGCTGAAAAAGCGTCTGCCCCGTCGCATCCTCCATCGCTCGCAAACGCCGGCTGATCGTCGGGTGGCTGAGCTTGAGGGAGCGGCCGGCCGCTCCTAGCGTTCCCTCTCTGGCAACAGCGAGGAAAATCCTGACATCACTCCATTCCATACCAGACCCCGTTCAAAAACGTACGAACATTGTGCATTGTCTTCAATTGCAGAACAAGCACGTCAGCCTGATATTCTCGCCCATCAACAATGAGGACGTCGACATGACCATCCATTATCAACCGACGGCGTTGCCGAAAATGACGACGCCTCTTACCTTCGCAATGGCGCTCGGTGCCGGCGCGGCGGTTGCCAACATTTACTACAATCAGCCGATGCTGGAATTGATCGGAAAGGATCTGCCGCTTGCCGCAACACTGATCTCGCCGGTTACGCAACTCGGCTATGCCTTGGGGCTGTTCCTGCTGGTCCCCCTGGGAGATATCGTCGAGCGCAAGCGCCTGATCGTCGGCCAATTCATCATCCTTGCCATCGCTCTTCTTGGTGTCGCCTATGCCGGCAACACGGTGATGGTCGTGGTATTCTCTGCTCTCGTCGGAATTTCATCGACGGTCGCTCAGCAGATCATCCCGTTCGCGGTTCACCTCGCGACACCCGCGAAACGCGGCGCGACAGTCGGAACCCTGTTGTCCGGCGTGCTCGGGGGTATCCTCTTGAGCCGAACGGTCGCGGGCTACGTCGGCACCACCCTGGGTTGGCGGGAAATGTATATGATCGCGGTCGCGGTCGCCCTTATCGGCGCGGCGAGCATGTGGGGCATTTTGCCCTATGTTCCTGCCTCGACATCGATGCGGTACCGGTCGCTGATATCGTCGATCGGCACGCTGTGGAAGGAACTTGCGGAACTGCGGCGGGCGGCCGTGACTCAGGCGCTGATATTTGCCGGTTTCTCAGCCTTCTGGACTGCGCTGCCATTTCGCCTTGCTAAGCCTGATCTCGGACTCGGAGCCGAGGTCGCAGGCCTCTTTGGCATCGTTGGTGCCGTCGGCGTGGTCGCCGCTCCGATCGCCGGCCATGTCGCCGACGCCAGAGGTCCGGCAATCGTGGTGCGGCTCGGCGCCATCATCGCCCTGATGTCGTGGGCGCTATTTGCGGCGTCTCCGACTATCCCCGGCCTCGTCATTGGGGTCATTGCCTTGGACTTCGGAATGCAGAGCGCGTTGGTATCGAACCAATCGCTGGTCTATGCCCTAAACCCGAACGCGCGTGCCCGTCTCAACACGGTCCTGATGGGCTCCATGTTTCTTGGCGGCGCGATCGGATCGGCCGTGGCCATTGCTGTCTGGACCAACGCCGGATGGCTCGCGGTAGCCTCGGTCGGCGGGCTGGTCAGCGCCATCGCCGTCGCACTTCAAGTGAGGCGCTCATAAGCGAGGACCATAGATTAAGGAGCTTGGCGGTCTGTGTCGCCGGTTCGGATTTGTGGGTCGAACAATCTCTGAAATTCAACGCCGCCATACGTGCTGAACGATCTCGCGATCAACGTCGCAGCCGCCCGCGCACAATCCGTTCGGCCGTCGGACACTTTTGAGAAGGCTGCGAGACAATTCGTGTCACGGGCGGCGGCTCGCCACCCGCCCCATGCCGCCCAGTGTTAGACTGCCCGCACCCGCAGTCTTGCGGCGTCCTTGAGCGGCGGCAGGCCAAACTGCCTAGCATATTCCCGACTGAACTGATTGGGGCTTTCATACCCGACGCCGAAAGCCACAGATGTCGCGGTGCCTTCCCCTGATAGCAGCAGGGAACGCGCATGCAGGAGACGAACGTGCTTCTGGTACTGGATAGGACTGAGCGCTGTTACCGCTTTGAAGTGGCGATGGAACGCGGACACGCTAAGTGCGGTCATCTCCTCCAGTTCCTCGACGCGGAGAGGCTTCGCGAAGTTTTCCCGGATCCACCGAATAGCGCCGCCGACGCGTGCGAGAGGCGTCTCCGGCATCGCAATGTCGCGAAGCATCCAGCCGAGTGGCCCGCGCAGAACACGGAACAGGATTTCGCGCTCGTAGGCAGGTGCCAGGGCGGCGACATCGTCAGGACGGTCAATCAAACGAAGCATGCGCACCCAGGCATCGAGCAGCTCGGGAGTTATTGGAGCCACCGAAAATCCCGAGCTGTAGAGGGTTCCGCCGGCAGTCGTTGGCAGGTCAGCGATCAGGTTCGCAACGATGGCCGGATCGAGCGTGAGACTGATCGCGAGGTATGGTCGGCCACGTTCATCCGGATGGACCGAGCCCACGGCCGGCAGGTCGACCGACATGACGAAATAGGTGGCCGGATCGTAGTGAAATGTCCGGTCGCCAACCGTCATGGACTTCGATCCCGTCAGGATCAGATTGACCATCGGTTCGTAGACGGCGGCTAATTGATGCTCCGGGATCTCTCCTTGCACCATCGCCACTCGGGGTATCCCGGTTTCGGTTCGGCGGTTCTCCGCTCGCGCAGCCAGATGTCGGAGCTCTTCAAGCTGTTGTTCCATCGGAGGGACGATTGCACGCGCCGAAAGATGGAGCAAGAGGAAAGCAGAAATAGGCAATGATCGAGGAGGATCGGGTGAGCGCTGCGCGGCTGCCGCGGATATCAAATCGTCATCCACATCCGACATTGGAGACTTGTCATGAAGATCGTTATTGTCACCGGCGGGAGCCGCGGGATCGGCGCCGCCACGGCGCGAATGTGCGCAGCGAAGGGTATGGGCGTCATCCTGACCTACAACAGTAATCGTGAGGCCGCGGACGACGTCGTCGCTTCTGTAAATGAGCTCGGCGGCCTTGCGGTCGCCCTAAACCTGGATGTCTCGCAGATCCATTCGTTCGCGGTCTTCCGCAAAAACGTAGAGAAAGTGCTCCAAGCGAGGTTCGGCCGCGGCGACTTTGACTTCCTGGTCAACAATGCGGGATATGGACTGTTCACGCCCCTCGCTGACGTGACCGAGGACCAGTTCGATGGTCTGTTCAATGTCCACCTCAAGGGACCGTTCTTCCTGACGCAAACGCTTCTGCCTCTGATGGCCGATGGCGGGCACATCGTGAACATGACGAGCGCGACCACCCGCGTCGCTTTCGCCGGAGTGGCTCCATACGCGTCCTTCAAAGGCGGCCTCGCGGTGATGACCCGATACCTGGCCAAGGAACTCGGCGGACGACAGATCCGGTCGAACTCCGTTTCTCCAGGGCCGATCCGAACAGACCTTGGTGGCGGATTGAACGAGGAATTCGAAGCAAAGCTTGCGGCTATGGCGTCGCTGGGTCGCGTGGGCGAGCCCGACGAGGTTGGGAGTGTGGTCGCCAGTCTCCTCGCTGACGAGAACTGCTGGATCAACGCACAGGACATCGAAGTTTCCGGCGGCTACGTGATCTAAAGGAAAACAGCGATGCTTGATCATATCTTTCTGACGGTTCTGGATACGGAACGCTCCATCAAGTTCTATTCCAGAAGCCTTCGGCCGATCGGGATCACCGAGCGGCACGACTACGATGGAAAGGACGGCCCCGTCGGCCATTGCGACCTTAAAGGCTTCGGCGCAAGCGGACGGATGTTCTTTCGGCTGCGGCAAGGCGAACCCTCGCCTAGGGCGGTTCATGTCGGCTTTGTCGCGAGCTCAGAAGCGTCTGTTGCCGCCGCCTACGACGCGGCGATTGCCGCGGGCGCCATGTCGATTCACGCGCCGGGATCGCCGCGTCACTATGACCCGCGCTACTTTGCATCGCAGGTGCGCGATCTTGTTGGCAACACTAGAGTTTGTCTTCAAGAGCTGGCAGCACGAAAGGTGACGATGATGGAGCAAAAGGCTGACTTCCACGCCGTGGCCGCACGTCTGATCAATGCGACGAACGCTTTCGATACCGACGCGGTGACGGCTTTGTTCACTCCGGACGCGGTGATCGACGACCCGTCCACCGGAGAACGTTTCGACGGGCACGACGGCATCCGCGACTACGTCGAGCGGTTCTTCGTGGAATACAAGACAGTGACACGTCTCCTGACGGTGGAGGCGTTCGGCCCACGCAGCGCGCGCCTTCGAGTCGATTTCACAGGCGACTTCGGTCACGAGGTCGGACGACTTGATGTCAGATTGGACAGCACGGGACTGATCGAACGGATCGATGCAGACCTCGAATAGCCCGCCGTCATTGCGCTACACGATGGGTCGCTCAGCATTTGGTGTTCTAGGATGTCTCTCCCTTTGCCATGCTTTGACATTGCCCCACTAACGCCATCCCTGCGTACAACCGAACGCTACCTCGCATGCCTAATGAGGAACATCAAACCGGCCCGAGGTTGGGTCTATACGAAGCGCTTACAGCGCATTCAGCTCTCTCTTGTCCAAACTTTGCACACCGCAGTGTCTGTGTGACGCAAGGTTTCGAACCCCATTCGCGCATAGTATGATTGTGCAACAATGTTATCTTTGCCGATAAACGCCTCGATCTTGGACAGTCCAGCTTCGATTGCTGCCTCGCGGCTGCATTCGAACAGTCGCCTGCCTACTCCCCTGCGAGCAGCGTCGGGCGACACGTGCGTTCCTATGATGCCCCATCCAACCGGCGTTTCGTACCGGTTGCCCTCGGTTGCGTGGATAAGAGACTGTATCCCAAGAAGACTGCCTTTATCGTCCTCGGCAAGACAGCACCGGATGCCAACCGGGTTGTCCGTATAGTTTTCACGAACAAATTCGATGTCTGCTCGCGCGGTCCGCTTTCCAGCGGCGACAAGCTTCTGGAGCATCTCGCTGATCGCAGGCGCGTCTTGCGCGGTGGCGGCGCGAATATTCACGGTAACCTCCTTTGATACGATGTGGATGGCTTGGTGAACCTATGTTAGGCGGCTAAATGATCAGCGCCTTATCGGTCCACAGCCGATTGGCTCCGACAAAGGCCAATCTATTGTCCCCACGACGGCAGCCCGGCGGCAGTTCATCCAGTTCGTCCACCTGACCGCCACCGATGACGACATAATCTGGCAGCAGCGCTGCCTGCAGGCGCGAAACGACATCGAACACTGAGGCTTTCCATTTCTTGTGTCCCCTGCCGTCGAGACCTCGGCGGCCCACATAGTCCTCGAACGAGCCATGCTTTTTATAGGGCAAATGTGCAAGCTCAAGCGGCTGAGCGACGTTCTCGATCACCATCGCTGCGCCCAACCCGGTGCCCAGCCCCAAAAACAACAGCCGGCCACCATCATAACTGCCGATAGCTTGCATCAAGGCGTCGTTGACAATCTTGACGGGTTTGCCGAAGGCTTGTTCAAAGTCAAAGTCTTTCCATCCCGGACCTAGGTTCACAGGTTCCAGCGACGGCCGATTGTCCTTCACTGGGCCGGGATAGCCAATGGAAAGGACATCATAGTCAACACCGTGCGCTAGTGCCTGAATGGCAGCGACGGCGTCCTTCGCCGAAGTCTTTGGCCCAGACTTTGCCTTCCGTTCTTCGATTCCGTCCGCCAATATCTTGATGTGATTGCCGCCGATATCGACCGCGAGGATGCGCTTGGATTGTGTGTCGGCATTTATGTCGGGCATCGAAATCCTATCGGGCAAGAGAATGCGTCTAAAGAAACTCGGCGTGCATGACTTTTAACCTAGGGCCCGCGCGTTTTGGGTCCACACCGCCATCTTCGCTCGGTGTAGAATTGCAGCGAGCCGTCGTTGATTGCACGGAGCAGCGATCTGATCACTCACTCGGCGCCCCGCGACCGCTCGTCTGCAACTCCATGCAAACGAGAAAGGTTGAGAGCGCTATTGATCAGGCCCACATGGCTAAACGCTTGCGGGAAGTTTCCAAGCATCACCTTGTGCTGGGGGTCATATTCCTCGGAAAGCAGACCGACGTCATTGCAAAGTTCGAGCAGTCGATTGAAGAGCTTTTTGGCGTCGTCTTCGCGGCCGATCAGACTTAGCGCATCGACCAACCAGAAGCTGCATGCCAGAAACGCGCCCTCGCCAGGCGGCAATCCATCATCAACGTCCTGGGTTTCGTAGCGCAGGACAAGCCCGTCGCGCATGAGCTTGCTTTCGATGGCGGCGACAGTGCCAATGTAGCGAGGATCATCCTCCGGCAGGAAGCCGACCAAGCCTATGTGCAAGAGACTGGCGTCGAGAGTGGTCGAACCGTAGGCCTGCACAAAGCTTCCCATCTTTTCATCGTAGGCGTTCTCACAAACCTCACGATGGATCTCGTCTGCGATGGCGCGCAGTTCTTTTGCACGGTCAGTGTCGCCAGCCTCCGTCGCCATCCAAACCCCACGATCGAACGCAACCCAAGCCATCACCTTAGAGTATGTAAAATGCTGTCGATCGCCTCGGACCTCCCAGATACCCTCGTCAGGGTCCCGCCATACTTTGGTTAGAAATGGAATGAGGGCGGAGTTCAGCGTCTTGCCGCGTGGATGTGGCGGAAGCCCACCTTTCACTGCCTGGGTCATCGCGTCGGCGACCTCGCCATAGACATCAAGCTGAAACTGTTGAGCTGCGGCATTCCCGATCCTAATGGGCCGAGATAAGCGGTAGCCCTCAAGCCAAGTGGCCTCCCACTCCAGCAGGTTTCGTTCGCCAGCGACGCCATACATGATCTGCATCTGCTCAGGTGAGCCCGCGACAGCACGCAGCAGCCAATCTCGCCACGCGGCCGCTTCATCGTAGTAGCCGAGCTTCATGAACGCGAGCAGGGTCAGCGTTGCGTCGCGGAGCCAGCAGTAGCGATAGTCCCAGTTGCGGGAACCTCCCAGCTGTTCGGGCAGAGACGTCGTTGCGGCTGCGACAATTCCGCCAGTGGGCACGTACGTCAGGGCTTTGAGCGTGATCAGCGATCGCTTTACCTGTTCGGTCCAAGGTCCGACATCTGGGCACTTCCTGACGAAGTCGATCCAGAATTTTGAGGTGTCGCGGGCGGCTTGCTCGATCTTTCGTGGCGTTGGAACCGGTAGATGTGATGAGCGGTAGGTGAGCGTAAAAGCAAGCTGCTCGCCTTCCGAAATGTCGAAAAATGCCCGCGTGCGCATGTCTTGACCTTGCAGCTCGATGGGGGAGGTAAGGATCAGCATGTCTGGACCGGCAATTGCCGTGAGGATGCCATCCTCTGCCTGGGTCACCCATGGTATCGTGCGCCCGTAGTCGAACCGAATGACCAGTTCAAGATCGAACGTGACGCGACCCCGTTTGCCTTCCACGATGCGGACCAAGTCGTTGACACCATCTCGCAACGGCATGAAGTCGCGCACAACAGCGACACCGGTGTCGGTTTCGAACGTCGTGTCAAGAATGAGGGTGTCCTTTTGATACTGACGCGTTGTCCGATATTTTTGGCGTGGGCTGATCGACCAGCGGCCGTTTTCTTCATTCCCCAGCAGCGCGGCGAAGCAGGCGGGGGAATCGAACCGAGGAAAGCAAAGCCAATCGATTGATCCGTGACAAGACACAAGCGCTGCGGTTTCGCAGTCTCCAATCAGGGCATAGTCCTCGATCTTGGCTTCCATCCGGCGCTCCCATGTCTAGATGAACGCGGATTAAATAGGCCGGTGACAAGATCTTCAACCACTGTGAGGGGGCCTGGACGACATGATTGTCACGTGGGGCAACCTCCACGCGACGCCAACATGTGGATAAATTCGCATGAAGCATCTAAGCAAGTCACAGCTTTTTTAGAGATTGCCATTAGTGTGACGACCGCAACCGAGATCTCAAAATGCTTCCCTGGAATGAACTTCTTGCAAACCTGGCAATTGTGGCGCTGGCGACGTCGATCTGGACGGCTGCACACAGCTGGATGGACACCATTTCCCTGACACGACAGCGGATCGCATTTGGCGTGTTAATGGCCAGCGCGACGTTGATCGTCATGTCGGTGCAATTTCAATTCACGCCGGGTGTCTTCCTTGATCTGCGCTACACGCTTCTGGCGGTCACGGCATATTTCGGGGGGCCCTTAGCGGTTGTGTTTCCGACAATAGTTGCCGTCACAAAGAGGCTGCATGACGGTGGAACCGGGGTCTGGGTTGCCCTCCCTCATATCTCACTTGCTGTCGCGTCAGGGCTCCTCGGATTTTATCGCGGTAAAGGGACCTGTCGCGCGCTCCCGCTCTTACCGTTGTCGCTTGCCGTGGTGTTCAGCGGCACTATCGGCTTCTTCGTCATGGTCCCATACGCGGCGTGGCCTGGGATGATAAGCAAGGTGGTCGCTCCTTTTTCCTCCATCCTCTTCGTGTCGACGTTTTTCGCAAGCTTTGCAATTTCGCAAGAGCTCAAGCGTCAGCGCCTCGCCGAGCAAAACCAGATTTATCGAGCCGTTTTCGAGGCCCTGCCCGACTGCCTCAATGCGAAGGACCTTGACGGCCGTTTCATCGCCGCGAACTCTGCAACGGCAGCGCTTATGGGTGCTCGCCAGGCCGACGACCTGATCGGGAAAACCGACTTTGACTATTATCCTGAGGTTGTTGCCACATCATTTAGAAATGACGAAAGACGACAGCTGACCAGCAACGCCGCACTGACCGTCGAACAAAGATTTGTACGGCCGGATGGCAAGGAAGCCTGGCTGTCCACCCTGAAAGCCCCGCTTCGCGATGCGTCGGGTGCCATGGTTGGCGTAATCACCCACAATCGCGAGATTACCATACAGAAGCACCTTGAACTACGGCTTGCCGAAACCCGGCGCAACCTTGCCGACGCGATTTCCAGCATGGCAGATGGGCTCGCCATGTTCGATGCGCAGGACGTCCTGGTATTCTGTAACACTAGGTATCAATCGCTTTTCCCGGTCACAGCCGATGTCCGAATTCCGGGCAGTCCCCTGCGGGCAATCGTCCAAGCCTCAGTTGAGCGTGGAGAAGTTCGGCCCGACGCAGGGAGCGGCGCTACCGACATCGACGAAATCATCAGCCAGCTCAAGACACCTGGACTCGTGCGCCTCCTCCAGGTTGCAGACGGCCGCTGGATTGAAACACGTTCGCAATCGACCAAACTTGGGGGCTTCCTGCTCATTTTTGCCGATGTAACAGAAGCGAAGGAAACTGCCCAGAAGCTGGAAGCGCTCAACCAGAAGCTGGAATCTCTCGCGAATACCGACCAATTGACTTCATTGCCAAACCGGCGAGCGTTCGATCGACAGCTTGACGCAGCGCTTTTCCAGGCGGGTGTAAGCGACACAGACCTTGTGCTGCTGATGATCGACGTCGACTACTTCAAACTCTATAACGATTGCTATGGCCACGTCGCCGGAGATGAAGCCTTGCAAAAGGTAGCATCATCAATTGACCAGGCGGTGTCGGGTCTTCATGGCGCCACGGTCGCCCGATATGGTGGTGAAGAGTTTGCTGTTGTCCTTCCATTCGCATCCGTTGCCGAGGCGTCAAACGTTGGAAAGCTGATCTGTGCCGCAGTCCGCAGCATGTCCCTAGTACATCAATCCAACCCAACCGGCCACGTAACGGTTAGTGTAGGTGTCGCGTCAATCATGAATCAACGCGAGGCACGTAAGGATGCGCTGCTGGAGGCAGCGGATCGTGCTTTGTATCAGGCCAAGGCTCAGGGTCGAGATCGCGTTCATGTCGACACAGTCGTTGCTCCGGTTTCAAAACACGGTTGATTAGCGAACGTGGAAGCATGCTGCGGCGGCCCATCATCTGGGTCGCCAACTTGCTGCGCAAGGCCACGAGGTCCGGTTGATTTTACTGCATAGGGTCATCCGTCTACCAAGGTCCATTAGCACGTTGACCGGGACTCTAAAGGGATTGCAGAAGCTGCATCTCGCCCGACCATGCGCTCTCGTGAACTTAAGTGTATGGTCCCCGCATCGGCTTCATTTGATTGGCGAGTTGCGAGCAGAATAGAAAGAATTCGACACAAAGATCGGCGACCTGAACACCAGCTGTCCAACTGGCACGCGAAGATGCCGTCATTTGCAGCCTGACTTCCATTCCCGGTATAAGCGTGCTCAGGCGGCGGTGGACAATGCGGGCGGCTTTGCAAAAGTGCGGGATATGGGTGCACGGCTGGGATCGTACCTAGACAATGCAACGCCGGCGTCAATCCCCGGCTGTTTGGGATACCAAAACATGGCAAACTTTAGCGATTTGCTCACCAGATTGGCGCGTACTCAATGGGTTCTTCCAGCCAGGAATTGCGCCTATACCTCGGCGATAATGGAACCTTGGCTCGGGCGCAATTTGCCGCTGCCGCTGGCCGACTGCATCGGGACCGCTCTACCGAACTCGTTCGATCCGCGCTGCTAAAGCCGAACAACCGCGGCAGGCGAGACGTTGAAAGCAGCAGCGGCCGCCCGACGCGCTTGGGGCAATTCCCGCGATCTAATCGCCTTCGGCCATGGCAATGTTTTCCGCCATCAGCGCAACAGCCGGCTGGTCTTTTATGGTCGGGACAAGCATGATCATTGCAACTGGATCGTCGGCGACAATTGGTGAGGGTCGGGGTTTGGTGCATCAAAAACTCCGAGCAGCTTCTCGAATTCAATCAGCACCAGCTTAAATTCCATATCACCCATGGCAGCGATCTGGATAAGCTCCGAAGACACTCGTGCGATGAGCGTGTCGAGCCAAATCCTTTTGTCAACCCGGATGCGCCCCAGCACGTCCTTCCTGATATCTCGCAACTCTGTCAGAATGCGCGATACCAATTCGACCCGCTCATCGTAATTCATCCACTGCAGGCCGTTTTGGGCTTGCCGAACCTCGGCTGTGATTCTTGACGGCATGACCCGCCCTCCTGTCGTAGCGATGAAGATAACCACGACGAACCTGCCGGCGACACGGGCTTTGGTCGCATATGGCTCGACTATTTGCCGAGTAGGCGGCGAGAGGGCTTGTACTCACGACCTTGGCCGTTCCAATCGCCACGCTTGCGAGCCGTTCATCGTCTCCATCCTTTGTTGTGAGAGCAAGTTCGCCCGCCGTCATATCGTCCGGGCCGGATCAATGGGATCAGCCGACACGACGTGTGCTAATCCACCCAACGTGATGATGGCGAAGACTAAGTGCGTTGCATTGGAAAGTGCGGATCGCTTCTCCGGGACAAGGTTACGTCCTAACGGCCGCTAGCGTGGTGGTTTTCTCGAAGAGTTCCCGCGCCGGCTGTGGCCTGCCGAAGAGATAGCCCTGCCCCGTTTCGCATCCGAGCCGTTGCAGGGTTTCGACCTCAGCATTGCCTTCCACTCCCTCCGCCACGACACCGAGCTTCAGCCCATGCGCCAAGGAAACAACGGCTTTGACAATCTCCAGAACACCATCATTGGCGTTCATGACCCGAACGAAAGACTGGTCGATTTTTAGCTTATCAAGGGGAAGGGAGGTCAGATAGCTCATTGACGAGTAACCGGTGCCGAAATCGTCAAGTGCTATGGAAATTCCTGTTTCTCGCAATCTGCGCATTTTCTCGATCGTTGGCCCGCCTTGCTCCAAAAACGTGGACTCGGTCAACTCGAGGCAGAGACGCGACGCAGCCAAACCGGAGACGGCTATAGCTTCTCGAACAATCTCCTCAACGTCTGACTGTGCAAACTGAACAGGAGACACGTTGACGGCTACCGTGGCGTCTCCCGGCCAATCGGCCGCCGCTGTGCATGCTTCAATCAGCGCCCAGCGTCCCATTTCGCATATAAGTCCTGTCGACTCTGCGATTGGGATGAATTCGACAGGCGAGATCAAACCAAACTCCGGATGCTGCCATCTAATCAGAGCCTCAGCTCCGATCAGCCGACCGCTTGAGAGCTCGATTTGTGGCTGGTACAGCAAGAAGAACTGAAGCTGCACGAGAGCCTCTCGCATATCAGTTTCTAGACGCCGCGCTCGCGCTTGGCGAACGGCCGAAGCGGGATCATATTGCGCCCATTGGCGGCCAGGCACAGAGCGTACCAAATCCAGAGCGGTCTCGGCTTCGCGGACGCGGCTTTCAGCATTGTTATCGACGTCCTGTGCGATGCCGACCCGAATACTGACCGGTACCGAAGTGAACCCGACGGCAATAGGATCCGTAAACAGATCAAGAAGCCTCAAAGCGACGCCTTGCGCCTCTTGAAGGTCCGGGGAACTTAAAGCGACTGCGAAAACATCTCCTGCCAATCGGGCAATGAGGCTGTCGCCGAATTCTGAACGCAAATGCGAGGCTATGGCTCTCAGTACGTCGTCGCCGGTATCCCGTCCGAGGGTCGCGCACACCCCGGAAAATCGCTCGACGTCAAGCACTGCGATTTGATAGGTCTCCTTGGACACATCAAGGCGGGCTGCGAACTCGCGACGATTGAGAAGGCCAGTGAGCTCATCGTGTTCTGCAAGGTATCTAAGCTTCTCATGGTATAGTCGACGAGCTGTCACGTCTCTTAAAATGACGCAGCCAGCAAAACCGTCATCATGTTGAGTAGCGTCGGTTCGCTCATTCGGAGAAATCGTTGCGACGGCCTCAAGGTGAACGGTCTTCGCACCGACCTGGATCGAGAACTCGACAGTTGTCGAATGGATTTTTGAAGGGTCGGCGCGATGTCTATCGATGAGCACCTGAACTGCTTCGACAATGGTAGGATCGGCATGCTCGAAAAGATCGCTATCTAGTTTTGTATCGAATAGCTGCCTGGCAGACTGGCTGGCTTCGATTACTTTCAGATGACTGTCAAATGCGATGACACCGTCGGAACTGTCTTGAATGATCCGTTTCATCAACAGGCGGGTATTTCTCCTCTCGACGTTCGCGACGACGAGGAGGATTTGCCCGAAATCTAGCCGTTCATTCAGGAACATCAGAAAGGAAAGCGACAAGATCAGCCAGGACACGGCCGTTCCAATGATGAAACCGAAATCTTTCTGGAGAAAAAACGCGCCGATCTCGATCAGTATCCCCAACGATCCCGTCATAATCGCTACGCTTGCCATGCCGATCGAGCGCCAGGTCAGAGCTACCACAATCAGCATCGCGGAAAAAAACAACTCGAGCGGTATTTGGTTGAAGGCACGAAGGTGCCTGTTTTGCAACAGAGTTTCGGCTGCGAGAACATGGATCATTGGACCAGCCAATACGCCATAAATCGGAACCGGGAAAATGTCCTTTAATTCAGTAGCCGAGGCTCCAACGACAATCGACCTCCCTGTTAGCGCATCAGCACCCACATGACCGTTGAGCACATCGGACAAAGAGAACGTCGGAACGGTATCCGGACGTATCGAAAAATCAATCAAAGACGACCCGACATGATTGTCTGTTTTCGCCAAAGTAGCCGCAGCAGATTGAATAGAAACGGCATCAGTTTCCTCGCCAAGCGAGAAGCGACGAACATTGCCATCTGAATCCAAGGCAACATTTGCAAACACTGGCCATGACTTCTCGGCGAGCAAGCCAATCGGTCGGGTGATAGTGGTTTCAGAGCCCTTAGCTGTGACTTGCTGGCGAAAAACTGGGAGAAGGACACTTCCACCAGCTCGGTCGAGACCTGCAGCAAGCTTATCATCTTCAGACTTCTGTGAAGGTGTGCTGAAGTCAACGTCGATGAAAATGTCTCCAGCGCCAGCAGCAGAAATCCGGTCGATCAGTTCGGCGTACACGCCACGTGGCCAAGGCCAGACGCCCAGCGCATCCAAGCTCTTTTTATCGATGGCTATGAATGCGATCGTCCCGGAGGCACTACGGGGAGCCATTTGAGATCGTGTCGCAACGATGTTGTCGTTCCAATTCTGCACCACAAACATACTGGGCGCGACTACCGGCAATGCTAACATGGTGGCAATTAGAACAAGTCGAAGGACGACGGACCCAGATCGACTACCCAGCGACCTCCAAAGAGCCTTGGATTTGGCAATCACTTATTGTTGCCCCTGCCGCCGTTCCCATTGCCATTGTTTCCATTCCCGTTCGCGCCCCCGTTACCATGTCCGTTGCCGTTGTTGCCGTTTCCATTTCCTCCACTATTGTTGCCGTTCCCGCCACCATTTCCGTTACCGTTACCGTTACCGTTCCCGCCACCGTTGCCATTGCCGCTGTTGCCGTTTCCATTTCCACCGCCGTTGTGGCCGTTGCCGGCGCCGCTGCCGTTGCCGCTGTTTCCACTTCCACCTCCGGCGTGCCCGTTGCCGCCACCGTTGCCGTTTCCGTTCCCGTTATTTCCCTTGCCGTTTCCACTACCATTGTGGCCGCTATTGCCATTTCCACCGGCTTTGCTGCTTTTGCTGTCAGACGCGGCTTCACCTGCCGAAGCACGGCCGGCGGTTACCGGTCCTTCGCCGGGCTTCACTTGCCCAATTGCCGAAATGCGCGCAGCCGAACGAGGCACACTAACAATGGATGGCTCGACTTGGCCCGACACCGTCATCCCTTTGTTGCGATCTACAGCCGCACTCTGCCGGGGACCAATGTTGGACCGCTGGCCGCTCGCAAATGAGGTAACCTCAACAAGTCCCCGATCGACTGAAACGGATGCCTTCGTCTTGCCGACCGTCACGTGAAATATGGTTCCCTTTACGACGGCCGCGAGAAACGGCGTCTGAACAGTCGTATGAGGCTGGCTCCTCTTTTCAATCTCAAGGTCAATCGAACCTACCTGTTGAAGGACTTCTGTCTTACGAGAGAAGAAGCCAGACGTTGTGATGGAAGCGAGTGTGCCTGGTTGCAATGAGATTGCTTCGACGCCTCGCGTAAGCTGCAGTCGCCCGCGAGGCCCTGTCGAGAGCCATGCCTTGTTTGGAACGACATCTCCAACATGGACGTCGGTCCAGGTGGATTGGTCGACCGTTACCTTAACCTGACTTGTGGCCTTGACGACAACCCAGTCATTGCTGGCAGCCTGGGCTGGAGCGCAAAAGAGAACAACCGCTAGAAAAACCCAACGAGAAACAAACGACATGCACTTTCCCCTAAATTGATACGGGTATAAGGACATGCTTCAGTTAAGAATGAATATAGATAAGCAGCGATAACTCTTGTGCGCTAGCGTACAGAACCCGCCGCTCTGGCAAAACTATCGCGGCGGCGTTGACCTACGAGCGTTACCAGGCGAAAAATCGATTGTCGTCCACCTTGAAGTGATGTGTATTCGAGCTATCTGCCTCGCCAACTTTGGGGGCAAATTTTGACGATTGATGAATTGATTGACCTACAGGAGGCGGGTGGGAGAGCTCGCTTGTTAGGCGTGCCCATGCATGGCAATCCCTACGGTCGCCCACAGCAGTTGGCTAAGTTAGGTCCCGATTTAATTGGAGACCGCGCCATTCGGCACGATGCTTGGAAGTTCGGTTGGGAAATGGAAGATGAAGGCCTGAGAATAAAGATCTCACGGCGTTTCAGAGACTTCGAACGCTCCCATCCTCTGCAAACGCCACAGCATGTTGACGCAAACTGTCAGCCGATTTGAGCGAGATAATTCGCTACGTCGTAATTGCTAGTATTGAAGCGACCGTCCATTGCCGCGTTCTGGGGCGTCGAGCGCAATGCTGTGGCGGATGGTTGCCCTCATCAGGCCCCAGCGTCTTCACAAAGGTTGAGCTCTTGAGCGAAAACGTTCATGGCTTCGCACTCTCGCTGTCAATCTTTCGAAAGCCAGCGACGTCGAACGCGCTCCTTAACACTGCGGAGAACAGGTGTCGATCCTGATACTGAAGGCCCGACAGCGTTCGGATCGGGTGACCGTATTGCGAAGCTGCAGACGACTATCAGTAAGCCGTCTGAGCTCGACGAATTGCCTGAAGTACCTTGCCTGATATCGTGCGGCAGACCTCTCGAAGCTGAATTTATCAATCCAGTTCCGGGTGTTGGCCCACGAGCCTGTCACGCTTTTGCTGAAGAAGTTGCATCTGCTCGGCCAACTCCGCCATCGCTTCATCGATCTTTTCGACGCTTTCCTCGATGTATAGATAATGCTCCGCAAGAAGCGCTCTTGCCTCTTTGCGGCTGGATGCGTTCGGCGTATCTCCATAAAGGGGTCGATT
The DNA here is from genome assembly GCA_900465665.1 of Hyphomicrobiales bacterium. Lineage (GTDB taxonomy): Bacteria > Pseudomonadota > Alphaproteobacteria > Rhizobiales > Rhizobiaceae > Rhizobium. The sequence goes on from UBJO01000041.1 coordinate 52,488, forward strand.
GGCCGTCTCCCTCAGGAAAAAGGTCGTGAGAAGCCCCGCGGCTGCGGCAATCATGAGATAATAAGCGGGCATGTAGATGTTGTCGGTCGCTTCGACCAACCATGCCGCCACGGTGGGGGTGAGACCGGCGATGATGATCGAGATATTAAACGATATCGCGAGCGCGCTGTAGCGAATGCGCGCAGGAAACAAAGCAGGAAGAGTTGCGGCCATAATTCCGACAAGGCAATTGAGACCGATTGCGAGGATCAACAAACCAAAAAAGATGCCGATCGTGTTGCCGCTTGCTATCAGATGAAATGCCGGCAACGACAAGACGAGGACGATCAAGCTTCCAGCCGCGAGAAACGGCCGACGGCCTATTCGGTCGCTCAAAAACCCGACCAGCGGCTGCACGAACAACATCCCCACCATGACCGCAATGATGATCAAAGCGCCATGATCCTCCGTATAGCCAAGGGTCTTCGCCAGATAGGTCGGCATATACGTTAAGAGCATGTAGTAGGTGACGTTCGTGACGAGCACCATACCGATGCATATTGCGAGCGACCTTGGGTGCCTCTGAATGATCTCCGCTATCGGGATCATTGGGCGTTCAGACAACGCCTTCTTATCTTCGCTCTCAGTTCGCTTCAGCCGTTCGGTAAAGGCCGGCGTCTCCTCAGCGGCATGCCGAAGGTAAAGACCGATGAGACCCAATGGGGCTGCGAGAAAGAAAGGCAGCCGCCAACCCCAGGCGAGGAAATTCGCTTCGCTCATTGCCGCGGTCAGTACGACCACCAGTCCTGCGCCGAGAACAAATCCGGCGATCGATCCGAAATCGAGCCAACTTCCGAGAAAGCCGCGCCTGCGATCAGGCGAATATTCCGCGACAAATATTGCAGCGCCCGTGTATTCGCCGCCAACCGAGAACCCTTGGACGAGCTTGCACACAAGCAGCAGGATGGGAGCCCAAAGGCCAATCATGGCATAGCTTGGTATCAGGCCGATACAGAACGTGCTGACCGCCATGATGACGATCGTCAGCGAAAGGACCTTTTGTCGGCCGAACTTGTCACCCATAGATCCAAAGAACACGCCACCCAATGGCCGCACGAGAAATGGCACGGAAAAGGTTGCCAGGGCCGCTACAGTCTGAACCGCTGGTGAAGCTTCGGGAAAAAATACCTTGCCAACCGTGGCTGCGACGAAGCCATAGACGCCGAAATCGAACCATTCCATCGCGTTGCCGAGGGCGGCCGCGGTGATCGCCTTCTTTAACTTGGAGTCCTGGATAACTGTGACGTCGTTCAGTGTCAGCGTGTTGGTTTGCGTGTCGGTCACGATGCCCCTCATGTTTAAATATGCCTGATCGATAGGCGCGTTCAGCCTAAAATTCTCTAACGTTCCAAGCCGTTATCTAGGGCTGGTTTCTGCCGCTCCAAGCTGCGCGACAGCTCGGTTAGCGAGCCAATGACACCCGGATCTCCACGGGTGCCTCGCTTCTAAACTGTCAGCCTTGACAACGTAACGTATAATGTGCATACGCGCTTCCAAGCACAACTTAAGGCGCTGATCTTCACGAACTGCTACAGGTCGCGTGTGGCTGTTGCATGCTATCCGCGGGGTATCGAGATGTAATTCTCCGCGCTGAGACCTCCCTTGAGACCAACAATACACCCCAGAAAATGCGTCCAACTCCGTCTTTCGTCTTCCACTAAGTTGGCCGCGGAATTGATCGAAGAAACTTTTCTTTGCGAATGAAGAAAGCTGTTCGGTTGATCGTCGCTTGTTGAGCTTTAAGGATCGCCTTGGGAAAATACGCCATCCAACGGTCGATATCGAGCGAGCGCTAGTGGCGACAAGGTCCAGAAAGTATGCTTCTAATTTTCTCGTTTGTGTACGCGAGCCAGGGTGAGGCTTGCTTGTCCCACATTTCGATCGAGTGACTTCTCAGCGAGAGCGCGCCCGCTCCTGCCGTTGCTGACCTCCGGAGGATGTATTCTCTTGAAGTAAAGATGTCCGATTGATGCGCGCCTCAATGCCGGCAGTTAGAGCTGCCCATTTGGCTGCAATCGGTTGAGCGACGTGATGAAATGCCCTATTCCCAGGGCAACCCGGCAAGATGCAGGTGCCTAGAAGTGGCTCGTCGGTTTGTCCCGTCGACGCCAAGATCTGCGTTTCGTCTTCATGCCGGCTGTAAGCACCGATCACGTATAGCTGTCGATCGCCTGCCATCAGCATCTTGTGTCGCTTGAAAAGCTTCTCTTTGACCAACGCCCCACTCCAGTTCCGATAAACATCCGCCATCAGCGTAATCCCATGCTCCCGAGGACATACGGAAAGGTCGTCGGCACTCAGTCCGAACTGCCGACGAAGCGAGGAATGGACGCTTACTCTAGTAAGATATTCACCTTCAATTTCAGAGGTCTTCATAGCTCTGTCGCTCTGTCGCTCAGTAGCTCTATGCGCAGCTGACTGCTGTCGTCTTCGAGGTGTCGAACGGCTCCTGTTAGCTCGCCGGAAACCCGCTGAGATCTCGTTTCCTATGCGATCATCGCGCAAGCATTATGTGTGAAACCCGGCCGGTCGGCGTTTTGCCAGTTCCACTGCATGAGTTATAGAGACCTTTTCTATAGTTCATAATGATCCAGTCTATTCATTTATTGCTCATGCCTCGAACGCCGACTGAAGCGGCAGATCGGCTCCAGGCCGCAGATGGCTATCGGCAGCTTTCGACTGAGCGCCTGGGGACGGCCGAGGCGACTTAGTTCACGAGCCGCTCCGTCTGCAACATTCAGGCCTCCACGAAATCGCCCACGCATGAAAATTTGAACAAAGGCGTCGTTGGCAAAAGGCTCATCTTGTCTTTCATGGGGCGAAGTGCCACCTATCCACCCCATGTCAAGTCTCGCTTTCCTGCAATCGATGGGCTTATCATGTTTCACCTAGTCTTCGGGCTGCCCTGGCTCGTCGTGGTTTTGCGCTTCCTTATGCCTTTGCCATGGCTGTGGTCCGTCAAGGTGACAATCGGGGCCATCTTGCTTATTGCATCTCAGTATCATCTGGTCAGTCGCATTTCGTCGGGGTCCGTCTTCTCCCCAGAATTTCCACGTGCGCTGGTGATCGGCTTCAACGTCTTGTTTGGCGCGATCGTCATGCTCGCTGTTTTTCAGATCGCACTCGATATTGTTTCACTCGGCGTCGCGCTTGTGACCGAAAGCTTTCAGTCCGTTTCGCCCGAGGTCAGATACGCGATGGGGATTTCCGTATTTGTGCTCTCCAGCTTCGCGGTTAATCAAGCCATCCGCGTTCCTCCGCTGAAGACTGTCGAGATCGCAATACCGAACCTTCCAAGCGCGTTCGAAGGCTATCGAATACTGCAGCTCACCGATCTGCATATCAGCCGCCTTTTTCCAAGATCGTGGGCCGAGGAAGTGGTCAGGCGCTCCAACGATCTCCAGCCAGACATGACACTTGTCACCGGAGATTTCATCGATGGCAGTCTCGATGCGCGCCGCAAGGACATTGCACCGATTGCTGAGCTCGAAGCAGATGACGGTGTTTTTGCAATACCAGGCAATCACGAATATTACTTCGGCTACGAAGGGTGGATGAAGCATGACGCGGGGATGGGGATCCGAATGCTCCTCAATCAGCACGCTATCATCGAACGCGGAGGAGATAAAATCATTGTCGCTGGCCTTACCGATCTCGCGGCGTTCGGCACAAACCTTCCCAGACCCGATCTCGACAAAGCGTTGAAGGGAGCGCCCGCCGGGGTGCCGATCATCCTAATGGAACATCAGCCAAGACTGGCGAAACGGTCGGCTGCGCAAGGTGTGGCACTCCAGCTTTCTGGCCACACCCACGGAGGTATGATCCGCGGCTTGGACCTTCTCGTTTCCCGCGCGAACGATGGCTATGTCTCAGGTCTCTACCGCGTCGGAGATATGCAGCTTTACGTGAACAATGGCACCGGACTTTGGCCAGGCTTCGCGCTTCGTCTTGGGCGGCCGTCCGAGTTGACCCTCATTAGCTTGCGCCGAGCACGGTAGCCCGAGCTCATCACTGCGGGCCAGTCGAGACGATGCTCATGCCATGCTGTTAACGCCGCATATTAATCATGCGGCAATTGAGTCGGTCTAGCAAATATGGTTTTAAATGTCGGACTGATCGTCTTCAACCGCGTCGCTCATCGAAAAACACTCGACAGAGCGTCGGGCCTCGAGGGAGAATCTGAAGGCGGAGCTCGTTACGTCGAGGCCGCGCGGGCCGCGGGGCAGAGCGACGCGCTCGGTCTTCGCATCTACACATCCCGCCTCATTGGCGGCGATCCTGACCTCGTTCTGCACGGCGGTGGCAACACATCCGTCAAGGTGTTTCAGACCCTGCTATCGGTCGCAATAACGAGGCAAACTGCGCTCAGCGCGCCTGGTGACATTCTCGCCGACAATCCACCCGTCCCTAAGTTCAATTGTTCGGTCAAACAGGTCCTGCACCCGAGGATCATGGGTAACGACAACCACGCCCGCCCGCCTCGCATCGGCTATCTCCCGAAAAAGAGAGATCACTTGTCGCCCGCGTATGCCGTCGAGTGCGGCCGTCGGCTCGTCGGCGAGAACCAAGGCGGGATCATTTGCCAGCGCTCGCGCAACGGCCACGCGCTGTTGTTCGCCTCCCGACAAGCGGGTTGGAAGGTTACCGACGCGATGTGCGAGATCGACGCTTCCGAGGAGGTGCGAAGCATAGTCGCGCGCCGCTCGCGCCGGCACATCGTCGATCTCAAGCGTCAGCGCGACGTTTTCCACGGCGGTCAGAAACGGAATGAGATTAGCCTTCTGGAAAACGAAGCCGATATTCTTGCGCCTGAAGTCTCGCAGACTGTCCAGATCCGCACCCGGCTCTGAAACAAGGCGGTCGCGGATATAGATCTCACCGGTGGTGGGCGGTTCCAAGAGCCCGGCAATCAGCAGTAGTGTGCTTTTGCCCGAACCGCTCGGTCCGAGGATACCAACGACTTCGCCAGGGTGGATATCGAACGATACGCCATCGAGGGCACGCACTACCGCCTCGCCGCTGCGGTAGTGGCGGGACGCATTGTGGACGCTGAGAATGGGTGCTTCGCTCATGATAGGATTTCCTGCGCCCGAACCTTAAGGGCTCTTGAAATGCCGAGCAGGCTGGCAAGCCCACATATAACAGCCATGGCAACAGCAAGCATACCGATGTCAGGGAGGTCGATAACGACCCGGCGCGGAAAATAGGGAAAGATCAACTGGGACAGCAAAAGACCGAGAACCAAGCCACCTGCACCGATGAGAAAGGACTGTTGGGCGATCATGCCGACAATCACCGCGTTGCGTGCGCCGATCAATTTCAGCATGGCGATCTGATGACGCTTTTCCATAGTCAGCATGTAGATAATGAGCGAAACGACGATGGCCATAACCAGCATAAGGACCGTGGTGAACGCGAGGATCTGCACTCTCAGTCGCCACAGCCTCTGGTTCAGAAGCAGGTTTTGCTGATCGGCTTTGCTCAGGACGTTTGCGTCTTCCCAGGCCATGATCGCCGCGCGGACGGCCTTCTCGTCAGCACCCTGCTCGAGCGTTACCAGGGTCGCTGCAATCTTGCTATCCTGTTGCACCGAGCTACCGCTTGTGCTTTGTCCGTAGCCTGGTTGCGTTCGGGCAAGCAGCACTTCTTCGCTTGTCCGTCGTTGGGCGATTGCCATGGCATCGTTCACGGTAACTATAAGAAGGCCATCACCACTCATGTCTACCATCCCTCGCGACATGCCAACGATAGTGTAATCGTCCTGGCCGAGCTGGACTTGGTCACCGAGAGCAAGCCCGATGCTCGCGTCCGCGATAGCCTCGAAGTGGCCGTTTTCCAGATGCCGGCCGACCGTCAATGGCACCCATTGTCCGCGGTCCTTGGGAAAATCGAGCCCTGTAATGGAGGCGCGCAGCTCTCGACCGCGGAAGGAAAATTGCTGGCTGATCTGGACGAAGCGGCGGACGCCAGCCACGCCAGCGATACCCGCCACACGGCGATCCATATCGGATGATATGGCGGAGCTTTCAGAAAAGGGGCCAGATCGCCCGCCCTGCACCACCCACAAATCCGCACCCACCTGATCAATGATCACCAAAGCATCCTGTACGATGCCCCGGTAGAGACCGATCATCCCAATGGATGCTGTTACCAGGAATGCAACGCCGGCCGCGGTCATCAAGAAACGCCCAAGATTCTGACGGATATCCTTAAGGGCGATATTCATGGCCGGGACTTCGAGCAGGCGACAGGCATGAAGGCGTAGGCCCGCTTTGGGTCGGTTATGACGACATCTCCCTTATCGAGACCGCTGCGCACCTCGACCCGCTTTCCACCGATCGATCCGAGTTCCAGCGGCCGCCACACGGCACGCCCCTTAACGATAGTCCAGACGCCTGGATGATCATCGTTTCGAATGATCGCGGAGGATGGAACGGACATCACGTCTGACCTGCCTTCAAGAGCGATGACCGCGTCTCCACGCTGCCCAATCGCCCAATTCGATGGCAATCGCTGCGGCGTGATGTCCACTGTGAACTCGCGCGTCTCGGTATCGACCTCGCGCCCGATACGGCGCACTTTGGCCTCGATCGCAGCCTCGTCCTGCGAACTGAACGTGATTGTCACGTCTTGACCTGGCGACATGGAAGCGATCGCGCTTTCATCGAAACGCGCCGTCAGTACGATGCTTTGGGGGTCGACAAGTTTGACAATCGCGGTACCGGGCGACACGACATCGCCGGGATTGAGATCCCGTGCGACGACAACGCCATTGATGGGAGCCCGGATGATGGACTTGTCCAACTGCGCCTGGTTCATGTCCACCGTTGCAGCGGCTTCAGCCCATTGCGCTTCGGCCTGCAGGATAGACGATTGCGCCTTGGATAGATCAGCTTCGGCTTGCTGGACAGCCGTTTGAGCAGATTCCAGAGCTGAGCGTGTCGAGGTTCCCGCGCGCTGCAACTCCTCCTGACGGGCAAGCGTCGAACGGGCGTTGGAAAGCGTGGCTTCAGCGCGCCTGCTGTCGGCATGGGTAGCGTCCACGGTCTTGCGTGCCGCCTCTTGCGAGGCACGCGCGACACCGAGTTGCGCTCTCAGATCGTCGGCGCTGATTTCGGCGATGATATCCCCCTTACGCAACACGTCGTTGCGGTCGACTCGGAGAGCCGTAATGACGCCCTGCAAACTGGAACTGACATTGGCCTTGTTGATCGCATCTAAGGTACCGGGGCCCTTTATCTCCGCTTGGAAGAAGCTCTGACCCACTGGCAACAACTCTGCGGGCTTTGGCACCAGATAGCGAACCGACAGTAAGATTGCAGCCACCGCGATGACGCCGACGCCAAGCAGCGCAACCTTCCTGCCTGGCCGACTTGGTGCAGAAGGAGGCCGGACGAGACTCGCCGGCTTCGGAGCTTCGGGTGGTCGATCGCCGACTGGCGCGACAGAGGGTGACGGCGCCGGGTTTACAGTGTTTTCGCTGCCGGGTGCACTTGTCTGTTTATAGGTGACGTCTTTCCCTCGTGGTCCCTTTTCCCTTGGCATATCGGCTGTCCTTGGATGCACGAGACTACACTCCAGACAATGTTGTGATCATGGCTTCGGGCTTCATGTGGTGGCATCTATCGCAGCAGACGTCGGAAAAGAGCTTCCGCCCGAGCATCGCGTCTGAGGGAAGGTGGTTGGAAGCGCCTAGCATCATGGAAGCTGATGCGAGGCGCACTCCGTCCGCTCTCCGTGGGGCGGCGGCGAGCAGAGACGAACCTAGTCCGGCTTCTTTGGCATCAGTGTCGCGAGCGTATGGGAGCAGATCTTCGAAAGCTGATCCTTTTTGCTCTGGACGCACCGCATCAGCTGACCATCCGCTGGGCGCAGGCCGGGGCATAGTTTGCGGAAATCGCTGCTACAATCTTCCCGGATCTGCAGCTTCTGAGACATTGAGAGTTGGTGGGCCGAGACACCGGTGACAGCGGCAAGGGAAACGGCAAGGCTTATTGCGTATTTGTTCATGACAATAATCTCGTGTGTGGGATGACTTCTGCAGGGGACTGTCAGTCGCGGGATAAGGAACCATGACGAACCCGGACGTGACCAAGGGGTCCTCGGTTCATTGAGGTTCCGCTGCAGGTACCATCTGTGCAATGGCCAAAAGCGACATGGCCCGGGCTAATCGCCGCACCACCGCACCCGCGATCGTTGCAGCCTGCAACCGCGCCACCTCGGGGCGAATGGGCACCGCGACGATAATAGGCGTTCCATTGACCGTACCACGGACGGCCGAAGTAGTAGGTATTCCAGTACGTCTCATTGAAGCTAACGACGGTGATGCCGACGGCCGGGGCTATCACCGGCGTTACCACTGTCGGGACACCGCGATAAACCACCTGGACGTAATTCGCCGAAACCCATCCGCGTTCCCGTCCCCAGGACACGTCGCACCATGACGTATTCGTCGTGCACCCATAAACCGACAGAGCCGCCCGCGATGGAAGCCCGACAACGACCGGATAGGCCGTGCTCGGGCCTGCTCGCATGTTGACACTCGTCACCGCGACCGCAGACATGGCAGTCGATGCCTGGCAGGGCATCATGGTGCCGACAACGGCGGCAAATCCCGCCAGTAAGCCAAGCAATGTCTTTTTCCCGTTTGGCATCAACAATCTCCTGATTAAAATGGAGCCCGGTGCTCGCCCGGTCCGAAGCGACCCGGCAGTGGGCGTTCTGTTGATGTCAGCCTTGGCCTGACGATCGACATGGAGAGATGTAGTGGTCCGCCGTAAACAGCCGTTGAATAGCTCATATCGTTTTGTTTCAGTTTGTTAATGGGCTGCAAGCATTTGTAAAAACGCCAACAGATGCTTGCGTTTCACGGCTAACCCTACAAAACTAGGTGGATGGAAACGCCCAACCATTCGATCCTGATTGTTGAAGACGATGTCGAGATACGCACTCTTGTGGCGGAGCTTCTCGTTGCCGAAGGTTTTGTCGTGACTCAGTCCAGCAACGGACGCGACATGGACGACGCTTTCAACAAAGCCGTTCCGGACCTTGTCATCCTCGATCTCATGTTGCCGGGAGAGGACGGTCTTTCCATTTGCCGCAGGTTGCGAACAAACAACAACAACGTGCCGATCCTGATGCTGACGGCCAAGGGCGATGAGATCGATCGCGTTGTCGGTTTAGAAGTAGGGGCCGATGATTATCTGGTTAAACCCTTCAGCCCACGTGAGCTGACTGCCCGCATCAGAGCCATTTTGCGCCGCACCAATATGCGCAGCTCGATCGCAAGGGTCCGATCCCGCCGGTTCACCTTCGACAATTTCGTCATCGACCTTGACGCGCGCCAGCTCTCGAACAAAAAGGGCGTCCCCTTGATCTTGACCAGCGCGGAGTTCGATCTTCTTGCTTGCCTCCTCACCCGGCCGCAGCGTGTCCTGACGCGCGACCAGATTCTGGACCGGACACAGGGGCGCTCAGCCGAACCGTTCGATCGTACCGTTGACGTGCTGATTTCACGGTTGCGGAAGAAATTCGAGACAGCCAGTCCCGGCACGAACCTAATCAACACGGTACGAAACGGTGGATATCTATTTACCGCGCTCGTTGAGCAGGTACCATAGTGAAATCCCTCACTCTCGCCCGCCGCCTCTCAGCCATCGTCATCGTCCTCATCCTGATCGTTTGGCTGATCATGGTGATGAACTCTTACCTCGGCAAGAATTGGGAGGAGAAGAGCTTTCGACCGTCACCCGAGCGACTGGCTGCCATAGTCGAGGCGATCGAGACCACCCGTCCCGATCAAAGACCGGGTATACTAAAAGCTCTCACTACGCCGATCTTGTCCTTGCGTATTGTGACGCCGACTGAAAAAATGGAACCCAGCGATGCGTTCGGAAATTTGAGCGACGTGATTGCCGGGCAGTATCGCATTCACCTTGGCGACCGGACCTTGGCTGTCTCGCGCCTCGCCAAATCGCCGACGAAAAGCGATATTCCCCACTTTCCTTGGAACGACAAGTCGACGCTTGAGTTCCGAATTGGAATGCGCACCGGCGAAACATTGATCGTACACAATACGTCGCCGGTTATCGCCACGCCATTTGGACTACCGATCGGCCTCGGTGCGGGTCTTCTCGGAAGCATCGCGGCACTAGGCGCTTTGCTCATTCTCTATCGCGAGATCCGACCGCTAAGTGCACTGGCTCGCGCCGTCGATCACATTGACTTGAACGGTGAGAAGATCAGCCTTCCTGACACAACAGGCCAAAGTGCCGAACTAAAGGCGTTGGTCGCAGCTTTCGATCAGATGCAACACAGGCTCTCACTTTTGCTGCGGTCCCGAATGGTGATGATCGCGGGCATTTCTCACGATGTCCGCACGTTCGCCACGCGGCTACGGCTAAAGATCGAGGCCATACCCGATGTGGACAAGAGAGAGCGTGCAATCTGCGACATCACGGACATGATACGCATGCTCGACGATGCGCTGCTCGCAGCCCGGATCGGGGCCGGTGATCTGCCCCAGGAACTCATCGAGTTGGTGGCGCTTGCGCGCAACGAAGCAAACGAAAGGCGCAAGGCAGGGACTGATGTCAGCTTTGTCGTTCAAACGGGCCTGAGCACATTTGTCCTCGGAGATCCGATGTCTTTAAGACGGGTGATTGGTAATCTGATCGACAACGCCATCAAATATGCAGGGTCAGCGCGCATCTCGGTTACGGTCGATGGCGGATACGCAGTGTTGTCGGTCGAAGACGAAGGTCCCGGCATTCCCGCCGAACTTGTCAATCTGCTCACCGAGCCTTTTGTTCGTGGAGAAGTGTCCCGCAGTCGCAACACTGGCGGTGCAGGGCTCGGTTTGGCGATCGTGAAGAACCTTGCACAGGCGCATGGCGGCGATCTCTCCATTGGAACCGGGCAGAGCGGCGGCGCGCTGATCGATGTTCGAATTCCGGTATACGAGCACTAAATGCTATAGGTTTAGCTTAGCCGAGCTTACTCAATATCGTAGGACAGGTCCGTTCTTTGTTCAAACATTCGATCAGGCGAAAAAGACAAATTTGACAGAACAGGCTGCCGCGCGGCTCTTTCAGTTTCGGGAATACTCTCCCTTATCAGAAGGCCGCCGCGAGACTGGGAGGCGAGATCTGGATCCATAGCGAAGACCCAACTCACCTGCGCTCGGATAGTTCTGCATGATGGTGCAACGCATCAAAGCGTTTGATGGTGTCTGGTCATCCAGGAAGTCTCGTTGCTTCCTAAGTTGCAGGGCTGGGGCGTGATGATCTTGGAAGCCCCCGGCAACTCTGGCATCGCCGCAGCATGCTTGCATCGCAACCAAACAGGTATCATCAGATTGCTGTAGCATCGAACTATGACAGTCTTGTCCGCGTTGAGTTGGTTCCTCTAGCAGCCGGAGTTCACCTTGTCGTCCGAAACCGAAATCAAGCTCGACCTGTCACAGGAAGCCTTCGACGCCCTTGTTGGCTCCGATCTCCTCGGCGAACCCGACAAGGTCCTCGATCAGAGATCCACCTATTTCGATACCGCCGACCGCAGGCTCTGGAAGGAAGGCTACACCTTGCGCATCAGGCAGGTCGGCGACACCAGGATGCAGACTGTCAAAGCGACGGGGCCAAGCCGATCGCTGTTCGCGCGGTCCGAATGGGAAACGCCGCTTGAGGGTAACGAGCCCGTTCTCGATCACACCAGCCCGCTCCTTGGAGAGTTCGGTAGTGACCTGGCGCTCGAACCCGTGTTCGACGTGGTGATCGCAAGGCGGCTGTGGAACGTGGTGGAAAACGGCTCACAGATAGAGGTGGTGCTCGACGAGGGTAACGCCATCTCCGGTGACCGCCATTCTCCGATTAGAGAAGTCGAGATCGAGCTGAAGGAAGGAAGCCCGAGCGACTTGTTCGTTTTCGCCCGCAAGATTGATGCAGTGGCCGCCTTCCGGTTCGGTGTGCGGTCGAAGGCCGAGCGTGGTTTCGTTCTCGCCGACGTGCAGAAGACAGTGTTCAAGGCCGAGCCAGTCCAGCTGGAGCGGAGCATGAATGCCGCTGTGGCATTCAAGTCGATTGCGCTCTCATGCGTCCGCCAGTTCAGGCTGAACGAAGATATCCTTCTTCAGCCCCGAAACCCGGAAGCCCTTCACCAGACGAGAGTGGCGCTGCGCCGCCTGCGATCCGCCTTCTCGTTGTTCAAAAGCGTCCTGTCGCGTGACGAGCTGAAAAGACTGAACCAAGAACTACGCTGGCTCGCCGCGGTTCTTGGCGAAGCCCGCGATATCGACGTTCTCCTGGCAAAGGCATCCGACGCCGATCTCGTCTCCAAGCTCAAGACCGCGCGTGCGGCCACCTATCGCGATGCCGTCGATGCCTTGGGTTCCTCGCGCACGCGAGCCCTGATGCTCGATCTGATCAATTGGCTGGAGTGTGGCGACTATCTTCCCGGCAACGGACCGGTATCGGCGGACGTGCCCGGCGCGCAGGATTTCGCTGCGCGGGTGCTGGAGAAACAGCGCAAGCGCCTGAAGAAGGATGGCAGCGCCCTGGCCAAGGCTGACGACGAGCACAGGCACGACGTTCGCAAGGATGCGAAGAAGCTTCGATATGCCGCCGAGTTCTTCGCGTCGCTCTTCGACGACAAGCGCAGCGCTCGACGGTACAAGAAGTTTCTAACCGCAATGGAGGCGCTGCAGGACGAACTGGGTGCGCTGAACGATCTCGCGACGGGTCCTGAGGTTCTTGAGAAGCATGGCCTTGCTGACCATCCTGCCAAGGACACCGTTATTTCGCATCGGGACAAGGCAGGACTGCTCGGGAAAGCTCAAGCGGCGGTCGACGACGTTCTCGATACCAAGCGCTTCTGGAGGTAAGTGCAGCCGATCTGGCTGGTCCACTGTCAAAAAACTTTCACAAACAAAAGGTCGCCTGTGGCTCGTCCGCTGCGATATTGTAAACCTCAAAAAAGGAAGTTTCCCAGGCGACGGCTTCGCTAAACGATTGCAAGTCTGCCACGACGTCGGTGCAAGTACGTTTCACCCTTCGCCAGCGCCCGTTTGTAGGTCGGGCGGGAATGCACTTTCAGAAAGTCCGCAAGAGGACAGTGCATCGCCTGCCCTCCGCGGCTTGAGAGACGAGGCGATCATCAGCTCGCGGGGAGAATGGCGATATCCCTGAGCTCCGTGTCTAGACCTTCAATGGCGCCGACCTCAGTTGCCACCCCAGTTTCCAGGTTCACGGTGTAGAGCATCTTGCTCGCAGCCAGATAGGCTGTGTTCTTGCCGTCTTCCGTTCCCTGGATATCGAAGGCATATGTTGCCGGAGCGTCCTTAATGCCGAGCTTTCCGATCGCCTTCAGCGTGCCGTCGTTTGGCTTGGTCTGCTGTATCAGTGCGCCGATGGTTGCATCGACATTGTACATCGCCGTCTTCTCGGGCTTGCCGAAGGAATTGGTGTAGGCAGCAGCGGCGATGTTTGGCGTTTCACCCTTGTGCATGTCGCCGTCCTCATAGGCCAGGACGCCGTCCACCGTCACCGCGCCCGTGTCGGGATGGACCCGATGGTTGGTCGTTCCGGTCATGAAGCGCAGACGGTCGGCCATCGGATTGAAGTCGACGACCACAGGCGCTTCGGTGAGAGAGAGCATCTTGTCCATCTTGGCGACCTCGCTCGCAGCTCCAGTCTCCAGATCGATCGAGACGATGCGATGGTCAGCCGTGACACCGGTGACGGTCTTGGTGCCTGGGCGGAAATCGATACCGATGAGTTTGTCGACGCCGGCGACCTCCATCGTCTTGGAGACCGCTGGCTTTGCCGTGTCGAACATGACGAGCGTTTTGTCACCCGTCAGACCGAGCACCGGCGCGGCGAAGGCGGCACTGGCAGTCATCGCGAATACGGAGGAGGTGATCAGTGCGGCACGAATGATGGACATGTCTTTCTCCCGTTTGGTTGCTTTACGGGGCGGCTCGAGGCTTGTTCGAAACGCTCCCATCATCAGGACACGGCAGCAGACCCATTTGGATGCAGGCTGCCAAAAAAACTTTCTCGGCACGCATCCATTGCAGCTCATCGTGGGTATAGGCATTCAGTGGCGACCGTGGTCACCACCGAGATGGGGGACCTTGTGTATGTTGATGGGCTTCAAGCCGGATGATCTTGGGCGCGCGCTTGCAGCTTGCGCCAAGGGCGATCGCAACGCGTTGCGAAGCATCTACGATCAGGAGGCCGGCCGACTTGTCGCCGTTGCCGAACGCATCGTGCGGCGGCGCGACCTTGCCGAAGAGGTCGTCCAGGAATCCTTTATCCGCATTTGGACCCATGCCCATCAGTACAAGCAGGATTGCGGTTCGGCCCGCGGCTGGATTTACGCGATCGTCCGCAACCGGGCCCTCAATCTCCTGCGTGACGGCAAACGCGAGATTACAGTCGAAGATGTCGGCGTGCTCTGCGATGGAGAAGACGCCAACGAACTGATCGCCGCCTGGCAATCGCTGGACCGCAGTTCGCGTTTATACGAGTGCCTCGGCGCCCTCGACGAAACAAAGAGGCGCGGCATTCTGATGGCCTATGTCAACGGCTACACGCATGGGGAAATCGCCGGACGGCTGCGGATGCCGCTGGGTACGGTCAAATCCTGGATAAGGCGCGGATTGACGGCACTGAGGGAGTGCATGGCATGAGATACGAGCACGCGGACATTCCTTCGATCGCCGACGAATACGTACTGGGCCTGCTTGACCGGCGGGAAACGGCTGAGATCGAGGAGGCGATGGCCGACGACTTGGAACTTCGAGCGGCCGTGGCAGCCAGCCGTGACCGTCTCCTCCCGCTCGACATCGCGCTCGAACCCGTAGCCGTCGATCAAGCGCTCTGGCAGCGCATCGAAACCGCCCTGCCCGATCGTCATCAAACAGCTGTGTCGGAGGCACGACGGTCATCGAACGACAATCGCGTAGCCATATGGCGAAACACCGCTGTCGGCGCCCTCGCCGCAACCTTCCTGCTTGCCGCTGGACTGGCGTTCAGCTTGATGCGGGCCGTGGAGCCGATTGTTGTCGCAGTCCTTGTCAGCGAGGCTGGCGAAGTCCAGGCGATCGTTGAGGATTTCGGCAACGAGAACGCCGCCATCCGCCTGCTGGCTGATTTCGATGTACCAAACGACAAGACCATTCAGGTCTGGACTTTACCGTCGCGGGAAATGGGTCCGATGTCACTAGGACTGCTGGAAGGTGTCCACTCGGCCCGTCTTACAGGTCCTGAACTCCCAGCTCCTAATGTAAATCAGCTCTACGAACTCACGCTCGAACAGGCTGGCGGGTCGCCAACGGGGCGCCCGACGGGTCCGATCCTCGCAAAGGGTTTTGCGAGGTTGCCTCGATAGCGGACGAGAGTGGATCGCCCACAGTTCCAAACCTCTCATAAATCCGCATGCGCCCAGTCGCTTTCCATTGCGGTTCATCTCGAGAACGACCCATCGAAAAAATGTGAAGGCGCCCCGCTGCGAAGAACAGCAACGGGGAGATATGATCGAGCATCATGCTCATTCTCCTACAGATGATCCGATGCCAGATAAGATTGGCACAACAGATTTCCGAGCTGCCGATTGCCATGGAGGCTTAGTAAGAGGATTAACCTACCATAGTTTCTTTGAACTCGCTTCTCGCCTCTAACTTGAACGGACTCATGCTTCCCAATACTCGGTGCTCTGACGAAATTGCGGGGTCTCAGCGCCCAATCAATCGGCACGACGCAGTCTGCGCCAGGAAGATTCAAACCGAGCGACACGCAGGTCGAGATCGTCCACGGCCTCGTGGAGGCTATCTTCGGGGAGCAGATTGGCAAAGAATACGGCATTCGCCGCCCTCGCCGCGACGATCAGGGAACGCAAATTTCCTGCAGCGATCGGCAAAACCTCTTCACAAGCATAAATGACCGAACAACCTGGAAATGAAGGGCCGCATCAAATATATCTCGAGTAGTATGCAGCGCTGCATTTCGGCCCCAAATTAACTAAGAAGCTACTAATTCAGCCCCTTGGTCGCAACGAAAACCCATAAGACTTATGGTAAACGTTAAATAAATCCGCTCATCCCATTCGCAGCAAGTATATTTTATGTGCAAAAAGTCATGCGTCGACCGTCTTAATGCAGATAATACAGTTAACTCATAAATATTTATTCAATTATATTTAAAATATGCGTAATATATAGCGGTTGCCAACCGTTTATAATTTCCTAGTATCGGCCAAAATTAACTTCCCGTTAATCGTTGGGGCTGATCAATGACTAAGCTAGTCACTTTTATACTGTGGACGACCTGTACACTTACCGCACTTTTTCTTGTCACACAGCCGGTCGGAAACTCCGTCCAAATGGCTCTGTCGCTGTCTGTCATAGCGGTTCTTGCCGTTATCGCGGTTCTGCGTCTCGATGGCATCTGGCGCCACGTGTTTCTGGCGCTCGGATCAGTGGTTGTCCTACGTTATGCCTACTGGAGAACGACCAGCACGCTACCGCCGGTCGACGACCTCTATTCTTTCATTCCAGGCGTCGTGCTTTATGCGGCAGAGATGTACTGCATCGTCATGCTAGCGATCAGCCTGTTCGTTGTTGCCGATCCGCGTGAGCGGCAGGCCGCGCCGCGTCTTTCGGACGAGGACGCGCCCAGCGTCGACGTTTTCGTGCCGACTTACAACGAGGGCAAGGAAATCCTTGCCATGACACTGTCGGCTGCCAAGGCCATGCACTATCCGAGCAACAAGCTACGAGTGTTCCTGCTCGACGACGGCGGCACCGACCAGAAGCGTTTCTCCGACGACACCGCCGTCGCCGAGGCTGCAATCAACCGCGCCATCGTCCTCAAAGATCTATGCGCCGATCTCGGCGTCACCTATCTGACGCGCGCCGAAAACGTCCACGCCAAGGCCGGAAACCTGAATAGCGGCCTTTCGCGCACCAGCGGCGATCTGGTCGTCGTCTTCGATGCCGACCATGCGCCAGAACGCACTTTCCTGCAGGAGACAGTCGGATACTTCTCGAAGGATCCCAATCTCTTCCTCGTTCAGACGCCGCATTTTTTCTCCAACGCGGACCCGATCGAGCACAACCTCGATACCTTCACCACAATGCCGTCCGAGAACGAAATGTTCTACGGCAAGATCCAGAAGGGTCTTGACCGCTGGAACGCGTCGTTCTTCTGCGGCTCGGCAGCCGTCCTGCGCCGCGAAGCGCTGGAAGAGGTCGGCGGCTTCTCAGGGATCACAATCACCGAAGACTGCGAAACGGCGCTTGAACTGCACTCCCGTGGCTGGAACAGCGTCTATGTCGACAAGCCGATGATTGCCGGCCTGCAGCCGGAAACAGTCTCCAGCTTCATCGGTCAGCGCTCGCGCTGGTGCCGCGGCATGGTCCAGATCCTACTGCTAAAAAACCCGCTCCTGAAGGCCGGTCTCAGCTTCGCGCAGCGCATCTGCTACCTTTCCAGCTCGCTGTTCTGGTTCTTCCCTTTCGTGCGCGCCGTCTTCATCTTCGCGCCGCTTCTCTTCATCCTTTTCAACATGAAGATCTTCGTGGCGTCGTCCGAGGACTTTATCGCCCACACGGTGACCTACCTTATCGTCGGCGAACTCATCCGCAGCTACCTCTACGGTTCGGTTCGCTGGCCCTGGATGTCGGAGATCTACGAATACGTCCAGTCGGTCTACCTGTTCCGCGCCATCATCAGTGTCATCCTGCAGCCACGCCGCCCAACCTTCAACGTCACGGCGAAGGGTCAGAGCACTGCCGGAGACCGTCTGTCGGAGCTCTCCCTCCCCTACTTCGCGATCTTCGCGGTCCTCGCCTTCACGCTCGGCGTCTCGATTTATCGCTACAATACCGAACCTGAAATCAGCGGCCTCCTGATGATCGTCGGCGCCTGGAACTTTTTGAACCTGCTGATCGCCGGCGCCGGCCTTGGCGTTATCACCGAACGCCGCAACGTGGTCGAAGGCATTGAACTGCCGACCAACACCAAGGTATCGCTGACCTTTGGCGACAAGACCTGGACGGGTTCGGCTCTCAGGGCTTCGGCCGCCGGCGCCACCATCCAGTTACCGCAGGCCGCAATGCAGGCTCTTCGCAAGTCGGATAACGGCCACCTGTCGATTGCCAACCCTTCGCAGGCGCTGATCGTCAACTCGATCCCGGTGACGGTCGCCGCACATCCAAGCCAGGAGCAGCAGACGCTCGCGATCCGCTTCGACCTCGAGGCGCAGCACTACCCGGTCGTTGCAGAAATGATCCTGCGCGATATGAGCGATGTCCGCTCGATCCGCACAACCCGTCAGAAGCGCCGCGGCATGATCATGGCGACGGTCACTCTCCTTCGGTGGGCCTTCAAGAGCCCGGTCAGTGCGCTCGCATTGCTTATGACCGGTGGTTCCGCAGCTTCGGCGCGCCGCTCGCAGACGCCCCTGCTGCCTGCAAACAACAATACAGCCCAGGCATTCCCCGAAACCAGTGCAAAGGAAGGTGCATGATGCTTATCCCCTATCGTTACAAGCTGGCACTTGCCGCAACATCCCTCTCGCTGCTCACCGGTGGTGCCTTTGCACAGTCTCCAACCGCATTCTCGCTCGGCGATATCGCCAAGCCGATGACACCTGCAGCGACGGCGACCACCGCGGACGACAGCAATCTGCGTCGGATCGGTGCCACCCGCAATGCACTGTTCTTCAATGGTGAGAGCACGAGCAGGGAATATGCCTTCTACGCGCTTCCGGCGGAGACAGCCGGCAGCACCAAACTCGTCCTGTCGCTGCAGACCTCAATCTCGACCGCGCCCGAAAGCTCGGCCATGCGGGTCTTCGTCAACGACCAGGATGTCGGCACCATCAAGCTCACAGCCGGTGACCCCTACCGCGCCGAACTTAAGGTGCCGAATGGCCTCATCCAGCCAGGCTACAATGCCGTCTCCATTCTTGTCGACCAGAAGCACCGCGTCGATTGCACCATCGACGCAACCTATGAACTCTGGACGCAGGTCGACCCCGAACACAGCGGCTTCGTCTTCGGCGGCAAGTCCGCCGCCGGCGGAACGTCGATACCCGACCTGATCGCACTGGGCGGGATCAATGATGGCCGCACTCCCATCCATGGACGGATTTCGCCCGGCGCATCGACGACCGAGTACAATCGGATCATGGCCGTGATCCAGTCGCTGGCAATTGCCGGCAACTTCGATCGCCCGGCCGTGACGATCGGCGAAGCGCAATCCGGCGATCCCGGCATCGATGTGGTCGTCGGCACACGCAACGCACTGGCGTCCACACTTGGCGCCGATCGCGCGGCGGCGTTGAAGGACGGCATCAGCGTTCTTTCCAATGATGGCACGCAGCGCAAGATGCTGGTGATAACCGGACAGGCCGCTCCTGATGTCGACAACGCGGTCGAGGAGTTCCAGCGGCTCAGCCAGCAGCAGCAGAATGACGGAACGCCGCAGGGTCTGCGCGCGCTTGCCAACACCAAGGGTCGCCCGCTCGTACCCAACTCGGTGGTGCCGCTTCAGAACCTCGGCTTCATCGCGCAGCCCTTCACCGGTCGACTTTACAAGGAGAGCGTCAACTTCTCGATGCCGTCGGACTTCTATCCCGGTGATTACGGCTCGCTCGTCATGCATCTGAGCGCGCGCTATGCCGCCAACCTCGCCCGCGGTGCCGAACTTATCCTGCGCGCCAACGGCGAAACGGTCGCTGACATTACGCTCGGCGCCAGCCGCAACGGTCTCATCGACGATCAGCGCCTGCCGATCCCGCTGAGCAAGCTGCGCCCGGGCGAGAACATCATCGAGTTCGAAGCACGTCTGCCGACGCCGGCCGATGCCGTCTGCGATCCGCTGGCCGGTGCCAATGAGGACCGTTCGCGCTTGTCGATACTCGGATCGAGCTTTCTGGAAGTTCCATCCTTTGCACGGGTCGGCCGTTACCCCGATATCGCAGCGCTGGTATCGGGCGCATCGCTCGGAGCGGGTCACGCTGCCGAGGCCACTTCCGTCTACGTGCCGGATCTGAATTCGCCGGCAATCGATGCAGCGGGTTCGTTTCTCGCCAAGATGGCCTACTCGTCCGGTCGTGTCACGCCGGTCGATCTGATGACATCGGTTCCCGACGCCGGCCAACGCCAGATCATGGCCTTTGCACCTTTCGGCAGACTGCCTGCCGAAATCCAGACCCAGACCGGCCTCGACCTCTCCACCACACCGGCAGGTCTGACCAACGGCCCGGTGAGCAGCAGGCGCGGACAGGCGGCAGCCTCGTTGTCGTTCGGGAATCCTGCCAGCGGCCAAGAAACGGCCGCAGCCGATACGCCGACACAGCTGGACAAGCTTCTCGCGCCCGTCACCGAACTGGCTTCGGCGGCAAAGTCATTCGCCCGATCGACCCTATCGCAACTGCACCCCACACTCGGCTCGGCCGGTGAGACCCGCGCCGAAAACTACCAGCCGAAGGATAACACCGCCCTGCTCATCGCCCAGAAGGAAATGCCATCGGGCGGCGTCTGGACGGTGGTGGCATCGCCTTCCGACGCAAGCCTCACAGCGACGGTCGACGCAGTCATGGAACGCTCGACCTGGACCCGGCTCAACGGCTCGCTGCAGTCATTCTCGACGAGCGGCCAGGTCATGGACCAGGTGTCTTCCCGTGACATCGCGCTGTTTCAGACCCAGCCTGTATCCATCGGCAACATGCGCCTGATCATCGCCGGCTGGCTCTCCAACCATGTCCTGGAATACACGCTGGCCCAGCTTGGCGCGGCAATCATGCTCGGCGCATCGACCTTCCTGATGCTTAAACTCGGTCGGCGCAAATGATAAACCGCACCGTCTCGTTCAAAGCGATGTTGCTGGCGGGTTCGATTGCCGCGTTCCCGCTGGCACAGGCGAGTGCTGCCGCTGACGACGCGGTTCAGCCGGTGGACTATGTCGCAGGGTCGTGGATGCTCTATCGCCACGACTACGTTACCCCGGAGGGCCGCGTGATCGACACGCGGGCTAACGGGATTAGCCACAGCGAGGGTCAGGGCTATGGCATGCTGATCGCCGTGATCGCCGACGACCGTAAGAGTTTCGAGCGCATATGGGGCTGGACGAAAGCCAATCTCTACGTGCGTGGCGACAATCTGGCGGCCTGGCGATGGGATCCGGCGGCGACGCCACACGTCGCCGACACCAACAACGCGACCGATGGCGATCTGCTCATCGGCTGGGCGTTGGCAAAGGCGGCCCATGTCTGGAAAGACAGCGATTATGGCCGCGACGCCAAGCGGATTGCCGAGGAGATCGCCGACAAGACTGTCGTCGACACGGCATTCGGCAAGGCGCTGCTGCCGGGCGAGCGAGGGTTTGGCCCCACGGACCAGCCGGACGGACCCGTCGTCAACCTCTCGTACTGGGTCTATCCCGCCATCGCAGAACTGGGCGTCGCCTCATCGCGTTTTCCAGCCGACGAACTAATCAGGACGGGGCTGTCCCTGACGCAAACCGCGCGCTTCGGACCGGCAGCGCTGCCGGCGGACTGGATATCGCTGAAGGGCAAAACGCCGGTGCCGGCAAGTGCCTATCCGGCGGAGTTCGGCCATGATGCGATCCGCATTCCGCTCTATCTCGCCTGGTATTCGCGCGATCACTCAGACCTGCTGACGCCGTTTGCCGACGCCTGGCGCGACACCAACAATGGTGCCGCCTCGGTCATCGAACTGGCAAACGCCACGACACTGTCGCAGATGCCGGAAGCCGGATACCGCGCCGTGACGGAATTGGTCGGCTGCAGTCTAGGTCGCGAGACAGCGGCTCCAACGGCAGCAGCCTTCGAAACCACCGATTACTACCCCTCTACACTTCATCTCCTCAGTCTTGTTGCAGTTGCAGAAAGGTATCCAAGATGTCTGCCAGATACACAGTGACAGCACTCCTGCTTTGCAGTTGCGCTTTTTTTCTGACCCCATCGCTGAGAACAGTTCCCGTTTCCGCGGCTGATCTCACAAACAAAGTGAACTTGAACGCGGTCGTGCCGGCAGGTGGCATGAGCGCTCTCTCCGTCGTGCCGACGCAGAACACGGCAATCACGCCGGCGTTCGACCAGAGTGTTGCCGCGGTGCTGCCGAAGGCGGTCAATGCCGCTCCAGTTACCGGGACCGCGCAGCTTCCCGAGACCAGTTATCGCGACGTCGCACCCGGCGAAAACCCGTTCACGCCTGTGGCGCAGAAAGCCCCCGTCGTCACGACGCCGGCGCCGGCCGCCACACCCGCAGCCAATCCATTTGCTTCGGCCACGGCCGACATGAAGCACGCGGCAACGGGCCAGGCTAAGGCGGCCGCCCCTGAGAAGGTGGATGAAACCGCATTGCGCTATTATGCCAAGACGCGCGACCTGAAGCGCCTCGGCGCCGAACTGCGCCGCCTCAAGGCGCTCTATCCGAACTGGGAAGCCTCCGAAGACCTGTTCAACCAGACGACGGCGATCGACGAACAGCCGCTGTGGGACATTTACGCGACGGGCGACCTTACACGGCTGCGCGTGGAGATCGCCCGTATCGCAAGCGGCAACCCGGAATGGAAGCCCTCGACGGACCTGATGGAAAAGCTGGAGATGGCGGAATCGCGCAAGCTGATCGACCGCGCCTATACCCGCGCCAATTGGGCCCAGGTGGTTTCTGCAGCCCAGCAGCAGCCACAACTGCTCGTATGCGGTGAGATGAACGCGCTGTGGCAGGTGGGCGAGGCCCTTGCCAAGACCAGAGATATGGCAAAGGCATTCGATCTCTACAAGTATGTGCTCACCAATTGCGACCAGCCGAGCGAGCGGCTGGCAACCATGCAAAAAGCCAGCGCGCTTCTGCCGGCCGCCGGCATCACCTCGCTGCTTGCGCTGGGCCGCACCCTGCCCGATGGCACTGCGGAATTCGCCAGCTTCAGCTATGATGCGATCCGCAAGCAGATGGGCGCGGTCAGCGAAGGCGATCCTATGGCGCGCCCGCCTTCCGGCGCGGATCTCGAGAGTTTCGCTAACTATGTCGAAAGCGCCCAGTCCGCCCCCGACGCGAGCCTGTTCGGGTGGTATTACTATAGCCAGAAGCAATGGCAGCCGGCGTTGGCCTGGTTCACCTCGGGCATGCAGTATGGTAACGACTTGAAAAACGTTGAAGGCGTTACCCTGTCGCTGCGCAATCTCGGCAAGATGGACGAGGCCTTCGCGCTTGCAGCCCGCTTTGCGGACAAGTCCGACGATATTCGCAACGAATATATCGAGATCGCCGCCGCGGCGCTGACCGACGAACAGGCAACGCTGAAGATCAGCGATTCGGACCTGAGCACGCTCAAGAGCTACGTCTATGCTGCAAAGTCGGCGTTGGGCGCACAGGCACTTGGTTGGAAGCTGTTCCGAGACAAGGGCCCGGCGGAAGCGCGCCCCCTGTTTGCCCAATCCGTTGAATGGGAAGCCACGGAAGGCGGGGTGATCGGCATGGCCGTCATCGCCAGCCGAAGCAAGAACAAGAGCGAGCTTGCGGCGCTGAAGCAGCAGTATGCCGGGCAATTCGCGGGCCTAAAGGACTTCGCCATCACGCCATCGCTCAAGAAAAGCAAGCGTGTCGTTCAACCGATAGCGGTCGCAGCAAAGCCCGTGACAAACCGGTTCAACCGAATCCCTTCAACAAAATGGATGTATTCGCGAGAATATGCTCGTTAATGTGCCCTGCAAGGTGGCCAACCATGGGAAGTGGATAGTCGGGACTAAGCCGCCAAGCTCGGATGCGAGAAGTATCTCGCATCCGAGCTCACGCGCGCACTGAGTAACACTTTCTTATGAACAGAACCGGATCAATGCCCCCCTGGTCGCAAACGTATGCACCTCAAAAAACTTGCTAGGTCCGTTTGCGTGATGCGCAGGTGCAGACCAAGTCGGGGACGATCTCTATTCCTTCCGCAGGGATGATACAATTTCTTGTGCAATGCCGCGAGATGAGACAGATTGCTCGCGACAATCGCAATCGTGATCCGGCAAGCCACTGCGGGAGCATGAAACTCAAGTCGTTGAGCGTCTGATACACCTCGGCTGAGATTTGATGAGCGCTGTCCTGGTTCCGACGACCGCGACAGCAGCGACTTTGCCACAAGACACCATCCGCTCCTGATCGACGGTCTTCTCATCCGTCAGGGGAGACTTCGTGCCAACTCGAGTCGACGTCCAGATCAAGCCGTCGGAACCGTCCCGCCATCGATCATATGCTCGGTTCCGGCGATAGACGCTGCTCGATACGATGCAAGAAACGCAATCAGATCGGCAACCTCTTCCGGCTTGGCGGGACGTCCCAGCGGTATTCCGCCTAGCGAGTTCATCGAGAGTGTTGCGTTTGGTTCAAGATAGGAAGCCAAGGCTCGCCGCACTCGAAGCTTCCATCATGCGCGCTGTTGCCGATGCGGACTCTGGTCTAAATAGGCCAGCGAGTAATGTTTTCGACCGGGTCGACGCCGAGCATTGGGCGGTGGCTGATAAAGCCGAAAAATCGGTATCATATCTTGGATTCACACGGGAGGCCGAAGTCCAATGATGTCGATCTTTGGTAACGTGCGGCGGTGAAGCCAGTCAAGCATCGCGAGTTGAATGAAGTCGAAATCCCGTGGCCGTAGTTTCGGTCAAAAGCAACGGCTGCCTGTATAGCTTAAAAAGTTGGTGTGCCTCCGCATCCGCTTGTGAGTGCATTGGGTCTATCAAAGCGTTTGAAGCCGCATCATTACGATCTCGTAGACATCGCCTTGTAAGCTTCGGCAAACCCAGCAAGATCCACCGGCAGCACAACGTCACTGCCCTGCAGCATACGCAACGTGATCGTCCCGGTCGTTTCCTTTAGCATTGCCGCGAGCAAGGCTTCCGGTGCCGTACCTTCGATCAAGCATCCCTGTACTGTGCAGCGAGAAACAGCCGCGGTCATCGAAAACTTGGAGCCAAAGCTAATTTGTACGCCCCCCTGGATGGCAAATCCCAACGGCAGCGCCAACTGCATTCCGACCGCACCTCCATTGGCTTTAGCCATGCTGATGACCGTAGCGATCTGCTTTTGATCTTCGGACGCTAGTCGATAGATGATTTGGCAAGGCGGGTTCATTGCCCGGTCACTGGTGCACTGCAGGGCCCAATGACCAAACTTCTGCTCCGTTATGTTGGGAGAAGCGACCGGCTGCTGTGTGATCGTGCCAGCCGGCAATGTGCCCTGAGGGCTTTCTGTGCCGGCGCTTATGGCTGGCAAGGCGTTGAGAGATACACCCAGACAAGCGAGTGCGAGCGCGGTACGATAGATAAGCTGCATGTCTCATTCCCAACTATGCTTCTACAATCTAGTAACAGGGAGAAAAACGCAATTGCAAGTTCAATATTGACAGACATAAAGTAACAATGTGAGAGTTTTCAAGACGATAAAAATCTGATGACAACTGCGGGTTCGCAATCGATGACGTATTTTTCTGCTTTGGTCACCCTCGCGATGCTCATGCTCCTAACGTCGGGAATTGCGTCCGCCCAGGACGGCGAAAGCTCAGTGTACCAGATGCCATCCGAAAGCCCGAGCCAGGCCTTTGTCGAGCAATTGCCGGAGACGGCAGTCGTTCCAGTTCCTGACACTCCCCCGGCCGCTTCAAAGACCGTGAAGCCACGTCCGAAACCGCAGCTTGCTCAACGCAAGCCGATCAACAGCATCTTCCCGAATGTCGGAACGGGTGTGAATGCAAGGGTCGATGCCGGGGCTACCGCTGTTCAGCTTCCGACCGTGGGCGGCGGCGTCACGCAGTCTCTTTGATCTTGGGAACGTGAGGAAGGGACCAACCCTATTTGTCCGGCAGGATCGCATGGCAACTTCAATCTAAACGGGTTCACCGATGACGTATGTTTACCGATTTGGATTTCTGATAATCGCATTGTTCACCTTGGCAAACACGTCTGCAGGCTACGCTGCCTATGTCCGCAAGAAGGATTCTGCCGGCTTCTCGGAGATCGAGGTTCCGCAAGTCAAGCAGGCGATACCACTTGGTCGAATTCCCGCGGACGCAAGGACGCCACCGGCTGTGAAGTCCAGCCCCCCGCCACCAAACCAGCCCGTTCAGTGCGGGCCGGAGAATGCGCAAAGCGAAGCCTGCAAGGCGAAGTAACCGGATCAGCTTCCGGCTGGGCTCTTGCCAGCCACCGGCTGGCTCGACTTTGCCGGTGAGGTGACCTGCGCCAATGGCCTTTGGTTGGCTTCCTGGACGAGCATTGCCCGCTGGTGTTCCTGCAGATAACTCATGAACTGCTGACCTGCGGCCGCATCCTGGAATTGCCAGAGCCCGCTCTTCGTACCCTCGAATATGAGCGAGTAAACAGCAAGTTCGATGCCTTCCTGGACACCAAGTGTCACAGGCGCATTTCGTGTAACGCCCCCTTCGATCTGCAGAAGTTGATCGACGCCGACAAACCGGAACGCTGAGCCTTCAAGCTGGACTGAGTAGATGGTCTTAGACGTGGTGACGGATGCCAGGACGCGACCTGTCGTGACGCTGACAGCGCGAAGAGCGACGGTCACGATGTCGCGCCGATATTGGGTGTTGCCGCCAATGCCGAGATAGTTGGCGCCAAGGCCACCGGTTGTCTCGTTGCTGTCATATCCGATGATACCGCCATCGAGGAGGACGCCGGCAAAGCGCAACGGCGGCATTCCGCCGCCCTTAGCGCCATAGACTGCGGTGCGTGTATTCTGGATGATCTGACGCTCCTGCAGCAGGGTTTGCAGGTCGGTACGCTCGACCACACTGAACCAGTGCCCGCCGCCAGCCTTGGTTAGAACGTCGGTCAACATCTGCGCACCACCCTGTGTCAGTGCACGAGAATATTCGGCAAAGTTATCGTTCGGTTTGTTCTGAC
The DNA here is from genome assembly GCA_900465665.1 of Hyphomicrobiales bacterium. GTDB lineage: Bacteria > Pseudomonadota > Alphaproteobacteria > Rhizobiales > Rhizobiaceae > Rhizobium. Next base: position 79,458 of record UBJO01000041.1, read on the forward strand.
CTGTCAGGTCGGGAAAGGCGTAGACCGCAACGTCGAGCTTCTGCACGGGAGGAGGTAATCTCTCCAGCGCAATGCCTGTCTTGGTGGCGGGCGTCAATCGCGCGGGCTCGGTGAGTGGGTCCAGTTTGCTTCCAGCCGGAACACAGCTGGTTAGGGTGACGCCGGCCAGCAATGCAGCCGCAAGGAACTTCGGACGCAACATGAATCCTCGACACTCATCCGTTGTGAATTTGTAGTCAGATTGAACGTGATCGCAGCGGACTGCGGCCTAGGGATTAGTTGGCACCGTGCCGTTGCCGATCACGATGATCGGGCTCGTTCCCGTGCCGCCCGTGGAAGAACCAAGATTGCTGAGTGCGCTGTCGAGGCCCGAAAGATCGGGAGCGGCGGACTGCTGGCCCGACTTCACGCCAGCGCCCTGGGTCTGGGCGGTGGACAGAAGGAATGGACCGTTGTTGGGATTGCCGCCGAAGGTCGGGTTCTTCGGAAAGAAGTTCAACTGGCTGGCAAAAGACGGCCCCGCAATCAAAGTTGACATGATCAGCGGCAGAACAAAAATACGCTTCATTGCGAAACCTCCCCGTTTCGTCTTGCCGTCCACTAGCGTTTAATCAGCAGCCCGCCCCCAGGGAGGCGCGCAATAAACACATTGACCGGGGCAGAGCCCCTTGGCTGGATAACACTAACATTCATGTTTGTGCCGTTCATTAGCACGACATTAGACTTAAGATTGTTACCGGCTTGCAACACATTGACGTTATTATCATTGCCGATTACTCCCGTCCGTGCAGTATTTCCACTGCCAGACTGCAACGTATAAACGCTATTTCGTGAACCAATCTGTAACGTCGATGCAAAATTACTTGTTTTCAGTCCTTGCCCGCTTTCAGGGGTAAACATCGACTGAGGTCTCGCGGATGGGCCCGGAGCGTATGACTGGACTTGCTGGCGAGCGCCGACCGCTTCCAGGGTTGTGACGACATTGGCCGGAACCTGCGCTATGTAGGCGGTTTCGGCGAACGCTTCGCCGGAGCAAATGGTCGCCGTGAGCGCCAGCGAAAGCGCCCCAACCGTGTGGGACCACCGGATACCGTTCATTCGTGAAAGACGCATGATACATCCCTTCGATCGGTTATGAGCGTTACGCTCGCAGTTGCTTGCACTTGGCAGCAGTCTCGACTGCAAAAGCTGGGAGCCGTCTCCGCTGCCGAGCAGGTTGAGAGAAAATCGCTCGATCACCGTAATGCCTTCGTTGCAAAAATGGATGCGCCGACAAGAATAACGATGATCAGGCGACCTTCTCCGCAGATGTGGCGCCTTGCCGAGGCGATGACGAGCCAACGCTTTTCGACAGAGATCCAGGGCCTCGGTGCTGAGGGAGCATTTGGCCAAGGATCTTGCCGGAGATATCGGTTCGCCCATCATCTCGCCACAGCGTTCGCAAGACCTGCGAAGAGCGTGCAGCAGAGAAGAGGCGGGGATTCCCCCGCCCCTTCACATTGGATTAACGCTGGCTCGTGACCGCAACGTTGCGGTAGCCGAACTGTGCCGTGACAGAGGTGTTGGAAACGTTGGCGCCGGTTGCCTGCGAGGTGACGGCGTAGTTGCCGGCACCAACCTGGAACGTGCCCTGGATGTTGGAGCCGATCATCGACTGCGGGCCAGTCGACTGGTAGGCAGCCGCAACGTTCTGGTAGCCGGCCTGGATGATGCCGGAGGCGTTGGCGCCAGCCGACAGCGGGTTGGCGATAGACTGCGAGGTCAGCGCTACGTTCTCAACGCCGAACTGGGCTGTGACCGCGCCGTTCAGGTTTGCGGACAATGCGCCGTTTGCCTGGCCGGTGATGGCCATGTTGCGCTTGCCGACCTGCAGGGTTGCCTGCTCGTTCAGGCCATTCGTCTGGTTTGCAGCAGAGAAGTTGTCGTCGCCGAACTGAACGGTAAAGGAGTTGTTGGCTGCAGCGCCACCCAGTAACGTGCTAGCAAGGCTTGAGCCGGACTGAGTTGTAATTGCGGTGTTGTCGCTACCGACCTGCAACGTAGTCTGGTTGTTGTCGGCGCCAGCAACAAGGAAGCCGCCGGCACCGTTCTGACCGACCAGAGCGGTATTTCGGTTGCCGAACTGCAGCGTGGTCTGGTTATTGTCGGCGCCAGAAGACAAGAAGCCGCCGACGCTGCTCTGACCGACCAGCGCGTTATTTCTGTTGCCACCCTGGAGAACAGCAGAGGTGTTGGCACCACCCAAAGCCGCAGAGGACTGAAGGACGGTCGAACCGTTGCCGCGACCGAACTGAAGCGTGGTAGAGTCGTTGGTCTTGCCTTTCAGGTTCGAAGCCTGGCTGGTCAGAGCAGCGTTGCGTGCGCCGAACTGGAAGGTGCCCTGGCTGTTTTTGCCACCGGTCTGGCCAGCAACGGAGACGTTCTTGAAGCCGAACTGAACAGTGTCGGATACATTGGTGCGGCTACCGCTCGCACCTGCCTGGCTGGTCAGGGCGAAGTTGCCGGCGCCGGTCTGGAGCGTCGTCTGGCTGTTGTTACCGCCATTCTGGCCGACGACCGCGCCGTTGCCAATGCCGAACTGAAGCGTCGTGGAGGCGTTCCCACCGGCGAGCACACCTTTTGCCTGAGATACGACGGCAGAGTTCAGAGCGCCGACCTGCAGCACGCTTTGGTTATTTTTGCCAGTGTCCTGGCCGATAACAGCACCGTTGGCGACACCGAACTGTGCGATCGTCGATTCGTTCTTGCCACCGTTTATCTGACCGACAACCGCAGAATTGGCACCGCCAACCTGAAGGGTCGTCTGAGTGTTCTTGCCCGTCTGCTGAGCGATGAATGCAGAATTCCCGCCGCCGAACTGAAGCGTGTCGGAATTGTTCGATCCGGTCGCGCCAGCGCCAGACTGGCTGGTGATCGCGGCGTTACCCACGCCGCCCTGGATGGTGTTCTGATCGTTGTTACCACCGACCTGACCGACGACGGCGCCGTTGAAAGCGCCGAACTGGCCGATGAACGAGTCGTTCGGACCCGCCGCAAATGCGAAAGACGCGCTCGCCATCAAAATGGCAAGTGTTGAGACCGTCTTCATTATTATTCTCCCTGGTCGTCCATAGCGGGGCAAGCGACCATTCGCCGCCCTCGGGGGAGCTTAATAGTTCATTAACTTTATCGCGGCAAGGTCGTACTTAATCGAAGGTTAATTTATCTACAGATTGACTATTCTTTACTCTGTGAGTACGCCTTTTGATTGGGCATAACGAATAACATTTCAGATATATATATGGAAACGAGCGTATTGCTTCATCATACGTCCTTTTGATTGCGATTGCGGCCGACTTGCCTGCTATATCCTTCAATGGCAATGTAGTATTACAAGACAAACCAGTTGACAGGCATCATGACGTTTGACAGTCTCCTTGCGGAAGGAGCAATCGTTAAAGTTGAAATTATCCTTGGCGCGTCGGAGCTTCCGAAGCGCCTGCTCTATGGCACGCGCGGCTTTGTCGACTGGCTGGAAACCAGGATGTCCAAACAGGAGCCGTCGACGTTGGGCGCGGATTTAAGCCCGCTGGAACAGCTGGATTTCCTGTTTTACTCGTTCGTTTCGGGTAAGCCGCTGGTTCATTCCAGACAGTTCAGGGCAATTCGCGCAGAACGGAACGCCGTGTGGGAGCTGAAGACTGTAGACTTCAGGATATTCGGCTGGTTCGTGAAGCGAGACTGTTTTGTCGCCGTCTTCGGCGATTGGGCCGATCACGTAAAAGACCACGACTTGTATCGCGGGTACCGCCTAGAGATCCGCCGCCTTCGGCGAGAGCTCGGTATCGGTGATAACATGTGTGTAGAGGGAGTAGATCCGGACGATGTCATTTCGATTTGACGTGGGCGCGCGAGCGCGTTCCGCAAGCCGTCTCATCGGCAATCTTCGGAGCGATATAATCGCTGCAGTTGTGAAGCATAGAACTTCGGAAAATGTTTCGCAGCAGCGGTTGGCAGAATCGATTGGAATCAGCCGCACCGATCTGAACTCCATTTTGAATGGGAAGAAGGACCTTACGTTACGCTCGCTGGCAGATATTGCCTTCGCTTTGAACAAGGAAATCGTCGTCGAACTCAGGGACCCCGAGAGCGCATCGAAGGGAAACTACTTCGAGATGGAACCGATGGCTCCGGTGGCGCGCAAGATGGAGCGACATGAACCCGGAACGCGCACAACCTCTCGAGCGATGCGAGTGTTTCGAGCCTCGCCATCCGCAGACCAGGACGACTGACGCGCATGCGATACGGCTACTGTATTTTCTGTGACGACATTCGTAGCGAGCTTGGAGAGAAGCTGAGCTTCATGGGAGTCTATAACGGCGTGCTGCTCTTGCCGGAGTTCCCTTATACCCTTGCCAAACTATGCGCGCAGATCAATCTCGTGACCCCGAGCTCCCAGCCCTACCGATCTATCATCCTGGAGTGCTTTGCTCCGGGCGAAGACCAACCCCTGCTCAGGGAAAATCTCGACACCGTCCATCTCGACGAACAGGAACAAAGTGGTTCGTCGAATGATCACGGGCAGTCTCCAGACGTCGTCGTTGGCGCAAGCCTGGTGTTTTCGCCGTTGAAGATCCGCAGGCCCGGGTTTCTCTCAGTTCGCGCCGTGATCGACGACGCGCCGGTCGAAATCTCATCTCTCCGGATAGCTGAAGATCGCTAGGGTCACCCCCTCGACGGGCGCGGGTTACTCAGAAAAACAACGCGATAATCGATAAGTTATTGAGCGTTAGCGCTGTGTGACCACTGCAGTGTTACCGGTTCCCCGCTGTAACACCGCGGCTTTGTTGTTGGAGTCCGTCTGGACGATTGCGGCGTTATTGAACTGGCCGTATTGAGCGACAAACCCAAGGTTCCCGACACCTGTCTGGCTAACTTGCGCGGAGTTGTAGCTACCGAACTGCAGGACGACGGAACTGTTTCCTTTGCTCGGCGCGGCTTTGGGGAGCACCGCAGCCAACCGATTGACTGCAGCCATTGTGTCCTCAATGGTCATTGCCGCTTCGCTATAACCGGTCGCTTGCGGAACCCATACGGCGGAGAACAGATCCTCAGCCCGCGCCACACCGGAGACACAGAGGAATGATAAGACTGCAACCCGCAACATCAAAACCCGCACCGGCGCATCCCTGATTAAATAGATCGGAGTGTCTGAGAAGTACTTACTCGGAACTCGTCAAAAATATCTTAAGTGAACTGCATGTATCAGCATTTCAGACCGAGCATGCTTACGTTCTTCAAAGAGATTACTATTTCCCTGCTGCGGCGTGATATCGCCGCGTCGACCGCATGATGCGCGCGCGCCCCCGAAGCTGATTGGACCGTTTCGTTTCGTACATTGATTGCCATAGATGATAAAGGCCAGCCCTTATCTCACTGTTGGGTTGCAATAGACGAATTAGAACAAGATCAGATAGTGCGGTTGTCACGAAACCCGAGTACCGGCCCGATCTCGCCCTGCCGAGGTCGAAAAGTCCGTAATCAATATCCTCGTCGGGAGCGCTTTTCACGTCGGGCTTATCGGATCGTCCATATCGAAGCACGGAATGGCGCTGGGGCCGCCACGTTTGGATCCGGGAAATGTCGGTCGGTATTCGACACCGGCGCCAAGTGTGACCGACCATCTGGCACTACCATCACGCGCCGGCCTGTCCGCCGCTTCGGCGACAGGCGCCGCCAACCGTACTCGTGCAGCGACGCGAACATTGCGGTGCGTCCGGTTTTGGATCTCAAAATCGAAGCCTACGATAGGCCTGATTTCGAAGATGCGACCTGCGTAACATAGTTCGATCGTTACGGACGCGCCATAACTGCTTCAGATCGTAAAGTCGCACATCACACGAGGATTGCTCGTTTAGATCGCACGCAACAGAATTGGCAGCAACCAGACCCCTGCCGTGTGTGGCGTGTTGCAATCCCCTTCGGGTCTTACGCACGCTACCCAGTCGGCAGCCCGTCCCGTGACAGGGGGCGGGCCTTCTGAGCGCTTCGACGAAGGCTTATGGCACCCTACCAGGGCGAGCTGAATACGCGTCAAGCCGTCAGTTGCAGACTCGCACCCTTTCTAAGTGGTAGCCGTCGTCATACCGATCCTGTACAGTTTGGCGTTGATACCAGCACTCTGGCTCAGGCGGCGGAGGCGGTGCGTAGTTACGCTGGCCGTTGTCTTGAATCGCGTTACTTATAAGGCCACCGATCAATCCGGCCGCAATGCCGCCGGCGATCACGCCGCCGTAATCGTGATGGCGGTGATAGTGACCCCATTCAGGCGGAGGGCCGCCCCACCCACGATTGTCCTGCCAGCCTCGACCATAGTATTCCTGTGCTTCAACTGTCCCTGCAGAGAGCGATACGGGGACGGCTATTGCTGCGGCAATAAGTGCCAAAGTGATGGATCTTTTCAACATTGCCATGCTCCAAGTCCGGGTCGGACAAAGACCGCGTCAAGGTCACTCCGGAATGAACTGACATTAGCGCATTGTCCTGAATGCTGGTTGAACATGACGTTCATCCTTCCAACCGCCGACGTGATGCGATAAGGGTCACGACGACACCCGAAATCAGAGAGGCGTTGCAGCTACTCTCTACCAGTTGCGTAGGTGTCGCTGACGCACTTTGCTTCCTCCTCGCAAAAACCACGCTACTTGAACTGGCTTTCTGCTGAAATGCCTTGGATCGGCTCTAGGCGCTTCAGTGTCTATCATCGTCAGAAAATGCGGCGCCGAGATCAATAAACCGGCGAAGCCGGCACGGGTTATTAAGTCGATGACATGGAATGGGATGAGTTGAGGGCGGCAAAGATCGTCGGACGTAAGCGAGGTGCCAAAGTCCCCCACGTCCATGACCAGAAAGCAGACGAGCCGCGATCGGGCCGGCCAGCATGGAAACAGAGGCCGTTTCAACTGACTGCTCCAAAACCCATGATAGACATGGCGATCGGTCGGCGTGACGCCGTCAATTGGAAATGGGCGAACCGCTTTGGGAGGCGGCTGCTTCCGTCCCATCGTGGGACGCCTGCGAACGACTACCGACGTCCATAGCTTACGACGGCGGAGGCGCGAGCCGGCCTGCCGTCGACCACCGCTACAACCGAATTGAGCGCGAATTCACGTCTGGTAAGAAGTACTATGCGGACGCCTGCGGCTGACGGTTGCCGAAGTAGCTTGCAGAGAAGCCGACGGGTCGTTTCGGTTTGCGCCGGGTGGCGAGGCGAGATTTTTGGGCTGGCAAGGGTCTCCTTCTTCGAACCTCTATGACGAACGGTTTTTGTTGCGCACGCATCACTTTGTTCGTGTTTCCCTTAGTTGAAGATACATTCGATCTGGCCGAGTGGGCCAAAATCAGCGGCCAAGTGCTGTCGCGGCCACACTTGAAGGATCGTGGTGCAGGAGCCGGTCGCAACTATGTCGTTCGGTTCGAGGCGGCGTCCTCTCGCCTGTAGTTCACCCGCAAGCCAGGCAACCGCATGCAGCGGATTGCCCATGACGAACGACGCCTTGCCCATCAGGACAGTCTCCAAAAAAAGAAAGGTCGTGACCTCGATTTCGGACAGACTGGAGGGCGCGAATTCTTTCATATGATCTCCGCAAAGGGTCGCAACATGAAGACCATAGTCCGCGATGGCTACATTATCGCCTGCGAACGGCCGGCGCGTTCTCCGGCCTAGAACCCCGATCGCAGGGCGGCAGGTCAGTACCGCGTCGCCCACGTTTGATAGATCAATTTCTTCTCCGGCGTCAGGATACTGACGCAGCATGGTGAACACAAATTCGCACTGAACGCCAATAACGCCTTCGGGGAGATGAAACTCTCTCGTGTTAGACAGAAGCGATGAGCCGGGAATCTCGGAGAAGATGGGCTTTTCCAAGCCGAGCGTTCTACGCGAGCCATCGCTCGACCCAACAATCGCGTAGCCCTTGCGTTCAAACCCGAGAGCGTCCTGCGCGGCCGCCTGGATGTCGTACGCTTCGGCTTCGGATGAAATCAGGTCGAGAGGCAGATCGCAAAGCTCGCCGTGACGGCGGCTTTTTGCAAGGATATCGGCGGTCGCGTCCTTGAGTTCGAAATACATCTTCGTCTCCACATGTCGTTCACCAGTGACATGTGGACCTGATCGCGTAGCATTTCTATTGGAGACAATGCCTCGCAAAGTAAAAATCTCATAGAAATGCGCCCAGTGCTTGCACCTTTTGGACAAGCCAATGGTATCCGTTCGACAGCCGTGTTTTAATCTCACCGGCACTTCGCGTCACGCGGCGATCGTCCACACGCCGGCACCTTCGATGATACGCGAGCCCTTTACGTCAGACGATCAACGCTCGGCGCAACGCGCCCACGTACATCTTCATTGCATCATTCATTGTGAGGGTCGTCGTTGTGTTCTACCGAAGACGGCTCTCTTCATGCGCTGACTGCGGCTTGAGGCAGACTTAGTTTCTATAATTGACGCTTATTAGTTCGCGCGATTTTATATTTGTGAATTCAGTGCAAATGCAGAAAGTCAGCTTGGGGAAGCGGTGACGTTCGGCAAGTAATGATGCTCACGTGAGCACGACCCCGCCTCGATTACCGATGTTGCAATAGACAAACTCAAAGGATTAGGGGAGATCCGCTTATGTCTCACGTCATAATCAGCAGCTGACCATATCTTTTCACTGAAGATCTACGCGGCGCGCCTGAGCGCACGCCTTCGATAAAAACCCAACGGCACGGGAATAGCGGATTCGACTTCTGCCATGACCCTCTGTGCCCATTCGAAAGAAGATTGAACCAATATGAAAATCACAACAGCTCTGATTTGTTGGACCGCAGCACTGGCCGCTCTTTCGAGTGCACAGGCCGCTGACGCGATCGTCGTTGCTGAACCCGAAACTGTTGAATACGTGCGCATCTGCGATGCGCACGGGAGCGGGTATTTCTACATTCCTGGGACTGAGACCTGCCTGAAAATTAATGGCTATATTCGTTTCCAGGCCAATGCCGGACCAAACGCGGTGACTGCGAACGCTTCGACTTCAGGCACCTCGGATTGGGACGTCTTCACTCGCGGTCAGCTCCAGGTCACTGCAAAAAGCGACACGGAGTACGGGGCGCTAACTGGCGTGCTGGTATTCCAGACCAATGCAGACAACGCTTTTGGACAGGCAACGAAGCTCGACTCTGCATACATCGACATCGCAGGTCTGCGCGCAGGCTTGTTCTATAGTTGGTGGGACGATGACCTCTCCGGCGATACCGACGACATCAAGAGCAAGGTCACTCTCCACAATTCAATCCGCTATCAGTATGAGTTCAACAACTTCTACACTGGGGTCAGCGTCGACGAACTCGAAGATGGGTATAGTGCGGGCGAGGCTCCCAATGACGTCGGCATTGCGTTCGCTGTTGGCGGCAAGGTCGGTGCACTGAGCTACCAAATCACGGGTGGCTACGACACTGACAACGAAGACGGCGCAATTCGCGTTATGGGTAACGTCGCCATGGGGCCAGGAACACTTGGCTTGGCCGGAATTTATTCCAGCGCTCCGAATTCGTACTACCAGACGGCCGAATGGATCGCTGCGGTCCAATACGCCATTACCGCGACTGACAAGATAAAGATCACCCCAGGGCTCCAGTACTACGGTCACTACGGCATCATCGGTGGTGATTTCAACGACGACAACGACGGGTGGAAGGTCGGCGTCACGATCGACTATGAACTCGTCGAGAATCTATATGTTAAGGCAACAGTGAACCGCCTGGAACAAGATCAGGGCAGCGACGTGACGACGGGATTCTTCCGGCTTCAGCGCGCGTTTTGATGGCATGGCCGAGACCGCGCTGAGGCATTCAGTGCGGTCTCCCTGCTCGGAGAGAACTTCTATCACGATTGCAAAGCCGCCTGAGCCCATCGGGAATTTCGGTTTGGCGCATGGTTGGCCTGCAAGCGATGCCCATATTGCGTAGTGGGTTCAACGGACCCCTGCAGCGCACTCTGCTTAACTCTCGGGCTTGGCGTGTGATAGCGCAAGTTTCTCCTTGGCCGTTCGTTGAGTTGCGTCGCGATGCCCCTAAGTTTGGCCTGGCTCTGCGCTGAAAAATCGGCACCGCGTGGGAGATGTTGGCGCAACAATCGACTGTCGTATTCATTCGAATTGCCTGCCAAAGTAATCGGGGATAGCACGCGTAGCTTTTGGAGTTAGAAGCCATCGCCGGCTGCCTATCGCCACTCCATCCCTTGCAGCGAACGCACGCCGCTACGCCAATCCCCTCAACATCGAGGCAGCACCGCGCCAAGTGGCTAACGATCGGGTTTGACGTCGACGACCCCGGCATTCCCGAACAGAACCGTAAGGAGGTTTCCAAGCCGCTCTTTCGCCTCGATCAGGCTTGCAATCTCGATGGGTCGGCGACGGGTCAGGGAGATGCTAGCGCAAGCAAGCAGCGGTGCGCCTGGACTTGTTGCCGCTAACGTTGTAAATTATTAGAATATTTCTAATCTATGTAATCGGCACGGTGGGCAATGCACGGGCATGTAGAACGGCATGCGATCGAAAGGATTGGCTGGCTGAGGGCGGCCGTCCTTGGCGCGAATGACGGGATCATCTCGACAGCCAGCCTCATGGTCGGCGTCGCATCAGCATCGACCTCAACCTCGGAGGTACTTGTTGCTGGGTTTGCCTCGCTCGCCGCAGGTGCCATGGCGATGGCAGCAGGAGAATTTGTCTCAGTAAGCTCGCAAGCTGATACCGAGGCTGCAGACCTCACCCGCGAACGACGGGAGCTCGAAACACAGTCGGAGCACGAGCTGATCGAACTTGCCAAAATTTATGAAGCCCGTGGCGTCTCGGAAGAATTGGCACTTGAAGTCGCAAAGCAGCTGATGGCCCATGACGCGCTGGCCGCTCACGCACGAGATGAACTCGGCATCAACGACACGTCTGCAGCACAGCCCGTTCAAGCTGCCCTGACATCTGCTCTCACATTCTCGGCCGGCGCTATCGTGCCTGTGCTGACGGCACTTTTGGCGCCGCCGGATGTGATGCAGGTTGCCATCCCGATCGTTTCCCTGCTGTTTCTCGCCGGGCTTGGCGCCGTAAGTGCCAAGGTGGGGGGCGCCGGCATCGTCAAACCGACAATCCGGGTAGCGTTTTGGGGAGCGTTGGCTATGGTGACCACAGGCCTTGTCGGCGCGCTGATCGGCAAGGCAATCTGACATCACGCACATCGCGTGGCGATGTACCAAGATATTCTCATAACAAGGAGGTTGTCGAGGCTGATTGTCAACCTGGAGACCAGCTGTCTCCGGGTATATCCTCGCTGGTCGGCGCAGCCAAAGCCGCGACACCGTTCTTATGTGTAAGGTGATGGCCCAGGCCATCTATGTTGGTCGTCACAAGAAGAAGATCGCCTTCATCTTCTCGGCGATGCGCCATTTTACCGATGAATTACGAGGCGCCGGCTACAAAGTCCGACACACAAAGATCAACGACCTTGATAAGGCTGGCTCCTCCAGCCGCGAGGTTAAGCCCTGCTGCGACCTGGCCGAGAATGGCGATGACAGCCGCCCTGAGATCAGGCGCTAAGCTACCAACATCTCTAGGACCTAAGATAGTCGCTACCGCGCTGAAATGCTGCGTCGGAGCACAGGCGCACAAAAGGCCCGAACCCTTAAGACTGGAAGGCCATTGCGAAAATAGACCCAGTTGCCGACGTCGACCGTTGCAGTTCACTGCGGTGGATCTCAGCGATGCGCGCAATTATCTTCAATCCGATCCCCAGACTGTCGGCCTTCGGCTTCGCCTCAGACCGGCCAACAGCGGCCGGCAGGCAATCTTGAACTTCAATAAGATTAGGTCCGACCCGGACGATGATATGGGACTGATCCGGCGTGTGGCGGACGGCGTTTTCGACCAGATTGCGGATGGCGTCGCGCAGCAGCGCGGGAATTCCCTGGACCACTGCCGTTTCGCCGGCGGTGATCAACTCAACGGAATGCTGGTTCTCGTAAACCCACGGTGCAACTTGCTCGACGGCAGATGCTGAAAGAGCAACGAGATCGACAATTTCAAACGCGCCGTGATCGAAGCTTTCAAGGCGGGCAAGCGTCGTCAACTGGGACACGAAACGCACGAGATCATCGAGGTCTGCTTCCACCATACGCGCGCGCGGATGATCGATATGGCCAAGCTCCAGCTTCATGGCAGCGAGTGGCGTGCGGATTTCATGCGCAATTCCTGATGTTAGCGTCTTCTGCGACCTCATAAGCTCCGCAACCCGATCGAAAGCCCGGTTCACGGCAACAGCAAGATGAGCGACCTCGCGCGGCATCTCGTCGAATTTCAGATGCGAGCGAGCGTCCATAGGGTCGATCTGGTCGGCTGCGTCGGCGGCAGCCCGCACCGGCTTGAGTGCCTGACGGACCGAAAGCAACGTCGCGCCAAGCACGAGTACCAGCAAGATGCTCATCGGTACGATGAGGTGTTCGATAATTTCGTTCCACAAGACTTTGGTCACAACGTCCTGCGGGTCGCCCAAAGTTGCCACATCAATCAGAAACCGTTGGTCGCCGATGACGAATGCCCGCCCACCAACCAATGTAAGCGGCTTGCCAGACTTCAGCGACCGGAGCCAGAAATCCGGCCTGTCGATGTCTTTGGGAAGAAACCGGTCCTCGCAGGCCGCATCGCAGGACTCAAATATGAGAGTGCCGTCGGCCGCACGAATCCTCGCGAGGTATCCGTCGCCGTCCTGACGATAGCGATCCCTCATCGTGTCTGGAAGTTCGTAGCGAACATCTCCATTAACAACAGAAATGCCCTCAGAGAGCCGCTGGGTCTCCTGCTCTACGTAGAGCCGAGATAGCTCACCGACATTCCAATAATAATCGGAGGTGACGACCGCAAGCTGCACGAGCATGGCGAGAACAGCAAAGAACGCGATGCGCTTGGTCAAGATGGCACCGAGCGTCGGACGGTTGCGGCTCAATCGAGCAACTCGCGAATCATGTATCCGACGCCCCTGATGGTTTCAATCGCCGTTCCCGACGGATGACCATCCAATTTCTTGCGGAGCCGCGAGACGGCGAGCTCGACGGCATTGGTGCTTCTTTCATCTCCGAACTCAGAAAAGGCATGCTCGATCTTGGCTTTCGCAACGACCTTGCCGCCATTGCGCATTAAAAGCTCGAGTAGTCCCTTTTCCGAGGGTGCGAGGCCAATTTCGGTGTCCGCACACATAACGCGACGAGATGCGACATCCATCTGGAGAGAGCCGTACTCAAGGACAGGCATCAAGGTTGCCGGCGCCCGACGCATGAGGGCGCGAATTCGGGCGATCAGTTCTCCATTGTGAAACGGCTTAGTTAGATAATCGTCGGCGCCCGCGTCGAGCCCGACGATACGCTCGTCGACCGCGCCCCGCGCTGTCAGAACAAGCACCGGTGTTTGCATCTTTGCGTCACGCATAGATTTCAGGACATCTATGCCATCCTCATCCGGCAGACCAAGATCAAGGAGGACCAGGTCATAATCCTGGTCTTCTAAAGCCGACCGGCCAAGTTCAGCCGTTGCAAAGGCATCGATCTTCCAGCCAATATCCCTTACGGTTTCGCTGATAAGCTCGCGGAGTCGCGCACTATCCTCGATCAGCAGGATCCTCATGCCTTCTTTCGACCTGTTACCATGGACCAGACCAGATTTTCCCGGTGTCTGTAGCTCTCGACGATGGCGGCGCCTGCGTGAATGAACACCAGTACCATAATACTGTTGGCGATGGTTCCATGCAATTGCTCGAGCCACTTTTCGCCCCAAAAGGCGTCGAGCGTCGTCATCCAACCGGTCAGCGCCGTGGCGGCGAGTAGCCCGATCAGCACCAGCATCATGATGGAAGCAAGCGGGTTATGGCCGATATAGCGGCTCTCGTTGCGCGCCACTATTCCGAAGAGCTGCTTTTTGACCTTGGCAGGCGTAGGCAGGAAATCGCTAAATCGCGCATGTTTCGTGCCGACAAATCCCCATATCAGCCGAACGATGATTGCCCCGGCAACCACATATCCCGTCACGCGATGCCAGTATTTACCCTCTTCCAGAATGAAGAGGTTGAGCGTGCAGGCGGCGACGATCGTCCAATGGAAAATGCGAACGATCGGGTCCCAGACCTTGATCGTTCGCGGCGCTATGTTGGAGGGCGATCCGCCCTCCTTACTGGAGCCAATCTTTGTCATGGATCAGTCACCCTTCTGGACAATGTCGCCGGAAACCGGATTGAAATAGACCTCGGCGCGCTCACCGTTCTTGTCTTTGCCGTAGATCTCATAACAGTTGCCGGTAATCTCGAAGGTCTTGACCTTGTAACCAAGCGTATCAATCTTCGCCTTCATGGCCGCCTCAGACATCCACTTGGACTTTGGTTCCGTTGTGCAGCTGGGGCTAGCGAATGCCAGAGCCGGCGTTGCGGAAGCGATTGCGAGAGCGGCGATAAGTTTCAGCGTCATGACTTTGATCCTCTAGGATGCCCGCTTTTGGGCGACGAGGTTATGAATAGGAGCGACAACCTGTCCATTTGCTGTCAACCGGGTCATGAACTCGGGACCCGCGATGCAAAACAGCGCTCAGAAGAGCGGTGTCGGACATCGGCGATGCAACTAAGCTGATCGTTTGGCCGCGAACCCGTCGACGTAGCAGACGCCTAGCTTTTGACTCCGAGCGCGGGGCCGGCAGGGCTAAGACCTAGATTCGTCACGGCAGGATTTGGGGCTTGCAAAGTACTAGCCTTTTGACGCAACTCAAACGCCTCACCACAGTTGGCAACCTTTGGATCAAATCTTCGCGGAACCGAAGCTGCTCGCATCGACATTGATCATGAGAGCTACCGCCAGTGCGGCGATGGTAGCGATCACGAACGTCCCGGTGAAAATAGCCGCCGCTTTGATAGGCCCGATGTGCAAATCCTGAACAAACCAGCGAATCTGTGCCTGTGCGTACCAAAGCAAAGCCACAACGACAGTCACTGCGCCCGCCAACACGCCCTGCGCTCGCGGCATGCTGATCAAGTCAATTCCAAGTACGAGGATGAGGGCAAACGGTGCAGCCACGTAGCATTGGCTAAAAAACGGCGGCCGAAGCGTATCTCTGGTAATCCGGACCTTCTTCCATCGAAGCAGTGTGACGGCCATCGAAAGCGGGTAGACGCCAAAAATCACCCCTCTTGCAATCAGAAGGTTTGATCCGGAGCCGAGCTGCCTTGCAGCCTCGGTGGGATCAAAGACTGATGGGAGCAGTCCGGACAGGCCCTGGGAGAGCAAAAGCGTAATCAGCAGGAACAGTGGAGGGCTCAGTGTGTCTTCGTATTGGTCTTCCAGCCTGTCGGCGAGCTCGGTACCGGCGTAGCGCATCATGTTGAGTGGCCTCGAGACCGAGCGCCACAGGGTGATCGGATAAAACAGCAACCAGGAGACCAGCTCATAGAGCAGCTCTTCGAGCGACTTCAGCAATTTCATGAAGTCCAATTTTTCGCCCCTTCGATTTCTGCCGACAGCGCTTTTCTTATCAGCGCGGGGTCACAACGTCACGTCGCGGCCCTTTCGCGCCCGGCTCATCTCGAAAATGATGCCTAATTTATGGGGTCATGGAGCCATGCATGTCTCTCACCGAGATCTCCGCGAAGCTCTTCGTTCATAGTCTCCGCCGACGTCGACAAGAAACAACAAACGGGTTTGTTCGCGTGGTAAATTAGGATCCTTATCGCTCATAAAACCGTCAATTCGGTGTGGATCAAGTATTTCATCTGACGGACCAAGTCGTATGGAACCGCACGACGGACATGGCGTTATAGAGTCCAGGCGCAACACGAACTTTCGAGGGCCATCATGACCGACAATAAGTCCGCCTCCCGCACGACGACCGATGCAGGCATCCCCGTGCAAAGTGACGAACATTCACTGACGATAGGACCAAATGGCCCTATTGTACTGAACGATCACTATTTGATCGAGCAAATGGCGAATTTCAATCGCGAGCGTATTCCTGAACGCCAACCCCATGCCAAAGGCAGCGGGGCGTTCGGCCATTTCGAAGTGACGAATGACGTTACCAAATTTACGAAAGCGAAATTCCTTCAGCCGGGTGTGAGGGTGGAGACGGCTGTTCGCTTTTCCACTGTCGCCGGAGAGCGCGGTAGCCCGGACACCTGGCGAGATCCCCGCGGTTTTTCGGTAAAATTTTACACGGAGGACGGTAATTTCGACATGGTAGGCAACAACACGCCTATTTTCTTCATTCGTGACCCGATGAAGTTCCAGCATTTCATCCGCAGCCAAAAGCGGCGGGCGGACAATGGACTGCGCGATCATGATATGCAGTGGGACTTCTGGACCCTCAGTCCTGAAAGTGCCCACCAGGTCACCTACCTGATGGGTGACCGTGGGGTACCGAAAAACTGGCGCGAGATGAATGGCTATGGGAGCCATACCTATATGCTCATCAACGAAGCGGGCGAAAAGTATTGGGTAAAATGGCACTTTCACACCGATCTGGGCGATGGCAACGCTCACCTAACCCAGGATCAGGCTGACAACATGGCAGGGCAGGACGGCGACTACCATCGACGCGATTTGTTCAATCACATTGCCAACGGCGAATTCCCGAGCTGGACGCTAAAGTTTCAAGTGATGCCGTTCGATGATGCCAAGACGTATAGAATTAATCCATTCGACCTTACCAAGACATGGCCGCACCGTGACTACCCCCTCATGGAGGTCGGCAAGCTTACGCTCGATACGAATCCCGTGGACTGGGACACCCAGATTGAACAATTGGCGTTCGAACCCAATAATATGGTGCCGGGCATCGGCCTTAGCCCCGACAAAATGCTTCTCGCTCGCGGCTTTTCATATGCTGACGCACATCGTGCCCGCCTCGGCGTGAACTATAAACAGATCCCCGTCAACCAGGCCAAAGCAGCCGAGGTGCATTCCTATTCGCGAGCAGGACAGGGCCGCACGGTTAATGCGCTTGATCCGGTTTATGCTCCCAATTCCTATGGAGGTCCCGCCGCCCAACCGCAGACAGGCGGCGAAGCGACATGGCTGGCCGACGGCGAGATGGTCCGCGCGGCCTACACCTTGCGAGAAGGCGATGACGATTGGAGCCAGGCTGGCGCGCTGGTGCGCGAAGTGATGGACGACGCACAACGCGATCGCTTTGTCCAAAATGTTTCGGGTCACCTCGCCGACGGCGTCAGCGAGCCAATCTTGGTCCGCGCATTCGAGTATTGGCGCAATGTCGACAAAGACATTGGGGACAGGATCGAAAAGGCAACCCGTGATATCGTCGGCGGCGCCTCGCAATGTCCGGGAATGGCAAGCGCTCAATCAATTTCCGGATATCAAGGCATCCCCGCGACGTCGTCAATTGGAAAAAGCGCAAAGAAGTAGACGCCGGCCCGCAAACTGCATGATCATCGCCCTAAGTTTAGCGTGATTTAACCTCTACTGTTACCGCCTCCCTGCTTAAAATGTGGGGAGGCGGTGTGTGCACGATACACTTCAAATTTGCCTCCGCACCACGTGCCGTCTGTTCACTTCGCCTCATTGGGTACGGGCTTGAACGCATTGGCTCAAATAAGTGAGGTCCTTCTCAGAAAAACCGGAGGATCGATACTTCGTCATCACGGGAACACGCTGGCGGTGAAGTCATCCTGCGATCGAAGCAATCAAACACCAGGCACTCGTCAAAGATTTGATGTCAGCACGCCGCGGGGTCCAGCACGCGTCAGAAAATCCTCCTGAATGGCGAAACTAGAGTGGGTGGAGGCCGCGAAGCGTTCACTGCGTGAGCGTGGACCGGTCAGATGGACCGATGGCGCTCAGGACTTCAATCGCCATCCAGCAAACAACGCGCAGTCCGCGGCGTGGTTTGCACGGCAAGCCGCTGAGTGATGCGGCAAGCACCGACTTGCCGAGACCTGCTTTTTGGAGGGAATGTCGGAATAAGCCGCCAACTGCATGATCCCGCCGCATCGTCACAGGCACCCTCAACGCGCAGCCGCGACAAAGGTCGCAATTTATCGGTTATAGCGATAACCATCGGGGTGAAGACCGATGTATTCGTC
>UBJO01000017.1 GCA_900465665.1 Hyphomicrobiales bacterium
GCAGGGCAGAGGGGGGCACCCCATCCACCAGCGCAACCTTTGACCCTCTCGACTGCGACATGGCTGCTGAATGGACCGGCCCACGCCCCGATATCCTCGCGGACGTCTCGTCCGATCCGTGGCGCACCCAAGGCGACACCGTCGAGCGTATCGAACTGCTGGCCGCCAAATTCGTGTCCGGCGAACTTTCAGTCCCAACCCTCTGGTCCCAAACCAGAGCCGTCCTCCACGAGATCGAAACCCGCCTCAAGCCTGCCATCCTCGCCTGCGGCGACGCCGAGATCGAAGGGCTGCTGCGTGGCCTCGATGGCCGCTTCGTCGCCCCCGGCCCCTCGGGCGCACCGACGCGCGGGCGGCCGGATGTGTTGCCGACGGGGCGGAATTTTTACTCCGTAGACAGCCGCGCGGTGCCGACGCCGGCGGCCTATGAGTTGGGCAAGAAGTCGGCCGAGCTTCTGGTCCGCCGTTATGTGCAGGATCACGGCGAATGGCCGGTGTCCTTCGGGTTGACGGCCTGGGGGACGTCGAACATGCGCACCGGCGGCGACGATATTGCCCAGGCGCTGGCACTGATCGGCGTGAAGCCGGTCTGGGATATGACATCACGGCGGGTGACCGGTTACGAGATCATTCCGCCGGCGATGCTCAGAAGGCCGCGCGTCGATGTGACGTTGCGCATCTCCGGCTTTTTCCGCGATGCCTTTCCGGAGCAGATCGCGCTGTTCGACAAAGCGATCCGGGCTGTCGGGGCTCTGGATGAGGATGCTGACGATAATCCGATCGCGGCGCGGATGCGGGGCGAGGCGGCGCGGCTTGAAGAGGCTGGGCTAGATGCGGCGCAGGCGAAGAGGCGGGCAGGGTATCGGATTTTCGGGTCGAAGCCTGGGGCTTACGGCGCCGGGCTGCAGTCGCTGATCGACGAGAAGGGCTGGGAGCGGCGTGCCGATCTGGCGGAGGCCTATCTGGTCTGGGGCAGCTACGCCTATGGCGCCGGCGAAGAGGGCCGGGCCGAGCGCGGTGTCTTCGAGGAGCGGCTTCGCTCCATCCAGGCTGTTGTGCAGAACCAGGACAACCGCGAACACGACCTGCTCGACAGCGACGACTACTACCAGTTCGAAGGCGGCATGGCGGCGGCGGCGGAAACGCTCGGCGGCAGCAGGCCGTCGATCTATCACAATGATCACTCCATGCCGGAGAAGCCGGTCATCCGCTCGCTGGAAGAGGAGATCGCTCGCGTGGTGCGCGGTCGTGTCGTGAATCCGAAGTGGATCGATGGCGTGATGCGCCATGGCTACAAGGGCGCTTTCGAGATCGCCGCGACCGTCGATTATCTCTTCGCATTTGCTGCGACCACAGGGGCTGTCGGCAACCATCATTTCGAGGCGGTCTACCAGGCCTTCGTCGTCGATCAGCGCGTGCGCGATTTCATGATCGAGAAGAATCCGCACGCTTACGACGAGATGAGAGAGCGGCTGTTGGAGGCGATCGAGCGACGGCTCTGGACGCCGCGCAGCAATTCGGCGCAGTTCGATCTTGCTGCCACAGACCATACACACGACAGATCAGGCGGTGCCGACACCGCCGACCGATTGAAGATTGCATCCGGGGAAGTTTGACATGACTGAGGAAACCACCGAGACCACGACGGAGGCCACTGGCCACGACGATGCCCGCCACAGCGAGAAGATGGCCAAGAAGAAGGCCGCGCGCGACAAGATCATGGCGACGAAAACGGGCGAGAAGGGCCTGATCATCGTCCACACCGGCAAGGGCAAGGGCAAGTCGTCATCCGCCTTCGGGATGATCTTCCGCCATATCGCGCATGGCAAGCCATCGGCCGTCGTGCAGTTCATCAAGGGTGCGATGTGGACGGGCGAGCGCGACCTTATCGAAAAGCATTTCTCCGATGTCTGCCAGTTCCACACGATGGGCGAGGGCTTCACCTGGGAAACGCAGGACCGCGCCCGCGACGTTGCGGCCGCGGGTGCTGCCTGGGAGAAGGCGAAGGAGCTGATCCGCGACGAGCGCAATTCCATGGTGTTGCTCGACGAGATCAACATTGCGCTGCGCTACGACTATATCGATATCAACGAGGTCGTGGAGTTCCTGAAAACGGAAAAGCCCTATATGACTCACGTCGTTCTCACCGGGCGCAATGCCAAGGATGAGCTGATCGAAATTGCCGATCTGGTGACGGAGATGGAGCTGATCAAGCATCCATTCCGCTCGGGCATCAAGGGGCAGGCGGGCGTGGAGTTCTGATGACGCAGAGTTGGGTTTTCTGGGCGGTCTTGTCCGCCTCTTTCGCGGCGCTGACGGCGATCTTCGCGAAGATCGGCGTCGCCGGTGTCAATTCGGATTTCGCGACGCTGATCCGCACCGTCGTCATTCTTGTCATCAGCAGCGCCATCGTGCTGGCGAGCGGGCAGTGGCAGCCGTTCTCCAGCATCTCGTCGAAGACCTGGTTGTTTCTATGCCTTTCCGGCGCTGCGACGGGCGCGTCTTGGCTTGCCTATTTCCGCGCCTTGAAGATCGGCGATGCGGCGCGCGTCGCGCCGATCGACAAGCTGTCGATTGTTCTCGTCGCCATCTTCGGCGTCGTCTTTCTCGGCGAGAAGCTGAACATGATGAACTGGCTCGGCGTCAGCTTGATCGCCGCAGGAGCGTTGCTTCTCGCGCTGTTCTGAGGTTCAGAGCCCCAGCCAGACGCGCAGCGGATTGGCGGGGTCGGACAAGAGCTTGATCGTGAACGCGATGCAGACGATGACGAGCAGAGGCTTGATCAGCTTGGCGCCGATGCGCATGGCGAGCCGCGAACCGAGCTGGGCGCCAAGAAACTGGCAGACGCCCATCATCAGGCCGATCTTCCAGAGGATGGCACCGAAGGACACGAAGATCGCGAGCGCGCCGACGTTCGAGCCGAAGTTCAATAGCTTGGTGTGGGCCGTCGCCTTCAGCATGCCGAAGCCAGCCAGCGACACGAAGCCGAGCATGAGGAATGAACCGGTGCCGGGGCCGAAGACGCCGTCGTAAAAGCCGATGGCCGGCACCAGCGTGAGACCGAAGGCGAAGGGTGTGATGCGGCGGTGCTTGTCGACATCGCCAAGATTCGGCTTCAGAGCAAAGTAGAGCGCGATCGCGATCAGGAGCACCGGCATGATTGCCCTCAGCACATCGCCCGGCACGATCGTTGCAAGTGCCGCGCCGAGTGCACCACCCATGACCGCCATCAACGCCATCGGTAGCTGATCGCGCAGGTTCACGTGGCCCTTGCGGGCGTAGGCGATGGTGGCCGATGCCGCGCCGCATACCGATTGCACCTTGTTGGTACCCAGCGTCTGGAGTGGCGGGATGCCCGCTATCAGCATGGCCGGAACGGTGATCAGGCCGCCGCCGCCGGCAATCGCATCGACGAAACCGGCAAAGAAGGCTGCGAGAGCAAGGAGAAAGAGCAGGTGGGGGGCAAGATCGGACAAAGGGAAACCTGTGGGAATGCTAATGCACTGTGTCGGCGCGCTTGTTGCATTTACGGGCTGAGGCTGCAATGGCTTGCGTGACACAGGCAACCGGCATTTCGTTGATATGACCGCACTCTCCTTCGATACGACCCGCCGCTACGTGCTCGGCCTCGGCTGCGAGCGCGCGACATCGCCCGACGAAGTCATGGCGTTGGTCGCTTCGGCTCTGGAGTTGGCGGGAGTCGCGCCCGATCAGGTGGCCGGGCTGGCGTCGATCGATTCCCGTCGCGGCGAGCCGGCGATGGCGTTGGTTGCCGCGCGCCTTGCGGTTCCCTCGGTGTTCTTCGATGCCGAAACGCTCGAGCGGGAGACGCCGAGGATCAAGAACCCTTCCGATGTCGTCTTTGCGCGGGTGGGCTGCCATGGGGTTGCGGAATCCGCGGCACTTGCGGCGATCGGCCCCCATGCCGAGCTTGTGCTGCCGAAAATCAAATCAGCGCATGCGACGGCCGCGATCGCACGCGCCCTGTTGCGGAAAGAATAGCGCTCGCTATGGTGACCGCCGATGCAGCCGCAGCGGTTCTGTCGTGCGGCTGCCAATAGATGACATGAAAACATGCAAGAGGGACGATTATGCATAAGGTGATTTACGATACGGATCCGGGTGTTGACGATGCGATGGCGCTGCTTTTCCTGCACCGTCATGCCGACATCGATCTGATCGGCATCACGACCGTGTTCGGTAACGCCTCGATCGAGACGACGACGCGCAATGCGCTGTTCCTCAAGCGCGAATGGAGCATTCCGGCACCCGTCGCCAAGGGCGCGAGTGTGACGATCGATCCGTCGCGCAAGGAAGGCGCCTGGCCGACCTTCGTGCATGGCGATGACGGGCTCGGCAACATCAACGTTCCCGAGGTGGTCGACGTGCCGCTCGATCCGCGTCCGGCCTACAAGTTCATCATCGACACCGTGCGCGCCAATCCGGGTGAGGTGACGCTGGTCGCCGTCGGGCGCATGACCAACCTTGCGCTGGCGCTGAAGGAAGATCCTGAGATTGCCGGGCTTGTGAAGCAGGTCGTCATCATGGGCGGCGACTTCTATGTGCCTGGTAACGTGACACCTGTGGCCGAAGCCAATATCCATGGCGACCCCGAGGCCGCCGATATCGTTTTGACCGCGCCGTGGCAGGTTGTCGTCATCGGTCTCGATGTCACCGCCATCACCACGATGAGCCGTGGCTATCTCGGCGAGATGGCTGCCAAGGGCGACAAGGCCGTGCAGCTGCTCGACAAGCTCTCGCAGTTCTACATCGATTTCTACAAGCATGCCGTCGATGACGGGATGATGGTGCATGACAGCTGCGCCTGCGTCTATGTCGTGGCGCCGGAGCTGTTCACCACGATCTCGGGCGCGATGCGGGTCGTGTGCGGTGGCATCGCCGATGGCCAGACGATCATCAAGCAGGACGGCCGTCGTTTCCCGCCGGGCGATTGGGACGGCCTGCCGAGCCAGATCGCCTGCACCGGTATTCAGTCGCAAGAGGTCATCGACCTGATCCGCGACACGTTGCTCAACGCTTAGTCGGCAATCGTCATCAGTATTTCGGCGCAAGCGCATTGGCGAATCCATTCAGCCGCTTGCGCCGATATCTTCATAATCTGAGTCCGCTTGGCGGGCTGTAATCGGCGTGATCGTGTCGTGCATCTTCGCCGCGTTTGCGGCGTTGACGTCGTCGGCCGCCGGGCATAGATCATCGTCATGATCGAAACGGTACTTTCTCACCTCCCGGCGATGGACCCCGGCAGTGTCTGGCTCGTGGGCGCGGGGCCCGGCGACCCGGGCCTTTTGACGCTGCTTGCGGTCAAGGGGCTGATGGAAGCCGATGTCATCGTGCATGATGCATTGGTCGATGCCGAATGCCTGAAGCTGGCGCGGCCGGGCGCCGTTCTCGAATATGCCGGCAAGCGCGGCGGCAAGCCTTCCGCCAAACAGCGCGACATTTCGCTTCGCCTCGTCGAACTCGCGCAGGCGGGTAATCGCGTTCTGAGGCTTAAGGGTGGCGATCCCTTCGTCTTCGGTCGTGGCGGCGAAGAGGCGCTGACGCTGGTCGAATATAACGTCCCGTTTCGCATCGTGCCGGGGATATCGGCGGGGATCGGCGGGCTTGCCTATGCGGGTATCCCCGTGACCCACCGCGACATCAATCATGCGGTGACGTTTTTGACCGGCCACAATTCATCGGGGCTGGTGCCGGACGCGATAAACTGGGATGCTATAGGCAAGGGCTCGCCCGTCATCGTCATGTATATGGCGATGAAGCATATTGCCGAGATCAGTGCCAACCTGATTGCCGCGGGGCGCTCGCGCAACGAGCCGGTCGCCTTCGTCTGTAACGCGTCGACGAGCGCGCAACAGGTGCTGGAAACAACGCTCGGCGAGGCACCGGCCGCGGCGCTGACATCGGGTATCGAGCCGCCGGCGATCGTGGTGGTCGGCGAGGTTGTGCGGTTGCGTGGTTCTCTCGATTGGCTGGGTGCGCTGGCCGGACGACGGTTGCATCCCGATCCGTTCCGGAGGTCCGGCAGTAAGGAGACGGCATGAGTGGTCTGTTGATTGCAGCCCCGTCCTCCGGGTCGGGAAAGACGACGGTGACGCTTGGGCTCCTCAGGGCGCTTCGCAAGCGCGGGGTGGAGGTCGCGCCTGGCAAGGCGGGGCCTGACTATATCGATCCTGCCTTTCATGCTGCGGCAAGTGGCGTCGCCTGCCTCAATTTCGATCCCTGGGCGATGCGCCCCGAGCTGATCGCGGCGAACGCGACACTGCATCGCTCCGGCGACCGGCTGCTGGTCATCGAGGCGATGATGGGCCTGTTCGACGGGGCGGCCGACGGAAAGGGGACGGCGGCGGATCTGGCGGCGATGCTGGGGCTTTCGGTCGTTCTCGTGGTTGACGCTTCGCATATGTCGCAATCCGTCGCGGCCCTTGTGGCCGGCTTTGCCGGGTTCCGCGCCGATGTGCGGATCGCCGGCGTCATCCTCAATAAGGTTGGCGGCGATCGGCATGAGATGATGCTGCGCCAGGCGCTCGAGGCTAGCCGCATGCCGGTGATCGCCGTCGTGCGCCGCGACGCCGAGATCGCGCTGCCGGAGCGGCATCTCGGTCTGGTGCAGGCTGGCGAGCATGAGGCGCTGGAGAAATTCGTCGAGCATGCGGCGCAGGCGGTCTCGCAGAACTGCAACTTCGACTTCCTGATGCGTGTCGCAAGACAGGGTTTCGCACGGCCCTCGACCGCCAATATCGACCGCCTGCCGCCGCTCGGCAGCCGGATCGCCGTGGCGCGCGATATCGCCTTCGCCTTCTGCTATGAGCACATGCTGCTCGGCTGGCGGCGTCGTGGTGCCGATATCTCATTTTTCTCGCCGCTTGCCGACGAACAGCCGGACCGGACCGCCGACGCCATCTATCTTCCCGGCGGCTACCCCGAACTGCATGCCGGACGGATCGCGGCTGCTTCGACCTTTCGCGAGAGCATGCGCCAGGCGGCCGAAGGCGGGGTGCGGATTTATGGGGAGTGCGGCGGTTACATGGTTATGGGCGACGGGCTGGTTGACGCCAGTGGTGAGCGCCACGAAATGCTCGGTCTGCTGCCGCTGGTCACCAGCTATGAGGAGCGCAGGCGTCATCTCGGCTATCGCCGGGTCTATCCGATCAACGGCTCGTTCTTCACGCAACCGATGACGGCGCACGAGTTTCATTATTCGTCGGTGGTTTCGGAAGGCGAGGCGGACCGGCTTTTCAAGGTGACCGACGCATTGAACAACGATCTCGGCACGGCCGGCCTGCAGCGCTGGCAGGTGGCCGGGTCCTATATGCATCTCATCGATGTGGCAGCGCAGATGAGCGGACCGGCGGGTAGCGCGGGCGGACCGGCACGATGAATGCCCCGATCATCCATGGCGGCGGCATAACGGCTGCCGCAGCCCTTTATGGCGGCAAGCCTGAGGATTGGCTCGACCTGTCCACCGGGATCAGCCCGTTTCCGGCCGTCCTGCCGGAGATCCCCATGCGCGCCTGGCACCGGCTGCCGGATCAGCATCTCGTCCACGAGGCGCGCGAGGCGGCGCGGGAATATTATGGGAGCGGCGTCAGCCTGCCGTTGCCGGTGCCCGGCACCCAATCCGTCATTCAGCTTCTGCCGCGCTTGATTGCGGCGGGTGGGTGCGTCGCGGTTCTCGGGCCGACTTATGGTGAATATGAGCGGGCATTCGTGATGGCGGGTGTCCCTGTCGATCGGCTTGATGGGATCTACGAGATCGGTGACCATCACGCGCTTGTCGTCATCGTCAATCCCAACAATCCCGATGGCAGGATCTACCAGCCGGAGATGCTCCTTGATCTTGCACGCCGGTTGGCGGCGCGGGGAGGGATTCTCGTGGTCGATGAGGCGTTCGGCGATACTGTGCCCGAGGCCAGCGTTGCTGGCGATGTCGTGGATCACGCCAATCTCATCGTCTTTCGCTCCTTCGGCAAATTCTTCGGTCTTGCCGGGCTGCGGCTTGGTTTCGTCATTGCGGCGCGGGAGCTTCTCGATCGCTTCGAGAGCCTGCTCGGCCCTTGGGCTGTCTCTGGCCCTGCACTGTCGATCGCCGCTTCCCTTCTGCGCACGGATACCGAGCCGCTGCGGCGCGCGATCGCTGAGCGTAGCGAGGCGATGCGCGACGTTCTGACCAAAGGCGGGCTTCGCATTCGCGGCGGCACCGCGCTTTTCTCGCTGGTCGAAGACGAGGCCGCGGATGCGTTGCAGGCACATCTGTGCGTGCACCACATTCTGGTCCGCAAGTTCGATTATGCCCCTTCCTGGCTGCGCTTCGGCGTGACCGCGGATACCACTGGCGACCTCAGGCTCGCCGATGCCCTGATGAGCTTCAATCGATGATTTTTGAACTGAATCTTCTCGTGCTGGTGCTTGCTCTTATGCTCGACAGGATCGTTGGCGATCCGGATGTGCTGTGGGCGCGGCTGCCGCACCCGATCGTGCTCTTCGGCAAGGCGATCTCGCGGATGGAGACGCTGTTCAACCGCACGGAACTGTCGGGCAAGACCCGGCGGCGCAACGGTATGCTCGTCATCGCGGCCCTGCTTTTGATCGCGATCGCTGCTGGTGTGGCGCTGCATCTGTTCTTCGCGCTGTTCGGGCTTGCAGGCATCTTGCTCGAGGTTCTCTGCGTCACGGTGTTCCTGGCGCAGAAGAGCCTTGCCGATCATGTCGAGGCGGTTGCCACCGGTCTTCGGCAGGGTGGCCTCGATGGTGGGCGAAAGGCCGTGTCGATGATTGTCGGGCGCGATCCGGAGACGCTGGACGAGCCGGCCGTCTGCCGGGCGGCGATCGAGAGCCTTGCCGAGAACTTTTCGGATGGCGTCGTCGCGCCGGCGCTGTGGTATCTGGTGTTCGGCCTGCCGGGTCTGCTTGCCTACAAGATGCTCAACACGGCGGATTCGATGATCGGCCACAAGTCGGAACGCTATGTCGATTTCGGCTGGGCGTCGGCGAGGCTCGATGATCTTGCGAACTGGCCGGCGGCGCGGCTGTCGATCGCGCTGATCGCGGCGGGTGCGTGGCTCCGACGCGGCGGCGATGCTTGCCGCGAGGCGTTCAAGATCGCGATGCGCGACGGGGGCATGCATCGCTCGCCGAACTCGGGACGCCCGGAAGCGGCGATGGCGGGCGCGCTCAACGTGCAACTCGCGGGGCCGCGCGTCTATTCCGGTGTCGTGGTGATGGAGCCGATGATCAACGGCGGAGGCAGAGAGACCGCCGTCATCGAGGATATCGAGAGCGCGGTCTCCGTCTTTTATGCCAGCTGTTCGGTTCTCGCCTTTGTCGCGCTGGTGTTCTTCCTGTTTCTTCTGTAGATCAACGCGATACTGTTATCATATTGATTACCATGCTCCTTAAGCGGATGTAACGTCTCCCGGCGTAGTCTTGTTCAACTGTATTCATGCAGAATGAACGAGGGGACGATGAGAACTATACTTGCAGGAGCTGCGGCGATCGTATTGCTGCAGTTATCGGCCGTTGCTGCCGAGGCCTCGACCTTGATCGCGAAGATCAGCATCAGCTCGCAAACCATGACGGTCACCGAAAACGGCTTCGTCAAATATCGCTGGAAAGTTTCGACGGCGCGCTCCGGTTATAGGACACCTGTTGGTTCGTGGAGCGCCAAGTGGCTGTCGCGCGATCATCGCTCGAAGAAGTATGACGATGCGCCGATGCCATACGCGGTGTTCTTCAATGGTGGCTACGCGGTGCATGCGACCTTCGATCTCAAGCGTCTCGGCCGCCCGGCATCGCATGGATGCATTCGCCTGCATCCCAATAATGCGGCACAGTTTTTCGACATGACGCGGCAGGCAGGCTTGGCCAATACGCGGGTTGTCGTGACCAACTGAGCGAGGCGAAACGTCGCGGAAACGGTTGCCGGCTGCCTTTCGGTGCATGCTGTTTGAGCAACAGTGCCTGCGCAAATTGCGCCTCGGGCTGGACGAAAGCATTGGCTTTTGAAATGGATTTGCCTATGAGGGGGAAAACTATCATTTCCAAGAGGTACAGGCGTGACCGCTACATTCGATAAAGTTGCCGACATCATTGCAGAAACCAGCGAGATCGATCGTGATACGATCACGCCGGAAAGCCATACGATCGACGACCTCGGTATCGACAGCCTCGACTTCCTCGATATCGTTTTCGCCATCGACAAGGAATTCGGCATCAAGATTCCGCTCGAGAAGTGGACGCAGGAAGTCAACGAGGGCAAGGTTTCCACGTCGGAATACTTCGTTCTGAAGAACCTCTGCGCCAAGATCGACGAACTGCGCGCCGCCAAGGCCTGATCGATACGCACAATTTTTTTCCCCGCCCTGTCGCCATTCACCATGGCGGCCGGGCGGTTTTGTTACTAAGTAGGCCCACAGGGTCGCGCTTTGCGAAATCGGCTCCGATTTTCGCAAGGCTCGGTCCTGTCGATTAGAAAATGATAGAGCGTCCTTTGTGCGTCCCTTCGGATGCACGGCGCTCTAGCCGACGGCATGTTGCCTGTGCGGCCGGAGGATCCGATGCTCCTGGAATATTTCCAGATGATCGATCGCGTCGAGGCGGTCGACCTTCAGACTAAGACACTCAAGGCACGCTCCGTCGTGCCGGCCAAGAGCCCGGTGTTCGAAGGTCATTTTCCCGGCATGCCCCTTGTCCCGGGCGTGCTTCTCATTGAAACCATGGCGCAGGCATCCGGCATGCTGGTGCTGGCGGCGACCGATTTCGCGGCCATGCCGTTCCTGATGTCGGTCGATGGCGCGAAGATGCGCACCTTCGTCGAGCCGGAGGCAGTCCTCGATATCGAGGCGTTTCTGGAGCACGACGGCTCGGGCTTCGCGGTCACCAAGGCCAAGATCACAAGCGGCGGCAAGAAGGTTTGCGACGCGCAGCTGAAGCTGCGCACCATGCCGTTCAGCGAAGTACCGCTTGGTGACATCGTCAAGAAACGCGCCAGTGAAATCGGCCTGATGGATGCAATCGCTGCGCAGGGAGTGAATGGATGAGCAAGGCTCAGAATGATGTCGTCATCACGGGCGTCGGTATCGTAACCTGTCAGGGCGTCGGCAAGGAGCCGCATATAGCGCTGCTCAACGCCGCCGACGCGCCGAAGACTGTTGTCGAGACCGAGAAGTTCAAGCCCTATCCGATCCATCCGCTGCCCGAGGTGGACTGGTCTTTGCAGATCGCCAAGCGCGGCGATCAGCGGCAGATGGAAAACTGGCAGCGCATCGGCGTGTTCGCGGCGGGTCTTGCTCTCGACGACGCCGGTCTCAAGGACAATGTCGAAGCCTGCGGCACGATGGACATGATCGTGGCGGCCGGCGGCGGCGAGCGCGACATCAATGTCGACACGCTGATCGTCGACGAAGGCCTGAAGCGCAATGACCGCGAAGTGCTCTTGAACGAGAAGCTGACGACCGAGCTTCGTCCGACGCTCTTCCTGGCGCAACTCTCCAACCTGCTCGCCGGCAATATCTCGATCGTCCACAAGGTCACTGGCTCCTCGCGCACCTTCATGGGCGAGGAATCGGCCGGCATTTCCGCCGTCGAGACCGCGTTCTACCGCATCAAGTCGGGCGAATCCTCGCATGCGCTGGTTGGCGGCGCGTTTTCTGCCGAGCGTCTCGACATGGTTCTGCTGTTCGAGGCGATCGGCTCGCATTCGCGCGGCGAATGGCAGCCCTTGTGGTCGCGCAACGATGGCGGCATCACCAGCGGTTCGCTCGGCGCGTTCCTGGTACTCGAATCGCGGGCGCATGCCGAAGAGCGCGGCGCCCATATCTATTCGACGATCTCGTCCATCGAGGGCGATCGCGGCAATCGCGGCGCCGGCAATCTCGAAAAGCGCCTTGAGCGGCTGCTCGAGCCGGCAAAGGGCCTGCCGGCTGAAAGCACGGCGATCTTCTCCGGTTCCTCCGGCATGCCCGAGCTCGCATCGCGTGAGAAGGCGGTTCTGGAGCATCAGCTGCCGGGCGCTGCCATCCGTGGTTTCGGCGGCGTGACCGGCCATGGGCTGGAGGCGCATTTCACCCTCGGGCTGGCGCTGGCCGCCCTTGCCATCGACGGCGAGGCCAAGGTGCCGGCATTCGACGGCGCCCATGAAAAATCCATGAGTTCAGGCACGAAGGCCGCTGTCGTCACGACGGTCGGGCATCAGCGTGGCGAAGGCGTCGCCGTTCTGTCGGCGGACGCGTGAGGAGCAGGCACATGACGGATCAAGCTTACAAGGATCATCTCGGCCGCCCGATAGTGGCTGTTACCGGCGTCGGCATCATGACCTCGCTGGGGCAGGGCCTCAAGGACAACTGGTCGGCGCTGATATCGGGCAAATCCGGTATCCACGACATCAACCGCTTTCCGACGGACGGTCTTTCGACGCGGATCGCCGGCACTGTCGATTTCATCGACGTTCCGGCGCCGAACGCTGTCGAGCGTTCCTACGCCTTCGCGCGCGAGACGACGATCGAGGCACTGGCTGACGCCGATATATCAGGCGATTTCAACGGCCCGCTGTTTCTCGCGGCACCGCCGATCGAGCCGGAATGGATTGCCCGCTTCGAACTCGGCGATCGTTCGCCGCCGCCCTCGCAGCCGGGCGATGCCTACGACCGCTTCCTGACCGCGATGCGTCAGCGTCCGGATCCGGCATTCCACGAGGCGGCGCTGTTCGGCGCCATCTCGGAGCGTCTTGCCGATCGTTTCGGCACGCGCGGTCTTCCGGTGACGCTGTCGACGGCCTGTGCTTCGGGCGCGACCGCGATCCAGCTTGGCATTGAGGCGATCCGCCAGGGCCGCACGAACCGCGCGCTTGCCGTGGCGACCGATGGCTCGGTGAGTGCCGAAGCGCTGATCCGTTTCTCGTTGCTCTCGGCCCTGTCGACGCAGAACGACAACCCGACCAAGGCTTCCAAGCCGTTCAGCAAGGATCGCGACGGCTTCGTCATCGCAGAAGGTGCGGCGACGCTGGTGCTGGAGTCGCTGGAATCGGCGATCGCGCGCGGCGCGAAGGTACTGGGTATCATGAAGGGCGCCGGCGAGAAGGCCGACAGCTTTCACCGCACCCGATCCTCGCCGGATGGCGGCCCGGCGATCGCGACGATCCGCGCGGCTCTTGCCGATGCCGGTATGGATGAAGGCGATATCGGCTACATCAACGCGCACGGCACCTCGACGCCTGAGAACGACAAGATGGAATATGGATCGATGCTCGCTGTCTTCGGCGACCGCATGGCGTCCATTCCGCTGTCGTCGAACAAGTCGATGATCGGCCATACGCTGACGGCGGCTGGCGCCGTGGAAGCCGTGTTCTCGCTGCAGACGATGCGCACCGGCACGCTGCCGCCGACCATCAACTACACCAACCCGGATCCGGCGATCGTTCTCGACGTGGTGCCGAATGTGAAGCGGGACGCGCAGGTCAACGCCGTGCTTTCCAACTCCTTCGGCTTCGGCGGCCAGAACGCCAGCCTTGTCATGGCGCTGGAACCGGCTTAAGCGGTTTGCGACCATAAATTCCATTGTTGCGGCCGCGCCTAGCAACGGCCTGCGGGACGCAACAGCAAACATAAACCGCGCATCGGCCGTCCGGCTGGTGCGATCGTGAAGGATTTTGCCATGCGCGCTCTGCAACTGATCGACGACCGCAAGCTTGAGATCACCGATCTGCCCGAACCCGATGCGCCGGGCGCCGGCGAAGTGACGCTGCGCGTCAAGGCGGTCGCGCTCAACCATATCGACGTCTGGGGCTGGCGCGGCATGGCCTTCGCCAAGCGCAAGATGCCGCTCGTCATCGGTGCCGAGGCGTCGGGTGTCGTCGAGGCGATCGGTCCCGGCGTGTCAAACGTGCTTCCGGGCCAGCTGGTCGCGGTCTATGGCGCGCGCACCTGCGGCCTCTGCCGTCCGTGCCGTGAAGGTCGCGACAATCTTTGCGAACACGTCTCGGGCGTTCACGGCTTCCACCTCGACGGTTTCGCGCAGGAGAAGGTCAACCTTCCGGCACGCTTGCTCGTGCCTGCACCTCCCGGCGTGGATGCCGTAGGTGCTGCCGTCGCACCGGTTACCTTCGGTACCGTCGAGCACATGCTGTTCGACAACGCCAAGCTGGAGCCGGGCGAAACGATCCTCGTGCATGCCGGCGGTTCCGGCATCGGCACGGCGGCGATCCAGCTTGCGAAGAAGATCGGCTGCACCGTCATCACCACCGTTGGCTCCGACGACAAGATCGAGAAGGCCAAGGCGCTCGGCGCCGACCACGTCATCAACTACCGCACGGATCGCTTTGAGGGCGTTGTGCGCAAGCTCACCAAGAAGAAGGGCGTCGACGTCGTCTTCGAACATGTGGGCAAGGATACCTGGGCTGGCTCGATGCTCTGCCTGAAGCGCGGTGGGCGTCTCGTGACCTGCGGCTCGACATCGGGCGTCTCCACCGACATGAACCTGATGATGCTGTTCCAGCAGCAGCTGAAGCTGCTCGGCTCGTTTGGCTGCCGCATGGAAAACATGGCCGACGCCATGCAGAAGATGGGCCGCGGCCTCGTGCATCCCGTCATCGACACTGAAGTCAGCTTCGACGATATCGACCGGGCGCTGGAGCGCATGGAATCGCGCCAGATCTTCGGCAAGATCATCCTGAAGATGGATTGATCCGTTGGAGCTCTTCATCACGCGTATCGTCCTGAAACTGGACCATTTTCGCCAGTGGCTGATCGCGCAGCTGATGTTCGGCTTCCTGAACTTCCTGAAGATCTTTCCGGCTGACGGGGCGATCAACTTCATCGACTGGCTGATGCGCAAGATCGGCCCGAAGATGAAGCGCCACAAGCTGATGCTCGCCAATCTCCGCAACGCGTTTCCCGAAAAGAGCGATGCGGAGATCGAGCAGATCGCGCTGGGCAGCTGGGCGAATATGGGCCGGCTGGCGGCGGAATACGTGTTTCTCGACCGGCTGTTCGACTTCGATCCCGAAAAGAGCGAGCCGGGCAGGGTGGAGGTATCGGGTATTCCGATCTTCCTCGACCTGCTTGAGAACAAGCGGCCGTTCATCGTGTTTACCGGGCATACCGGCAATTTCGAACTGCTGCCCGTCGCCGGTGCCGCATTCGGCCTCTATGTCAGTGTCCTCTTCCGTCCGCCGAACAATCCCTACGTGGCGCAGAAGGTGTTCGACTTCCGCAGCGCGCGCATGGGCAAGCTGGTGCCGTCGCATGCCGGATCGTCTTTCGCGCTCGCCCGCCAGCTGGAAGCGGAGCAGGGGGTCGGCGTGCTCGTCGACCAGAAGTTCGGCCGCGGCCTGAAGACCGAGTTCTTCGGCCTGCCGGTGAAGACCAATCCATTGCTCGGAAAGCTCGTGCGCCAGTTCAACTGCGAGGTCTATCCGGCTCGCTGTATCCGTCTTCCCGGCAATCGCTACCGGCTGGAAATCGAGCCGAAGGTCGAGCTGCCGCGCGATGCGAACGGCAACCTTGATATGACCGGCACCGCGCAGCTTTTGAACGATAAGGTCGAAAGCTGGGTACGGGAATACCCGGAGCAGTGGCTCTGGTATCACGATCGGTGGGAAATCAAGCGCCAAGTTATGTAGTAGGGGTGCTCCCTCACATCTTGCCATTGAAAAACAAGACCTCTTCGTCATTGAACATGAAACCGCGTCATGTTACCGATTTCTGACAGTGGGGATTATGAACGGTAAAGACGCCGTCATGATCTTTTACATCGAAGCAATTCCCTCACGGAAATCGGCATGGGAGGTGTCGTGCTCGGGCTTTTTCAGGCGTTTTCTTTGCGGTGTTCGCAGATCGACGAGGCCATAAGGCTTGGTGACGATGCGCGGGTTAGCAGCCTAGACGGCTCGATCGATGCGCTTATCGACACGATCCTCGGCTATCGCGCCACCAATCTATTCTACGCGCACATGCAGATGCAGTTTGTCGGTTGTCTGATAGATCAGTATGCCGAAGACAGCGAATCCGTGCGCGAGCACGTGAAGTTGCTTTCTTACATGATGGAACAATATCTCGGTTCGACCGTTCCGCGCTGGCAGATGCCACCACTGGAGCGCATCGACCGAGAGCGGGTTTCGGCTCCTGCAGCTTATGTGCCCAATACCGACAACGGCAATTTCCTGAATTCTGCCATCCTCGAATCTTTGCCGGATCGCGTCGCGGTCCTGACCAAGGACTATCGCTACCTTTACGCCAACGCGGCGAGCTCCGCTTACGCCAAGCGCAAGCCCTTCGAGATGGTCGGGCGGCATGTGAAGGATGTTCTCGGGGAAACTCGGTTCGTGGATTGCGTCAAGGGAATGCTCGACGCTTGTTTCGCGGGGGAAACATGTGATCACACCTATGAACGACGTGAGGAAAACGTCGTTCAGCGCACGCGGTATCGCATGTCGCCATTGCGCGATTCGTCCGGCTATATCATCGGCGCGCTTGTCGTCTCGCAAGATGCCGGATCATCGTCGTCATCGGCGGCAAATCTGGCCGCCTGATCAAGCCTTCGTCCACACCGCCAGTTCGTATCCATCGGGATCGGCGAAGTGAAAGCGGCTGCCGCCCGGGAAGCCGAAGATCGGGCGAACGATCTTGCCACCCGCGTCTTCGACCGCTTGTAGCGCCGCCTCAAGGTCATCGGCGTAAAGAATGACGAGCGGGCCGCCGGGGCGGGGTACCTCAAGATTGGTGAAGCCGCCCTTCAGCCGCCCATCGTCGAACTCGCAGTAGTTGGGGCCGTAATCGGTGAAGCGCCAGCCGAACGCCTTGCCATAGAAGGCCTTGGAGCGCTCGATATCGGCGACGTTGAACTCGACATAGTCGATGCGAAGCTCGGTTTTCGTAGATGTCATCGGTGCTTCCTAGATTTCCATCAGCATCTTCAGCGCTTCGAGATCGCGAGCGACATGCGCCGCGTCGGCCTCGAACTGTTCATCGGTCATATCCGGTAGCCGCAGCAAAGTGAACATCACCTCGCAACCGTCACCGTTCGGAATGATCCTCAGCGCGTTATAGACCCGCAAGCCATTGGCGATCGTGACGGTATGGTCGAGAACGCCGAATTCGTTGTGGGGAGCGAAGCTGACGCGAACAGTGCCGAGGACGCCCTTGGCGATCCAGTCGTCACCGCTTTTTTCCAGGCCGGATGCGAGACCCGATGCCCAGAGCGGCATGTTTTCAGGCGCACCGGCAAAAGCCCAGACGTCGCGCAAGCTCCGCTCGATGGATCGGTGAATGATTCTTGCAGGCATGGTTGCCACGGGGTTCTCCTCCTTCATTTTCGCGGGCGGCTTAACGTCGCATATTGACCGCGCATCACTGCCGCCCAGGCTGCCAACGGCACCAAAACCGCCGACATCAGGGCCTCGTTGGCAATATGGTTCACTTCGCGCCGGACGCAATACGCGACCGATCCGAGGCGAATCGAACTTGCCGTATGAGCCAGAGAGTGCCACAACACCCGTCCAATTTGACTAACCGGAGAGTTATCGTGGAAAAGGCAGAAATCGGGCTGATCGGCCTTGCGGTCATGGGTTCCAACCTCGCTCTGAACATCGCGGAAAAGGGCAACAAGATTGCGGTCTTCAACCGCACGCCCGACAAGACGGACGAGTTCTACGAGAGCGCCGGCGATCTGAAGAAGCAGATCATTCCGTGCAAGACGATCGAGGAATTCGTCGAGGCGATCCGCCCGCCGCGCCCGATCATCATCATGATCAAGGCCGGCGAGCCGGTCGATCAGCAGATGGAGCTGCTGCGTCCGCATCTCTCCAAGGGCGACATCATGATCGATGCCGGCAACGCCAACTTCCGCGACACGATCGCCCGCTTCGACCGCCTCAAGGACACCGACCTGACCTTCATCGGTATGGGCGTTTCCGGTGGCGAGGAAGGTGCGCGTCACGGCCCGTCGATCATGGTCGGCGGCACGGAAGATAGCTGGAAGCGCGTCGAGCCGGTGCTGACCTCGATCGCCGCCAAGTACAAGGGCGACCCGTGCGTCGCCTGGCTCGGCAATGACGGCGCCGGCCACTTCGTCAAGACGATCCACAACGGCATCGAATACGCCGACATGCAGATGATCGCCGAAATCTACGGCGTCCTGCGCGACGGTCTCGGCAAGAGCGCCAAGGACATCTCCGGCATCTTCGGCGACTGGAACAAGGGCCGCCTGAACTCCTACCTGATCGAAATCTCCGAGAAGGTTCTGGCCGCGACCGACCCGATCTCCGGCGGTGCGATGGTCGACATGATCCTCGACAAGGCCGGCCAGAAGGGCACCGGCAAGTGGTCGGCGATCGAAGCGCAGAACATGGGCATCCCGGCAACGGCGATCGAAGCGGCCGTTGCCGCCCGCAGCCTGTCGTCGATGAAGACCGAGCGCGAAGCCGCCGAGAAGATCTTCGGCAAGCCGGAATACAACTTCCCGGTCGCCTACGGTCCTGAGCTCGTCAAGGATCTGGAACTGGCTCTGTTCGCCGCCAAGATCGGCGCCTACGCACAGGGCTTCGCGGTGATGGCGGAAGCCTCGCGCGAGTTCAAGTGGTCGCTGCCGATGCCAACCATTGCCAAGATCTGGCGCGACGGCTGCATCATCCGTTCGCAGTTCCTCGACGAGATCACCTCGGCCTTCACCAAGGCGCCTGACGTCGCCAACCTGATCGTGACGCCGGCCTTCGCGGATATGGTCAAGGAATCGCTGCCGGCGCTTCGCCGCGTTGTCGGTGCCGCCCTGCAAGCCGGTCTGCCGGTTCCGGCGCTGACCTCCGCGCTCACCTACTTCGACGCCTATCGCCAGGGCCGCGGCACCGCCAACCTGATCCAGGCACAGCGCGACTTCTTCGGCGCCCACGGCTTCGATCGCCTCGACGGCAAGGACTTCCACCACGGCCCATGGGGCAGCGGTGCGGCGACCTTCTAAGGTTCCTTCTCTGAATATGATAACAGCCGGGTCATTGGCCCGGCTGTTTTGCGTTTAGGGGAGTGATCAGCAACGGCATGTCGAGGGCCGGTGACGGTCGACTGGCGTCGTTATGGGGCGGGTTTGGTCCAGATCGGCTGGCTGACACTCTGCAGCATCTCAGGTTCGACGCCATCGATGCGGGCGATGACGGCCTTGGCCA
Source organism: Hyphomicrobiales bacterium (assembly GCA_900465665.1). GTDB lineage: Bacteria > Pseudomonadota > Alphaproteobacteria > Rhizobiales > Rhizobiaceae > Rhizobium. Next base: position 19,169 of record UBJO01000017.1, read on the forward strand.
TCTCGCGGCCGGCGTGGCGGACGTCTTCATAGGCGGTGATGATCTCCGGGCGGATCCAGTTGAGGATCGGCGCCGATTCCTTCGAGGCCATGTCGACGTCGTGGCCAAGGCGCTTGCCGGCGGCTTCGATGCCGGCATTGACGGCGATGGCGGCGCTGCCGGCGAGACAGACGATACCGTCAGGCGCGTTGCTGGAGCGCATTATGGTCTCGACGGCGTTGCGGATCTCGTCCAGCGGCGTGTCGATGGTGACGCGCAGCGGCACTTCCTCAGCGCCATAGTCGTGCAGGCCGGTCTGGAAGCCGATGCGGGTGTGCGTGTAATAGGTGAGCTTGCTCGGGGGCTGGAGCAGGGCGATGCGCTTGCGGCCGCGCGCGACCAGCTTCTCGACCGCCTGGTGAGCGAAAGCCTCGTTGTCGAAGTCGTGGAACGGGTGCATCAGCCCGGCATCGGTGCGGCCATGCGTGGCGAACGGCATGTTGCGCTCGCTAAGCAGACGAACGCGGGGATCGTCGGGCTCGATGCGGGAGATGATGACGCCGTCGGCGGAGCCTGTCTCCAGGATATAGCGGACGGGCAGCATGGGGTCCTTGCTGTGCGAATGCGGCGTGACGACGATGTGATAGGGGGTGCCGGTCAGGACCTCGGAGATGCCGAAGACCAGCTGGCTCGAGAAGCCCATGATCTCCTCATCGATGCTCAGAACGAGCGCGATGACGTTGGTCTTGCCGGTTCTGAGGCGCACGCCGGCGCGGTTCGGCTGGTAACCGAGCTGGCTTGCCACCATCCGCACGCGTTCCTTGGTCTCCGCGCCGATGTCAGGTGCATCTTTCAATGCACGAGACACAGTGGTGATGCCGAGGCCGGTCATGAAGGCAATCGTCTTCAGTGTCGGTCTTTCCCGAGATCCCTCGGTCACCGTCGTCCCGAAATTCGCTTTGTTTTTCATCCCTCTAGGCCGTCCTACGCGATTTGGTTCGCTTATAGATGCTTTTCGCAGTGCTGTAAGCCTGAATACACAAATGCCGTTCCCTCCCACGGGCCTTAAAATCTGTAACGTTACAGTAGAAATGTCGAGCGGTTTTTCCGATGGTTCTAACCCAATCACTCTCATTGGTTGAATCGGTGATTTTTGCACGAATTTTTTGCGTCTGCGAACGCCATCTGGAAATTATGTCATGATACCAGTAAAATAAATATATATAAAACAATAGAATAATCGATGTGTGCAGTTGCACATCGGTTTGCTGATCGCTTGTGCAGTCTTGCGGCGACGATGCCGTTTCGGCAGGCAATGGTAGCAAAACATGGTCGAAAAGAAAATTTTAAGGGGTGGCTGTTGCGCGGCAATATCGATTGAACTAAGTTTTTCCGGCAACGTTTCAGTGAGGGAGGAGAACTCATGAATATTCGTTTGATGGCGGCAGCGCTGTGCGCATCCGTCGCCCTGCCGCTTGGTGCGGCACACGCCACCGATCTCGAAGTCACGCATTGGTGGACCTCGGGCGGCGAAGCCGCTGCCGTGGCCGAACTCGCCAAGGCATTCGACGCGACCGGCAACAAGTGGGTTGACGGTGCCATCGCCGGTTCCGGCGGCACGGCGCGTCCGATCATGGTCAGCCGCATCACCGGCGGCGATCCGATGGGCGCCACCCAGTTCAACCACGGCCGTCAGGCAGAAGAACTCGTTCAGGCCGGCCTGATGCGCGACCTGACCGATGTCGCGACCGCCGAGCACTGGAAGGACATCATTCGTCCGGCAAGCCTGCTCGACAGCTGCACGATCGACGGCAAGATCTATTGCGCGCCCGTCAATATCCACTCCTGGCAGTGGCTGTGGCTCTCGAACGCCGCCTTCAAGAAGGCCGGCGTTGACGTGCCGAAGAACTGGGATGAATTCGTCGCCGCCGCTCCCGCGCTTGAAAAGGCCGGCATCGTGCCGCTCGCCGTCGGTGGTCAGCCGTGGCAGGCTGCAGGCGCCTTCGATACGCTGATGGTGGCGATCGCCGGCAAGGACACGTTCAACAAGGTATTCAAGGACAAGGACGCCGACGTGGCTGCCGGTCCGGAGATCGCCAAGGTCTTCAAGGCTGCCGACGACGCCCGCAAGATGTCCAAGGGCAGCAATGTCCAGGATTGGAACCAGGCAACCAATCTGGTCATCACCGGCAAGGCCGGCGGCCAGATCATGGGTGACTGGGCGCAGGGCGAATTCGCTCTCGCCGGCCAGAAGGCCGGTACCGATTACACCTGCCTTCCGGGCCTCGGCGTGAACGAAATCATCTCCACCGGTGGTGATGCGTTCTACTTCCCGCTGCTCAAGGACGAAGCCAAGTCGAAGGCGCAGGACGTTCTCGCCAAGACGCTGCTCGATCCGAAGACCCAGGTTGCCTTCAATCTGAAGAAGGGCTCGCTGCCGGTTCGCGGTGACGTCGATCTCGAGGCTGCCAACGACTGCATGAAGAAGGGTCTCGAGATCCTGAAGAAGGGCAACATCGTCGAAGGCACCGACCAGCTGCTTTCGGCCGACAGCCAGAAGCAGAAGGAAGACCTCTTCTCGGAGTTCTTCGCCAATGCCTCGATGACGCCTGAGGCGGCGCAGAAGCGCTTTGCCGAAATCATCGGCTCCGCCGACTGATCGTCTGCTCGTACTGCCGCGATCCGGCTTTCCGCCCAGGAACGGGAGCCGGATTTGCCCTAACCGCCAGCGGCGGCGGGCTCGTGGCAGTGCTTTCCCGATGATTTCCGGCCGCGGAGGATGCGGCCGGAACCATCCGGGGGCAAGAGACGGGAGCGGTGTCCGGCATCGGCCGCTGCTCTCGGTCAAAAAAGCAAGTGCGTGTCAGGAGGAAACACAATGACGGGTCCAGCGAAAGCCGGCCGGCCAAATCAGTTGCTGCGCAATCTGAATTCCAAAATTGCATCCATCCCGATGATCCTTACTGCCCTGGTCATCTTTCTCGGCGGCACGGTCTGGACGGTGTTCTATTCCTTCACCAACTCGAAGCTCCTGCCAAGGATGAGCTTCGTTGGTTTCGACCAATACAAGCGGCTGTGGGCCGCGCCGCGATGGATCGTGTCCATCGAAAACCTCGCCCTTTACGGCATCTTTTCCCTGATCTTCAGCCTGGTGATCGGCTTTACGCTGGCTGCCCTGATGGATCAGAAGATCCGGTTCGAGAATGCGTTCCGGACGATCTTTCTCTACCCCTTCGCCCTGTCCTTCATCGTCACCGGCCTCGTGTGGCAGTGGGTGCTCAATCCCGAATTCGGTGTGCAGTCGGTGGTGCGTTCGCTCGGCTGGACGAGCTTCACCTTCGATCCGCTCTATACGCCGAGCATCGTCATCTACGGCGTGTTGATCGCCGCACTCTGGCAGGGAACGGGCCTCGTCATGTGCCTGATGCTCGCCGGCCTGCGCGGGATCGACGAGGACATCTGGAAGGCCTCGCGCGTCGACGGCATTCCGATGTGGAAGACCTATCTCTTCATCGTCATCCCGATGATGCGTCCCGTCTTCATCACCACGCTCGTCATCATCGCGTCGGGCATCGTCAAGGTTTACGACCTCGTGGTGGCGCAGACATCGGGCGGACCCGGCATCTCGTCGGAAGTGCCGGCCAAATATGTCTACGATTACATGTTCCAGGCGCAGAACCTGGGGCAGGGCTTCGCCGCCTCGACCATGATGCTGATCACGGTCGCGATCATCATCATTCCATGGGCTTATCTGGAATTCGGGGGAGGGCGTAAACGTGCCTGATACCATCGCTCTCAAGACGGCTGAAGTCGCACTGGCACCGGTCAAGTCCTTCGACGGACCGAACGGCAAGAAGCCGAAGCGGGTGCTCTCGCCGCGCAACATCATGCTCTACGGCACGCTGTTCGTCGCCGCCGCCTATTATCTGCTGCCACTCTACGTGATGATCGTCACATCACTGAAGGGGATGCCCGAAATCCGCATGGGCAACATCTTCTCGCCGCCGATGGAAATCACCTTCGAGCCGTGGGTGAAGGCCTGGGCCACGGCCTGCACAGGCCTCAACTGCGACGGTCTCTCGCGCGGGTTCTGGAATTCGGTGCGGATCACCGTCCCATCCGTCATCGTCTCGATCGCGATTGCCTCGGTCAATGGCTACGCGCTCGCCAACTGGCGCTTCAAGGGATCGGAACTGTTCTTCTCGATCCTCGTCATCGGCGCCTTCATTCCCTACCAGGTGATGATCTATCCTATCGTCATCGTGCTGCGTGAAATGGGGATCTACGGCACGCTCACGGGCCTGATCATCGTGCATTCGATCTTCGGCATGCCGATCCTGACGCTGCTCTTCCGCAACTACTTCGCATCGCTGCCGCAGGAGCTGTTCAAGGCCGCCCGCGTCGATGGCGCCGGTTTCTGGCAGATCTTCCTGAAGATCATGGTGCCGATGTCGCTGCCGATCTTCGTCGTCGCCATGATCCTGCAGGTCACCGGCATCTGGAACGACTTCCTGTTCGGCGTCGTCTTCACCCGGCCGGAATACTATCCGATGACCGTGCAACTCAACAACATCGTCAATTCCGTCCAGGGCGTGAAGGAATACAACGTCAACATGGCCGCAACCATCCTCACGGGTCTGGTGCCGCTCGTCGTGTATTTCGTGTCTGGACGTCTGTTCGTCCGCGGTATCGCCGCCGGCGCAGTGAAAGGCTGATCCATGAATTCAAGCGTTTCCATCAAAGACCTTTCGCTGAACTTCGGCGCCGTCAGCGTGCTCAAGGATCTGAACCTCGAGATCAATGACGGCGAGTTCCTGGTGCTGCTCGGCTCGTCCGGCTGCGGCAAGTCGACCCTGCTGAATTGCATTGCCGGCCTGCTCGACATCAGCGAGGGACAGATCCACATCAAGGGCCGCAACGTTACCTGGGAAGAGCCCAAGGACCGCGGCATCGGCATGGTGTTCCAGTCCTACGCGCTCTATCCGCAAATGACGGTGGAGAAGAACCTCTCCTTCGGCCTGCAGGTCGCCAAGATCCCGCAATCCGATATCGACAAGCGCGTAGCCCGGGCTTCGGAGATACTGCAGATCCAGCCGCTCCTGAAGCGCAAGCCGGCGGAGCTTTCCGGTGGCCAGCGTCAGCGCGTGGCGATCGGCCGTGCCTTGGTGCGCGATGTCGACGTGTTCCTGTTCGACGAGCCGCTCTCCAACCTCGACGCCAAGCTGCGTTCGGAGCTGCGCGTCGAGATCAAGCGGCTGCATCAGTCGCTGAAGAACACGATGATCTACGTCACGCACGACCAGATCGAGGCGCTGACGCTCGCAGACCGTATCGCGATCATGAAGAACGGCGAGATCCAGCAGCTGGCCGATCCGACGACCATCTACAACAAGCCGCGCAGCCTGTTCGTCGCCGGCTTCATCGGCTCGCCGTCGATGAACTTCCTGCGCGGCGAAATCGCCAAGCGGGGCGATGCCACCGTGTTCACCGCGAACGGTGTCGATTTCAACGTCGATGCCTATGAGGCGAGCGGGCCGCTGCAGGCGGGCCGGAAGGTGACGCTCGGCGTGCGGCCGGAGCATATCAAGGTCAACGAGAACCTCGGCGCCGAGGTCCACGACGCGACGGTCGATATCGAGGAGCCGATGGGCGCCGACAACCTGCTCTGGCTGAAGCATGCCGGGCATACGATGTCGGTGCGTATCAACGGTGCCCGCCGCTTCAGCCCAGGTTCACAGGTCAAGCTCGGCTTCGATATGTCGCTGGCGTCGATCTTCGACGCCGAGACGGAACTGCGCCTTTAGACGACTACGCTGCGGGCGGGGCCATCCCAAGCGGTTCCGCCCGTTCTTCCAATACCACATTCGGTCGCAGCCCGGTGACGGGTTCTCCCAAGAGCGGCCTGATCGGACAGTGCTATGACATCCTTGCCCACCAACGGGTTCAACCTCGACCTCTCAGGCTCGTGGAAGCTCACCTCCACGGATGGTGAAATCACCGCGCCGATCACGCTTCCCGGCGACGTGCACTCGGCGCTCCATGCCGCCAAGCTCATCCCCGATCCCTATTTCGGCCGCAACGAAGAGGTCGTGCAGTGGGTGGCGCATCGCGACTGGTCGATCGAGCGCAGTTTCACGGTGTCGGAGCCCGATGGCGACTGGTATCTCGATATCGATTATCTCGACACGGTGGCCGCCGTCTTCATCAATGGCTCGCCGGCGCTCGTTGCCGACAACAGCTTCCGCCGCTATCGCCCGGATGTCAGCAGCCATCTGAAATCCGGCGAGAACGTCATCCGCATCGTGCTGCATTCGAGCATCGCGGCGGGGGCGGACCGGCAGGGCAAGCAGCCCTTCTACATTCCCTATTCGACCGGCAACTCGCCGATCCCCAACGGCAACATGCTGCGCAAGCCGCAGTGCCATTTCGGCTGGGACTGGAACATCGCGATCGCGCCGCTTGGCCTTTACGGCACGATCGCGCTGCGTCGGCTTGACACGGCCCGCATCGAGCATGTGACGACGCAGCAGGTGCATAATCTCGACGGTTCTGTCGATCTGAAGGTCACGGCGACGCTGTTTTCGAAGAACCCGGGCATCGTTCCCGTGCATTTTTCGCTCGACGGCGAACGGGTGCGCCTCGATGTCGGCGTCGGCGCCGGCGAGACTGTCGTCAACCACGTGTTCGAGATCGCCAAGCCGCGCCTCTGGTGGCCGGCTGGAAGCGGCGAGCAGGCGCTCTATGCGCTGACCGTCGATCTGCCTGCTGATGCCGTCACCAAACAGATCGGTCTGCGCACCGTCGAGCTCATCACTACGCCGGATGTGGCCGGCGCCCGTTTCGCGCTGAAGGTCAACGGCCGCGAGATCTTCTGCCGCGGTGCCAACTGGATCCCGGCTGACGCGCTGTTTTCGCTGTCCTCGCCGGAGAAGACCGAGGATCTGCTGCAATCGGCGAAATCCGCCAACATGAACATGATCCGCGTCTGGGGCGGCGGGTTCTACGAGCATGATCATTTCTACGATCTCTGCGACCGTCTCGGCCTCATGGTCTGGCAGGACTTCATGTTCGCCTGCAACCTCTATCCCTCGACCGAGGACTTCCTCGACAATGTCGCGCTCGAGGTCGACTACCAGGTTCGCCGTCTGAACTCACACCCGTCGATCGCGCTCTGGTGCGGCGACAACGAGCTCGTCGGCGCGCTCACCTGGTTCGAGGAATCGCGCAAGGACCGCGACCGCTATCTTGTCTCCTACGACCGCCTCAACCGGGTGATCGAGCAGGCGATGAAGAAGGCGGCACCGGATGCGATCTGGTGGCCGTCGAGCCCGGCATCGGGCTATCTCGACTTCGGCGATGCCTGGCATGCCGATGGCTCGGGCGACATGCACTACTGGTCGGTCTGGCACGAGAACAAGTCGTTCGACAATTACCGTTCCGTTCGCCCGCGCTTCTGCTCGGAGTTCGGCTTCCAGTCCTACACCTCGCTCCCCGTCATAAAGACCTATGCTGAGGCCAAGGACATGAACGTCGCGTCGCCGGTCATGGAGCTGCACCAGAAGAACGCCGGCGGCAACGAGCGCATCGCCGGCACGATGTTCCGCTATTTCCGTTTTCCCAAGGATTTCCCGAACTTCGTCTATCTCAGCCAGATCCAGCAGGGTCTCGCGATCAAGACGGCGGTGGAATACTGGCGGTCGCTGAAGCCGCATTGCATGGGCACGATCTACTGGCAGCTCAACGACACATGGCCGGTGGCCTCGTGGTCGAGCCTCGATTACGGCGGCCGCTGGAAGGCGATGCACTATCTGGTCAAGCGTTTCTTCCAGCCGGTCGCGGTCGCCGCCATTCCATCCGATGACGGCAAGCAGATCCGGTTCTCGCTGGTCAACGACACGCTCGATGACGTCAGCGTCGACCTGTCGATCTCGATCATCGACATGAAGGGCGAGCGCAAGCACCTCAAGGATGTGCAGGCGGTCTGCACGCCTGACGCTGCGGTGACGGCTGCCAGCATCGACGTCTCCGAGATTCCGGCGGGCACGCTGCTTGCCTGGCGCTTCACGGCATCGAACGGCATGGGCGGCGAGGGGCACTATGTGCACGGCACCTACAAGGCGCTGGAGCTCGAGCCCGCTGGCCTGATGGTCACACACGAATATGTCGAGGAGGACGGCTCCGTCTGCCTCAACGTCACCGCCAAGGGACTTGCGCTCTTCGTGATGATCGAGACCGAGACCGACGGCAAATATTCCGACAATGCCTTCGATCTGGCGGCGGGCGAAATGCGTCGCATCACCTTCACCCCGGCCAAACCGCTTGAAGGCGGCGCCTTGCCGGACTTCCGTTTCTACGACCTGCAATCCTGTCAGTCCGTGGATTGATCCTGATTAAATGAATGGGCACGAGGCCCGAGGAGGATATTATGACGAAACTGAGTTTCCAGCTTTATAGCGCCCGCAACTTCCAGCCCTATTCGGCGATCTTTGAAAAGCTCGGCAAGGCCGGCTATCAGGAAGTCGAAGGCTTCGGCGGCATCTATGCAGATCTCGACGATTCCGGCCTGAAGAGCCTGCGTGCCGAACTCGACAAGAACGGTCTGACGATGGCGAGCGGCCACTTCAGCCCCGACTTCCTCGACGGCGAAGTGCAGAAGTCTCTGAACATCGCCAAGCTCCTCGGCATGGATTCCATCTATGCGCCGCATCTGGCGGCCGATGAGCGTCCGACTGATGGCGCCGGCTGGCTGGCATTCGGCAAGCGCCTGCAGGAAATGAGCAAGCCCTACAAGGATGCAGGCTACGAGTTCGGCTGGCACAACCACGACTTCGAATTCGTGAAGCTCGCCGACGGCTCGCTGCCGATCGAGCGCATCTTCGAAGGCGCGCCTGACATTTCCTGGGAAGCGGATATCGCCTGGGTCGTTCGCGGCAGTGCCGATCCCTTCGCATGGATCGAGAAGCTGGGCTCGCGCATCACCTCGGCGCACGTCAAGGACATTGCGCCAGCTGGCGAGAACAAGAACGAAGACGGCTGGGCCGATGTCGGCCACGGCACGCTTGATTGGCCGAAGCTCGTCGCGGCGCTGAAGGGCACCAAGACCAAGCACTACGTCGTCGAGCATGACAATCCCGCCGATATCGATCGCCTGATCACCCGCTCGATCGCATCCTTCAAGACCTACTGAGGACCATCATGACCAAGGAACTTGGCGTCGGCATCATCGGATGCGGCAACATCTCCACCACCTACTTTTCGCTGGCCCCGCTGTTCAAGGGCCTCAAGGTCGTCGCCTGCGCCGACCTCAACATGCAGGCCGCCGAAGCCCGTGCCGCCGAGTATGGCGTCAAGGCGCAGACGATCGAGGACCTGCTCACCAATGAAGAGGTTGACGTCGTCGTCAACCTCACCATCCCGGACGCGCACTTCCCGGTCTCGAAAGCGATCCTGCTCTCCGGCAAGCACGTCTATTCGGAAAAGCCGCTGGTTCTCACCCTCGAGCAGGGTGAGGAGCTGCGCCGCATCGCCAAGGAGAAGAACCTCTCCGTCGGTTGCGCGCCCGACACCTTCCTCGGCGGCGCGCATCAGCTGGCCCGCAAGTATATCGACGAGGGCGGCATCGGCCGTGTCACCTCGGGCGCGTGCTATGTCATGAGCCCGGGCATGGAAATGTGGCATCCGAACCCGGATTTCTTCTTCCTGCCCGGCGGTGGCCCGATCCTCGATCTCGGCCCTTACTACATCGCCAACCTGATCAACCTGATCGGACCGGTGAAGCGCGTCGGCGCGATGACCTCGATGGCGTCGCCGACCCGCACGATCACCAGCGAGCCGCGCAACGGCGAGACGATACCGGTGAAGACGCCGACGACGATCCAGGCGATCCTGGAATTCGTCAACGGCGCGACCGTCACGCTGACCGCGAGCTGGGACGTCTGGTCCCACCGCCATGCCAACATGGAGCTCTACGGCACCGACGGTTCGCTCTACGTGCCGGATCCGAACTTCTTCGGCGGCGTGGTCGAGGCAAGCGGCCGCGACAAGGACATCAAGCCGCTCGATGGCTGGGAGCACCCCTTCGGTATCTCCAACCAGGAGAGCCCGCAGGGACCGCGCGCCAACTATCGTACAGCGGGTCTCGCCGACATGGCGATGGCGATCATCGAGGGACGCGATGCGCGTTGCTCGCTCGACCGTACGCTGCATGGCGTCGACGTCATGACCTCGATCCTGAAGTCGGGCGAGGAAGGCCGCTTCATCGAACTGACGACGACCTGCACGCAGCCGGCCGCACTCGGCATCGAAGAGGCCCAAGCGCTTCTGAAGTGATCGGCTCTCTTGAAGTGATTGGCGCTTCTGGAGTGATTGGCACTCTTGAAGTGCTTGCCTAAAGGTCTATGGTCCGGCGCGGGCGAGGAGCCCGCGCCGTTTCTATACGCCGTTTGATATTGGGGATGAGGATTATGAGCTGGCAACCGGCTTCCGACCGCTATTCGAAAATGAAGTACAACCGCACGGGCCGTTCCGGCCTGAAGCTGCCGGCCGTTTCGCTCGGCCTCTGGCACAATTTCGGCGGCGACACGCCGCATGAGCGCAAGGTCGACATGTGCCGCACGGCATTTGATCTCGGCATCACCCATTTCGACCTCGCCAACAATTACGGACCGCCTCCCGGCAGCGCCGAGACCGCCTTCGGCGAGATTCTGCGCACCGAATTTGCCGGTCTGCGCGATGAACTGATCATTTCGTCCAAGGCCGGCTACGACATGTGGCCGGGCCCTTACGGCGAGTGGGGCAGCCGCAAGTATCTGATCGCCTCCTGCGACCAGAGCCTGAAGCGCATGGGTCTCGACTATGTCGATATCTTCTATTCGCACCGCTTCGACCCGGATACGCCTCTGGAAGAGACCTGTGGCGCGCTCGACCATATCGTACGCTCCGGCCGTGCGCTCTATGTCGGCATCTCGTCCTACAATTCGCAGCGCACCCGCGAAGCCGCCGCCATCCTCAAGGATCTCGGCACGCCGTGCCTTATCCACCAGCCGAGCTATTCGATGCTCAACCGCTGGGTCGAGGACGACAAGCTGCTCGATGCGCTTGACGAGGTCGGCATGGGTTCGATCGTGTTCTCGCCGCTGGCGCAGGGCATGCTGACGACGAAGTATCTCGGCGGCATCCCTCAGGACAGCCGCGCGGCGCAGAACCACTTCCTCAAGAAGGACTTCATCCGCCCTCAGATCATCGACAACATCCGCAAGCTCAACGAGATCGCGGAGCGCCGTGGCCAGACGCTGGCGCAGATGGCCATCGCCTGGGTGCTGCGCGGCGACCGCGTGACGTCGGCGCTGATCGGCGCCAGCCGCTCGTCGCAGATCGTCGACTGCGTCAAGGCGCTCGACAATCTGGAGTTCACGGCCGAGGAGCTGAAGGAGATCGATGGCTACGCCCGCGAGGCGGACATCAATCTCTGGGCGAAGTCCGCGGAACGCGATTGAGCTGATGCAATGAGGGAGGGAACTTTATTTCCTCCCTCATTCCTGTGCCCAGACTTCGTCCGGGCGATGTCACAGGAATCCAGCCAGCCCAAGTCCTTGGGCTGGAAAGAGTCCTTTCACCGCGCCGACGCGCGGTGGCTGGATCCCTGTGACGAGCACAGGGATGAGGGCCTGAGAGGTGGCCTTCCTGGCAGCTCACAGCAGACCAAAATCGCCATTCGGAGGAGGTGGCCCTGATGATCCGCAATCCAATCCTGCCGGGTTTCAACCCGGACCCGTCCATCTGCCGTGTCGGCGAGGATTACTATATCGCGACCTCGACCTTCGAATGGTATCCTGGTGTGCAGATCCATCACTCGCGCGATCTGGTGAACTGGACGCTGGTGCGGCGGCCGCTGGAGCGGGCGTCGCAGCTCGACATGCGTGGCAACCCTGATAGTTGCGGTATCTGGGCGCCGTGTCTCTCTTATGCCGATGGGCTGTTCTGGCTTGTCTATACAGACGTCAAGCGCTTCGACGGCAACTTCAAGGATGCGCATAATTACATCGTGACCTCGCCAACGATCGAGGGCGAATGGTCCGAGCCCATCTATGTGAACTCGTCGGGCTTCGACCCGTCGCTGTTTCATGACGATGACGGCCGCAAGTGGTTCCTCAACATGCAGTGGAACCACCGCACCGAGAGCTTTGGCGGCGCGCCGAAGTCTCCGGCCTTCGATGGTATCCTGCTGCAGGAATGGGACGCGGAGACGAAATCGCTGAAGGGTCCGATCCGCAACATCTTCGCGGGCAGCTCGCTCGGGCTGGTCGAGGGGCCGCACCTCTTCAAGCGCAACGGCTATTACTATCTGACGACGGCCGAGGGCGGGACGGGCTACGACCACGCGGTGACGATGGCGCGGTCGCACGACATCGCCGGACCCTATGAGATGCATCCGAACAAGCACCTCATCACCTCGAAGGACCACCCGGAAGCCATTCTGCAGCGGGCAGGGCATGGGCAGTATGTCGAAACGCCCGATGGTCAGGTCTACCATACTCACCTTTGCGGCCGCCCGATGCCGCCGAAGCGGCGTTGCACGCTCGGGCGCGAAACCAGCCTGCAGAAATGCGTCTGGAAGGATGACGGCTGGCTCTATCTTGAGAATGGCACCACGGTGCCCGACGTCACCGTGCCGGGACTTGGTGGTGCCGTGCAGGCCGAAAAGCCCATGCGCAGCGAATACGGCTTCGATGGCGGTATGCTGCCTGCCGACTTCCAGTGGCTGCGTACGCCGAAGCCGGAGCGGATCTTCAACCTCACGGAGCGGCCCGGTCACCTGAGGCTCATCGCTCGTGAGAGCATCGGCTCATGGTTCGAGCAGGCGCTGGTGGCGCGGCGGCAGGAGCATCACAGTTTCAGGGCCGAGACGGTGGTCGAGTTCGATCCCGATACCTACCAGCAGGTCGCCGGGCTGACGCACTATTACAACAGGCACAAGTTTCACGCGGTTGCTGTAACGCTGCACGAAAAGCTTGGACGCTGCGTGACGATCTTGTCCTGCGACGGCGATTATCCGAACGGGCGGCTGAGCTTTCCCGCCGGCAGCGGCGAGGCGCTTCCCGCTGGCGGCCGTGTCCAGCTTTCCATGGAAATCCGCGATAACGACCTGCAGTTTTTCTGGCAGACAGAGGGCATGGGCGCGTGGCGGGCGATCGGGCCGGTGCTCGACGCTGGCGTCGTGTCGGACGAAGGCGGGCGCGGTGAGCATGGGTCGTTTACCGGCGCATTCGCCGGCGTCTTTGCCTTCGATACGTCGGGGCGCGCGAAGACCGCCGATTTCGACTGGTTCAATTACGACGAGTTGTGAGAGGGGCGACATCGCCTTGTCGCAAGGTGATGTCGCATCTGCTAATTTAATATATGCTTTTAAGCATGTGTTTTCATTACTGAAGTTTAATCAAACTTTCAGTTTCGGTTCATCATTTCAGGTCTAGGTTCGGGGCGTGTTCAACACGAGGAAACCCCAATGAAAAAGATGTTTGCCGTTCTTCTCTCCGCTTCTTTCCTGGCCGCGCCGCTGGTTGCCGCGACGGGTGCAAGCGCGCAGGAACACCATCGCCGTCCCGTCGTCGTCGAGCGCGACGTGCATGTCACCAAGTACAAGTGGAGCCGCGGCCATCGCATGAGCCCTGCCGAGCGCCGCAACATGCGCGAAGTGCGGGATTACCGCCGCTATCGCCTGGCGCCTCCGCCGCGCGGCTATCGCTGGGTGCAGGTCAACAACGACTATCTGATGATCAGCATCGCGAGCAACGTGATCTCGAACATCGTCGTCGGCCGCTGATCGGTTGACGAGACTTATGTTGGAAGGGCGGCTTCGGCCGCCCTTTTTCATGTCTGTCTTTCGGGCGTGTTGCGCGCCAGCCGGGCCGCCAATTTGCTGAGAACGCCAGTGCCCGGCCTACGCTCTTCGGGCTCGGGTGCCGCTGCCAGCCCCTCGATCGGCGGTAGCGGGTCGCATTCCTCGCAGACGCATTGATATCTCCTGATCGCCTGCGCCTTCATGCGGCCTGATCTCCCCAGCGGGCGAAGGGGTCCGGCATGTCGCGCCACTTGTCCGGCGTGAAGTCCACGGCGCTGACAAGACATGCGTCGAGACGGTCGCGGATCCAGGCTTCGTCCATCGGGTCGGCGCCGATGAAGACGATTTCCTGGCGGCGGTCGCCCCAGACGGAGTGCAGATAGGGTCCGATCGCCGTCATGAAGCGCGGATCGTCCGGCCAACGCTCCCTCGGCACCGCCGACCACCATGTACCCATGCGGCTGGTGCGCAGGATTGCGCCGGCCTGGCTGACCTCGCCGACATGATGCGGCCGGGTCGCGAGCCAGAAGAAGCCCTTGGCGCGCACGACGCCCGGCCAGGCGGTGTCGAAGAACCGCTGCAGTTTCGCCGGATCGAAGGGGCGCTTCTCGCGATAGACGAAGGAGCGGATGCCGTATTCCTCGGTTTCCGGCACATGGTCGTTGAAGCCATGCATCTCTTTGTACCAGAGCGGGTGGGTCTCGGCCTTGTCGATGTCGAAGAGGCCGGTGCCGAGCACTTCCTGCGGGCGGACTTGGCCGAAATCGGCCTCGATCAGCCGGGCATCCGGGTTCAGGCCGACGACGATCTGGCGGGCGGCCTGCAGCTGCTCTGCGGTGGCGGTGCCGACCTTGTTGAGGATGACGACGTCGGCGAATTCGATCTGCTCGACCAAGAGGTCGATCACTGTGCGATTATCGCCGTCGCCGGCAGTTTCGCCGCGATCGCCGAGGAAATCGGTGGAGGCGTAGTCGGCGAGCAGGCCGGCAGCGTCGACCACTGTGACCATGGTGTCGAGCTCGGCGACATCAGACAGGCTCAGGCCATCCTCGTCGCGGAACTCGAAGGTGGTGGCGACGGGCAGGGGCTCGGCGATACCCGTGGATTCGATCAGCAAGTAGTCGAAACGGTTCTGCTCGGCGAGCTGGCGGACTTCCTTCAACAGGTCGTCTCGCAGCGTGCAGCAGATGCAGCCGTTGGTCATCTCGACCAGTTCCTCATCGGTGCGAGACAGGTTGGCGCCGCCGTCGCGCACCAGTGCGGCGTCGATGTTGACCTCGCTCATGTCGTTGACGATGACGGCGACGCGCAGGCCATCGCGGTTGGCCAGTATGTGGTTCAGCAGCGTCGTCTTGCCGGCGCCGAGGAAGCCGGAGAGGACGGTGACCGGCAGTTTCCTGTTCATTGCGATCTCCAGTTAATGTTATAATATTACATAGATGGATCTAAAAAAGGCGGACTGTGCGCCCGCCTTTTTCGATATGCGGTGGGGCCGGTCTCAGCTTTCGCGCGACAGGCAGTCCTTCAGATTGTTGGCGATACCGCGCATCAGCTTGAAATAGAGATCCGGGCCGGCATCGAGCGTTGCGGCCTCGGGATCGAGTACGCCGGCCTTGGCCTTGGTGCCCTCGAGCACGACATCGACGAGGCGCGGCTGGAACTGCGGTTCAGCGAAGACGCAGGTTGCGCCAAGGTCCGCCACCTTCTTGTGGATCTCGGCGATGCGCTCGGCGCCGGGAATGGTTTCCGGGCTGACGGTGATCGAGCCGGCGACGCGCACCTTGTAACGGTTTTCGAAATACTGGTAGGCGTCGTGGAAGACGATGAAGGGCTTGTCCTTGACCGGTGACACGATGCCAGAGATTTCCTTGTCGAGCGCGTCGAGCTTGGCGTTCAGCGTCTCGGCATTGGCCTGGTAGGCAAGCGCGTTGGCGGGGTCGGCGGCCACCAGCGTCGTGGTGATCTCGGCGGCCATGGCCTTGGCGTTCACAGGATCGAGCCAGAGATGGGTGTCGAAAGCGCCGTGGCCGTGGTCATGGTCGTGATCGTCATGTGCCTCGGTGGCGTGATCGTGATCGTGGCCTGCCTCGTGCGCATCGCCATCATGGTCGCCATCGTCATGGGCTTCGAAGGCGCCGCCCTCGCGGAACTTGAGCTTGGTCAGGCCCGGAGCCTTGTCGAGTTCGGCGACGCTGGCATCCTCTCCGAGCGCTTCCAGCGGCTTTTCCAGGAAGGCTTCCATGCCCGGGCCAACCCAGAAGACCACCTTGGCATCCTGCAGCGCCTTGGCGTTGGAGGGCTTCATCGAATAGGTGTGCGGGGAAGCGGCGCCATCGACGATCAGCTCCGGCGTGCCGACGCCCTGCATGATGGCGGAGACCAGCGAGTGCACCGGCTTGATCGAGGTGACGACGACGGGTGCGTCGGCGCCGTGGGCCGTGCCGGCGAGGAGGAGGGCCGGGAGTGCGAGGCCTTGTAGCGCCAGGGAAAGGCCGGTCGCGAGTTTCATGTGCATGCTCCGCTTGAATTGCATAGGTAATGTTATTACATCAATTGCGTTATGCTATAACGTGTGCGATAGCAGGGCGCAACAGCACTTTCGGAAAAATGATGCCATTACCCGCAAATTCCGAGGCGAGGCCGCTCGTCTCGCTTTCCAATGTCGGTGTCCGCAGAAACGGCCGCTGGCTGGTTCGCGGCGTCGATTTTTCCGTCTCGCGCGGCGAGATCGTGACGCTGATCGGCCCTAACGGCTCGGGCAAATCGACGACGGTGAAAACGGCGATCGGGGTGATGAAGGCCGACGAGGGCAAGGTGACGCGCGCCTCCGGTCTCAAGGTCGGCTATGTCCCGCAGAAGCTTGCCATCGACTGGACGCTGCCGCTCACCGTGCGCCGGCTGATGACGCTGACGGGGCCGCTTTCGGCAAGCGACATGAACGAGGCGCTCGATGCCGTCGGGCTTTCCCACATGCGCGATGCCGAGGTGCAACACCTCTCCGGCGGTGAATTCCAGCGGGCGCTGATGGCGCGCGCCATTGCTCGCAAGCCCGATCTGCTCGTGCTCGACGAGCCGGTGCAGGGCGTCGATTTCTCCGGCGAGATCGCCATCTACGAGCTGATCAAGACGATCCGCAACACGACCGGATGCGGCATCCTGCTGATTTCGCACGACCTGCATGTCGTCATGGCGGCGACCGATACCGTCATCTGCCTCAACGGCCATGTCTGCTGCCGCGGCACGCCGCAGGCGGTGACGCAGAGTGCGGAATATGTGCGCCTCTTCGGCAGCCGCGCGGCGCAGTCGCTTGCCGTCTATAGTCACGATCACGATCATACGCACCTCCCCGATGGTCGCGTGCTGCATGCGGATGGCTCGGTGACGGATCATTGCCACCCTGAGGACGGCCACCACCACGGCCATGATCACGCCGGCCACGATCATGCGCCCCATGATCATTCCGGGCACTCTCATGATCATGCGCATCATGACCACGCCCACCATCATACGACCGATGACGGGCACGGGCACAAGCATCCGGCGGGAGAGCGCCATGTTTGACGATTTCTTCGTCCGCGCCATCATTGCCGGCGTCGGCCTGGCGCTGACCACCGGGCCGCTCGGTTGCTTCATCATCTGGCGGCGCATGGCCTATTTCGGCGATACGATCTCGCATTCGGCGCTGCTTGGCGTGGCTCTGTCGCTGCTCATGCAGTTCAACCTGACGCTCTCGGTCTTCGTCGTCGCGGCCGCCGTCTCGATCCTGCTGCTCCTGCTGCAGAAGCGGCAGGCTCTCTCTGCCGATGCGCTGCTCGGCATTCTCTCGCATGCGACGCTGGCGATCGGGCTTGTCATGGTCGCCTTCATGACCTGGGTGCGCATCGATCTGATCGCCTTCCTGTTCGGCGATATTCTCGCCGTCTCCAAGGCCGATATTGCCTTCATCTGGGGCGGCGGCATTCTGGTGCTTGGCGCTATCGCCTGGCTGTGGCGGCCGCTGCTTGCTTCGACCGTCAATCCCGAGCTTGCCGAGGCCGAAGGGCTGAAGCCGGAGCGGGCGCGGCTGTTCTTCATGCTGCTCATGGCCGTCGTCATCGCGATCGCGATGAAGATCGTCGGCATCATGCTGATCACCTCGCTGCTGATCATTCCGGCCGCCGCTGCCCGGCGCTTTTCGTCGACGCCCGAGATCATGGCAGTGCTCGCCTCGCTGATCGGGGCGGTCGCCGTGGTCGGTGGGTTGTTCGGCTCGCTCACCTACGACACGCCGTCGGGCCCGTCGATCGTGGTCGCGGCCCTCATTCTCTTCATTCTCAGCCTGCTGCCCAAATTCGGGCGGGGTCAGGCCGCCACGGAAGGACAAGGCTCATGAGCGCACCCGCACTGACCAAGAACCAGGCGCTTGTCTTCGACGTTCTGGAAAAGGCCGACGGCCCGCTCAGCGCCTATACGATCCTCGACAAACTGCGCGACCACGGTTTTCGCGCGCCGCTGCAGGTCTACCGGGCGCTTGAAAAACTGCTGGAATATGGTGTCGTGCACCGGCTCGAGAGCATCAACTCCTTCGTCGCCTGCGCGCATCCCGGCGAGAACTGCCACAGCCACGGCATCGTCGCCTTCGCCATCTGCGAGAGCTGCGGCCAGGTGATGGAATTCCACGACCACGAAGTCGACCATCGCCTGACGGACTGGACCAAGTCCAAGAAGTTCAAGGCTGAGAAGACGACGATCGAGATCCGCGGGCTTTGCGAGGCTTGTGCGGCCTGATTAGTCCAGCCGCTGCAGATCGCGCGCAAAACGCTGCCAGTTCCCGACGTATTTCTCCGCCGAGCGCCTGAGGCTTTCGATCGCCTTGTCGTCGAGGGTGCGGATGGCGCGGGCGGGGGAGCCGACGATCAGGGAATTGTCGGGGAATTCCTTGCCTTCCGTGACCAGCGCATTGGCGCCGACGAGGCAGTTGTTGCCGATCTTCGCGCCGTTCAGCACCGTGGCGCCCATGCCAACAAGCGAATTGTTTCCGATTGAGCAGCCATGGACAATCGCATGATGACCGATGGTGCAGCCTTGCCCGATCGTGACGGGATGACCGGGATCGGTGTGCAGCATGGCGCCTTCCTGGATGTTCGTCGCCGCGCCGACCGTAATCGGTTCGTTGTCCCCACGCAGCACCGCGCCGAACCAGACGCCGACGTCACTTCCGAGCGTGACCCTGCCGATCACATGCGCATCGGGCGCGATCCAGTATGTGCCTGATGGCGGCAGATCCGGTTCGTGGCCCGAGAGCGCATAGATCGGCATGGTCATTCCTCCTTAGGCGACGTCGATGGACAGCTTGGCAATGCCGTCAATCCCGCAATCGATATGGTCGCCACGCTTCACCGCACCGACGCCAGCAGGCGTGCCGGTCATGATCACGTCGCCGGGGGCAAGCTCGAACAGCTTGGAGAGCTCGGCGATGATTTCAGGCACCTTCCAGATCATCTGGTTGAGATCGCCATCCTGGACGCGCTTGCCATTCAGATCGAGCCAGACGCGGCCGGTATCGGGGTGGCCGAGCTTTGCGGCCGGGACGAGCGCCGAGACCGGGGCGGAATGTTCGAAGGCTTTCGCGAGTTCCCACGGGCGGCCGAGCTTCTTGGCGTCGGCCTGCAGGTCGCGGCGGGTGAAATCGATGCCGACGGCGTAGCCGTAGACGCAATCGAGCGCGTTCTCAATCGCGATATCCTTGCCGCCCGATTTCAGCGCCAGCACGCACTCGACCTCGAAATGCACGTCGTTCGAGAGCGGCGGGTAGGGGAAGTCCTTGCCGTCGGACAAGAGATTGTCGGCGTTCTTCTGGAAGAAGAAGGGCGGCTCGCGGCTTGGGTCGTGGCCCATCTCGATGGCATGGTCGGCATAGTTGCGGCCGACGCAGTAGACGCGACGCACCGGAAAGCGATCGGATGTGCCTTCGACGGGGAGGAGGACAGGCGCGGGAAGGGGGATGACGGTGCCGGCGGAAGAGGAGGTGGACATGGGACGGGGATGCTCTTGCTGTTTTCGTGAGTCCGGGCATCTTAGCCGCAAAAGCAAGCGCGGGGAAAGCGTGGAAGGCGGGCTCGCGGTACGCCCTTTCCGGCATTGCTGCCCTGCGCGGGGAAACTGGCGTTTTCGCGCGCTTTGGGGTATGAGCGCGGCATGACAACATCGCATTTCTACAAACAGGCGCTCGAAACGAAGCGGCCAGTCTTCGCCGTCGCACCTATGATCGACTGGACGGATAGGCATTGCCGTTATTTTCACCGGCAGATCAGCCGCAACGCGCTGCTCTATACGGAAATGGTCGTCGCCGACGCGATCATCCATGGGCCGCGCGAGCGGCTGCTGTCGTTCGACGCCGCCGAACATCCGGTGGCGTTGCAGCTTGGCGGGTCTGATCCGGAGAAGCTGGTGAAGGCGGTGGAGATCGCGGCGCCCTATGGCTACGACGAGATAAACCTCAATGTCGGCTGTCCTTCCGACAGGGTGCAATCCGGCACCTTCGGGGCTTGCCTGATGCTGACGCCCGATATCGTGGCGGATTGCATCCGGGCGATGAAGAAGGTGTCCTCGGTGCCGGTTACCGTGAAGTGCCGGATCGGGGTGGATGAGCAGGAGCCGGAGAGGGCTCTTCCCGATCTTCTCGACCGGGTGCTCGATGCCGGTGCCGACGCGATCTGGATCCATGCGCGCAAGGCCTGGCTCAAGGGCTTGTCGCCGAAGGAGAACCGCGAAATCCCGCCGCTCGATTACGACATCGTCTACCGCACCAAGCAGGCGCGGCCGGATGTGTTCATCGGCATCAATGGCGGCATCCAGACGCTGGATCAGGCGGAAGAGCATCTGCGGCATGTCGATGGCGTCATGCTCGGGCGGGCGGCCTATCAGAATGCCGGCGTGCTTGCCGATGTCGATCATCGCTTCTTCGGGGCAGAGGCGGAAGCCTTCGACTGGGAGCTTCTGCGCGACCGGATGATGGACTACGCGGCGCGGCACATCGCCGATGGCGGCCGGCTGCAGCAGGTGGCGCGGCATATGGTGGGGCTGTTTACCGGGTTGCCGGGCGCGCGGCGTTATCGGCAGATATTGTCGACCGACGCGGTGAAGGCGGGTGCCGGGCCGGAGGTGATTGCGGCGGCTTTTGCCGCGGTGGATTTTTCGGGTGTGGTGGAGGATGCGGTCAGCGCTTGAGGGGGTAGGCACGACGTCTCCACGGCACACCAAAACCCCACGCCGCCCGAAAGCCCGTGTTTCCACCATTCCAAACTTCGCTCGGACGGGGCGCTGGAAATCACCTCGATTGAGTAAGTAAGATATGGCGCTTCCCAGCGCCCCGTTCGGCGATTTTTATCCGCGACTCCGATCTCTCTGCCTTCTCGCCCAACTTCGCGGCGAGACCATGTGTGCCTCACAGGCACGTCCGGGCTCAACTCAGGCACCCTCTTGCGAGGGAAACCGCCGTCACCGGAGGGAGATCATTTTCCGCGAACCCGGACCGCGAGGTTTTGCGTCCTACCCTCACGCTCCGCGCCGATCCCGCCTCGCCGGCACGCCTGCCGGTGTATCCAATGACGGGACGCCGACAGTGTAGGGCGGGGTTTCGGCGCGGGGAAAATTGTGGTGATGATTTTTCGTGAATTGCTGATGTGAAACCTACATCATGCCGACAGAGCGGCGGTCACGCCGCCGCTCTTAGCCGACAACCCTACAAACTCCGGCAGAACGCCAGCGACGGCATGAAGAAATACTCGCCGCCCTTCATCGTCACCGCCTGCGGTGTCGCGGTCGTGGTCGCGGTGGTCGTGCCGCCCCATTCGACCGGACAGTGGATGTCGGGGCGCGGGTTGGGGCTTTGGCCGATCACGAGGTCTAGGCCCGGGGCGCCGGCGCCCGGCGGGACACGGGGGAAGCCGGGGTTGTTGGCCCAGGTCGATTGCGCGAACTCGAACTGCTCGGCAATATCGGCGTTGAAGGCCATGAACAGCAGGCCGACATCCTTGCTCGGCTTGTTTTCGATGCGGCCGTCATTGGGCTGGTCGGTGCGCACGCCATAGGTCTGGCCGCGCCGCGCCATGATGTGCAGGCGTTCGCCGTCGACGGGTTCGAAGCCGCCGGAGCCGCGCGGGTTGACCTTGCGGATATGGGCGAAGAACGGACATTTGGCGCCGTTGGGATCGCTGTCATAGTCGAAGTCGTTGGGCACCGGGTGGTGGTTGCCGTCGGAAAACTGGGTGGTGAGCGGCGTGCCGTCCTCGAAACGGCCGACCAGCATGGCGCCCGCCCGTTCTGCATCGTCGCCCTTCAGGTGCAGCCGTTTGGCCAGTGCCTTTTCCTGCTTCTTGAACTGCTTGACGTTCTGCTCGAGCTTGCGGAACACGAAGTAGCTGCCGAAATGCTTTGCCGGATCGGGGGCGGCGGTATCCGGCACGATCACGCGGTTCAGCGCGAAGGCGGGGTCCCAGTTGGTGGCGCCGTCGGCCGTCAGGCGTTCGTCGTCGATATCCTCGGTCAGAAACAGCGGCTGGCTGCGGCCGTCGACATAGCCGAAATGCTCGATGCCGTCGCCATTGCTGTTGTGCAGGCCGTGGCCCTTTTCCTCGCCGAGAATATGGACGCCGTGGCATGCCTGGATCAGGTGGCGCACCGCCGTCAGTGCCTTGTTGCGCGGGCCGGACATCTGGTCGCCGACGAGGATGACGGCGTGGATGGCGTCGCGGAAATGCGGTTCCCAGGTCGCGGGCGCCGGGTCGTTCAGGCCGGCATTCTTCATGCCGGAGCGGAACGAGGTGTCCGGCGGGATCTTCGGGGCGGGGATCTGCAGCGCCGTGTAGCCATCGCCGGTGAGGCCGACGCTGACATAGGGCGTGCCCTTGGTGCCCGTCGCCTTGAAGGCCTTGACCTCCTGAAGATGGGTCTTCGCCGATTTCAGGAGCGGCGTGCCTGTCGGCGGCTGCGACAGCGCCTTCAATAGCGCGCGGCCGCCGGCGGGGTCGGAGAACTTCAGGAACAGGATGGTCAGGAATTCGCGGGTGTGGGCCTTGACGATGTTCGGTTGAAGTTCGTCGAGCATCACGGCGGCGTCTCCCGCCGCGCTCTCCCATGAAAGCGGTTGGGTCAGATCGAAAGGCATGGCTCCTCCTCCTCGGGGCTGGTCGGCCTAGGATGTCTTCATACGCATAGCTGGAACTGCTCAGACCGACGGTTGATCTGCTGTTGTCTTGCTCAGGTCTAAAATCATCGATTTTTCGCAAGCGGTATCATCGCCGCCAGAGACTGGCGGGCGCATTGCCGGTATGGATGCAATCTATCTGTGCTTGCTTTTTATGGTTGCATATGCAACCTGAAATTTATATCTCACATTTTGCTAATAATCGCAATAGCTATTTAGAAGCAGGTACTTGGCCGGAATTTTTGCGCCAGAATGAAACGCTCGCCCTTTGGTGGTCGCTTCTCAAACGGTTGCGTGTGGCGACGATAAGGCCCATCCACGGGCAAGGCGCGATCACGACAAACGTGATGGAACAAGGGCAGCGTTGCTGACGTTTCGAAAGCGCTGCCTGTCACAGCTCCACCCCGCCCATATCAGGGCGATCCCTCTCTTCGACGGCATCCGGATTTGCCCCGCTTCGCCGCCGCTTTCGGACGGAGGATCCGTTATGTCCGCATTGGAAAGCCTGCGCCGGCTGACGCCGCAGCAGCGCAATACCGTTATCGCCAGCTATCTCGGCTGGACGCTCGATGCCTTCGATTTCTTCATACTCGTCTTCGTTCTCAAATATATCGCCGCCGAATTCAAAACCGACGTTCCCGCCGTCTCGGTGGCGATCCTTCTGACGCTTGCCATGCGGCCGGTCGGTGCGCTGCTGTTCGGGCTGGCTTCCGACAAATACGGGCGGCGGATCACGCTGATGGTCAACGTGCTGCTCTATTCGATCTTCGAATTCCTCACCGGCTTCTCCACCGGGCTCACCATGTTCATCGTGCTGCGCGCACTCTATGGCATCGCCATGGGCGGCGAGTGGGGTGTCGGCGCGTCGCTGGTGATGGAGACCGTGCCGGAAGAGAGCCGCGGCATCGTCTCCGGCATCCTGCAAGCCGGCTATCCCTCGGGCTATCTCCTGGCCTCGATCGTGTTCTTCCTGCTCTTTCCCATCATCGGCTGGCGCGGCATGTTCTTCGTCGGCGCAGCACCGGCGCTGCTGGTGCTTTATATCCGCCGCAGCGTCGAGGAGAGCCCGGCCTTCCTGAAGCAGCAGCAGCGGGGACGCCGGCCGTTCCTGACGGTGCTCAGGGAGAATATCCCGCTGTTCATCTGGTCGGTATTGTTGATGACGGCGTTCAATTTCTTCAGCCACGGCACGCAGGATCTCTACCCGACCTTCCTCGAGACACAGCGCAACTACGACAGCTACACCACCGGTGCGATCGCCATCGTCTACAATATCGGCGCGATCTGCGGCGGGCTGTTCTTCGGGGCGCTGTCGCAGAGGATCGGTCGCAAGAAGGCGATCGTCATTGCGGCGTTGATCGCGGTGCCGGTGGCGCCGCTGTGGGTCTATGCGCCGGGTCCGGTGCTGCTCGCGATCGGCGCCTTCCTGATGCAGTTCTTCGTGCAGGGTGCCTGGGGCATCGTGCCTGTTCATCTCAACGAGCTTTCGCCGGATGAAGTCCGCAGTACCTTTCCGGGCTTTGCCTACCAGCTCGGCAATCTGCTGGCATCGGGCAATGCCACGATCCAGTCCGGCCTCGCGGCCCATTGGAACGGCGATTACGCCTATGCGCTTTTGATCGTCGCCGGCATCGTGGCTGTCGTCGTGGCCGTGCTGGCGGCGTTCGGCTACGAGAAAAAAGATGTGCGCTTCGGCTCGGAGGATGCCGGAGAGCCGCACCGCGCCCTGCGCGCGTGAGCGGCAAGGGGCGGCCTTTGACAATCTGGGGCTGCCCCTTGCACCCGTATCGATCGATATGTAGTCTACTTCAGGTAGGCTTTTGTTAACGTTGAGTGGCTAGCGCTTTTCATCGAGGCGGTGTTTGCACACCGGGCCTCGTCATCATCGTTCGATGGGTGCCGCAGTGAATTTTGCCTTTATGCTTCCGGTCATGATGTTGACCTTCGGCTGCACCTTCCTCGTCGTTTCAAGGTTCGGATCGCGCGAAGCCGGGCTCTGGGCCGCGGGTTTTCTCTCCGCTGCCGTCGCCTTCTCGGTACCGATGTTTTTCGCTTGGCTGCCGATCCCCGTTCAGGCGCTCAGCGCCGATGTACTCTTTCTCTCTGCCTTCTATTTCTACAGCGGCGCACTGCTGAAGCGCTTTCGCCGGCCGTCGCGTATTGCCTTGCGCCTCGGCGTCTGCGTCGTGGCCTACGCAGCGCTCGCCTATGCTGTGGTGGTGCTCGAAAGCCTGCCGGCCGAGCTCCTCATCAGCGATATCGCCTGCTCGGCCTTGCTGATCTTCGCGATCGGCTCCTCTTTGCGCAGGACGCGCAGGGCGATCGACCGCATTCTGCTCGGCGTTGCCTCGCTGATCGTGCTCGAAGCGATCGTCCGCAATGCCATCCTGCTGGTGATATTCTCGCCTGGGGGCGATTTGGAGAGCTTCGGCACCTCCACTTACGCGTTCGTCATGCAGGCGGGCGCGTCGGTCATAGCGCTGCTCTTTGCGCTTTCGGCGCTGGCTGCAACGACGCTCGACACGATCGAGCGCTACCGCGATGCGGCCGAGAGCGATTCCCTGACGGGCCTGCTCAACCGGCGCGGCTTTGAGGAAACGGCGAGGCGGCTGAAGGCGCGCGGCGCGTTGAAGGGTGCGATACTTTTATGCGACATCGACCACTTCAAGCGGATCAATGACACGTTTGGCCACGCCGCCGGCGACAGCGTCATCGCCGGCCTTGCCGAGCTATTGAAAGCGCGCCTGCCTGAGGGAGCCTTTGCCGCGCGTTTCGGTGGCGAGGAGTTCGTGGCGTTTCTGCCGGGCGCGGAGCTCGCCGATGGCGGCAAGGTCGCGAATGCGATCCGGCTCGCCTTCGCGGCGGTCGGACAACCCGATGTCGCCGGTGTCGGCAAGATCACCGCGAGCTTCGGCGTCGCCTGCGTGGCATCAAGCGACGCGTCGCTGACCGAAACGATCGGCCGCGCGGACGCAGCCCTCTACGCAGCCAAGGATGCCGGGCGCAACCGGGTGATGCTGGAAGGCACGCCGGCGCGCGAAGCGCCCGCCATTCACGTGGCGTCCTAGGCTCGCGTTACCTTCGGTTCGGCGTCGTTGAGCTTTGGCGATGCGCGCGGCGCGATTGCCTCGCGGCCGAGCATGAAAAGCGCCAGCGCGAAGAGCGCGACACCGCCATGCACCCAATAGGCGAGGCCATAGCCGCCCCGGTCGGTCAGCCATCCGGCGACCACGTTGCTCAGCGATGCACCGATGCCCTGTACTGTCATCACCGCGCCGAGGCCGACGTTGAAGCGGCCGGTGCCGGCGAGGATCCGCTCGGCCGCGATCGGCGTTGCGATGCCGATCAGGCCGGCGCCGACCCCATCGAGAAATTGTACCGGATAGATCGAGCCGAAGCTCGGCACGCTGCCGGCGATCGCGCCACGCAATGGTAAAGCGCAGAGCGCGATGATGAAGACGGATGCCAGGCCGAAGCGCCTGATGAGGAAAGGTGCAAGCAGCGCCATTGCGATCATCGACAGCTGCGACACGCCGGTGACGATCGCCGTGGTGCGAAAGGGCGTGCCGAGCTGGATGGAGAAGTTCTGGGCGATCAGCCGGCTCATTGGGGCATTGCCGAAGTGGAAGACCAGCAATGTCAGCGCCAGCAGAACAAGACCACGCGAGTTCGCCAGCACCGAATAGCCGGAGGGGCTGGCTGTTGTGGCCAGTCTTTCGTCCGGGTGGTTGGCGAGATCCTTGTCCTTGGTTAGGCCACGGGCCACGTCGTTGTCGATGTCGTCGGGGCGGATCGCCAGCGTTGCGATGATCGCGGCGATCGCTGTAACAAGCATGAGGCCGATCACGCCGTTCAGCCCCCAGACTATGGTGGCGGCATAGACGCAGGCGAGCGAAAAGACGTTGCCGGCATGGTTCCAGAATTCGTTGCGGGCGACCTGTTGGGAGAATGCGCTTTCGCCGACGAGGCCGAGCGTCAGTCCCATCAGCGCCGGGCCGATCACCGCGCCGACGATCGCGGTCATCGACTGGCCGCCGAAAACCGAGGCATTTCCGGGACTGGCAAGCGTCCAGAGTGCGGCCGCCGTGACCAGCGTCACCGGGATGACAATCAGCAGGCGCTTGTGCGACGAGGCATCGACGAGGGCTCCGAACAGGGGCGTGGCGATCAGGCCGAGAACGCCGCCAAGGGTTGCCACGATACCCAATGTCATCGGGCTCCAGCCGTGGGTAGCGAGGAAGCCATCGAGAAAGGGGCCAAGGCCGTCGCGGGCGTCGGCGAGGAAGAAATTCAGCACCGCGAGCGCCACCAGCGAGCGACCGGACAGACCACTGTTCGAAACTGAGTTCACGCCATGTCTCCGCCAATGGGCCCGTTGACCCGAGATCGCCAGAGGCATCATTCGGGCTGCCTGGCTTCCGGTGCTGCCTCAAACGGCCTGTCCGGTGAAATGTTCCGGTTCGCGTGAGGTTCTGACGCCTTGGCGACGATATATTTCGCGGAGGCGGTAGGACCTCTTGAAGCCTTTTCGTTCAGCGATACATGCTGGCGCCAGCTTCAACTCTCGGGAATCACACATGCCCTTTGCCCTTAGCCCCGCGGCCATCTGGCCGATCGTCATGCTGCTTGCCTCCAACGTCTTCATGACATTCGCCTGGTATGGGCATCTGAAGCACAAGGGGACGGCGATTTTCGTCGCCATCATCGTCAGCTGGGCGATCGCGTTTTTCGAATACTGCCTGGCGGTGCCGGCCAATCGCATCGGCTCGGCGGTCTATTCGACGGCGCAGTTGAAGACGATGCAGGAGGTGATCACGCTTCTCGTGTTCTCCGGTTTCTCCGTGTTCTGGCTGGGCGAGAGCCTTACCTGGAACCATGCGATCGGATTTGCGCTGATCGCCGTCGGGGCGTCCTTCATCTTTCGCGGATGATTGCGGTCCCGCCTGATGGGACCGGGTAAGTCCTTGAATTACAAATTGTCCATGTCACGTCTCTGCCTCAATTTCCGACGGTTTTGACCGCAGCCTGTCACCATCCAGGGATATGGAGGTGACAGGTCATGAGTCTTTCCTTTCCGACGATGGCGGCCATCCGCTTCGGCTACGGTTTTCGGCCGGGCGAGGTGGCGGCGCAGAATAAAGACGACCTGTTGAAACAGGTGAACGCGGATGCGCGGGCACCGGTCGCGTTTCCCGTCGGCGGTATCGAGCAACGGCACCAAGTGATCGCAGAGTTGCAGGCCAATCTCCGTGATCTCAGGCAAAGCGGCGACGATGACCAGGCGCGTCGCGAGCGGCGCAAGGTGTTGCAGAAACAGGCGCAGCGGGCCTTCCAGCAGGATGCGAATGCGCGATTGCTGCAGGCGGTGATGTCGCCCAACGGTTTTTACGAGCGGCTTTCCACGTTCTGGACCAATCATTTTTCCACCAGCGCCAACAAGAGCCTGCCGATGCGGCTGCTCGTGCCGCTCTACGAGGCAGAAGCGATCCGGCCGCGTATCGGCGGGCGCTTCGCCGACCTGTTGCGCAGCGCTACCGAGCATCCGGCGATGCTGATCTATCTCGATCAGGCCGAATCGCTTGGGCCGGATTCCAAGGGCGGCATGCGGCAGAAGAAGGGGCTCAACGAAAACCTCGGACGCGAATTGCTGGAGCTGCACACGTTGGGGGCTGGCAGCGGCTATACGCAGGCCGATGTGCGGGCCGCCGCCATGGTGCTGACCGGGCTGACGATCGACCGGCAGGAGATGGACATGGCGTTTCGCCCCAACATCGCCGAGCCCGGTCGTCACGAGGTTCTCGGCGTCAGCTATGGTGGCGACAGGCGGCGGCCGGGCGATTATCTCGCCATGCTCGACGATCTCGCCGCCAATCCGAAGACGGCGGCGCATATCTGTCGCAAGCTCGCGGTGCACTTCGTTTCCGATCAGCCGGATGACGGGCTGATCGCCGCGATGACCGGTGCGTGGAAGAAGACCGACGGCGATCTCAGGGCTGTCTATGGCGCCATGCTCGACCATCCCGCCGCCTGGGCGAACGAGGGCGCAAAGGCGCGCCAGCCATTCGATTTCGTCGTTGCCGGTCTCAGGGCGATGAATGCGGGCTCCGGCGATGGCACCGTCGTCGCTTTCTTCAAGGACAATGATCAGGATGATGACGAGCAGGCTATGGGCGCGCAGGGGGCCATGACTCCGAGCGCTCCCGATATGGGCGGCGCGATGAATGATGGCGCAAAGGCCGATATGAAGGGCGGAGATACCGCTGCTGGCGGCGGGCCGTCGATGATCGATGCCGGCGACGAGGACAGGGCGAAGCGCCGCAAGGCGATGCAGACGGCGAGGGCGCTCGGGCAGGGAGCGCTCAGGCGCATGGGGCAGCCGATCTGGTTGCCGCCGAGCCCCGCCGGCTTCGAGGAGAGTTTCTCGGCCTGGATCACGGCCAGCCAGTTGGCGGAACGGCTCGGCTGGGCGCGGCGGGCGACCGCGCAGTTCGGGCAGGGGCTCGATCCCCGCGAATTCCTGAAGGCAACGCTTGGCGATGCCGCGCGCGACGACACGATCCGCGTCGTCAGTCAGGCACCCAACAAGACAACCGGCCTGATGCTTGCGCTTGCGTCGCCTGAGTTTAACCGTCGATAGGAGCTTTGAAATGACCGATTTCACGCTATCGCGCCGCGGCTTCCTTGCTTCCGCCTGCTGCCTCGCGGCGGCCCCGATCCTCACCCCCGTCACCTTCGCGTCGATGCCAGGGGACAAGCGCTTCGTCACCATCGTTCTGCGCGGGGCGATGGACGGGCTGGCGCTGGTTCAGCCTTATGGCGACGCTGGCTTCGCCGCGTTCCGGCCGACGCTGGCGCTGACGCCTGAGACTGGGCTTATCGATCTCGACGGGCATTTCGGCCTCCATCCTTCGGCGGCCGATCTGATGCCCTTGTGGCGCAGCCGCGAGCTCGCCTTCGTGCACGCGGTGTCGACGCCCTATCGCGACCAGCGCAGCCATTTCGACGGGCAGGACATGCTGGAATCGGGCGGCGAGCATGTCTCGGAGGAGAAAACCGGGTGGCTGAACCGGGCGCTTGCCGTCATCCCGCGATCGGATGCGCGCAAGGCGATCGACGTCAACACCTCGACGGAGCTGATCCTGACCGGGCCCAACAACGTCGACGTCTGGGCGTCGGATTCCAATCTCGGGCCTGCCCGCGACGAGACGCAGTTCCTTCAGCGGCTTTACGCCGGCGACCCGGCCTTTGCGAAGGCGATGGAGGAGGCGACGCGCGCAAACAGCGCATCCATGGTGGCCGAGCCCGGCGGGCCGCGCGGGCAGAAGGTGGCGGATGTGGCGGCCCTTGCCGGCAACATGCTGAAGGGCGATTATCGGATCGCCAGCTTCTCGATTACCGGCTGGGATACGCATGTCGGCCAGATCGGCCAGTTCAAGCGTCCGGTGCAGGATCTGACGGAGGCGATCACCACGCTGAAGTCGACGCTGGGGCCGGATATCTGGTCGAAGACCGTGGTGCTCGCGATGACCGAATTCGGCCGGACGGTTCGGGAGAATGGGTCCGGAGGCACCGACCATGGTACGGGCGGCTGCGCTGTTCTGGCGGGTGGCGCGATCAATGGCGGCCGCATCCTCGGCCGCTGGCCGGGCATTGGCGATCAGCAGCTTCTCGACCAGCGTGATCTGGCGCCGACCGCCGATGTGCGGGAGATCGCCGCCGCCATGCTCTACCGGCAGTTCGACGTGAGCATGGATGATCTGACGGCCAAGATATTTCCGGGTGTCACCTTCGACAAGGGATCGCAGTTCCTGCGGGCGTGAGCCGGCTGGCGGGTTTCGCCGGGCTCAACGCTCGACGAAGGCGCGCAGGCGTTCCAGCGCGTCGTCCCACTGCCGGGAGACGCCGTCGAGATAGGCGCGCATGATATCGATGCGGTCGCGGCGGAAGCTGTAGTGGCTTTCGCGGCCGACCTTGATGCTTTCGACGAGGCCAGCTTTTTCCAGAACGGTCAGGTGCTTGGTGATCGCCTGGCGCGTCAGCTCCGTGCCGCCGGAGAGACCGGCGATCGAGGACTGGTGGCCGTCGCTCAGTGCGGTCAGCAATGACAGACGGGTGGGGTCGCCGAGAGCCGCGAAAAGTGCGGCGGCGTCTCGGCCTGCCGTGGTGGCGCCAAAGTTCGGCATTTGCTCAGCGTTCGACATGGGCCTTGATGTTCTTGATCTGCTCAGCCCATCCGCCGTCGTTCATGCGGAAGGCTTCGGCGCGGCGGTATTCGGGAACCTTGTCGAAGCCGGATTCGGTGATGGTCAGCCGGGTGCCCTTCGATATCGGCTCCAGCCGGAATTCGACCAGCGTCGGGATTTCGGCGGAATAGTCTCTATCCGGATCGACCGCATAGGGGAGCCAGGTGAAAGAGAACAGCGTCGGTTCCTCGATGCGCTTGACGGTGACCGTCCAGCGGAGGTGCTCGTAGCCGGGATAGAGGATCTTGCCGGTGGCTTCCTCTCCGGCGACGAAGGGCGCGTCGATCTTGACGCGGAACCATTCGCCGAATTCACGGTAGTCGCTGATGGCCTGCCACACGCGGGCAACAGGGGCATTGAGTTCAATGGTCTTTTCGATGCGATCGGACATATTGGCAACCTCCTGGTTGCCTTTTTATCGCTCGGTTCGTTGGGAAAGGCAACCGAAAAGTTGCCTTTCCTCGTTTTGGTCTATTCGGCCGGAACCGGCTTCGGCTGGCCGTTCTCGTCGAGCGCCACCATGATGAAGGTGCCGGCGGTGACTTTTTCCATCTTGTTGTAGCGGGCCCGGGTCGCCCAGGCCTCGATACCGAGGGTGATCGAGGTGCGGCCGACGCGTTCGATCTCAGTATAGATGGACAGCGTATCGCCGATCTTGACGGGCAGGGCGAAGGCCATCTCCTTGACGGCGGCGGTGACGACACGCGCCTTGGCGCGCTCGGCGGCAGAGATGCCCGATGCAAGGTCCATCTGCGCCATGACCCACCCGCCGAAGATGTCGCCGGCCGGGTTGGCATCGGCGGGCATCGCCATGGTCCTCAGGGTCAGCGTGCCTTTCGGCTTGGGGTCTTCAGTCATTGGCGCTCCTTCTGAAGGCAGATTTTCGGGTCGATTCCTGCGGACCCTAGCGTATCGGCCGAAAAACCGAAATCGGAGCGTTCCGACAAAAGTGTCGCGCCCTCGCGACCACACCTCTCTTTGAGCTCCGCAGTCGTCATTCGATCGCCGTCAGCGAGCAATCCTGCTGATCTCGCTTGAGTTTTCGCCCTCCGGTAGTAAGGTCGCGGTGGGACATTGAAAATGGGGGCTTTCGATGCGGCTTTTGGCGATGGGTGTGGCGACCGTGGGCCTTGCGCTGTTTTCCGCTCTCTCATTCATGCCTGGACTGGCCGCTGCGGCCGATTTCGACAACAGCAGGATCGCGCCGGAGCGCGAGTGGGCCGTCATCGTCAGCCCCTACGTGTGGGCCGCATCGCTGAATGGCAGCGGATCGCTGGCCGGCTTCGATACGGATGTAGACGTTCCTTTCTCCGATATCTTCGACCATCTCGATTTCGCTCTCATGGGCAATATCGAGATCACCAATGGCCAATGGGGCGTCTACTTCGACGGCCAGCATGTGAAGACCAGCCAGGACGAGCAGGTGTTCTCACACGAGATCGGGCTCGACATCACCACGACCACCCTGTCGGCCGGCGCCTTCTTCAAAGCCTATGAGGCGGTTCTCGGCGGCGACACGGTGTTCGGCAAGCCACGAACGCTGTCGATCGAGCCGACGGCCGGCGTACGCTGGACGAAGCTCGAGGCCGATGTCCAGGCTTTCGGCCTTCGCGCGTCGAAGAGTTCCGACTGGACCGATCCCTTCGTCGGCCTGCGGATGAATGCCGATCTCACCGAACGCTGGAACCTGTTTGCCGAGGCCGATGTCGGTGGCTTCGGCGTAGGGTCGAGGGTGAGCGTCAACGCGCAGGCCTATCTCGGCTATCGCACCATGATGCTCGGTCATCCGACCGTGCTCAGGGCAGGATACAGGCTTCTCTACCAGGATTACGAAAACGACGATTTCACCGGCGCGAACAAGTTCAAATGGGACGTCAGCCAGCACGGCCCTGCGATCGGGTTTTCCATGCGCTTCTAGCTTCCGCGATCACCGATATTGGAGAAGCCCCGTGTCTTCGAACCGCCGTCCATCTCGCTCACGCGTCCGCACGGTCGCGACCGCCGTCATCGCGTCCGCGCTGCTTTTCGCCGATGTCGCCGATGCCTGCACCCGCCTAGTCTATCTCGGCCCCGATGCGAACGTCATCACGGCGCGGTCGATGGACTGGAAGAGCGATATCACAACCAATCTCTATATCCTTCCACGGGGCGCCGAGCGCAGCGGCAAGGCCGGGCCGAATTCCATTCACTGGACCTCAAAATACGGGAGCGTTGTCGCGACCGGCTATGATGTATCGACCACCGATGGGGTGAACGAGGCGGGGCTGAACGCCAACCTCTTGTGGCTGGTCGAATCCGAATATCCGCCCTTCGACAAGTCTAGCAAGCCCGGCCTCACCATCGCGGCCTGGGCGCAATATGTGCTCGATAATTTCGCGACGGTTGACGAGGCCGTGGCGGCGCTCAGCCAGGAGCCTTTCACCGTTGTCACCGACAATGTGCCCGG
The DNA here is from genome assembly GCA_900465665.1 of Hyphomicrobiales bacterium. Lineage (GTDB taxonomy): Bacteria > Pseudomonadota > Alphaproteobacteria > Rhizobiales > Rhizobiaceae > Rhizobium. Next base: position 52,864 of record UBJO01000017.1, read on the forward strand.
CGAGAACCGGCTGACGACGCTGCATCTTTCGATGTCCGACGCGACAGGGGATAGCGCCATCGTCGAGTATATCGGCGGCAAGCAGGTCATCCATCACGATCGCAAGTATCAGGTGATGACGAATTCGCCGATCTTCGAACAGCAGCTCGCCTTGAACTCATATTGGAAGCAGATCGGCGGAACCGTGATGTTGCCGGGAACGAACCGGGCAGCCGACCGCTTCGCGCGCGCCTCATTCTACGTCAACGCGATCCCCAAGGATGAGAGCCCCAACCGGGCGCTCGCAAGCGTCTTCAGCGTCATCCGCAATGTCTCTGTGCCCTACGGCCTCAACACGCCGGAGGAGCCGAACATCTCCTCGACGCGCTGGCGCACCGTGTTCGATCACAAGCGCAAACTCTACTTTTTCGAGTCGGCGCTGACGCCCAACACCTTTTGGGTCGACCTGAAGGCGATCGACTTCGCCAAGGAGACCGGCAAGGTGAAACGGCTCGACCTCGGCGAGAGCCAGGACCATACCTATTCCGGCAACGCGACATCGGAATTCAAGGATGCCAAGCCCTTCGTCTTTCTTGGCCTGGGTGAGTAGAAGGCACGCGGGGCAGGTCTTATCTTCGTCTGAGATCGCCGCCGGTCGTTGCGGCTAAAGGTTGGGGAGTTGCATGAGGCGTCTGCTCGGTGGTCTTTTTCGCTCGCTGTCGGTGATCGGGCTGGTGCTCGCCTTCGCCTTCTTCGCCGCGTCGCTGACGCCGACGCTGATGCCGCGATCCTATATCGTTCAGGGGGCGCTGTCGGGTATTTGCGCGGCCGTCGGCTATCTCATCGGCGTCGCCGCCGTCAGCCTGTGGAAATATCTCGAACTGCCTTATCGTGGACCGCTTCTGTCGCAGAGGATGGCGGTGCTGATCTGCGGGTTGATCGTGGCCGTGGTCTTCCTCTGGCAGGCGGCCGGCTGGCAGAACTCGATTCGCGAGCTCTGGCATATGGAGCCGCTCGAAAGCGCCGAGCCGTTCAAGCTCGGAGCGCTTGCCTTCGTCGTCTTTCTCGTCGCGGTGCTGCTGGGACGCCTGTTCCTGCTGACCTTCCGGTGGATCTCTGCCCGCCTTGATCGCTTCGTGCCACGGCGCGTTTCCAATGTCATCGGTTTCGTGATCGCGGTGGCAGTGTTCTGGTCGGTGGCCGAAGGGGTGCTGATGCGCGGGGCGCTGCATGCGATCGATTCCTCGATGCAGCGGCTGGATGCGTTGATCGAGGATAACGTTCCGATGCCCGCCGATCCGGCCAAGACGGGAAGCAAGGCGTCTCTGGTCGCATGGGACGGACTTGGGCGGCAGGGGCGGCATTTCGTGGCGTCGGGGCCGAGCACTTCCGATATCGGCGGCTTCTGGAAGGGCGAGGCGCGCGAACCCATTCGCGTCTATGTCGGCCTCAACAATGCCGATACGATCGAGGCGCGCGCCAAGCTTGCTCTCGAGGAGCTGAAGCGGGACGGAGCGTTCGAGCGATCGATGCTTGTGATCATCGCGCCGACGGGTACCGGCTGGGTCGATCCGGCGGCGATGGATACGCTGGAATACCTGAAGCAGGGCGACGTCGCGAGCGTGGCGCTGCAATATTCCTACCTCTCGAGCTGGCTGTCGCTGCTGGTTGAATCGGAATATGGCGCGCAGTCGGCAAAAGCGCTGTTTCGCGAGGTCTACGGATACTGGACGACGCTGCCGCACGACAAGCGGCCGAAGCTCTATCTGCATGGCTTGAGCCTGGGCGCACTGAACTCGCAGCTATCGGCCGATATCTTCGACGTGATCGCCGATCCGTTCCAAGGCGCTCTGTGGAGCGGCCCGCCGTTCGAGAGCCGGATGTGGAATGCAGTGACGGCAGGGCGCAATCCACAATCGCCGGCCTGGCTGCCGACCTTCCGCGACGGCTCGATGATCCGCTTCACCAACCAGGAGAACCATCTGGACCTCCCGGATGCAGCGCAATGGGGGCCGATGCGGATCGTCTATCTGCAATATGCAAGCGATGCGGTGACGTTCTTCGATCCGCACTCCTTCTATCGCGAGCCGGCATGGATGCAGGCGCCGCGCGGGCCGGATGTTTCGCCGAGCCTCAGGTGGTTTCCCGTGCTGACGATGTTCCAGCTGCTGTTCGACCTGATGATCGCCACGACGTCGCCGATGGGCTACGGCCATGTATATGCGCCCGAACATTATATCGACGCCTGGATCGCCGTTGCCGGATTGACGGTCGATCCCGGCGAGGTGGCGGCGCTGAAGACGCGTTTCGCGCAAGCGGCCGCTCAAGGCGGGAACGACTGAGGTCGGGTGGCGCGGTGGCGGTTTGTGTCGGTTCGACTGTTCATAAGCGGGAATATGATCGTGATTAACCACGTTCATTATGGATTCGTTTAGGCTCCCGTAGCAGTTTGCGCCGGAGTGGCTGGGAAACCACATCTTTGAGGTTCAAACTGATGACCTATAGCGGGTTGCTTCTTTCCGCCGTCGTTGCCGGCCTGATCACGATCCTTGCGATCGGCAGCCGTCCTGCATCCGAAACCGCGTCCAACTGGCCGCAGATGGAACTGACGAAGACCGATCGCATCGTCACGGGAAGCGTGCCGGCGCGGTAATTCTCTGCGATCCGGCGAAGCCGCTTTGGGCGGCTTTGCCAATTCATCAAGACTGACTCTGCCGGATATGGCTCCACTACAATAAATCACTCATTTGTTTTCATGGGTGGCGCAAGTAAACGATTAATTTACGGCAACCTAAGAGAGTGGGGTATTGAAGGCGTTACCCGATGAATAGCTCCACACCTCGTTACGATGTAATTTGCGATCCGCTCGACATGTGGATGGTCTGGGACCATCAGGCAGAAGAGCCCGCATGCTTTGGCGGCCAGATCCTCAACGGATTGACCGAAGGCCATGCCGTCGAGGTCGCCAAGATCATGAACGAGATCTACGGCAGCGGCCGCCCGGTTCGTCGCGCCGCGATCAACTTGTCCGACGACAAGGATCTGCGTTACGTCAGCTGACGCTGCGGTTCCCGTCATGCTGTTCGCAGCACCTCTTTCCTGCCTGACAAGCGCACACGTCGCCGATCGGTGACTATCGCGCGCCGATCCCGGATTTTTCGCCCGGATTAGGGCTTTTGTTTCAAACGCTTCCGCAATCGTGATCGGCCACGCTGGCCTTGTCCGGGCGTGTAGGAGCTGCGGGTAAGGTTTCGTTCACCGCTTTTTATTAAATTTGGACCGAGTTTTTTGGTCACTGCCGATCTTCGGAAGCGATGAGAGTATGGCGTTTGTTTCCATCATGCGGCGTTATGTGCTGCCCGTGCTGCTGTCGACAGCGCTGACGACGTGCTCGACGGATGCGCTCGTTCCGCCCGGCAGCGTGGATAGCGGCACGAAGGTCGGTTCCATCTCGCCGCCACGGCGCCAAGCGCCGGTCAACATGCCCTCCAGCGCCATCGATCAGGCCTATCCCGCCGGCAGTCAGCCCGTCCAGGGCTCCGTCGATTATATGAATACGCCCAATCTTGCCGGTCGCGGACAGGCGAGCGCAGCGCCTCCGATGACCAACGATCAGGCGTCGGCCGGTGCACGCGGTGCTGCGGGCCAGTTCAGCGGCCAGCCGGCCACCTGGGGCGGGACGCAGACGCTTGCCGTGCCGCCCGAGGGCGTCAACATGGATGCCGAGCTTGGAGCCGAGCCGGTTACCGGTCTTGCCCAGGAAGAGCAGCAACAGATCGCCGAGGGGCAATCGGACCAGCCCGTCGTCGATGGCATCGGCACCGATAACCCGACGCAGATGAACCGGATGCGCGCGCCACGGCCAGCGAGCCAGGCGGCGATGGGGCAACAGCAGCAGGTATGGGGCGACGGCAGCACTGTCGTGGCGCCGGCGCGCGTGCCTGAAGAGAGCGAGCCGCAGGAAGTGGCGATGCTGCGGCCGAACAATCCGATGGACAGCGAGCCGCAGATGAGCCAGCCGGCACCGGCTGTGCCCGGCGTGATACCAAGTTCGGAGCTCTCCTGCCGGCGCGAACTGAAGCGGATGGGCGTCGTCTTCACCGACAAGCCACCGATCTCCAACGGGCCGGCATGCCAGGTGCCTTATCCGATCTCGCTGCAGGGTCTGTCCGGCAATATCGGCGTTCGCCCGGCGGTGACGCTGAACTGCCAGGTGACGCTCGCCTTCGCCAAGTGGGTGAAGAACGAGCTCGCGCCATCGGCACGGTTCCGTTATTGGTCCGGCATCAAGACGATCCAGCCGCTTGGCGGCTATAGCTGCCGCCGCATGAACAACAGCCGCCAGCGTTACAATCCGATGTCCGAGCATGCACATGGCAACGCGATCGATGTCGGCAAGTTCGTGTTGAAGAGCGGGCACGAGATCGACGTGCGCAAGAAGGGCCTGTTCTCCTTCCGCGAGGGCCGGCTGCTCAAGGCCGTGCGTACCGATAGCTGCAAATATTTCAACACGGTGCTCGGCCCCGGCAGCAATCCGGAGCACTGGAACCACTTCCATTTCGACCTTCGCGAGCGCAAGAGCGGCAAGGTCTATTGCGACTGACGGCATTCGCGGCTCGGCATCGACGCGGCTGCGGGAATCGCTTTAAACGGGCTCCCTATCAGTAAGAGGAGATCGTTGTGGCCGAGAAAAAGCGCCCGAACATTCTGTTTTTCATCGCGATCGTGGTGATCGCCGCCGTCGCGGTGTTCGGCGGCCGTTGGTATGCCTATGTGGCCTATGCGAGCGATCCGTTCGATGAAGTGGGGATCAGCCTCAACATGAAGATGCCCGATTTCATTCGCGTCAAAGGCTGCGAGATGCTGAAGGCGCGCTTCGAAGGCAAGACGCTGCCGCCGGCCGGTTGCAGCGTGAACGGCGCCTGGTAGCAAGGCTGTGGGGGCCTTGTAGTCCTGACGATCGAGGAACCGCGTTTTCAATTGCATCGTTTTCGAGCAAATGAATACTCTGTTCGCAGTCAATGGGATGTAAAACTGTCGCGGAGCGGCTATATAGCGGCGAAATCCTTCCTTTCGTCTTCAAGAGCCCTTCATGGCCCCCATCATTTCCATCCGCAATCTCACGAAAATCTACGGTAACGGCTTCCAAGCGCTGAAGGGCATCGATCTCGATGTGGAGAAGGGCGAAATCCTCGCACTTCTCGGCCCGAATGGCGCCGGCAAGACGACGATGATCTCGATCGTCTGCGGCATTGCCAATCCGAGCGGGGGAGCCGTGCTTGTCGGCGGCCACGACGTGGTCAAGGACTTCCGGGCGACACGGTCGATGATCGGGCTTGTGCCACAGGAGCTCACCACCGACCAGTTCGAGACGGTGTGGAACACGGTCAGCTTTTCGCGCGGCCTGCACGGCAAGAAGGCCGATCCGGCGCATATCGAAAAGGTGCTGCGCGACCTGTCGCTTTGGGACAAGAAGGACAATACGCTGCGCCAGCTCTCCGGCGGCATGAAGCGGCGCGTCCTGATCGCCAAGGCATTGAGCCACGAGCCTGAAATCCTGTTTCTCGACGAACCGACGGCCGGCGTCGACGTGGCGTTGCGCAAGGACATGTGGCACGTCGTCGAGAAGCTGCGCGAAGCGGGCGTCACCATCATCCTGACGACGCACTATATCGAAGAGGCCGAGGAGATCGCCGACCGCGTCGGCGTGATCAATGGCGGCGAGCTGCTTCTGGTCGAGGACAAGACGGCGCTGATGGCCAAGCTCGGTCGCAAGCAGCTGATTCTGGAGCTGACCGAGCCGCTTGAGGCTTTACCGGCAATCTTCACGGGCAACGGGCTTGCGCTCACCGCCGGCGGCAACCGGCTGACCTACGAATTCGATGCCGAGAACGACCAGGAAAGCATCGCCGCGTTGCTGACGCGGCTTGCCGAACACAACATCCATTTCAAAGACCTGTCGACGCAGCAGAGTTCGCTCGAAGATATCTTCGTGGCGCTCGTGGGAGGCGCAAAATGAACTTCGAAGCCGTCAAATCCATCTATTTCTTCGAAATGGCCCGCACTCGCCGCACCCTGTTGCAGAGCGTGGTTTCGCCGGTCATCTCGACATCGCTCTACTTCATCGTCTTCGGTGCGGCCGTCGGGTCGCGCATCCAGGAAGTCGAGGGGATCTCCTATGGCGCCTTCATCACGCCGGGCCTGATCATGCTGACGTTGCTGGGGCAGTGCATCGGTAACGGCTCCTTCGGCATCTACTTCCCGAAATTCACCGGCACGATCTACGAAGTGCTGTCGGCGCCGGTGGCGATGGCCGAGATCTTGCTCGGCTATGTCGGGGCGGCCGCGACCAAGGGGTTGATGATCGGGGTGATCATCCTGCTGACGGCGAATTTCTTCGTCGAGGTGAGGATCGAGCACCCGTTCATGATGGCGCTGTTCTTCGTGCTGACCGCCGTGACCTTCAGCCTGTTCGGTTTCATGATCGGTCTCTGGGCAAACAATTTCGAGCAGCTTAACCTGATCCCGATGCTGGTCGTGCCGCCGCTGACCTTCCTTGGTGGCAGCTTCTATTCGATCAACATGCTGCCGCCCTTCTGGCAGGCGGTCAGCCATTTCAATCCGGTGCTCTATCTGGTCAGCGGCTTCCGCTGGAGCTTCTACGGCATTGCAGACGTCAATCCGCTGATCAGCCTCGGCATGATCTCGCTGTTCCTGGCGATCTGCCTGGGAACGCTCGGCTGGATGTTCCGGACCGGCTACAAGCTGCGCAACTGATGCTGCTTCATCGCCGATCGATGGCCTCGCGCGACGGGGAATCCTCGTCGCGCTCCGGTCGGGCACTCAGCGTCATGTAGGTCACGATGACCACGATCGCGCCGAGGAAGAGGAGGCTGGTATAGATCGTCCCAAATCCGAGGCCGCCATACTCGACCGGCTGTGACAGCAGGTCGCCCAGCGATGCGCCGAGCGGACGCGTGGCGATATAGGCGAGCCAGAAGGCGAGAATGGCGTTCATGCCGCCGCGATAGTAGGCGAGTGCGATCACCGCGATCACGCCGGCGAACAACAAGGCTGTGCTGAGATAGCCGAGCTCCATCCGTTCGGCGATGAGGTCGCCGGCAGCTGTGCCGAGCGCGAAAGTGAACAGGATCGCCAGCCAGTAAAGGGCTTCACGTCGCGTCGTGAAGATGGTGTGGATGGAGAGCGTGCGTTCGAGCGCGTACCAGCCGAGGAAGGTCAGAAAGAGCGCGATCGAAAAGCCGATGGTGGTGACATCAAGCGGGACGCCGAAGTTGTCGACCAGATTGTCGGTGACCAAGGTGCCGACAATGCTGATCAGCACGACGGCGGCCCAGTAGGCCGACGGGACGTATCGCTTCATCGAAAACTGGATGGCGATGGCGACAGCGAGGATGGCCGCCATGATCACGGAGGTCACGGTCAGGCCGAGCCCCAGATTGACGGCGAGATAATCGGCGGCCGTCTCGCCCATGGTGACGGCCATCAGCTTGATCAGCCAGAAATCGACCGTCACGTTCGGAACGCGGTTGGCGGGCTCGTGGCCAGCTCGAATGGCGTTTGTCATCACGATGCCTCGCTTCTTACTTGCCCATGATCTTCATGGCTTCGGCCAGAAACTTGTCGGAGCGCGCATCGTCGTCGGCGTTGCAACGTTCGACCGCCTTGGTCTCAAGGTCGTTCACCTTCTTTGCGTCAGCATCCGCGAGCTTCGCTGTTGCCTTCGTGGCGCGCATATCCTTCAGCATGTCCTCGCAAGGTGCCGGTGCTGCATGCGCGGGCATCGAGACGAGAACGAAGCCCAGGGCGACGAGGGCGTTCAGGATGCCTGCTACGGCGATGGTCTTCATGATGCGTGTCCTTCTATTGAGTGGTCGTGTTGAGCGGGGCGCGGCGTTGTTCGCCGATCCGCAAACAGACACTAGGGGCAGGGACATACGCTGGCCTCGCCGGCACCATACGTTTTCGTAAGGTTTGCAAAGCGCGATGGCATTCCCGCCGGAAACGGGTAGCTTGGCGATGCCGAATAGTAGGCGGAAGCAACGGACTTCAGGCATGTGGGTATTGGTGGTCGAAGACGACCGGCGGGCGGCCGATTACGTGGCGAGAGGGTTTATCCAGGCTGGCCATTCTTGCGATGTCGTTCATGACGGGCGCGACGGGCTGTTTCAGGCTACGCGCGAAGCCTACGACGTCGTGATCGTCGACCGCATGCTGCCGGGGCTTGATGGCCTGTCCCTCGTCAAGGCCTTGCGGGCCGCGCGGATCAGTACGCCGACGCTGTTTCTGACCGCTGTCGGCGGGGTCGACGATCGTGTGGATGGACTTGAGGCGGGCGGGGACGATTATCTGGTCAAGCCCTTTGCCTTCTCGGAGCTTCTGGCACGCGCGAACGCGCTGGCGCGGCGGCCGCGTCTGCAGGAGCAGAAGACGGTGCTGCGTGTCGCGGATCTGGAGCTTGATCTCCTGCGTCGACAGGTGACGCGGGCAGGGCAGATCATCGACCTGCAGCCGCGTGAGTTTACGCTGCTTGAAGTGCTGATGCGCGGCGAGGGGCGCGTGGTGACGCGGACCATGTTGCTGGAACGCGTGTGGGACTTCCATTTCGATCCGAAGACGAGCGTGGTCGAAACACATATCAGCCGCCTGCGGGCAAAGATCGACCGGCCGTTTGCGGTGCAACTGCTGCATACGGTGCGCAACACGGGCTACAGTCTGCATGCGCCGCGTTAATCTCCTGCGCAGCACGCCCTTTGGCCTGGCGATGACCTTCGGCGTGCTTTTCGTCGCCGCCTTCCTGGTTGCCGGCGCGATTACCTATCGCATGCTGAACAGCGGTCTCGAACGCCAGCTGGATGATACCGTCAACGAGATCTACAGCGCGATCGCCTCGACCTATGCGCAGAACGATGTCGAGGACCTGATCGCTGCGGTCAACACCTATTCGAGCCTGCGCTCGCCGGATCAGGGCGTGTTTTTACTCAGCGATGCCAATGGCAAGCGGCTGGCGGGCAATCTGGCACTCCCCGTGACGAGCGAAGGTCTGTCGAGCATTGGTGCGTCGTCGTTGGGGTTGCCTGACGGACATTCCTACCGCGTGCGCAGCGGTCTTGTTGGTGGCAACCGGCTGGTGGTGGGCCGCAGCTTCGCGGAGAAGGAGAGGCTTGGCGAAATCCTGCTGGTAAGTCTCGGCTGGGCCGCCGGCGTCATCGTGCTGATCGCCGTTGGTGGCGGCGCTTTCCTGGCGACCCGAGCCCAGCGGCGCCTCGACGCGGTGGCGCGCACGATGATCGATGTGTCGAATGGCGAGCTTGCAACGCGCATTGCCTTGCGTGGGAATGGCGATGACATTGATCTGGTGTCCGAGAAGATCAATCATGCGCTTGATAGGCTGTCGGGACTTGTGGAGGGCATGCGGCAGGTGAGCGCCGATATCGCGCACGAGCTGAAGACGCCGCTCAACAGGTTGAAGATGACGCTTGAGGACGCGGCGGAACGAACGGAACGCGGTGAGCCGGTCGGGCAACAGATCGCCGACGCCTGCATGGAGAGCGATCAGATCAACGCGACTTTCGAAGCGCTGCTGAGAATCTCCCAGATCGAGGCCGGTGCCCGGCGGGCGCGTTTTCAATCGGTCGACCTGGCCGATGTCATGTCATCGGTCACGGAGATCTACCGTGATGTGGCTGTCGACGCCGGCCAGACATTGCGTTTTGTCGCGGTTGATGCTGCCGGCATGCATCTGATGGGGGACCGCGAGCTGCTGATCCAGATGTTCGTCAACCTGATCGAGAACGCTATCACCCACAGTGGGACAGGAACGCTGATCGAGCTTTCGCTGGTCCGCCGCGACAATCTGCTTCTTGCCGGTGTGGCGGACAATGGCGTCGGAATTCCCACCGCGGAACACACGAAGGTGTTTCGCCGGCTCTACAGGCTCGACAAGGGCCGGACGTCGGCTGGCAGCGGTTTGGGGTTGAGCCTCGTGAAGGCTGTTGCCGACCTGCATTCGGCCGAGGTGGTTCTGGAGGATAACCAGCCCGGAACGCGCGTGCTGGTTCGTTTTCCCGCCCTGCGCTAGGCAGTTGGGCCATGACTGCGGCTAGTCGCGCATCCTGAGTTCGTCGGTTTGCATCTGCAGCGAACCCAAGGTCTCCAGGAAGCTCATGCCGAGCAAGCTCTGGTCCAGCCGTCCGTCCTCGGCGACGCTGCCGGCGACGTTGTTGCGCACGATGGGGCCGATCGCCACTTCAGAGAGCGTGACGGGTGCTGCCTGGGCCCGGCCGTTGGCGGTCATCACGCTCATCGAATAGGTCAGGTTATCTGGGATGATGCCGACGCGCTCGGCGTCTTCGCGCGAGAGCGCGATCATGCTGGCGCCGGTGTCGACCAACATCGTGATGGTCTGGCCGTTGATCTCGACATCGGCCTCGAAATGACCATTCAGCAGCTTGTGCAGGATGACTTCCTTGCCGCCTTCGCTGGTGGTCACGACCACGGCGCGGCCGGGAATGAGGCCAGCCAGCAGACGGTTGCCGACGCTGAGCGCGTCGTAGCGATAGAGATAGACGGTGGCGAGGCCGAGGATCAGCACCAGCCAGATCATCATGTGGCGCATCGTCTCGCCGACGCTGATGCGCCGTCCCCATATGCCGGCGGCCAGCATGAGCGCGATGGGGAGAAGATAGAGCATGCGGCCGAAATCGTCGGTCCTGACGCCGAGGATTTTGGGGCTGTCGTGATTGAAGAGCAAGATGAGAAGGCCGATGCCGAGACCGCCAAGTCCAATCGTCAGCCTGTTCATGCGGTGAGCTCCGTACTTGCCATCGTCTCGCGCGATGCCGAGGGCGGTATCGCTTTCATCCTGGCGGGCAGCAGGCGCATGACCGCGTCCCTCTTTTCATCCGAAAACGCCGCCCAGCCGGCAATCTCCTCGATCGTTCGGCCGCAGCCCGCGCAAAAGCCGCTGGATGAATCAATGGAGCAGATGTTGATGCACGGGCTTATCATGACAAATGATATCGTTGTTTCACAAAGCCATGGCAAGAGCACACAGCGCCGCCATCTCGGAAATTTGAGCGGTGGCGCCCAGCGTATCGCCGGTGTGGCCGGAGAGGGTCACGCGGGCCAGTCGGGTGAAGATCATCGCACTGAGGCCGCAGGCAAGCAGCGCGCAGATAAGCGGCAGCAGGCCGAGGCTCGGCCAGATCAAGAGTGCCGCCAGCGCGCAGGCCGAGACGACCGCGATCTGCATGACGCCTTCGCTGGGCTGGCCAACGGCTGCGGCCACGCCATCGGCCTTGGCCGGCGGCAGGCGGTGCCAGTGCCAGACCAGAGCGCCGCGGCTGATGCAGCCGATGGCGGGCAGGGCGAGGGCGGCGGCAAACGGTACGACGCCACGTGCGATCGCGGCAATGGCGGCGGCGCGAATGGCGAAGGAGAGGATCAGCGCGATGGCGCCATAGGTGCCGATGCGGCTATCCTTCATGATCGACAGCCGCTGGGCGCGGTCGCGGCCGCCACCGATACCGTCGGCGCAATCGGCAAGGCCATCCTCGTGCAGCGCGCCGGAGACGATCGCCTGTACCGCCAGCGCCACCAGCGCCGACATCAGCCGGTCGGCGCGCAGGCCGAGCATGACGAGCAGAACGATTGCGGGCAGCAGGCCGATGATGATGCCGGCGACCGGAAAGGCGCGCGCGACGCGACCGAGTTTTCCGTCATATCCCGCGAAAGCCGCGCTAGGCATGGGAATGCGGCTCAGGAATGCGACGGCGCGCGCGATATCCGCCACATAGGTTGCGATGTTCATGGCGCGTCCGCTCCCGGGGATGATGTCTGGCGCTTTTTAGAGTTGTTCCGCTTCGCGGCTGGATTTAAGAGTGGCCGCGAAAGAAGCTGATTTGCAGCCATAAGACAAGTTTACAGACGAGACAAGGAAGCCGCATCCATGAGCGTTTCAGGCCTGCCGTTCGACGATTTCCGGACACTTCTGCGCGATCTGCCGGGGCCGGATCCACGGGCGCTGGTCGCTGCCCGCGAGCGCGATGCCCAGTTGACCAAGCCGCCCGGCTCGCTAGGGCGCCTTGAGGAAATCGCCTTCTGGCTCGCCGCCTGGACGGGCCGCACGCCCGCCGTCAACCGGCCGCTGGTGGCGATCTTCGCTGGCAACCATGGTGTCGTGAAGCAGGGCATCACGCCGTTTCCGCCGACTGTGACGCAGCAGATGGTCGAGAATTTCGCGGCCGGTGGTGCTGCCATTAACCAGATCTGCGTCGCCTACGATCTCGGGCTGAAGGTGTTCGACCTGGCGCTCGATTATCCCACCGGCGACATCACCGAGGAACCGGCGCTTTCCGAGCGCGATTGCGCCGCCACCATGGCTTTCGGCATGGAAGCGATCGCCGGTGGCACCGATCTACTCTGTATCGGCGAAATGGGTATCGGCAACACGACGATCGCCGCATCGATCAACTACGCGCTGTACGGTGGCAATGCCCGCGACTGGGTCGGCCCCGGCACCGGCTCGGAAGGTGAGATGTTCGAGCGCAAGGTTGCCGCTGTCGAAAAGGCGGTGGCGCTGCACAGTGATCATCTCGACGATCCGCTCGAGATCATGCGCCGCCTCGGCGGCCGCGAGATCGCCGCGATGGCGGGCGCGATCCTGGCTGCCCGCGTCGAGCGCATTCCGGTGCTGATCGACGGCTACGTGGCGACGGCCGCCGCCGCGATCCTGCAGGCCGCCAACCCTTCGGCGCTCGATCACTGCCTGATCGGTCACGTCTCCGGCGAGCCGGGCCATCTGAAGGCGATCGAAATGCTCGGCAAGACGCCGCTTCTGGCGCTCGGCATGCGGCTCGGCGAAGGCACGGGGGCAGCGCTTGCCGCCGGCATCGTCAAGGCGGCCGCTGCCTGCCATTCTGGCATGGCGACCTTCGCGCAGGCAGGTGTGACAAACAAGCACGAACACTGAACTGATCGTCTGCGTTCAGGTTCGTGACAGGTTTATGACAGATGGCTTGCGACGCGAGCGTGTACACGCTATTCGCATTTTTCTGATATGAAGCGGCAGGCATTGCCGCCATCTACCTGACGACGAGGACGCCTGATGAAACCTGCCGTGACCAAACTCACCGGCATCAGCCACTTTTTTGCCGCCGCCAGTTACTCGCTCGGCGGCTTCAAGCGGCTGATCAAGGAGGCCGCGTTCCGGCAGGAGCTTCTTTTCGCCGCCGTCGCGCTGATCCTGCTTCTGGCGGTGGGCGCGACGCTTGTCGAGCTGATGATCGCAGTCGTCCTATTCCTGATCGTCTTCGCCATCGAGGCGCTCAACACCGCGATTGAAGAAGTCATCGACCGCATTTCGCCGGAGATCTCTAGCGTCGGCAAGCATGCCAAGGATCTCGGCTCCTTCGCCGTTCTCTGCATGCTCACCGCCTGCGGCATCTTCATGCTGTTTACGATCGGCAAGCATTTGATGTTTGGCTGAGGGGCGGTTTCTAGTCTATGATGTAATCGGTTGTGTTTACGCCGTAAGTGCATCTTTTAGGTGTTTTTGATATCCGCCATGCTGTCCTTTCCAGAGTAGGGAGGGGGAGGCGGTTGTGGCTGTAAGCAGCGTTTACGAAGCTGAGCGGAACGAGCGTGAAGAGGCTGAGCGAAACCGACATGCGGTTTTACTCGCGATTGTCGGCGCTGTCGTAACGACTGCAACGCTTGGCTTCATGGCCCTGGCACAACTCGGCGATTGGGTTGCTGCGATCGGCATAGGCGGGCTGATCGTGTTTGTCGGGATCTCTATCGGCGGCTTGCTCGGCTTTCTCTTTTCCGTTCCGCGGATACTTGCAAAAGACAATCCGTCACCGGCGCCTGCCGCCAAAGAGGCAACGTCTCGGACGAAAGCCGCTGTGGCCAATACGGCACTGAAGAGAGAACGACTGCTGGGGTCGAATACCAACCTAGAGCGAATATCGGAGTGGTTGACGACGATGTTGGTCGGCGTGGGGCTGACGCAGATAGGCTCGCTGGACCGCGCGTTTAACCAGTTCAGCGACTTCTTGAGCCGCAAGGCACAAGTCTTCATCATTGACGGACATGCCAGCGCAGGCGCGCTTCCCGCCGTGGGGCCGTTTCTTCTCGTCTGCGGTCTCGTTAGTGGCTTTATCTTCTTTTACATCTACACCCGCATCTACCTGTCGCCTCTCTTTCAATATGTGGAGATCAGGCTCTCGGAGGAGATCGGCGACCTGCCGCTGAAGACGGATGTCCCGGATTTCAAGGACGCAGCGGCGATGATCGGGGAGGCGTCAATGAGTGTGCCGATGGCCTACACGTCGGTTTCTGACGAACTCTCGATCAACGACAGTCTCGAGATCATCAAGAATGTGCTCTATCAACCGCAGGGCTATCGGAACGCAATCACGCTCGGCAACAAGCTCGTGAAGACACCGGCGGTCAAGATCGCTTATTACTGGTACCTGATGGCGGCCGCATACGGCCAGAAATTCCATGCACTGCGAGAGTCGGGAGCCCCGGAGGGCGAGCAACGGCTTGCGCGTCTGGCAGTGCTTGATGCGGCTCGAAAGGCTGTGCGTTTGAATTCGAACTTCAAGACGGCACTTGCCGAACTCGCGGATGCAGCCAGCTACGACAACGATCTGCAGGACTTTGCCGATGACAAGGACTTCAAGGCGATCGTTCGGTAATTCGCCTCAAGCAAAGCTGCGACGCTTGCGGGAGACAGCCTGGGCGTCTTCGACGGCCGGAACCGACTGCAGCACGCGTCGTGCCGGCAGGATGGCGATGACTTCGGTGCCTTCGCGCAGCTTGGATTTCAGGATGAACTGGCCATCGTGCTTGGCGAGGATCGCCTGAACGATCGGCAGGCCGAGGCCGGTGCCCTGTTCGGCGCTCTTGATGGCGATCGAGCCTTGGCCGAAGGCGGAAAGGACGACCGGTATTTCGTCTTCGGGAATGCCCGGTCCGTTGTCCTTGATGGAGATGTACTGGCCGCCGCCGGCGGTCCAGCCGACCTTGACCATGATCTCGCCGCCCTGCGGCGTGAACTTCACGGCGTTGGACAGAAGATTGAGGATCACCTGACGCATCGATTTCTCGTCGGCCCAGACGGCCGGAAGTTCGAGCTCGAATTGCTGCGAAATGGTGATGTTCTTGCCGCGGGCGCGCAGCTGCACCATGCCGATGCAGTCTTCGGAGATATCGAGCAGCGAGATCGCTTCTTCGCTGAGCTCATATTTGCCGGCCTCGATGCGGGAGAGGTCGAGGATTTCGTTGATCAGGTTCAAGAGGTGCTGGCCCGAGCGGTGGATGTCGCTCGTATATTCCTTGTAGGTCGCGTTGTTCAGCGGTCCCATGACTTCCGCCGACATCACCTCGGAGAAGCCGAGGATGGCGTTGAGCGGCGTTCGCAGTTCGTGCGACATGGAGGCGAGGAAGCGGGACTTGGCGAGGTTTGCCTCTTCGGCCCGGCGGCGGGCTTCATCCGACATGGACTTGGCGACTTCGAGCTCGGCGATCAGGTCGTCCTTCTCCGCCTGGTAGGAGAGGATGCGCAGGTTCTGCCGGAAGAGGCGGTCGCTGATGTAGTGGAAGAAGATAACGGTGGTGGTCAGCGTCGCGGTCAGGCTGATCTCGAGGATTTCGCGGGAAATGCCGGATTTGGCAACGAGGGCGAAGACGACGGGCGAGAAGGTCACCAGCACGCACAGCGTCAGCATATAGTTCCACATCGCCGTCAGCGACAGCGCGATCAGAAGCGTCGCGCCCTTGTAGAGCACGAGGTTTGCCGGCTCGCAGGCGGCGCAGTCCTGAATGGCGAAATAGGCCCAGCAGCAGCCGATCAGGAACTGGCCGAGCAGCAGCAGGCGGCGCCATTTGCGGGTGCGGATCGCCGTCATCTCGCGCTTGCGGGCACGGCGAGCGAGAAACACGTTCACGGCATGGGCCGTCAGCGTCAGTATGGCCCAGAGCACGATCTGGGTGTCGCCGGTGAAATAGATACCGAGGATCGCGATGATGATCACGAACAGCGGGATGATCGAGGCGCCCTGCAGCACGGCATTGATATAGAGGTTCAGCACATCGCGATCGAAGGCGCCGCTTGGCGCATGGCTCGATTGCAGGCGATCACGCGTCACCCGCACAGCCTTTGCGACGGGCTTGTTGCGGTGACTCCGTGATTTGTCGACGATATTCTTATCTGTCGATGTGCTTACGCCGTTACTCATTATACACGTGACGCTTGATCTGCGGATGCTTGCACACTAGGGCTCAAATATTAAGAAGTTGTTTGCCAATTTTCCCAAGGGTTTGTTTTTGAAGGAGGCGAAACCGTGACGCGGGGTTTCAGAACCGTTCGTGACGGTGTGACGGCCTTTGCGCTGCTCGCGTTCATCTGGCTGATCGCGGCCAAGCTGAACGATGTCCCCGAAATCTCCCACGCCGGCCGTTTCCACGCGGCTGATGGCGACAGCCTTGCGATCGGCGAGGAGAGGATGCGGCTGAAGGGGATCGATGCGCCCGAGCTTGCGCAGACCTGCGAGCGTGGTGGGGCGCGATGGGCGTGCGGGCAGGAAGCCAAGCGCTTGCTGCAGAGCCTTGTTGCCGGTGATGATGCGCGCTGCGTGGGAACCGAGAGGGATCGCTTTCAGCGGCTGCTTGTCGTGTGCCATGCGGACGGTACGGATATCAATGCCGTGATGGTGCGGCGGGGCATGGCGGTTTCCTATGGCGCTTATGGTGACGAGGAGGCTGAGGCGCGATCGGAGAAGGCCGGTCTTTGGGCCGGCGTTTTCGAGAGGCTGCGTGACTTCCGCGACCACAGGCAGGATGCCGAACGCGCGGGCGGCGTCAGAGGATTTTTAGGATGGTAGGTGCGGCGGATGGGCTGGAGGAGATGCGCGAGGCGATCGCCGGCTGCCGGATCTGTCGCGACGAGCCGCTGCGCGGGCCCGATCACCGGCTGCCGCATGAGCCACGGCCGGTGGCGGTGATTTCGACCAAAGCCAGGATACTGATCGCGGGGCAGGCGCCGGGGCTGAAGGTGCATGAGAGCGGCATTCCCTTCAACGATGCGTCAGGCGACCGGTTGCGCGAATGGTTGCAGGTCGATCGCGACACATTCTACGATCGCGATCGTTTCGCCATCGTGCCGATGGGCTTCTGTTTTCCGGGTTACGACGCCAAGGGCAGCGATCTGCCGCCCCGGCGCGAATGCGCGCCTCGGTGGCGGCCGCCTGTGGTCGCGGCCATGCCGCAGATCGAACTGGTGCTCGTCATCGGGCAATATGCGCAGGCCTGGCATCTGGGCAACGAGCGGCGCGGTAGCGTGACCGAGACGGTGCAGGCATGGCGGGAAGTCCTGTTTGCCAACCGATCGCCGGCCATCCTGCCGCTTCCGCATCCAAGTTGGCGCAACACGGGCTGGATCAGGCGTAATCCATGGTTCGAAGAGGAATTGCTGCCGGTCTTGAGGGCGCGCATCACAATGCTTGTGAACTGAAACAAATTTCTTTCAAACGGCCGGAATCGCGCTATACATAGAAAATAATTCGTAGGGGTGGGGATAAATGGACCGTCTTGATCGCAAAATTCTGCGCCTTTTGCAGGAAGATTCCACATTGGCGGTTGCCGATCTCGCAAAGAAGGTCGGTCTTTCCACGACCCCTTGCTGGCGCCGTATCCAGAAAATGGAAGAAGACGGCGTCATCAAGCGTCGTGTTGCCATCCTCGATCCTGAGAAGGTCAACACCAAGGTCACGGTTTTCGTTTCCATCCGCACAGCCACGCATTCGATCGAATGGCTGCGGCGGTTTTCGGAAGTGGTGGCGGACTTCCCTGAAGTCGTCGAGTTCTACCGGATGAGCGGCGACGTGGATTACCTGTTGCGCGTCGTCGTGCCGGATATCGCGGCCTATGATGCCTTCTACAAGCGGATGATCGCCAAGATCGAGATCCGCGACGTCTCCTCGGCTTTCGCGATGGAGCAGATCAAGTATTCGACGCAGCTGCCGCTCGACTATATGATCCTCGACAACTCGAAGTCCAACGAGGACTGAGTTCAGCCCTTGAGGACTGAAGTCAGGGCCGTCAGCTCTTCTTCTGAACTCGGGCGAGGATTTTCTCGCTCGTCAGTTCTCTTGCCGCATCCTTGCCGATCCACCTTGCCGTCTTGTCCGCGTCGGCGGCCAGCCGTTCCGCCAGCGTCAACGCGAGGGCGTGGCAATGCTGGTTGCGCTTGCCGATGTTGC
This sequence comes from Hyphomicrobiales bacterium, assembly GCA_900465665.1. Classification (GTDB taxonomy): domain Bacteria; phylum Pseudomonadota; class Alphaproteobacteria; order Rhizobiales; family Rhizobiaceae; genus Rhizobium. Next base: position 71,133 of record UBJO01000017.1, read on the forward strand.
GGAGCGCCCAGTTGACGGCCTTGCGCACGAAGTTGCGCGGATCGGTGGCGTGGCGTTCGATGAGCGGCAGAAAGCCGATGAGCGTTTCGTCCGGCTCCGTCTTCATGTGAACGGCGGCGCTGGCGATCATCGCGAAGGCGGTGCGGCGGACGAATTCGCGATCATCCGCCGCCATATCTGGGATCAGTGGTAGCAGCCCTGCCTTGACGAAGAGGTCTGCGGCGGTATCGACGATCTCCCAGGAGCGAAAGTCATCGGCCCATTTTCGGGCCTGGGTCTCCGTCAGTTGCTTCGGGTCGGCCGTGTAGAGCGCGAGCAGGCGCGCTTCCCTGATATCGTTTTTCCAAAGTTCCAACGCCCGCGCGTGGTCTTTCTTCACCGTGCGGGCGATCGCCTGCATGACCGGGTTGGAGATGCCGAGCGCCGTATCGGTCACGATGCCGAAACGGCGCATTCCTGATATCGCTTCCTCCGAGCGCAACGCGCGCAGATGCGCGATCAGATCCGCTGCGCTGGAGGAGGGGTCGATCATTTTTCGAGGCGGGCGAGCAGCGAGGACGTGTCCCAACGATTGCCGCCCATGGCCTGGACGTCGCCGTAGAACTGGTCGACGAGCGCGGTGAGGGGCAGCTTGGCGCCGTTGTGGCGGGCTTCGTCGAGAACGATGCCGAGATCCTTGCGCATCCAGTCGATGGCGAAGCCGAAGTCGTACTTGCCTTCGTTCATCGTCTTGTGGCGGTTCTCCATCTGCCAGGAGCCGGCGGCACCCTTGGAGATGACGTCGACGACCTTCTCGATATCGAGGCCGGCGCGCTTGCCGAAATGGATGCCCTCGGCGAGACCCTGGACGATGCCGGCGATGCAGATCTGGTTGATCATCTTGGTCAGCTGTCCGGCACCCGGCGCGCCCATCAGCCCGACCATGCGGGCGAAGGCGTCGATCACTGGCTTGGCCTGCTCATAGACGGCGTCCTCGGCACCGCACATGACCGTCAACACGCCATTCTCTGCGCCGGCCTGGCCGCCCGATACGGGAGCGTCGATGAAGCCCACGCCCTTTTCCTTGGCGGCGGCGTAGAGTTCGCGGGCAACATCGGCGCTGGCGGTCGTGTTGTCGATCAGGATCGCGCCTGCCTTCATCGTCTGCAGAACGCCGTCCTTGCCCGATGTTACCGAGCGGAGATCGTCGTCATTGCCGACGCAGGTGAAGACGAAATCCGCGTCGCGGGCGGCTTCGGCTGGCGTCGGGGCCGACTTGCCGCCGAATTTCTCGGCCCAGGCGGCCGACTTGGCGGCGGTGCGGTTATAGACAGTGACATCGTGGCCGCCTTTCACCTTCAGATGACCTGCCATGGGAAAACCCATGACGCCGAGACCGATGAATGCGACTTTTGCCATGTACCTATCCTTTCATGAATGCCGGCATGAGGAGTAGCCCAAATAGGGCGGGGCGAAAAGCCGCCGAAATGATGCGCGGTGTTCGCTGTTGGAACAAATTTCTGTTCAAGGCCCGAAATCGGGTCAGGATAATTTCGAGCGCGCCGAAAATCACAAACATAATTGTCGATATAATTTATAGATTTCAGCAGAATTTCCTCCATCGCAAACACAGCGGCTTCGGAGATCGGATCCGAGACACGCTGATCGAAAGGGGATAGCCATGATTTCTCGTCGACAGACACTGGGGCTTTTCGGCGCCGCTGCCGCAACCGCCATACTGCCCGCCATCCGGCCGGCGCGCGCCGCCGCCACCGAGTTTCGCATCGGCTGGCAGAAGAATGGCGTGCTGGCGCTCGCCAAGCGCCGAGGATCGCTGGAGAAGCGGCTTGCCGACAAGGGCATCACCGTCAGCTGGTCCGAATTCACCTCGGGGCCACCGCTGCTGGAAGCGTTGGGAGCCGGCGCGCTCGACTTCGGGGCGACGGGCGATGTGCCGCCGCTATTCGCACAGGCGGCCGGCGGCCAGCTCTATTATGTCGGCACCTATCGCGGCAGCGCCGCCGGCTCGGCGATCGTTGTCCGCACGGATTCTGATATCACGACGGTCGAAGACCTGAAGGGCAAGAAGGTCGCCTTCAAGCGCGGATCAAGCGCCCATAACGTGACCGTCAAGATACTCCGCAAGGCCGGCCTCAAGATCGACGACGTGGAGCCGATCGACCTGTCGCCACCGGACGCCGGGGCCGCCTTCAAGAACGGCAGCATCGACGCATGGTCGATCTGGGATCCCTATCTCGCCATTGTCGAGGCCGATCCGCAGACGCGTATCCTGTCCACCGCCGAGGGGATCGTGCCATCCTACAGCTACTTCCTTGCCAATGCCGGTTTCACCGATGCCAATGGCCAGGTCGTCAGCGATGTCATCGACGAACTCGCCAAGGTCGGCCGGTCCGCGCAGGGCAAGCTCGACGATACGATCAAGGAGCTTTCCGAGATAACCGGCGTTCCCGCCGATATCACCCGCGTGACGCTGACACGGGCGGGTGCCGATCTTGGCGGTGTGTCAACGATCAGCGACGACGCGGCGGCATACCAGCAGGCGCTGGCCGACGAGTTCTACAATCTCGGGATCGTACCGAAGCAGCTCACCGTCAGCAGCGCCATCTGGCATCCCGCCAGCTAAGACAGTTTCCAGTACAAGGATCATTTCCATGAGCAACAAGCACGATCCCATTAATTTTCTTTGGTTCATCCCGACATCGGGAGATGGCGCCTATCTCGGCTCCAACGATCTGAACCGCGCGCCGGAATTCGACTACCTCACGCAGATCGCTCAAGCCGCCGATCGTCTCGGCTATTCCGGCGTGCTTCTTCCCACCGGGGTGTCCTGCGAGGAATCCTTCGTGACGGCGGCGGCACTTGCGACCAAGACGGAGAAACTGCAGTTCCTGGTCGCCATCCGTCCCGGCACGGCGTCGCCCGCCTATTACGCGCGGTTGGCGACGACGCTCGACCGCATCTCGAACGGTCGTCTTCTGCTCAACATCGTCGTCGGCGGCAGTCCGGGCGAACTTGCCGGCGACGGCATCACGCTGGCGCATGACGAGCGCTACGCCCATGCCGACGAGTTCTTCACGGTGTTCGAGGAGCTGCTGGAGAAGGGTGTAGCCAGCTATGACGGCAAGTACATCAAGGCGACCAATGCGCGCCTCGGCTTCCCCTCCGTGCAAAACCCGCGTCCGCCGCTCTATTTCGGCGGCTCCTCGGATGCCGGTATCGATTTTTCGGTCGGCCGCGTCGACAAGTACCTGACATGGGGCGAGCCGCCGGCGCAGGTGGCGGAAAAGGTTCAGAAAGTGCGGGCCGCCGCCGCAGAGAAGGGCCGCGAGGTCAGCTTCGGCATCCGCCTGCATTTCATCGTTCGCGAAACCGACGAGGAGGCTTGGGCCGCAGCCGACCGGCTGATCTCCAAGCTCGACGACGAGACCATCCAGGAGGCGCAGCAGCGCTTCGTCAACGAGTCCGATTCCGTCGGCCAGAAGCGCATGGCAGCGCTGCATGGTGGCCGCCGCGACAAGCTCGAAGTGTCACCCAACCTCTGGGCGGGTGTCGGGCTGGTGCGCGCCGGCGCCGGTACGGCTCTGGTCGGTTCGCCGAAGACGGTGGCCGCGCGGCTGCGCGAATATCAGGATGTCGGCATCGACACGGTGATCGGCTCCGGCTACCCGCATCTGGAAGAGGCCTATCGCGTCGCCGAATTGCTGTTTCCGGAACTCGGCATCACCCGCGAGGAGCAGCGCCACGGCTTCGACAGCGACTTCGGCAAGCGCCAGGTTTTCGCTGGTGGCAGCCATGGCGGCAATCTCAAGGTGGTCTCCGGATCCTGATCGAACGGATGCGCTGCCCGCGACACGCTGGCAGCGCTTCAATGGACGGATGTCTGCCAGCGGGCCTGAGGCTGCGGCGACACAGAGGCGAGGAAGAACTCGATGTCGACATTCGATACGCCGATCGGCCGCGCGCTGACGGAGCGGACAGCGGGCAGGACGGCACAGAAACAAGGTTTCCGGCTGCCGGTGCCGGGGCGCGATCGGCTGCTGCCCTATCTGGTGCCGCTTGCCATCATCGCGGCATGGCAGCTTGGCTGTTCGCTGGGCTGGATCTCGTCGCGCATCATGCCGTCGCCGGCGGACGTCGCCGTGGCTTTCTGGTCGACGACGCTCTCAGGGCAGCTGCCGCATGATATTCTCGTCAGCGCCGGCCGTGCCTTCGCCGGGCTCGTCGTTGGTGGGGCGATCGGCTTTCTGCTGGGGATCGCCAATGGCGTCTCGAAGCTGTCCGAGCAACTGACCGATACGACGCTGCAGATGCTGCGCACCATTCCGCATCTGGCGATGATCCCGCTGGTCATCCTGTGGTTCGGGATCGGCGAGGAATCGAAGCTGTTCCTGACGTCGCTCGGCGTGTTGTTTCCCGTCTATCTCAACACCTATCACGGTGTGCGCAATGTCGATCGCGATCTGATCGAGATGGGCCGGGTCTATGGGATGAGCAACTGGACGCTGTTTCGCAAGGTGGTCTTTCCGGGCGCGCTTCCGTCGATCTTCGTCGGGCTGCGCTATGCGCTTGGCATCATGTGGCTGACGCTGATCGTCTCGGAATCGATCGCCGCGTCGTCGGGGATCGGCCACATGGCCAACAATGCCCGCGAGTTCATGATGACCGATGTCGTGGTGCTGGCGCTCGTCATCTACGCGCTTCTCGGCAAGCTCGCCGATGTCGTAGCCCGTTCGCTCGAGCGCCGGGCGCTCAGGTGGAACCCGGTCTATCAGAAGTAGGAGAGAGGCCATGACCCTCGTCGCACATGAGCGCTTCCAGGGCGCTGCCGATGCGCCGGAATATACGCATGACGCACATATGCCCGCGCGCAGCGGTGCCGCCGCGATCACCCTGAAAGGGCTGGAAAAGAGCTTTGGCGCCAACAGGGTGCTGCGGGGGATCAACCTGCACATTCCGGCCGGGCAGTTCGTCGCTGTGATCGGCAAGAGCGGCTGCGGCAAGAGCACGCTTCTGCGCACTCTCATGGGCCTGGACGCGCCGACGTCGGGCGAGCTTTCCTTCGACACGCTTGATGGGGGCGAGGCCAATGCGCGTATCGTCTTCCAGGAGCCGAGGCTGCTGCCATGGCTTGATGTTGCCGATAACGTCGCGGTCGGGCTTGGCGACAAGGTCGACCGGCGGGTGGCGGCGCGAGAGGTCGAGGCCGTGCTTTCGGAAGTGCAGCTGGCGGAGAAGGCCGGCGAGTGGCCGGCGCGGCTTTCGGGTGGACAGCGGCAGCGCGTGGCGCTTGCCCGCGCGCTGGTGAGCCGTCCCGGTGTTCTGGCGCTGGACGAGCCGCTCGGCGCGCTCGATGCGCTGACCCGGATCAGCATGCAGGAGCTCTTGGCGCGGGTCTGGCGCGAGCTTGGCTTCACGGCTGTGCTGGTCACACATGATGTCAGCGAGGCCGTGCATCTGGCGGACCGGGTGATCGTGCTCGACGAGGGCAGGGTGTCGCTCGACCTCGCCATTCCCCATCCGCATCCACGGCGTCACGGTAATGCCGATCTGGCGGAACTCGAGGGGCGGTTGCTATCGGCCATCCTCGGAACGGACGGCGGTCACTGATTGGTGACGGGTGCGCTTCAGGCTGGGCCTCAAGCTTCGGCGTCGGTGGGCCTGAAGCGGGCGGGCAGGTTTTCCTTGTAGGGATAATACTTGAAATAGGGCGTGGCTTCCTCAAGCACCCTGGCTACCGACGGGCGTTGCATCAGGCGCGCGTGATAGGCCGCGAGTTTCGGGACGTCGCTGCCGTAAGGCACAAGCGTCTCTGCGTAGAACAGGCCGGGTGCAGCGGCACAATCGGCCATGGTGAAGCTCGCACCAGTGATCCAGCCGTCAGCCGCCAGCTTGGCCTCGATCACTGCATAGGCACGCTTCAGTGCCTGACGCGCCTCTTCTGCTCTGGCCTCGCTCCCATCGGCGCGCATGCGCTCGCTGACGATCTGCTGCATCGGCTCCTGGACATAGAGATCGAAGAAGCGGTCCCATAGCCGCACATCCAGCGCCGCGTCGAAATCGTCTGGGATCAGCCGCGCGCTGCCGGGATGATAGCGGTCGAGATATTCGATGATGATGGAGGTCTCGAAAACCGTTCGGCTGCGGCCCGTATCCTCAAGCGCCGGCATTTTGCCGAGCGGCGAGAGCGCCAGAAAGGCCGTGCGCGAGGCTTCATCGCCGAGATTGACGAGCACGGGCTCGAACGGCGTGCCGCTTTCGTAGAGCGCGATCAGCACCTTGTGGCAGAAGGAGGCAAGCGGATGCTGATGCAGTACGAGTGTCATGAGAACGGATCCTTCGCGCCATTCGGAGGTTTCGAATGGCGCGATATCAGCATGTCGTCATGTAAGCGGCAAGCGATTATCCGTCTGCGGACGCTTTAGCGCAGCTTCGCAATCACCAAATGTCCCGGCGTCGGGTGGCCGTCTTCCATGCGGACGTTGATATCGGTGATCTCGATCAGCTCGAAGCCGGTGGCGTCGAGGCGTTCGCGGACGTAAGCCTCGGAATGCGCGAAGCGTTGGTGCGGGCCGACCATGTAGGCGCGGCCGGCGAGCTTTTCCTCGGGCAGGGTTTCCGAGGAGAAGATGAAGAGGCCGCCCGGTGTCAGGTTTTCGGCGGCGCCGAAGAACAGGGGTTCGAGGCCGCCCAGATAGGGCAGGACGTCGGTGGCGGTGATGATGTCGAAGGGGTCTTCGTCATTGTCGTCGAGGAAGTCCTCGACCTCTGCGACGAACAGCGTCTCGTAGAGGTCCTTCTCGTGGGCGATCTCGACCATGTTCTCCGAGAGGTCGATGCCGGTCATCTCCTCGCAGAGATCGCGCAGCGTGCCGCCGGTCAGGCCGGTGCCGCAGCCGAGATCAAGCAGGCGCTTGAAGGGGCCGAGGTTCAGCGCCTGCAGCCGCTGGCGCACCAGCATCGGCACGTGGTAGCCGAGCTGCTCGACGAGGACGTCCTCGAAGACTTCAGCATGCTGGTCGAAGAGGGTCTCGACATAGGCGTCGGGGGCTTTCGCCGGCGTCTCGCCACGGCCCATGGCGGCGATGCGCACGGCAGCACCGCCGTGGTCGTCGGGATCGATCGCCAGGACTTCCTCGTAGGCCTTCACGGCGGCATCAACGTCGCCGGCCTTTTCCAGGGAAAGGGCGCGGTTATAGGCTTCCGCGAGTGCCTCTTCGTCGATCTTCTGGGCCATGTCTGCTCACCATCGTTCGTTTGTTGCCCTGCCTCTAAGGCGCGCGGCCCGGTTTTGCAATGGCGACGTTGATGGCGGCAGCTCAGTTGATGATGAACTCGCCTTTCAATGCGCGCCATTCCGTGGCCGAGATCAGCTTGCGGTGAATGTAGCGCACCGAGTGCAGCGGTCCGTCCAGCGTCTCCTGCCAGAACTTCAGGAAGCCGCGCATTTCGGGAAAGTCGGGTGCAAGATCGTAATCCTGCCAGATGTAGGTCTGCAGGATCGCGTGATGATCCGGCATGCGGTAGAGGATCTGGGCCGTCGTCAGGCCGTAACCCTGAAGCTGTCTTTCCATGTCCTTGTGCATTTGATGCCTCGCTGTTCCCATTCGGCGCTTATTAGCGTCCGTTTAAATGAGAACATGACATGGTTACGCGAAGCTTGCGAAAAGGCTACAAGAAAATGGATATCATTATTTATTTTCAATAGCTTGGCAGCTCTCCGTCGAGAGTGCTGCCAAGGGGCTCATCGTTTCAGGTGCCGCGTCAGACGGCGCTCGATCCAGTTCCAGAGGTGCCTCAGGCTTTCGACCATGGCGAGATAGAAGATCGCCGCCCAGAGATAGGTCTGGTAGTCGAATGTGCGCGAGAAGGCGTAGCGCGTTTCACCCATGAGATCGAGCACGGTGATGATGGCGACGACAGCCGATCCCTTGATCAACAGAATGATCTCGTTGCCATAGGGGCGCAGCGCGACGATCAGCGCCTGCGGCAGCACGATCTTGCGGAAGGCGATGATCTTGTGGATGCCGAGCGAGGAGGCTGCCTCATGCTGGCCGCGCGGTACGCTCTCGATGGCGCCGCGCAAAATCTCGGCCTGATAGGCGGCGGTGTTGATGGTCATGGAAAACAGGCCGCAATACCAGGCATCGCGGAAGAACCACCAGAGGCCAACCGACTCCAGCTGCGGCCGGAACTGGCCGAGGCCGTAATAGATCAGGAAGAGCTGGGCGAGCAGGGGCGTGCCGCGGAAGATGTAGACGTAGCAGAAGGCGAGCCCGTTGATGATCTTGTTCTTCGACATGCGCGCGAAGGCGAGGGGTACGGACAAGACTGCGCCACAGACGACAGAGACGGCAACCAGTACGATCGTGGTCATCAATCCATGCAGATAGCGCGGGCCGTAGCGAGTGAATTTCTCGACATCCCAGCCCTCGATGATCATGCCGATCAGCGCGATGGCGAGAATGATCCACAGGCCAACCACGAGACAGCCCATGACGCGGGCAAGCGTCAGCGGCTTATCGAGGTTTTTCGGGGCCGGCTGCGGGGGGATCAGCACCTCTGCGTGGCTCATCGGCTAATCTCCGAGCGCTTCGCCCAACGTTCGATATAGCGCAGGCCGAACGAGGAAATGATGGCAAGCCCGAGATAGATGCCGCAGGCCAGTGTGTAAAACAGAAACGCCTCCTTGGTGACCTTCACCGCCACGCCCGTCTGGCGCAGCACGTCGGCAAGGCCGATGATCGAGACGTAGGAGGTGTCCTTCAAGAGGATCATCCAGAGATTGACGAGGCCGGGAAGAGCGATGCGCACCAGCTGCGGCAGGATAATCAGCACCATCGTGCGGCCGCGATGCAGGCCGAGCGCGTCGCCGGCTTCGTATTGGCCCTTGGGGATGGCGCGGAAGGCCGACAGGAGCACTTCCGAACAATAGGACGAGAACACCACAGAAAGAGCGATGACGCCGGAGACGAAGGCGTTGATCTCGATGCGGCCGTCATAGCCGACCCAGGCGAGCAGCGACTGGAGCAGGATCTGCATGCCGTAGTAGATGATGAACAGCGTCAGCAGTTCGGGCAGGCCGCGGAAGATGGTGGTGTAGATGCCGGCGGCAAGGCGTACCGCCTTTTCTTCCGATTGCTGGCCAAGCGCCACCATGAAGCCGATCAAAAGGCCGATCGGGAGCGTCACGAGGGCGACGGCGACCGTGACCTTCAGGCCGGCGGCGATCTCATCGCCCCAGCCGGTGTCGCCACAGGCCAGAATCGTCGATTGACCGAGCCATGTGAAAATGCCGACGGGTCCGCATAGCGGGTCAAACACATATCCAATCCAGGTCCAGAGCGAACCCAGTGCGGAGGACAATCCGCCCATGCCAAGTTTCCCCTCGCGGCTTTTGCCGCCTTGATATTGCACTCTTTGTCAAACAAAAATGGCGGAAGGGCAAGCCTCCCGCCATCGCATTTGTTTCAGGACTACAGCTTATTCGGCGCCGTAGACGTCGAAATCGAAATACTTGTCCTGGATCTTCTTGTAGGTGCCGTCGGCACGGATCGCCGCGATCGCCGTGTTCAGCTTTTCGCGGAGCGGATCGCCCTGGCGAACTGCGATACCAGCGCCAACGCCGTTGATTTCCTTGTCGACCGGCAGGGTCGTGAGGATCTTGCAGCATGCGCCGGCATCCGACTTGACCCACTGCGACAGAACGACGACGTCGTCGATGACGGCATCGACGCGGCCGTTGGAGATGTCGAGCTTGTACTCGTCAGCCGTCGGGTAGAGCTTCAGCTCGGTGTCGGCGAGGTGCTTTTCAGCGTAGTTGGCGTGCGTGGTCGAGGTCTGCGCACCGATCGTCTTGCCCTTCAGGCCAGCAACGTCGGTGACGGTGGAGTCCTTCGGCACGGCGATTGCCGGCGGGGTGTTGTAGTACTTGTTGGTGAAGTCGACGAGCTTCGAACGCTCAGGCGTGATCGACATCGACGAGATGATCATGTCGAACTTCTTGGCGTTGAGACCGGGGATGATGCCGTCCCAGTCGCTGCTGACGATGGTGCAGTCGGCCTTCATCTGCGTGCACAGCGCACGGGCGATGTCCATGTCGAAGCCGAGGAACTGGCCGCTTGCGTCAACATATTCGAAGGGCGGATAGGTCGAGTCCGTACCGATGACATACTTCTCGCCATCGGCCATTGCCGAGCCCGCGAAAAGAGACATCGCGGCGATCGAGGCGGCTGCGAGAAAACGGGTGGAGATATGCATGTGAATCCTCTCTGTTGGTTACCGCATGCCATCCCTTTGTTTTTTTGGTGGCATGAAGCAGGACGCTGCTTTGCAACGCCTTGCCGCGATAATCAAACCTTTTTTACGTGGATTGCAACTGCTTTCACTGCCTTGTCGTGCATCGCAACTATGGCGAAGCTGAACGTTTGCAGACCGTCATATTCATACCGGGTTAATGCGGCAATTCTTAAGACCATGGAACGAATCCTGACGTGCTCAGTTTAGCAAGGCTTGTTTGCGTGCCGAAAAGAGACGTCGTTGCGAACGCGAAGAATAAACAAGGAACGAGGAAACCTTATGGGAATGAAATCCAGATTGTTTGCCAGCGCGGCCTTTCCGCTTCTGTCCCTGTCGCTTGTGCTGCCCCCGGCGCACGTGTTTGCGGCAGCGCCGAGCGTAGAAGAGGTCGGAGCAGGCCATCGGGCCGTCGCGGGCAGCTTCGAGGTTGCGCAGGATGCGACCTCCGAAGAGGAGCTCCTGAAGAAGCGTCAGCAACAGGAACAGGAACAGCAGCAGCAGGCACCGGCCGAAGCGCCGAAGGCCGCTGAACCTCCGGCCGAGCCGCCACCGGCACCCAAGCGCGAAGCACCCGCCGAAGCTCCTCCGGCTGCCGCCGAACCGGCGCCGCAGGCCGAAGCGCCTGCCGAGAAGCCGAGAAAGCGCCAGCCGGCTGCAGAACAGCCTGCCGCCGAGCCGCAGGCAGCCGAGCCCGCCCAGCAGGAAGCGCCCGCTGAAAAGCCGCGCCGCCAGAAGCAGCCTGCCGCCGAACAGGAGCAGGCAGCACCGAGCGCCGAGCAGCCGGCCGAACAGCCGCGCCGCAAGAAACGCGACCAGCAGCCGCAGCAGGAAGAAGCCGCGCCGCAGCAGCAGCCCGCCGAGCAGGCCGCCCCGCAGGCGGAACAGCCGCAGGCCGAGCCGGCCCAGCCCGAGCAGGCAAAGCCGCCACGCAAGAACGGCAAGCCGGGCGCCGCCGATGGCAGCGAACAGCCCGCAAAGCCACACAAGAAGCCAACGGCCGAAGCACCGCAGGCCGAGCCCGCGCAAAAGCCGGCCGCGGAGACCGCGCCCGCAACCGAACAGCCCGCTCCCGACAACGCAGCCAAGCCGCAGGAAGCACCCGCGGGCAAGGCGCCCGTTCCGGCTCAGCAGCCTGCCGAAGCGCAACCCCAGGTGGCGCCCGGTCAGGCCAAGCCCGGCGAAGCGCCCGCGCAGCAGCAGGGAGAACAGGTCGCTCCGGCCCAGCCGGGCGCACCAGCCGGTCAGCCCGCCGATCAGGCCGGCCAGCCGCCGGCAGGTCAGCCTCCCGTTGCCCAGACCGAGCAGCCGATCCCGGCTCCTGAGAAGGTGACGCCGCAGGAACTCGAGCGTCGCAAGGAAATCGCCGCCGATCCGAGCAAGAGCACGGAGACCGTGGTTCTGCCTGTTCAGAACGGTGCAGCCGTTCTCGACAGCGACAAGGATGCGGATCGTTCCGGCGGTGTTCAGTCGCGCCGCGACCGCGACAAACAGCGCGGTCAGGAGCAGCAGGTGCGCGTGCCGAAATCGGATGCCGACGCGCAGTTGGCGGCGCCCGGTGCCGCAAAGCCTGCGCCCATCAAGATCGAAGCGATCACCGCCGAGCAGGGCCAGCGTCTGGACCAGCGCCCGCAATTTGCCCGTCCCGACGGTGCGAATTTCGGCCAGCGTGGTGACGACAACCGGGTCATCATCCAGTTCAACAACCAGACTTATGTTCGCCATGATGACGACAGCCGCTTCCTGCGCGACGGCGAACGTCCGATCTACGAGCAGCTGCCGCGTGACCGCTATCGCGAGACGATCGATCGCGACGGCTACCAGATCGTGACGGTGCGCAACCGCTACGGTGACATCATCCAGCGTTCGCGGATCGACAATCGCGGCCGCGAGCACGTGCTCTATTACACGCCTGATCTCTACGACAATCCCGACCGTGACTACTTCGAGGATCCGGGTGCCGATCTGCCGCCGATGCGCCTGCGCATTCCGCTGCAGGACTACATCATGGACACCAGCAGCGACGACAATCGCGACTATTACGACTTCCTGCGCGAGCCGCCTGTCGAGCCTGTCGAGCGTGTCTATTCGCTGAACGAAGTGAAGTATTCGGCTCGTATCCGCGACAAGGTTCGCCGTATCGACTTGGATACGGTAACGTTCGCGACCGGTAGCGCCGAAATCCCGATGAGCCAGGCGCGCAGCCTGCGCAAGGTGGCCGACGCGATCAACGAAGTGCTGAAGAAGGACCCGACCGAGACCTTCCTGATCGAAGGTCATACCGACGCTGTCGGCTCCGATCAGAGCAACCTGATCCTGTCCGACCAGCGCGCGGAATCGGTCGCCAACGTGATGACCGATGTCTACGGCATCCCGCCGGAAAACCTGGCGACCCAAGGCTATGGCGAGCGCTACCTGAAGGTCAACACGCAGGGACCGGAGCAGGAAAACCGCCGCGTCACCATTCGCCGCGTGACGGCGCTGGTGCGGCCGGTTGCCTCGCGCAACTAAGAGCGCGCATAAGCACGACAATGGGAAGGCCGCCGGGCGATCGGCGGCCTTTCCTGTTTCAGATCGGCTTATTTCAGCGGCGGAAGAGCGACTGTTGCCGCGATGAAATCGGCGATGGCAAGCGTGTCGTCGAGATCGAAGACGGGCAGGGTGGTGTCGGTGACCGGATGATCGGCGGCGATCGCGACGATGTGTGGATCGCCTGACGCCAGCGGCTCGCGGTTTGCCGATTCCAGCCGGCGGGCTTCGATCTTCGGGATCGGCTCGCGCTTGTAGCCCTCGATGAGGATGAGATCGCAGGGGGAGATACGGGCGAGGATTTCCTCGAAACTCGGTTCGGCCGCGCCGCGCAATTCGTGCATGATGGCGTAGCGCGTGCCGGAGACGATCGTCACCTCATGCGCGCCGGCCTGGCGGTGGCGGTAGCTATCTGCGCCGACCTTGTCGATGTCGAAATCATGATGGGCATGCTTGATCGTCGAAATCCGGTAGCCGCGGCGGGTGAACTCTTCGACGAGGCGAACCGCAAGTCCGGTCTTGCCGGAGTTCTTCCAGCCGGAAATGCCGAAGATCTTTGGCCGCTCGCTCATGTCAGCACCTTCATCCAGCGCTCTGCCTCGGCGAGGTCATCGGGCGTGTTGACGTTGAAGAACGGGTCGAGCAGGCTTGCCCGCGTCGGGCGCAATGGGAAGGCGACTTCCGTAACGTCATGCCGTAACAGGAAGTCGCGAACGCGGCGCTTCTCGTCGGTTGCGATCCAGCTTTCGAGGTCGTCGGCAAGCGCCACCGGCCAGAGGCCGAAGACGGGGTGGCTGCGGCCCTCGGAGGTCGCGATGGCGATCCGCGTGGGCGTGTCGATGGCGGCTGCCAGCCAGTCGACGAGATCGTGCGGGAAGAATGGGCTGTCGACGGAGACTGTTGCCACGTGCGTCACGGCGGGCAGGCTGGCACCATGCGCCATGGCGGCGTGGATGCCGGCCATGGGGCCGGCCTTGCCGGGGACGATGTCGGGGACGAACGGGCGGTTGCAGCGATCCGGCGCGGCGTCGGCATTGACCGCGACGGAGATGACCTGCGGCGATAGCTGCTCGATGACGCGGTCGAGCAGCGTGCGACCTGACAGCGTGACGCCTGCCTTGTCGCGGCCCATGCGCGAGGAGCGTCCGCCAGCAAGCACGACGCCTGGAATGTTCAATCGGTCGAGCGTGAAGCCGCTCGCTAGGGTGAGGATCGGGGGCTTGGCCATCAGACCGGTACTCTCGGTTCGGATTCCTGCGCGACCGGCGCGCCGCGCCGTTTGGCCTCACGATAGAAGGTGTAGAGCCCGGAGGCGATGACGATCGCGGCGCCGATCACGGTCCAGCTGTCAGGGACTTCGAAGAAGAACAACCAGCCAAGCAGCGCTGAGAAGATGAGGCTCGTGTAACGCAGTGGCGCGACGAAGGAGATTTCGCCGGTGCGCATTGCGGCGATGATGCATTGGTAGCCGACCAGCACCGTGATCGCCGCAACGGCAATATGTGAGAAGGACGTGGTGGTGACAGGCTTCCAGCCGCCGAGCACGGGCGTGAGCAGCGCGCCGAATACGGCAACCGCCATTGCCGTGATGACAGTGATCATCAGCGAAGGGATTTCCGGATCGATCTTGCGAGTGGCAAGGTCGCGGCCGGCGGTGACGAGGACGCTCGCGATGCAAAGGAGCGCTGCAGCCGTAAAACCATCGGCATCAGGACGGACGATGATCAGCACGCCGATCAGGCCGGTGAATATGGCCAGCATCCGTCGCCAGCCCACGGGTTCGCCGAAGAACAGCACCGCGCCGAAGGTGACCACCAGAGGCAGCGACTGGAGAATGGCGGATGCATTGGCAAGCGGCATCATGCCAAGCGCGGTGATATAGGTCGCGGCGGCAAGGATTTCGCAGATGACGCGAGTGGCGACCATTGGCTGCAGTAGGATGCGCCAGGAGCGCAGTGCGCCCATGCGGAGGGCGATCAGATAGACCAGCGCGCTGGTAATGACGCCGCGCATGCACATGATCTGGCCCGCGTTCATTTCCGATATGACCGATTTCGACAGCGCATCGCCCGCGGAAAAGAAGGCCATCGCGATCGTCATGTAGATCGCACCCTGAGTATTGCTTGACCGCGGCATAAAGAGATTCCGATTCCACCCCGCGCTCTTGTAGTGCGAGAGCGGGGCGATTGGAATCGAATGCTGGACACAGTCGTCATAATTCGATTGCGCAGTGCACAATGGCGCTGCTCAACCTACCGCGCGCAGCAGGTCACCCGCCGGTGACGCTCATGTGGCGGCTGACGGCGGGGCGGTTATGGGTGCGGTCGATGATGAAGTCGTGGCCCTTGGGCTTGCGGGAAATCGCCTCGTCTATCGCGGCGTAGAGCAATCCGTCGTCCTCTGTTGCCCGTACGGCCGAGCGCAGGTCGGCGGCGTCGTTCTGGCCGAGGCACATGTAGAGCGTGCCGGTGCAGGTAAGGCGCACACGGTTGCAGCTCTCGCAGAAATTATGGGTCATCGGCGTGATGAAGCCCATGCGGCCGCCGGTTTCCTCGACGGTGACGTAGCGGGCAGGGCCACCGGTGCGGTAGCCGATTTCGCTCATCGTGAACTGCTTTTCGAGATCGGCGCGCAGCTTGGAGAGCGGGAGGTAGCGATCGGTGCGATCCTCCTCGATTTCACCCATCGGCATGGTCTCGATGACGGTCAGATCCATGCCGCGACCATGGGCGAAGCGGATCATCTCGGGCATCTCGACGTCGTTGAAACCCTTGAGGGCGACGGCGTTGAGCTTTATGTGCAGGCCCGCCTTCTGGGCGGCGTCGATGCCTTCCATAACCTTGTGGAAGTCGCCCCAGCGGGTAATCTCACGGAACTTGTCAGGATTGAGCGTATCCAGCGACACGTTGATGCGGCGAACACCGCAATCATAGAGCTCGTCGGCATAACGCGCGAGCTGGGAACCGTTGGTGGTCAGCGTCAGCTCGTCGAGGCCGGAGCCGATCTGTTTGCCGAGCGCACGCACGAGATGCATGATGTTCTTGCGCACCAGCGGCTCGCCGCCGGTCAGTCGCAGCTTGCGAACGCCCTTGGCGATAAAGGCGGAACAGAGCCTGTTCAGCTCTTCCAGCGTCAGAAGATCCTTCTTCGGCAGGAAGTTCATGTTCTCGGCCATGCAATAGGTGCAGCGGAAATCGCAGCGATCGGTCACCGAGACGCGCAGATAGGTGACGGCCCGCTGAAAAGGGTCGATCATGGGTTTCGCATCGGCCACGAGAGGCGTGGCGTTGGCGATCGTTCCAACCTTGCTGTTCACTACAGTCTCCAATCTTCCAATAATGTGCGTACTGTGCACCGCAACGTCAAGCAAGAGGCCGCTCGCTTACAATAAATTGAACTTGCCTCGCACGGACGCATTGCCTACTCCTCGAAACGAAGAGGAGCAGCATATGAGCGACATCTGGCCGACGGAGCTGAAGGTTACGAAGGATCGGCAACAGCTGGTCATCACCTTCAATAATGGAGAGAGTTTCACGCTCAGTGCCGAGATGCTGCGCGTTCTTTCACCGTCAGCGGAGGTGCAGGGTCATGGACCGGGCCAGAAGGTCACCGTTCCCGGCAAGCGCAATGTCGCGATCATCTCCATGACCCCTACCGGCAATTATGCTGTCAGGATCGGCTTTGACGACATGCACGACACCGGGATTTTCACATGGTCGTATCTGCGCGAACTTGGGGAGCGCGGTGAAGAGCTTTTCGCGGCCTACGAGAACGAGCTTAGTGAAAAAGGCATGAACCGAGATACCTCGGAAAAGCCGCGCTGAGCGCGCCGTCGCGCGTAGCCTCAAACGAGATGGCGCATGTCACGCCAGCGTCATTTTGGGCGGCTAATTACTGAAAAGAAACAACACGATGGAACGGCCATGAAAATCATCGAGACCGTTGAAGAACTGGCCACCATTTACGGTGGCGGCTTGTCGGAGGCATCCGTGGCGAAGGTGACCAATTACCTGACGCCGCTCTATCGACAGATGATCGAGGCTTCGCCCTTCGTTGCATTGGCAACCGTCGGTCCAGAGGGGCTGGACTGTTCTCCGCGTGGTGACCTCGGAGGCGTCGTGCGCGTTGTCGACAACAAGACGCTTCAGATGCCTGACTGGCGCGGCAATAACCGTGTCGATTCGCTGTCGAACATCGTGCGGGACCCCAGGCTCGCCCTCATGTTTCTGATCCCGGGGTCGAATACGACGATGCGGATCAACGGGCGCGGTGTCGTTTCCAACGACGAGGCGCTGCTGACATCGTTCGAGATGGACGGCAAACATCCGCGCACCGTTATCGTGGTGACGATCGAAGAAGTCTATTTCCAATGCGCTCGGGCGCTGATCCGCTCGGAGCTGTGGAATCCAGACAAGTTTGTCGATCCGAAAGGGCTTCCCACGCCGGGCCTGATGCTGAAGGCGGCAACGGAGGCGTTCGATCACGAGACCTATGATCGCGAATGGGCCGCGCGCGCGGCCAAGACGATGTGGTAGCGTTTGATATAGGGCCGCGGTTCGTCGCGGCTCAGGCCTTGTAGATCAGCCAGCTCTTGGTGAAGTCCTTCTGCATGCCGTCCTCGAAGAGGACGCTGCAGTTGCGGCCGGCGTTCTTGGCGCCGTAGAGGGCGACGTCGCTCTTGTGATAGAGCTCGCCCGCATCCTCGGCGCTCGATGCCATACAGATGCCGACAGATACCGTGACCGGTCCATAGTTGACGCGGGTGCGGGAATTCTTGAACGGCGTGGCTTCAAGCGTGCGGCGGATGCGCTCGGCGACGGCCATGACTTCGTCGGCCGTGTTGCCTTCGATGATCAGCGCGAACTCCTCGCCACCGGTGCGGGCAACGAAGACATCGCGGCGCACGTTGGCGCGGATGACCGACGCGACCGTCGCGAGGATCTTGTCGCCGACGGGATGGCCGTAGGTGTCGTTGATCTTCTTGAAGTTATCGATATCTGCCAAAACAAGCGCCGTGATCGGGCGCATGGCCGGATTGTTGAAGACGGCGGCGAGACGATCGTCGAAGGCGCGGCGGTTGGAGAGGCGGGTCAGCGAATCCGTATTGGCGATGCGTTTGTACTCGTCGAGTTCCTTGCGCACCTGATCCATTTCGTTGGAGCGCTGCACGACGTTTTCGACCGTGCGCTCGCCGTGCGCCATGGTGTTCCCGGTCGCCTCGGTCAGGAGATGCAGTGCATTCTGGATGAGGTCGGCGCTGGAGGTGTTCTTCGAGGTGATGCGGTTGTAGGTCTCGCCGAGCAGCCTGTTGTAGCTTTCGAGCGACGTTTGTTCCTGGCGCAGAACGCGCAGCACCGATTCGAGTTCGGCGGCGATGCGGGTATGGGCGTCGTCGAAGACGCGGCCAGCGCCGTGGCTGAAATGCTGCGCGCCGAGTTCGTCGAGTTCTTCCTGGGTCGCCTGGTTGCCAAGGGCCGCAAGATCGCGCGTCAATGCCGGGTTGGAGCCAATATAGGCTTCGTAGAACAGTTCATAGTTTCGCGGAATGGGCGCAACACCCATGGAGCGCATCGCAAAAGTGATCTGGCTCGCCACATCGGGAACCTGCGTCTTTGGCGCCACAGCCGTCGTCATCCGGCCACTCCTCATGGTACATCTCAAAAGTCTTCTCTTATTTCTTAAGCTACAATTGTTTTGAAATGATTAAGGTTGGATATACCAGAGATTACATGTGAATTTTATTCCGATTGGCAGATCTGTTCTTATCTCTATGATTTTTATATCGGAATCAAAGTGGAGGCGGAGGGCGTCTACCCGCCTTGAGGGTATCTTTCTTTAGATGGCCTGAGCGAAATATTCGCCAGACATCATCGCCGTCAATGATCCATTGACAATCGGTTTCCGATATCGGTTCTTTTGTGAACGATAAGGAAGTGGCAATTTGTGCTTCAAGGCACCGTAGCGGCGCCATGAGAAAGCAAAACGCCATGCAAACGTCCCATAACTCGCCTCCAGCCGTGCTCGCTGCCGCTGTTATTGCCGGATCTCTTTTCCTGATCCAGCAACAAGGCTTCTTTCATGGTGCATTTACTTCGGAAATACTGGCAAGCATCAATGCCGAAGATGTGCTCGTCGCGAGCGATTACACCGCGACAAGCAAAGGCGAAGTGGCTGGCGGCCGCGTGACCGCAACTGCCCACTGAAAAAAATCAGCCGAGGTTGAATTCCTGGAAGAAGTCGTTGCCCTTGTCGTCGGTGACTATGAAGGCAGGGAAGTCCTCGACCTCGATCTTCCAGACGGCTTCCATGCCGAGTTCCGGATATTCCAGCACCTCGACCTTGCGGATGCAGTCCTGCGCGAGACGCGCAGCCGGGCCGCCGATGGAGCCGAGATAGAAGCCGCCATGGGTCTTGCAGGCCTCGCGCACGGCGCGCGAACGGTTGCCCTTGGCGAGCATGATCATCGAGCCGCCGAAGGACTGGAACTGGTCGACATATGAGTCCATGCGGCCGGCCGTGGTCGGGCCGAAGGAGCCTGAGGCGTAACCGGCGGGCGTCTTGGCCGGGCCGGCATAATAGACCGGGTGGTTCTTCATGTAATCCGGCATGCCTTCGCCCTTCTCAAGGCGCTCGCGGATCTTCGAATGTGCGAGGTCGCGGGCGACGATGATGGTGCCCGTCAGCGACAGGCGCGTCTTCACCGGATGCTTGCTGAGTTCGGCAAGTATGTCGGCCATCGGCTGGTTGAGATCGATCTTGACCATCGATTCCGACAGCTTTGCCTCGTCGATCTCGGGCATGTACTTGGACGGATCGGTTTCCAGCTGCTCGACGAAGATGCCTTCGCGGGTGATCTTGCCCTTTGCCTGGCGGTCGGCGGAACAGGAGACGCCGAGGCCGATCGGCAGCGAGGCGCCATGGCGGGGCAGGCGGATGACGCGGACGTCATGACAGAAATACTTGCCGCCGAACTGCGCGCCGACGCCCATCTGTTGCGTCAGCTTGTGGATTTCCTTTTCCATCTCGACGTCGCGGAAGGCGTGGCCGCTTTCCGAACCCTCGGTCGGGAGATCGTCGAGATAGCGCGTGGAGGCGAGCTTGACGGTCTTCAGGTTCATCTCGGCCGAGGTGCCGCCGATGACGATCGCCAGATGGTAGGGAGGACAGGCCGCCGTACCCAACGTGAGGATCTTCTCCTTGAGGAAGTCGATCATCCGGTCGTGCGTCAGCAGCGAGGGGGTGCCCTGATAAAGGAACGTCTTGTTGGCAGAACCGCCGCCCTTGGCCACGAAGAGGAAATTGTATTCGTCCGTGCCTTCCTCGTAGATGTCGATCTGGGCCGGCAGGTTGTTCTTGGTGTTCTTTTCTTCGAACATCTTGATCGGGGCGAGCTGCGAGTAGCGCAGGTTCTTCTTCTCGTAGGCATCCATCACGCCCTTGGCGAGCGCCGAATAGTCCTCACCCTCGGTCCACACGCGGCGGCCCTTCTTGCCCATGATGATCGCGGTGCCGGTGTCCTGGCACATGGGCAGGATGCCGCCGGCGGCGATGTTGGCGTTCTTAAGGAGGTCGTAGGCGACGAAGCGGTCGTTGTCGGTCGCCTCTGGGTCGTCGAGGATCGAGGCGAGCTGCTTCAGGTGGCCGGGGCGAAGCAGGTGGTTGATGTCGGCAAAGGCGGTCTCGGCCAGCAGACGGATGCCCTCGGGCTCGACGGTCAGGATATCCTGGCCCTTGAAGCTGTCGACAGAGACGTGGTCGCTGCTGATCTTGCGGTACTGGGTGGAGTCTTTGCCGAGAGGGAAGAGATCGTCAGCCATCGAATGACCTTTCGTGCGGGCCGGAATGGAAATCGCAGACGGTCTATGCGGGCATCTGGCCAATTGCAATCATTCTAAAACCTTCGAAAAACGCTCAAGAATGCACAAAAAGCACCGCCACGGAGGCCGTGGCGGTGTCTGGTGGTTCATCGATGATCCGGGATGGCGCTTACTTCGGGCCGATCATTGTTTCCGGGCGGACGTACTGGTCGAACTCCTCATTCGTCAGGTAACCGCCGCCGACGGCTTCCTCGCGGAGCGTCGTGCCGTTCTTGTGGGCGGTCTTGGCGATCTTGGCGCAGATGTCGTAGCCGAGCCGGCCGTTGAGCGCTGTCACCAGCATCAGGGAGTTCTCCACGCCCTTCTTGATATTGTCCTCGCGGGCTTCGATGCCGACAACGCAATTGTCGGTGAAGGAGACGGCGGCGTCGCCGAGCAGCTGTACCGACTGCAGGAAGTTATAGGCCATCATTGGGTTGTAGACGTTGAGCTCGAAGTGGCCCTGGCTGCCGGCGAAGGTAAGCGCGGCGTTGTTGCCGAAGACGTGGGCGCAGACCTGCGTCAGCGCTTCCGACTGCGTCGGGTTGACCTTGCCGGGCATGATCGAGGAGCCGGGCTCGTTTTCCGGCAGCGACAGTTCGCCGAGGCCGGCGCGCGGGCCGGAGCCGAGGAAGCGAATGTCGTTGGCGATCTTGAAGAGGGCAGCGGCGGCCGCATTGATCGCGCCATGGGCGAAGACCATCGAGTCATGCGAAGCGAGTGCCTCGAACTTGTTCGGCGCGGTGACGAAGGGTAGGGCGGTAATAGTGGAGATTTCTTCGGCGACCTTCTCGGCAAAGCCGATGGGCGCGTTGAGCCCGGTGCCGACGGCGGTGCCGCCCTGGGCGAGCTTGGAGAGTGCCGGCAGCGTCAGTTCGATATTGGCGATCGCGGAGGCGACCTGCGCTGAGTAGCCGGAGAATTCCTGGCCAAGCGTCAGCGGCGTCGCGTCCTGCGTATGCGTGCGGCCGATCTTGATGATGTGGCTGAACTCGGTGACTTTCATGTCGAGCGCTGCATGCAGATGCTTCAGGCCCGGCAGCAGGTGGTGGACGATCTGCTCGACGCAGGCGATGTGCATGGCCGTCGGATAGGTGTCGTTCGACGACTGGCTCATGTTGACGTGGTCGTTCGGATGCACCGGCTTCTTCGAGCCCATGACACCGCCGAGCACCTCGATCGCGCGGTTGGAGATCACCTCGTTGGCATTCATGTTCGACTGCGTGCCGGAGCCGGTCTGCCAGACGACCAGCGGGAAGTGGTCGTTGAGCTTGCCGTCGATGACTTCCTGGGCGGCGTCTATGATGGCGTTGCCGACCGCCGGTTCCAGCTTGCCGAGCGCCATGTTGGCGCGTGCGGCGGCCTGTTTGACGATCCCCAGCGCGCGCACGATCGACAGCGGCTGCTTCTCCCAACCGATCTTGAAGTTGCCGAGCGAGCGTTGCGCTTGCGCGCCCCAATACTTGTCGCTTTGTACTTCAATCTCGCCGAAAGTATCGGTTTCGATACGGGTGGAAGTCATGGCCATGCCTTTCTTTCGCGTGAGCGGCTGCGGAGATGCCGTCTTATAGATCTCAAGCCAGCCCAAGAAAACAGCGGGGATCAAAAATATGAGCCGCGAAGTCATATTAGCGGCTGCGCTATACGTGGTTTTTTGGCCACGTCTTATTTTTTATCTAACAACGTCTTTTGGGGGACTGTGTGAGCAGGCGAAAATAAAGTAAAAAATTAACCAATAATTTCATAATTTTGTGTGAACTGCCGGGAGGCGGCGGGTTTGCTACGTTACGGAAGAGTGAGTTCTTCGAGGGTGGCGGTGGCGTCCCGTTTCTGCCATGTCACCTGACAGCGACGGGTGAGTAAAGAGTTTGAGCTGGGCGATGCCCATGACCGAAGACAGCATGAGACTGGGACTGGAAAAAGCATGACATTCTTCTTGAAAGGTGCGGTTTCCGCACTGGCACTTTCCTGCGGCATGGCCGCTATGGGTGTCGCACCCGCGCATGCCTATACGCTGATGGACATGATCCGAGGTGATCGTGCCCGCACCCAGAGCACCATCATCAATCCGGCTCCAGAAGTGCTGCCGCCGCAGGTCAATACCAGCGCGCCGCTGCCGAAGGTGTCCGCACCGCGTTACTACACCTACAAGGTGGATCCGATGCGGCTTGTCGATACCGGCAAGTTCACCGATCCCGTCGTCACCGGCGCGGTTGCCGCCGTCGGTACGCCGAGCGATGCAACGCCATCGGTGCAGCGTCGCTATCTGATCGATGCCAAGGTCCGCGCACCGGTCGAAGTCGCGAAGGCGCTCGAGACTTACTACGGCGACACCAAGAACGAACTGGTCTGGCTGACCGGCACCGAGGTCAACGATCGCGCCAAGGCGGCGATGGCCTTCCTCGCCAATGCCGGTTCCGTCGGTCTCGACCCGGCCGACTATGCCGTCGAGGTTCCCGCTGTCGATCCGGCCAATCCGGATCCCGCGATGCGCGACCGCGCGCTGACGCAGTTCGAGCTGGCGCTGTCGGCCAAGGTTCTGGCCTATGTGCAGGATACGATCCGTGGCCGCGTCGACCCGAACAAGCTCTCCGGTTATCACGACTTCGCCCGCAAGACGGTCAATCTCGATCCGGTGCTGAAGCTGGCACGGATGAGCCCCGATGTCGGCGCCTATCTCTCGAGCCGCACGCCGAATGGTCCGCAGTTCGCAGCACTGCAGGCCGAGCTTGCCAAGCTGAAGGGCCAGGGCAATGGCGAGCAGCCGATCAAGATCGAACTCAGCGGCGTGCTGCATCCCGGCGAAACCTCTTCGGAAATCCCGAACATCGTCAAGGCGATCGACAAGCACGGCTCGGCCGCGCTGAAGAGCGAGAACGCGGCGACACTGGCCGCCTATACCGGCGGTATCGATTACTCGCCCGAGATCGTGACGCTGGTCGAAGCCTTCCAGAAGGAACATGGTCTGAAGCCTGACGGCATCGTCGGCCAGGCGACCGTTCGCACCATGACCGGCGGCGACAGTAACAGCTCGAAGATCGAGAAGGTTGTTGTGGCGATGGAACAGGCCCGCTGGCTGCCGGCCGATCTTGGCCCGCGCTACGTCTTCATCAACCAGCCTGCCTTCATGGTCTACTACCACAACGACAACAAAGAACAGTTGTCGATGCGCGTGGTGATCGGCCAGCCGTCGCACCAGACGTTCTTCTTTCAGGACCAGATCCAGACGGTCGAATTCAACCCGTTCTGGGGCGTTCCGCAGTCGATCATCATCAACGAGATGCTGCCGAAGCTGCGCTCCGACCCGAACTATCTCGATCGCATGGGCTATGAAGTCGCCGTCGGCGGCCGCGCCGTACCGTCTTCCAGCGTCGACTGGTACGGTTCGACCGCGAACGTCTCCGTGCGCCAGCCACCGAGCGGTGACAATGCGCTTGGCGAACTGAAGATCCTTTTCCCGAACGCGCATGCGATCTACATGCACGACACGCCTTCGAAGAGCTTCTTCAAGCGTGACATGCGCGCGCTGAGCCACGGTTGCGTGCGTCTCGCCGATCCACGCGCGATGGCGGCTGCTGTCTTGAACACCACGGTCGACAAGATCGGCCAGGAGATCGCGACCGGCAAGAACCACGCGGTGCAGGTGCCGCAGAAGTTCCCTGTCTACATCGCCTACTTCACGGCCTGGCCGGACAAGAACGGCGTCGTTCAGTATTTCAACGACGTCTACGACCGCGACACCTACGTCCAGAAGGCCTTCGACGCCACGACCAAGGCACGCGGCGCCCAGATTTGATTTTAGACGCCGCGCGGCCCCATCGGTCGCGCGGCGTTTTTCAACCTGTCGATGTCTGATGATATCGGCGATCAGCCGGCGTGCAGGAAGCGGATCGCTTCGTCGCGGCGGAAGAGATAGAGCAGGGTGCGCACGGCGTTGCCTCTTTCGGACGTCAGGTCCGGATCACGCTCGATCAGATAGGCCGCATCCTTGCGGGCGATCTCCAGCAAATCGGCATGCGCCTCCAGGCTCGCAATCCTGAAACCCGGGGTTCCGGACTGCCGCGTTCCCAACAGTTCGCCTTCTCCGCGCAGCTTCAAATCCTCTTCGGCGATCCTGAAACCATCTTCCGTATCGCGCATAATCGTGAGACGCGCGTGGCCGGTTTCGCCCAGCGGTCCGCGATAGAGCAGGATGCAGGTGGAGGCCTCGTCGCCGCGCCCGACGCGGCCGCGCAACTGATGCAGCTGTGCCAGACCGAAACGCTCGGCATGCTCGATGACCATGATCGTCGCATCCGGCACGTCGACGCCCACCTCGACCACCGTGGTCGCGACGAGAAGGCGGATCTCGCCTGACTTGAACGCCATCATCACCGCGTCCTTCTCCGCGCCGCTCATCCGGCCGTGGATCAGGCCTACGCCTGGCCCGAGTGCGGACACCAGCGTGGCGTGGCGCTCTTCGACCGACATCAGGTCGCTCTCTTCGGATTCCTCGACCAGCGGGCAGATCCAGTAGGCCTTCTTGCCGTCGGCCAGCGCCGCCTTCAAGCGTCCGACGATATCGCCGATACGTTCGGTGGGGATGGTGATCGTCTGGATCGGCTTGCGGCCGGCGGGCTTCTCTGTGAGCTTGGAGACATCCATATCGCCGAAGGCTGCCAGCACCAGCGTGCGCGGGATCGGCGTTGCTGTCATGACCAGCATGTGCGGGGTGATGCCCTTGGCGGTCAGGCGCAGGCGCTGGTGGACACCAAAGCGGTGCTGCTCGTCGACGACGGCCAGCATCAGGTTCTTGTAGTTCACGGTATCCTGGAACAGCGCGTGAGTGCCGATGACGATCTGGGCCTCGCCTGAGGCGATCCTCTCAAGGATCTCGTCGCGTTCCTTGCCCTTGGTGCGGCCGGTCAGCACCTCGATGCGGATGCCGGCGGCGGCCGTGTATTTGGCAATGGTCGCGTGATGCTGGCGGGCGAGGATTTCGGTCGGCGCCATCAGCACGGCCTGGCCGCCGCTTTCGATGACCGCGGCCATCGCCATCAGCGCCACCAGCGTCTTGCCGGAGCCGACATCGCCCTGCAGCAGACGCAGCATGCGATCGTCGCCGGCCATGTCTTTCAGGATCTGCGCGATCGCCTCGGTCTGGCTGCCGGTCGGCGAAAATGGTAGGGCTTCGAGGATCTGGCGGCTGAGGTGGCCCGTCGCATGCACCGGCTGGCCCGCGACCTTGCGCAACCTTTGGCGCACCAGCGCCAGGGATAGCTGGCCGGCCAGGAATTCGTCATAGGCGAGGCGGCGGCGGGCCGGCGCCTGCGGATCGATATCGGCGGGATCGCGCGGCTCGTGCAGGCCGTGGAAGGCATCGGCGGTCGAGGGCAGGCCCTGCTTTTGGGCCAGCGCCGCATCGATCCATTCGGGGAACACGGGCGTCTTCGGCAGGGCGGCTTCGATGATCTTGCGCAGCGTCTTCGGCGAAAGGCCGGCTGTCAGCGGGTAGATCGGCTCGACCAGCGGCAGGTTTTCCGCTTCGCTGGCTTTGACGATGTAATCCGGGTGGACCATCGAGGCGCGGCCGTTGAACCAGTCGATCTTGCCGCTGACTGTCACCTCTTCATCGAGAGGGAGCTGTTTCTCCAGCCATGTCGACTGGCCGCGGAAGAAGACGAGCGTCAGCTCGCCGGTCTCGTCGTGCAGGAAGACACGGTAGGGGACGTTGCTCTTCTTGTTCGGCGGCGGCTGGTGGCGGTCGACGCGACCGGTGATCGTGACGATAGCGCCCTGCGGCGCGCGCGCGATGCCTGGCTGGTTACGCCGGTCGATCAGCGAGTGCGGCGCATGAAAGAGCAGATCGACGACACGGCAATCCTCCGGCGTCTCGCGGCCGAAGAGCTTGGCGAGCAGTTCGGCGATCTTCGGGCCGACGCCGGGCAGGCCGGAGACGGAGGAAAACAGCGGATCGAGAATGGCGGGGCGCATGCCGGCAAAATGCGACGAACAATGCGTGCTTGGCAAGGCTGACAAGCCGCTTTCGAGGGTCTATAGAGGCGCATCAACAGGAAGCTATGCCATGACAGGTGTCACACTCTCGAGCGCCGATCTCGATCCCCGCCGCCGCCGGATACTGTTCCGCTGCTGGCATCGCGGCATCCGCGAGATGGATCTGGTGTTCGGCCAGTTCGCCGAGCGCGAGATCGCGGGGCTCTCGGATGAGGAGCTCGACGAGTTCGAGACGATCATGGCGGAAGAGGATAATGATCTGGTGCGCTGGATCATGGGAACCTGGCCGATCCCCGAGCGTTTCCAGACACCGATGTTTACGCGCCTGTGCGCCTACAAGCCCGACTTCGAATACCCCGCCGACAGCCTGCCCAGGAATGGATGATGATCCCCGGTTTTGATGCGAAGAAGCTGACGGCGCTTAACGTGCCGCTGACGATAGGCAATGTGCCGGCCGGACTGGAGCCGATGCTGCTGGCCGAGCTTGCGCGCGCCGGCGCGCCGGTCGCCTATGTGCTCTCCGACGGGCAGCGTATGGCCGATCTGGAGCAGATGCTTGGTTTCGTAGCACCCGATATTCCCGTTCTGACGCTGCCTGCCTGGGACTGTCTGCCCTACGACCGTGTGTCACCGAGTGCAGACACGTCGGCACGTCGGCTCGCCGCACTTGGTGGGCTGATCGCGCACCGCAAGAAGCCGCATGCGGCGATCGTGCTGGTGACCGTCAATGCCATGCTGCAGAAGGTGGCGCCGCAGGATGTGATCGAAAGCCTGACCTTCTCGGCGCGGCCCGGCAACCAGGTGCGGATGGACGACCTCGCCGGGCGGTTGGAGCGCAACGGCTTCGACCGCGTCGCCACGGTGCGCGAGGTCGGCGAATACGCGGTGCGCGGCGGTATTCTCGATGTCTTCGTGCCGGGCTCGGAAGAGCCGGTGCGGCTCGATTTCTTCGGCGATACGCTTGAGAGCATCCGCAGCTTCGATCCGGCCAGCCAGCGCACGACGGGGCAGGTGCGTTCGCTCGACCTCAACCCGATGAGCGAAGTGACGCTGACGCCCGATACGATCAGCCGCTTCCGCAAGAACTATCTCTCGACCTTCGGTGCCGCCACACGCGACGACGCGCTCTATCTGGCGATCTCGGAAGGGCGGCGCTATCCCGGGATGGAGCACTGGCTACCGCTGTTCTACGACCGGCTGGAAACGGTGTTCGACTATCTCAAGGGCTTCCGTTTGGTCACCGACCATACGGTGCGCGAGGCGGCCGAGGAGCGCTCGAAGCTGGTCTTCGACTATTACGATGCGCGCCTGAACTCGGGCAAGCCGGTGAAAGGCATGTCGCAGGGCACGCCCTACAAGCCCGTCGTGCCCGGTCAGCTCTATCTCGACGGCAAGACGTTTGCGGCGACGCTCGACGCTTTCGATGCGATGCGTATCACGCCGTTCAACGAGCACGAGGGCGAGGCGCGCCGCGTCGTCAATCTCGATGCCCGCCAGGGCGAACGCTGGGCGCGACCGAGTGCCGAGGGTGGCGGCAATGCCGAGCGCGTCAACGTATTTGACGTCGTCGTCAAGCATATAGCCGACAAGCGTGCGAGCGGCGCCAAGGTGCTGATCACCGCCTGGACGGAAGGGTCGCTGGAGCGGCTGCTGCAGGTTCTCGCCGAGCACGGGCTGGCGCGTGTCAAGCCGATTGCGGCGCTGAAGGAGATCGACAAGCTCGATCAGGGCGAGGCGGCTGCCGGGGTCTATAGCCTGGAGACGGGCTTCGAGGTCGGTAATCTCGTCGTCATCGGCGAGCAGGATATTCTCGGCGACCGCATGGTGCGCCGCTCGAAACGCCGCAAGCGGGCCGCCGACTTCATCTCCGAGGTCGCGGGTCTCGACGAAGGTTCTGTCGTGGTCCATGCCGAGCATGGCATCGGCCGGTTCATCGGGCTCAGGACTATTCAGGCGGCCGGCGCGCAGCATGCGTGCCTGGAGCTGCAATATGCCGACGAGGCGAAGCTGTTCCTTCCCGTCGAAAACATCGATCTTCTGTCGCGCTATGGCGGCGAGGGGACGGAGGCTCAGCTCGACAAGCTCGGCGGCGGCGCATGGCAGATGCGCAAGGCCAAGCTCAAGAAGCGTCTGCTCGACATGGCAGACGGCCTGATCCGCATCGCCGCCGAGCGGTTGACGCGGCATGCGCCGGTGCTGACGACGCCCGAGGGGCTCTACGACGAGTTCGCCGCTCGCTTCCCCTATGACGAGACGGAAGACCAGGACAACGCCATCGAGGCGGTGCGCTCCGATCTCGGTGCCGGGCGGCCAATGGACCGCCTGGTCTGCGGCGACGTCGGCTTCGGCAAGACGGAGGTTGCGCTGCGCGCCGCCTTTGTCGCGGCGATGAACGGCATTCAGGTCGCTGTCGTGGTTCCGACGACGCTTCTGTCGCGCCAGCACTTCAAGACCTTCTCCGAGCGCTTCCGCGGGCTACCGGTGCGTGTGCAGCAGGCCTCGCGCCTTGTCGGCTCCAAGGAGCTGGCGCTGACGAAGAAGGAGATCGCCGATGGCAAGACCGATATCGTCGTCGGCACGCATGCGCTGCTCGGCTCCGGCATCCAGTTCGCCAATCTCGGCCTGCTGATCATCGACGAAGAGCAACATTTCGGCGTCAAGCACAAGGAGCGGCTGAAGGAGCTGAAGAGCGACGTTCACGTCCTCACGCTATCTGCCACGCCGATCCCGCGCACGCTGCAATTGGCGATGACGGGTGTGCGCGAGCTGTCGCTGATCACCACGCCGCCGGTCGACCGCATGGCGGTGCGTACCTTTATCTCGCCGTTCGATTCGCTCGTGATCCGCGAGACGCTGATGCGCGAGCATTATCGCGGCGGCCAGAGCTTCTATGTCTGCCCGCGTCTGGCGGATTTGGAGGAGGTTCATGCCTTCCTGCAGTCCGATTTGCCGGAACTGAAGGTCGCCATCGCCCACGGCCAGATGCCTCCGGGGGAGCTCGAGGACATCATGAACGCCTTCTACGAGGGGCGTTACGATGTGCTGCTATCGACGACCATCGTCGAATCCGGCCTCGACGTGCCAACGGCCAATACGCTGATAGTGCATCGCGCCGACATGTTCGGCCTCGCGCAGCTCTATCAGCTGCGCGGCCGCGTCGGTCGCTCCAAGGTGCGCGCCTTCGCGCTGTTCACGCTGCCTGTGAACAAGGTGCTGACGGCGACGGCGGAGCGGCGGCTGAAGGTGCTGCAATCGCTCGATACGCTCGGCGCCGGGTTCCAGCTTGCCAGCCACGACCTCGATATTCGTGGCGCCGGCAACCTGCTGGGCGAGGAGCAGTCCGGTCACATCAAGGAGGTCGGCTTCGAACTCTACCAGCAGATGCTGGAAGAGGCGGTGGCCGAGGTGAAGGGCGTCGACGAGATCCAGGATACCGGCTGGTCGCCGCAGATCTCGGTGGGCACGTCGGTGATGATCCCCGACGGTTACGTGCCGGACCTGCATCTGCGCATGGCGCTCTACCGGCGTCTCGGCGAGATCACCGAGCTCAAGGAAATCGATGCCTTCGGCGCCGAGATGATCGACCGCTTCGGGCCGATGCCGATCGAGGTGCAGCATCTCTTGAAGATCGTCTACGTCAAGTCGCTCTGCCGCATCGCCAATGTCGAAAAGGTGGATGCCGGGCCGAAGGGCGTGGTCATCCAGTTCCGCAACAAGGAATTCCCGAACCCAGGCAATCTGGTGGGCTATATCGCCAAGCAGGGCTCGATGGCGAAGATCCGCCCAGACCACAGCGTGTTCCTGACCCGCGACCTCCCGACGCCGGAAAAGCGGCTGCAGGGAGCGGCCGTCATCATGACGCAGCTGGCGGAGCTGGCGAAATAACGTCTTGGTTGTGCTTCTCTGATTATTATCGTTGCGTACTCTTTAAATGTGATTCGCAATAAGGGAACAGTATATGACAGTGCATGCAAATAATGCTTCAAACGGTACAGTTATGCTGCCCGTTGGGGGATCTGAAGTTAGTATGCAAGTTTTGCAAGACGTATACGCGAAGTTTACGGGCAAAAAAGAACAGATATCAAAGTCAATATCGTTTAATCATCTTACTTCTTTTGAGGATATTGAGAATCTTCATCAGAAGATTATTCAGATTTGCGATCAATACAACGTTATCCAGAGAAATGAATCAATAGTAGTTTATCATATAAATAATTCTAAAGATCAATTTAGCATTTTTGATACTGCTTATCCCGCTTGCTCAGGGACCTACAACATATTGCGGTAGACGGATTGGCCACTCCCCTGCTGGACGGCATCGGGGACGAGGTCTTGTCGCTCAAAATGGCGGGCTGAGAGTAGCTGTCACGATTCGGGGAGGCAGGTCCACTAATCGGGTATCGGCTGGGAGGTTATCCAGCGATGGCCGCGAGCGGCGGGCGCGGTGCATTGAGCACGGGGGGAATGCGGGGATTGAGTGCAGCCGGGTTAGGATAGCTGCGACTGGTCTTACGCTCTTCGCCGGGCCGCCGGGCAACGAGCACTGGACGCTTCGGCTTCTTTCTCGGGCTCGCCAGTTTCTGGCTTAATTCCGGGACGCCTTCAATATCCCACTTGAATGACAGGAACGCGCTCTTGTCTTCCTCAGCCAGTCGATCCACCCACCAGGCAAGGTTCTCCATCACCTCGACCCGAGAGACGCGATAGTATTTGGCAAGGTCGGTCACGATCTTCCGTTTGCTCGGACGGAGCATCTTCATGATCTGCTCGATGTGATCCTGCTTCCACTGTCGAGTATCCCCGACAATGCTTCGCCAGGTGGTAGGCCCGACACTTCGCCCGATGCCAAGCATCGCGTCCATCGACGTCCGGAAATATCGACGTCGGTTCCATCGGAACACGAATTCGTTCAGATACGCATCAAGATGCTTTTCTCGGAAGCCGTGGAAAGTTCCCATCGCCCAACGCTTCACGTTGGCAAAGACGATGTGTATCCACTTGAAGAGGATGTGGGCCGGGAGCGCAGCCTGTGTAAGGTTGATCTGATCGATCGTTCGACCGGGCACGCTTAGGTAAGACGCATTCTTGTCCGTCCTCAAGCGAGAGTTTGGCAGCGTGTTGGCGACCACGAATGGCACAAGGCTCGATGAGGTTCGGTCGGCGATGCGGGCCAGCCTGATGCGGCCGACAGCGTACTTTCCGATACGCTCCACGGCTCCTGCGATCCAAATCTGGTTCGCAGTGCTACTCCCACCGCCCCGCTTCAGATGATCGCCCTTTCGTCGGAAAGGGATCGCGGACTCATCGATGTCGATATCTCCGCTCAAGGGCGTCCGGTCCGGGTTGACCATGGCTTTCCGCAGCTTATGGAGTACCAGCCAAGCCGTTTTGTAGGTCACCCCGAGCTTCGGCTGGAGCTGGAGCGCAGAAATACCGTTGGAATGAGTGGTGACCAGATAGGCCGCCAAGAACCATTTGCGCAGCGGCAGATGCGTCCCCTGCATGACTGTTCCCGCGATCACCGATGTCTGGTGGCGACAGAGAGGATCGTTACCCTTGCCCGCGCACTCCCAGACCCACGGTCGGGCTTCCAGACGCCAGGCTTTGGTTGACTTGCAGCGAGGACATTCGAATCCGGTGGGCCAACGCTTTTTAGCTAAATATTCGGCGCATGCGTAGTCGTCGCGAAAGGTCCCGACGAACGTCTCAATCGACGGCGGCTTGTCGTATTTCCATCTGGTCGGAAAGAGGGAGCTGGCCATGGCGAGACTCTTACGCCTATCCCCGAACCCTGTCGATCGGACTCACCAAATATGGTTAGCGCCTGAGCAAAAGGGATAAGCAGTTTTTTGATAGATTTAGAGTTTATAATAAGTCATCTCTAAATCCTGTTGAGAATGTTCATGTGGAGTATAATATTTTAATACTACTTCCTCAGATACAGGAGCCTCAGAATTATAAGATCGAAATTGATATTCATTCGCGAGCCGCGCTGATCAAGCGAGCGAGCACCCAGATGGGGCCGAGTGCGATGATATTCAGAATTCTCGCAAATCAGACCGGCGACGTTCGTATCTCTTACGTTGACTATAATGTTTCTCTAAATTTCATGATTGCGATCGATCACTGGTTCGAGGGGCTTCAACGTGAGAAGGATAATAAAGCCCTCTCTTTTTTAAAGCAATATAGTCACAATTTTTCGTTCATATTCAAGTATATGACTGTGACATGCTTTCTGCTTTTCTGCTATTTCTCAACCTATCCATCGGCCAGCGGAAGTCTCGCTGCGCTATCTAAATACGGTGTTTTCGTATTTGGCTTGACTTATATCCTTGGCGGTTTTGCCGCTAAGCTTGGTGATTGGGTGGAGCGCAGTGTCGATTCAATGAATGTACTATCGTATGTCCGTCTGAATCGAGGTGACGAAAACCTTATCGAGGAAACACGGCGCCAAAATAGAAGCAGCTTTTTGCGGGTATTAGTGGGTCTCGGCTTTGCTATTGGCGTAAACATTCTAAGTTCATATCTCGCCTCCAGCATAGGTATTGACTAGTTCATTCCAGCGCGGGCTTCGGCCTTGGCCTTGGCGATATCGCGCAGCGCGCCGGCGATGACATCAGGCGTCTGGGCGCCGCTGACGGCGTATTGCTGGTCGAAGATGAAGAAGGGAACGCCGTTGACGCCCATCTTCTGCGCCGATTCGATTTCCTCGACGACGAGACCCTTGTCGGCATCCGACGTGAGCAGAGAGGCAGTCACGGCGCGGTCGAGGCCGGACTTCTCGGCGATGTCGAGCAGCACGGCGTGATCGCCGACATTCAGGCCTTGCTCGAAATTCGCCTTGAACAGGCCATCGACCACCTTATCGGCCTTGTCGCGATCCTCGATCATCGCCCAGTGAATGAGCCGGTGGGCGTCGAGCGTGTTCGGGCCGATCTTGATGGCCTCGAAATTGAAGTTGATTCCAACTTCGCGGCCGAGTTCGGTGAGCATCTTGTGACCTTCGGCGACACGCTCGGCACCGCCGAGCTTCTTCTCGAGCGCTGCCTTCTGGTCGACGCCTTCGGGCGGGTAATCCGGGTTGAGGCGATAGGGGCGCCAGTTGACGTCGACGCCGACTTCGTCCTGGACTTCCGCGATCGCGAGCTCCAGCCGGGCCTTGCCGAGATAGCACCAGGGGCAGACGACATCCGAGACGACGTCGATGACTATGCGTTCCATGGGCTTTCCTTTTCTGAATTGCTGGCCCTGAAAGGGCGTTTCAAGCCATCTAGTCGCTGTAGCAGGCCAGTTCAACCAGGCAGGAAAAGAGAACCACCTGTTATTGGACGCTCTGATCCCACCAGGCAGGCAGCTGGTAGCCGTAGAGCGGCACCTGGTCGGGGTGGCCGATGCGCTTGCTGCGCGCGACCCACTGGTTGTCGACATGGTAGAGCGGCAGCACGTAATGGCCCGACAGCAGCAGCCGGTCGTGCGAGCGGACGGCGGCGGTGAAATCCTCGGCCGAACGCGCATTGAGGATGTGCTGGATCAGCGTATCCACATCGGGATCGGCAACGCCTGCAAAATTGTCGGTTCCGTCGCGGTCGCGCGAGGCGGACGACCAGCGCCCTACCTGCTCGATTCCAGGCGATAGCGACGAGGTGAAGGATTTGACGATCACGTCGTAGTCGAAGGTGTTGGTGCGGCTCTGATACTGCGAATCGTCCACCGTGCGGATCGAGGTGTTGATGCCGAGCAGTTGCAGTGAGCGCTGGTAGGAGACCGCGAGTTTTTCCTGGTCGGTGTTCTGCGTCATGATCTCGAAGGCGAGCGGGCGGCCATTGGCGTCGCTCATCTTGCCGTTCTTGATCGTGTAGCCAGCCTCCTTCAGAAGCGCGACCGCCTGCTTCAGCACATTGCGGTCGCGGCCGGAACCATCGGTGACGGGAAGCTTGTAGGTGCCGTCGAGGATGGCGGGATCGATGCGATCCTTGATCGGGCCGAGCAGCTTCATTTCGCGCTCGTCAGCGGGCACGCCGAAGCTGGAGAGGTCGGAGTTCTGCCAGTAGCTCTGCGTCCTGATATAGGCGCTGGAGAACAGGTTCTTGTTGGCCCATTCGAAATCGAAGATCAGCGACAGGCCCTCGCGCAGCTTCACATTGTCGAAGAGCGGCCGGCGGGTGTTGAAGACGAAGCCGAACATGCCCGATGGCAGCTTGGGCTGGAAGGTGTCCTTGACGACATTGCCCGATGTGACCGCCGGGAAGTTATAGGCGCTCGCCCAATGGCCGGGGCTGCCATCCGGATAGATATCGACATCGCCCTTCTTGAACGATTCGAACAATGTCGTGTCCTGCAGGAAATACTGGACGGTGATCTGGTCGTAATTGTCGAGGCCGACCTTGGCGGGGATATCCTTGCCCCAATAGTTCGGGTCGCGCTCGAAGGTGATGCTTTCGCCCGGCTTCAGCGACTTGATCTTGTAGGGACCGGAGCCGATCAGCGGCTTCAGCGTCGAGCGGTCGAAATTCTCCGCGTCGATCGCGTGCTTGGGGAGGATAGGCGTCGAGCCGGCGAGAATCAGCGGGAATTCGCGGTCGGCCTTGTCGTTAAAGGTGAAGCGGACGCTGTGATCGCCGACCTTCTCCATTTTCTCGACGGCGTTGAGGCGCGTGCTGAAGGGGACGCGGCCCTTTTCCTTCAAGATGTTGAAGGAGAAGATGACGTCATCGGGCGTGACCGGCTGGCCGTCCGACCATTTGGCGTCTGGGTTCAGGTTGAACTGGATATAGGTCCTGTCGTCGTCCCATTCGACGGATTGCGCCAAGAGGCCATAGAGCGTGAAGGGCTCGTCGCGCGAGCGAAGCATCAGCGTTTCATAGACCAGGTTGCCGTATTCGGGGTCCCACATGCCGCGCGCCGTGGTGCGCATGCTCTTCAGGATGAACGGGTTCAGGTTGTCGTAGGTGCCGACGACGCCATAGGAGATCTTGCCGCCCTTCTTCACGTCGGGATTGACGTAGGGCAGGTGCTTGAAATCTTGAGGCAGAGCAGGGGCGCCGTGCATTGCGATGCCATGCACGGGCTCGGCAGCGGCTACCCCGCAAACAAGGGTGAAGACGACGGGGAGAACGATCCGGAGCATAGTTGAAATCCTTTCCGGAAAACGGCACGATTCGCCCGAAGACTACCATGCGGCCGGCCCAATTCACCATCCACGGCAAATTCTTTCCGGCGACACCTAAAACGCCAAAGAAACACTGGAAATCTCCAGCAACGCGATGTAACAGGGACCCCGAAGTCGGGGGGTCATGCATTTGCCTCATTGTTTTAAGAGGTCAGATGCGAACAACCCTGTTGGTGAGGATGGCAAATGGGCTGTCCCAACGGGATATCAGGAGACGGAATTCGTTATGATGTTCAAGTCTGAAAAGAAAACACGGGCAGCCCTGTCCGTAATGGCAGTGATGCTTGGCGCCGCAGTGGCTCCGGTGTCTTCTTATGCGCAGGATGCGTCTGCCGACGCTGGCGCACAGGCTGCCGGCGCACCGCGCCTCGGTTGGTACAAGACCTGCAGCAAGCAGGAAGACAATGACGTCTGCGTCGTGCAGAACGTCGTTCTGGCCACCGGCGGTCAGCTCGTTACGGGCGTTGGCCTCATCACCGTTTCCGGCAAGGTGAACAACAAGAGCCTGCAGGTTTCCGTTCCTCCTGCACGTCTGATCCCGCCGGGCATCGGCATGCAGATCGACGGCGGCAAGCCGCAGAAGATCGACTATCTGATGTGCATGCCGGATCGTTGCGTTGCGCAGATCCCGCTGACCGACGCGATGGTTGCCAGCCTGAAGAAGGGCACCGATCTGGTCCTGACCTCGATCAACTTCCGCCGTGCGCCGAACCCGATCAAGATCTCGCTTGAAGGCTTCACCGGCGCATTCGACGGCGAAGCGGTTTCCGCTTCCAAGCTCGCCGAAAGCCAGAAGAGCCTGCAGGACAGCATGCAGAAGAAGGCTGACGAAGCGCGCAAGAAGCTTGAAGACGCCCAGAAGGCTGCCAAGGCCCAGTAATTTCGATCCTTACGGATTGTCGAGAAACCCGGCTTCGCGCCGGGTTTTTTGTTGCCTGAATTCCGGGTTCCGGCCAAAGAAAAACCCCGCTGGGAAGGCGGGGTTTGAAATGGATATGCAGCCGCTTAGTGGGTGAAGCTCATCTTGGGTTTGAACTGTCCCGTCGGTGCCATATCGAAAATCTGGTAGACCTGTTCGTTACGAAGCGGTTCGCCGCTTTCGTCATTCATCAGGTTCTGTTCGGATACGTAGGCGACGTATTCGTTTTCTTCGTTTTCGGCGAGCAAGTGGTAGAAGGGCTGATCCTTGCTGGGGCGCACGTCGGCGGGAATAGAATTCCACCATTCTTCCGTATTCGCGAATTCCGGATCGACATCGAAGATGACGCCGCGAAACGGAAATACCTTGTGCCGAACCACTTCGCCGATACTGAACTTAGCTAGTCTTTCTTTCATGGTACGACTTCCTTTCATCACCTGATTTGGTGATTGATCTCACTCAAATCAAGATTTGTGCGAGAACTCGTCACATGAGTGTCACATCGACGCGAGGTTTCCGTGACATCGGATA
This sequence comes from Hyphomicrobiales bacterium, assembly GCA_900465665.1. Classification (GTDB taxonomy): domain Bacteria; phylum Pseudomonadota; class Alphaproteobacteria; order Rhizobiales; family Rhizobiaceae; genus Rhizobium. Next base: position 108,424 of record UBJO01000017.1, read on the forward strand.
GACGAAAGCCCCGGCGAACCGGGGCTTTCTGAGGGCTTACGCCGAGTAGTACATGTCGTATTCGACCGGATGCGGGGTCATGTCGTAGCGCATGACCTCGATCATCTTCAGCTCGATGAACGAGTCGATCTGGTCGTCGTCGAAGACGCCGCCGGCGGTCAGGAACTTGCGGTCCTTGTCCAGGCTTTCCAGCGCTTCACGCAACGAACCGCACACCGTCGGGATCTTCTTCAGTTCCTTCGGCGGCAGGTCGTAGAGATCCTTGTCCATGGCCTTGCCGGGATGGATCTTGTTCTTGATGCCGTCGAGGCCGGCCATCAGCATGGCGGCGAAGGCGAGGTAGGGGTTCGCCATCGGATCCGGGAAGCGGACTTCGACGCGCTTTGCCTTCGGGTTGCTGCCGAACGGAATACGGCACGAAGCCGAGCGGTTGCGCGCCGAATAGGCGAGCAGAACCGGTGCTTCATAGCCCGGGACGAGACGCTTGTAGGAGTTCGTCGACGGGTTGGTGAAGGCGTTCAGCGCCTTGGCGTGCTTGATGATGCCGCCGATGAAGTAGAGGCAGCTCTCGGAGAGACCTGCATATTCATCGCCTGCGAAGCTCGGCTTGCCGCTCTTCCAGATCGACATGTGGACGTGCATGCCCGAGCCGTTGTCGCCGAAAATCGGTTTCGGCATGAAGGTTGCCGTCTTGCCGTAGGCATTAGCGACCTGGTGCACGACGTACTTGTAGATCTGCATCTTGTCGGCGTTGCGGACGAGCGTGTCGAACTTGATGCCGAGCTCGTGCTGGGCAGCGGCCACTTCGTGGTGGTGCTTTTCGACGACGACGCCCATTTCCGAGAGAACCGTCAGCATTTCGGAGCGCATGTCCTGGCAGCTGTCGATCGGCGGAACCGGGAAGTAACCGCCCTTGACGCGCGGACGGTGGCCCAAGTTGCCGGTCTCATATTCGGTGTCGTCGTTGGACGGCAGTTCGGTCGAATCGAGCTTGAAGCCGGTGTTGTAGGGGTCGGCCTTGTAGCGAACGTCGTCGAAGATGAAGAACTCGGCTTCAGGACCCACGAAGACGGTGTCGCCGATGCCTGATGCCTTCAGATAGGCTTCGGCCTTCTTGGCGGTGCCGCGCGGATCGCGGTTATAAGCTTCGCCGGAGACCGGATCGAGAATGTCGCAGAGGATGACCATGGTGGACTGCGCGAAAAACGGGTCCATGTGGACCGTTTCCGTGTCGGGCATCAGCACCATGTCGGATTCGTTGATCGCCTTCCAGCCGCCGATCGAGGAGCCGTCGAACATGACGCCATCGGCGAACATGTCTTCATCGACGCAAACCACGTCCATCGTGACGTGCTGCAGCTTGCCCTTGGGATCGGTAAAGCGCAGGTCAACAAACTTGACGTCGTTATCCTTGATTTGCTTGAGGATTTCGCTTGCGGTCGCCATAAAATGGTTCCTTCATTTGAGAAGACGAGACGATTGCCTCGCCTGGACCAAACAGGTCAGATCGCATCGACACCGGTTTCGCCGGTACGGATACGAATGACTTCTTCGATATTGGATACGAAAATCTTGCCGTCGCCGATACGGCCGGTTTGCGCGGCCTTGCGGATCGCGTCGATGACGGCCTCCGCGTTCTCGTCGGCGAGGACGACTTCGACCTTCACCTTCGGCAGGAAATCGACGACATACTCCGCGCCACGGTACAATTCCGTGTGGCCTTTTTGGCGACCGAAGCCCTTTGCTTCCGTGACTGTGATCCCCTGCAGGCCAACTTCCTGAAGGGCTTCCTTCACTTCGTCCAGCTTGAAGGGCTTAATGATCGCTTCGATCTTTTTCATGAGAAAATGACTCTCCGCTTCTCCCGTTATAGCAGGCTCATACCCACCCCCCGATAGAATGCAGTTATCGTGCCAGTTGGAAAGCGGAATCTTCGTGGAAATGGCAGCCGGAGACCGAAAGTCGAGCGATTTTCAGCAATTTCAACGATTTTTTTGTCAAAAACGGCGCGGGTTGCAAGCGAAAAGCTTAAATTTCGACCGAAATGAGGAATATTCGCGATGTCTGATGCTTTCTTTCTGGCTTGTAGTGAAGGTTAAAATATATGCAAATGACTAAATAATAACCTTCCAGATTTTGCGCCAATCGGTTGTTTTTTAGGCGGATTCTGCTTGAATGGCCGGATGGACACTCAACTCGCCGACCTTCTCCTTACCCCCGCCGAAATGACCACCGTCGATGCTGCCGCAGCAGCCTCGGGCATCGACAGTTTCGGCCTGATGCTGCAGGCGGGCGCCGGCGTGGCGGCGGCCTTCCTGCGGCACTACCCGTCTGCGCGGCGGGCCGTCGTACTGTGCGGCCCCGGCAACAATGGCGGCGACGGATATGTTGCGGCACGCTGTCTGCAAGATAGTGGTGTCGCGGTTGCGGTGTTTCACTTGGGGGATCCCGATCGACTGAAGAGCGACGCTGCGCGGGCTTTCAGCGGTTGGTCCGGTGAGGGTGCGCCGATAGAGGCCTATCAACCCGCAGGCGGTGACGTCGTGATCGACGCGCTGTTCGGGGCCGGGTTGACGCGGGCCGTGCCAGAAGTCGTCAGTGCGGTAATCGTGCGTATAGAAAAAGCTCGCCTGCCGGTGCTTGCCGTCGACCTGCCATCCGGCATCGATGGCCGGACGGGCATGGTGCTGGGGGCGGCATTTACCGCCGAGCGCACGATCACCTTCATGACGCGCAAGCCGGGCCATCTGCTAATGCCGGGGCGGGAGCTTTCGGGCGTGCTCGAGGTGCTCGATATCGGCATACCCGCGCGGATCGTGCGCAGGCAAGCGTCAGGCAAACTGGCGGAGAACCGGCCGGAACAATGGCAGCGGTGGCTGCCGTCTTCGGGGCAGGAGACCCACAAGTACAAGCGCGGCCACCTCGTCGTCTTCTCTGGCGAGAAGGGCAAGACGGGTGCCGCGCGGATGTCGGCCATGTCTGGATTGAAGGCGGGCGCCGGGCTGGTGACGATCGCTTCGCCTGCGGATGCCCTGGAAGAGAACGCGACGCATCTGACGGCCGTGATGCTGCACGGCATCGATAGGGACGCCGAGCTCCTGGATTGGCTGAAGGACGAACGGTTGCGCAGCTTCGTGCTCGGGCCGGGCTTCGGAGCTGGCGAGAAGGCGCGTGGTTTTGTGGTGGCACTCGCGGCGCGGCATCTGGTTCTGGATGCCGATGGCATCACCTCCTTCCGCGAGGATCCTGCGGCGCTGTTCGCGTTGTTCGCTGAAGGCGAGACGCGGCTGGTTCTGACGCCGCATGAGGGAGAGTTTTCGCGGTTGTTTCCGGATATCGCCGCCGACGACAATCTAGGCAAGGCCGACAAGGCACTGGCGGCCGCGGCGCGGGCGAATGCGGCCATCGTCTACAAGGGGCCCGACACCGTGATCGCCTCGCCGGATGGTCGGGCGTTGATCAACACCAATGCTCCGATCTGGCTCGCCACAGCCGGCTCCGGCGATGTGCTGGCGGGGATCATCGGAGCGCTGATGGCGCAGGGGCTGCCGGCCTTCGAGGCCGCCGCCGCCGGCGTTTACATGCATGGCGAAGCGGGCAACCGGGCCGGCAAGGGGCTGACGGCGGAGGACCTCGTCAGCCACGTGCTGCTACTCTGATTGTTTCGCGCTCTGACTACTTGCCGACCTCATCCTGCAGCGCGATGGCGCCGAAGGGGGCATTGACCTTGCCCTCGTGGATCATGAAAGCGAAAACGTCGCGCGGCTCGACCTTGACCTTGCGGTCGCTATCGATAAGCGGCAGATCATCAGGCACCTTGCCTTCCGCCCAGGTTTCCAGGCGCTTGGCCCAGGCTTTCAGCTCTTTCGGCGGATAGCAGGTCCGGATTTCGTCCGAGCCCTTTTGCAGGCGTGTGTAGACGAAATCGGCGGTGACATCCGCCACCATCGGATAATCGAAATGTTCGGCGATAACGGGTGCGACACCGTATTTCGCCAAGAGCGTCACGAACTCAGGCACCTTGAAGCTGTCGTGACGGACCTCGACGACATGTTTAAGCGGCAGGCCATCCTGCTTGTCCGGCAAGAGCTTCAGGAAGCCCTCGAAATCCTCCGGCTCGAACTTCTTCGTCGGCGCGAACTGCCAGAGAATGGGGCCGAGATGCGGGCCAAGCTCGACGATGCCCTGGCCGAGAAAGCGCTCGACCGATTCACCGGCTTCGGAGAGGATCTTGCGGTTGGTGCTGAAGCGACTGGCCTTCAGCGAGAAGATGAAACCCTCGGGGACATCGGCGGCCCACTTGGCGAAGGTCTCGGGCTTCTGCGAGCTGTAATAGGTGCCGTTGACCTCGATGACCTTCAGCTGCCGGCTGGCATAATTCAACTCGTCCTTCTGCTTCAGCGTGGACGGGAAGAAGTGGTTGCGCCAGGGCTCGAATGTCCAGCCGCCGATGCCGACGCGAATGGTGCCGGGTTTTGTCATGACTTCAATCCATCCTATTCGTTTTCGCCAAAACCGCTTTTCGGATAGTCGGCCTCACGCGGCACGAGCCGGTAAACGCGTCCATCCTTCTCTGCACCTTCGAAATCATGGTCTCGCAAGGCACGACGTACGCGATCCAGCTTGCGGATATCCTCCGGGCTTACCGTCGGGGACCACTCGCCAACGTCGTCGTGAAGCTCCACGATGACCTCGGCGGCATATTCCCCCTCACGAATGAGCTGCGACGCCTGTCTCGTCATTGCGGCTTCCTCCTGGTGAAATCGTCATTCCAGCGATCTGGATCGGGAATGTATGCTGTTATCAACACCGCCGGTTCGGATGCACCTGATGGGATGCCCCAAAGCAAATGTACGGGTCTTCCCCGCTCGTCCGTCTGCAGGACCAGAACACAGGGCCCCTTGTGATAGTCCGGATACTCCTCCACGACGAGCGCCGACGATATGTCCATCACCAACGGCTCGATCAGCAGACCGTCGTTCAACAACTCCTGCAGTGCGTGTGCCGAGACCCTGAATTTGCCGTCAGCGATCAACACACGTACCGTGGAGAGGATCTCGCTCACTCCGCCGCCTGCACCTTCTTCACCGGCCGCCGCTCCAGCAGTTCCTTCAGGAACTGGCCGGTATAGGACCGCTTTTCCTTGACGATCGCCTCGGGCGTGCCAGACGCCACGATCTCGCCGCCGCCATCACCGCCTTCGGGGCCGAAGTCGAGGACCCAGTCGGCGGTCTTGATGACTTCAAGATTGTGCTCGATGACGACGACCGAGTTGCCCTGGTTGACCAGTTCGTGCAGCATTTCGAGCAGCTTGGCGACGTCGTGGAAGTGCAGGCCGGTCGTCGGCTCGTCGAGAATGTAGAGCGTGCGGCCGGTCGAGCGCTTTGAGAGCTCCTTGGCGAGCTTGACGCGCTGGGCTTCGCCGCCCGACAGCGTGTTCGCCTGCTGGCCGACCTTGATGTAGCCGAGGCCGACATCGAAGAGGGCCTGCAGCTTGTCGCGCACGGCGGGGACGGCGGCGAAGAACTCGACGCCTTCCTCGACGGTCATGTCGAGCACGTCGGCGATCGATTTCTGCTTGAAGGTGACGTCGAGCGTTTCGCGGTTGTAGCGCTTGCCGTGGCAGACGTCGCAAGTGACGTAGACGTCGGGCAGGAAGTGCATCTCGATCTTGATGACGCCGTCGCCCTGGCAGGCCTCGCAGCGGCCGCCCTTGACGTTGAAGGAGAAGCGGCCGGGCTGGTAGCCGCGCGCCTTGGCTTCCGGCAGCCCGGCGAACCAGTCGCGGATCGGCGTGAAGGCGCCGGTATAGGTGGCCGGGTTCGAGCGCGGGGTGCGGCCGATCGGCGACTGGTCGATGTCGATGACCTTGTCGATATGCTCGAAGCCGTCGATGCGATCGTGATCCGCCGGGATTTCGCGCGCGCCCATGACGCGGCGGGCGGCCGACTTGTAGAGCGTCTCGATCAGGAAGGTGGACTTGCCGCCACCGGACACGCCCGTGACCGCCGTGAAGACGCCGAGCGGGATCGACGCCGTGACGTTCTTCAGATTGTTGCCGCGGGCGCCGACGACCTTGATTTCCTTGCCCTTCTTAACCTTGCGTCGTTCTTCCGGCACGGTCACGCCGAGCTCGCCCGACAGGTATTTACCGGTCAGTGACTTCGGGTTGGCCATGATGTCCTGCGGTGTGCCGTGGGCGATGACCTGGCCGCCATGAATGCCGGCGGCCGGTCCGATATCGACGACATCGTCGGCTTGCAGGATGGCGTCCTCGTCGTGTTCGACGACGATCACGGTGTTGCCGATGTCGCGCAGGTGCTTCAGCGTTTCCAGCAGGCGGGCGTTGTCGCGCTGGTGCAGGCCGATCGACGGCTCGTCGAGTACGTAGAGAACGCCGGTGAGGCCGGAGCCGATCTGCGAGGCCAAGCGAATGCGCTGGCTTTCGCCACCCGACAGAGTGCCGGAGTTGCGCGAGAGGCTCAGATATTCGAGGCCGACGTCGTTGAGGAAGCGCAGGCGGTCCCTGATCTCTTTCAGGATTCGGACGGCGATTTCGTTCTGCTTCGCGTTGAAGCTGTCAGGCAGTGTTTCGAACCAGTCGCGGGCGACGCGGATCGACATATCCGTGACCTGGCCGATATGCAGCTTGTTGACCTTGACGGCCAGCGCTTCCGGCTTCAGGCGGAATCCGTTGCAGGACGGGCAGGGGGCGGCCGACATGTAGCGCTCGATCTCCTCGCGCGCCCAGGCGCTGTCGGTTTCTTTCCAGCGGCGCTCGAGATTGGTGATGATGCCTTCGAAATTCTTGTGCGTCGTGTAGGAGCGGGCGCCGTCGACGTAGTGGAATTCGATCTTCTCCTCGGTGCCGTTGAGGATGACGTCCTGCGCCTTGGCGGAAAGATCGTTCCAGCGGGCGCCGAGCTTGAAGCCGAAATGCTTGCCGAGCGCTTCCAGCGTCTGGTTGTAATAGGGCGAGGACGACTTGGCCCAGGGGGCGATGGCGCCGTCGCGCAGCGTACGCTCGGGTTCCGGCACGATTAGGTTGGCGTCGATCTTCTGCTGGGCGCCGAGGCCGTCGCAGGTCGGGCAGGCGCCGGCCGGATTGTTGAAGGAGAACAGGCGCGGCTCGATCTCGGAAATCGTGAAGCCGGACACCGGGCAGGCGAACTTTTCCGAGAACAGCACGCGCTCGTGCGTTTCGTTCAGCGACTTGTTGGCCGAGCCGCCGGCGGCGGTTTCCTCCACGGGCAGCGGCTTGTCGGCGAATTCGGCGATGGCGAGGCCGTCTGCGAGCTTCAGCGAGGTCTCCAGACTGTCGGCCAGTCGCGCCGAGACATCGGCGCGCACGACGACGCGGTCGACGACGATATCGATGTCGTGCTTGTATTTCTTGTCGAGCGCGGGGGCATCGGCGATCTCGTAAAACTGGCCGTCGATCTTGACGCGCTGGAAGCCCTTTTTCATGAGCTCCGCGAGTTCCTTCTTATACTCGCCCTTACGGCCACGCACGAGCGGGGCGAGGATGAAGAGGCGCGTGCCTTCCTCGAAGGCGAGGATGCGGTCGACCATCTGGCTGACGGTCTGGCTCTCGATCGGCAGGCCGGTGGCCGGCGAATAGGGAACGCCGACGCGTGCGAAGAGCAGGCGCATATAGTCGTAGATCTCAGTGACGGTGCCAACAGTCGAGCGCGGGTTGCGTGAAGTCGTCTTCTGCTCGATGGAGATCGCCGGCGAGAGGCCGTCGATCTGGTCGACATCGGGCTTCTGCATCATTTCGAGGAACTGGCGGGCATAGGCCGACAGGCTCTCGACATAGCGGCGCTGGCCCTCGGCATAGATGGTGTCGAAAGCGAGCGAGGATTTGCCCGATCCCGACAGGCCCGTCATGACGATCAGCTTGTTGCGCGGCAGATCGAGGTCGATGCCCTTCAGATTGTGCTCGCGCGCGCCACGGATTGAAATCGTCTTCAGTTCGCTCATCGTCTTCTGCTTCTGTGCTGGAACAAGCCCCTTATTTAGTGATGCCGGCGGGCGAGTCGAGGCTCAATGTCTAGATGGTGCAAGGTTTTCGATTCGGTTGACAGGATCATAGGGATAAAATAGAACAAATAAAGAACAAAATTCCTTGTGGATGAACCGCTATGGACGTCCATCGCGCCGCCTCTATGGTTTAAGGTGCATCGATTGTTTCAAGCGCCGCCGGGCAGGGCGGCAGGTAGGGTGAAAAGTATGGCTGGCAGCGTGAACAAGGTAATTCTGATCGGAAACGTGGGTGCTGACCCCGAAATCCGTCGGACGCAGGACGGCCGGCCGATCGCCAACCTCCGCATCGCGACATCGGAGACCTGGCGCGACCGCAATTCGGGCGAGCGCCGCGAGAAGACCGAGTGGCACACCGTGGTCGTCTTCAACGAAGGCCTGTGCAAGGTCGTCGAGCAGTACGTCAAGAAGGGCGCCAAGCTCTATATCGAAGGCGCGCTGCAGACCCGCAAGTGGCAGGACCAGCAGGGTCAGGATCGTTATTCCACGGAAGTCGTGCTGCAGGGCTTCGGCTCAACGCTGACGATGCTCGATGGACGCGGCGAAGGCGGTGGCGATCGCTCTGGCGGTGGTTACGGCGGTGGCCGTGGCGGCAATGCCGGCGGTGGTGATTTCGGCGGTGGCGGCGGTTATGGCGACGATTACGGTTCGCCGTCGCAGTCTTCCGGCCGTGGTGGCTCGGGCGGTGGTTCGTCTTCCGGCGGTGGCGGCAATTTCTCGCGCGATCTGGACGACGATATTCCGTTTTGATCGAACGACAGACCGAAAGGTTTCAGACGGCGCGCTTTGGGGCGCGCCGTTTGCGTTTTAACTGAAAGCTCAGACGGGCGAGGGAACGAGGTTCATCGCCGACTTGATGCCATCGACGACGAACTGGGTCGCGAGCGCCGCCAGGATGACGCCGAGCAGGCGGGTCAGGATGGCGCGGCCGGTGACGCCGAGGAAGCGGTCCAGCCGGTCGGCGATCAAGAGCGCCAGGAAGAGCAGGAGCAGGCTTGCGGCGATCACGATGATCAGCTGCGCCAGTTCGAAGGCCGTCTGCATCGAGCCCGCGATCAGGATGGTCGCGGAGATGGCGCCCGGGCCCGAGATCAGCGGAATGGCCAGCGGGAAGACGGCGATGTTCTGGATGTGGTCGACGGTGATCGCGGCCGTGCCGGTCTTTTCCTTGCGATCCTGGCGCTTCTCGAACACCATTTCAAAGGCGATCCAGAAGAGCAGCAGGCCGCCGGCGATGCGGAAGGCGCCGATCGAGATGCCGAGCACGCCGAGCACGCTGGATCCGAAGAGCGCGAAGACGGCGAGAATGATGAAGGCGATGATCGTGCCGCGCAGCGCCACCTGCTTGCGCTGGGCTCTGCTCATGCCGACAGTGAGGCCGAGAAAGATCGGCGCGAGACCCGGCGGATCGATCGTGACGAGCAGGGTTGTAAAGGCGTTGATCAGTTGGTCGGCGCTTGCCATCATCTCTCCATATACCCATATCCGGGCTTGGTTTTCGCGCGATTGTGATGTGGGCAAACCGATTTTGCAAATGGCGCGGCGTGCGTGACGGTGATTGGGGCGCATAAGCCTCGTTTCGCCCTGATTAGACCGTAAAAGCCTGTTCAAAACTTCCTGCAAAATTGGCTTAGGAACAGCCTTTCCGCTATAAATCTTCAAGTGATTCTAGAAGAGATGTGATCCATTTTGACTGAGCAAACACCCCCCGGCGGCGGGAAGCTCCCGCCAGGCATCGAGCCCATCTCCATTATGGAGGAAATGCAGCGGTCGTATCTCGATTACGCGATGAGCGTTATCGTCAGCCGCGCGCTTCCTGACGTGCGCGACGGCCTCAAGCCCGTGCACCGGCGCATCCTCTACGGCATGTCCGAGCTCGGCATCGACTGGAACAAGAAATACGTCAAATGCGCCCGCGTGACCGGGGACGTGATGGGTAAATACCATCCGCACGGCAACACCGCGATCTACGACGCGCTGGCGCGTATGGCGCAGGACTGGTCTCTTCGCCTTCCGCTTATCGATGGCCAGGGCAACTTCGGCTCCGTCGACGGTGATCCGCCGGCGGCCGAACGCTACACCGAATGCCGCCTCGAGAAGGCCGCGCATTCGCTGCTCGACGATCTCGACAAGGAAACGGTCGATTTCCGCGACAACTACGACGGTACGCTCTCCGAGCCCGTGGTGGTTCCCGCGAAATTCCCGAACCTGCTCGTCAACGGCGCCGGCGGTATCGCCGTCGGCATGGCGACCAACATTCCGCCGCACAATCTCGTCGAAGTCATCAATGGCTGTATCGCGCTGATCGACGATCCGGCGATCGAGTTGCCCGAGATGATGCAGATCATTCCAGGTCCCGATTTCCCAACCGGCGCCAAGATCCTCGGCCGTTCCGGCATCCGCTCGGCTTACGAGACGGGCCGTGGCTCGGTGATCATGCGCGGCGTCGCGACGATCGAGCCGATGCGCGGCGATCGCGAGCAGATCATCATCACCGAGATCCCGTATCAGGTGAACAAGTCGACGATGATCGAGAAGATGGCCGAACTGGTGCGCGACAAGCGCATCGAGGGCATCTCCGACCTGCGCGATGAGAGCGACCGTCAGGGCTACCGCGTCGTCGTCGAGCTGAAGCGCGACGCCAATGCCGACGTCATCCTGAACCAGCTCTATCGCTATACGCCGCTGCAGACCTCGTTCGGCTGCAACATGGTGGCGCTGAACGGCGGCAAGCCCGAACAGCTGCAGCTGCTCGACATGCTGCGCGCCTTCGTCTCGTTCCGCGAGGAAGTCGTTAGTCGGCGTACAAAATTCTTGCTGCGCAAGGCTCGCGAGCGCGCGCACGTCTTGGTCGGTCTGGCGATCGCTGTCGCCAACATCGACGAAGTCATCCGCGTCATCCGCCAGGCACCGGATCCGCAGTCCGCCCGCGAAGAGCTGATGACCCGCCGCTGGCCGGCGCATGACGTCGAAAGCCTGATCCGCCTGATCGACGATCCGCGCCACCGCATCAACGACGACATGACCTACAACCTCTCGGAAGAGCAGGCACGGGCCATTCTCGAACTGCGTCTCGCTCGTCTGACGGCCCTTGGCCGCGACGAAATCGGCGACGAACTCAACAAGATCGGCGAGGAAATCAAGGATTACCTCGATATCCTGTCGTCGCGCGTGCGCATCCAGTCGATCGTCAAGGACGAGCTTGCTGCTGTCCGCGACGAGTTCGGCACGCCGCGCCGCACCGAGATCATGGATGGCGGCCTCGAAATGGACGATGAAGATCTCATCGCCCGCGAGGATATGGTCGTTACCGTCTCGCACCTCGGCTACATCAAGCGCGTGCCGCTGACGACCTACCGCGCGCAGCGCCGCGGCGGCAAGGGTCGCTCCGGCATGACCACGCGTGACGAAGATTTCGTTAGCCAGCTATTCGTGCTCAATACGCATACGCCGGTTCTGTTCTTCTCGTCACGCGGCATCGTCTACAAGGAAAAGGTCTATCGTCTGCCGATCGGCACGCCGACCTCTCGCGGCAAGGCGATGATCAACATGCTGCCGCTCGCTCCAGGCGAGCGCATCACCACCATCCTGCCGCTGCCGGAGGACGAGGACAGCTGGGCTACGCTCGACGTGATGTTCTCGACGACGCGCGGCACCGTGCGCCGCAACAAGCTCAGCGACTTCGTCCAGGTCAACCGCAACGGCAAGATCGCGATGAAGCTCGAAGAGGAGGGCGACGAGATCCTCTCCGTCGAGACCTGCACCGAGCACGACGACGTGCTTCTGACGACGGCGCTCGGCCAGTGCATCCGCTTTGCGGTCGACGACGTCCGCGTCTTCGCGGGCCGCAACTCGATCGGCGTACGAGGGATCAACCTCGGCGATAACGACCGCATCATCTCGATGACGATCGTCGGCCATGTCGATGCCGAGCCGTGGGAACGCGCCGCTTATCTCAAGCGCGCAGCCAACGAACGCCGCCTGACGACGGGTGAGGCCGAGGAAATCGCGCTGGTTGGCGAGGAAGTCACCGAAGAGGGACAGCTGAGCGACGAGCGCTACGAAGAGCTGAAGGCACGCGAACAGTACGTGCTGACGGTTTCCGAGAAGGGCTACGGCAAGCGGTCTTCCTCCTACGACTTCCGCATCTCCGGCCGTGGCGGCAAGGGCATTCGCGCCACCGATACGTCGAAGACGGGCGAGATCGGCGAACTCGTCGCTGCCTTCCCTGTCGATGACAACGACCAGATCATGCTGGTTTCGGATGGCGGTCAGCTGATCCGCGTGCCGGTTGGCGGCATCCGCATCGCCAGCCGCGCGACGAAGGGCGTGACCATCTTCTCGACCGCCAAGGACGAGAAGGTCGTGTCGGTCGAGCGCATCCGCGATCCGGAAGACGAGGTCGAAGAAGGTGCCGAGAACGGCGACGAGACCGCTGTTGTGCCGGGCGAGGAGCCTGCCGCAGAGGCTGGCGACGAAACGCCGCCGGACGCCGAGGCGTAAGAATTCCGCGCACCGGGTTTCCGGTGGGTGGATATGAATTGAAGAGAAGGGCCGGACCTTATGGGTTCGGCCCTTTTTGTTTGAGTTGCGGAGGCCTTGGCGCCGCTCTCAGCGAGCTTGCCGCGGGGATGTCGATGCTCTGCGGGACGGCAAAAGAGATATTGTTTTTCCTGATAAATCCCTGGGTTGCAGTCCTCGTTGTTTTTGGTGAGTATTCCTCACGATGCAACCAGATGGCGATTCGCAGGCTTGATGGAGGATCTGCCCGCCGATCGCTCGATGACCAGTAAGGAGGACGTCATGCACCCGTATTTGCTGCAATCAATTGAGACCGCTCAAGCCTCGGATCGCCTTGACGTGGCCGATATCGCGCAGAAGCGGATGCTCGTCATATCGGCCGCGAGAGCGATCCATCGCATGCATGCCGAACTGGGCATCGATCTCGCCCAGAGCGAGCTGCGGCGCGGGCATATCGTCTACGACCTCGCGGAGCTTGCGACGCTGATCGATGACGGCGTGCCGGATCATGTGGTGGCATCCGGGCTGAAGGAAGCGGCTGAGGTAATGGCAAGTCTTTGCCATTTACTGACGGAGGATGCCGCCGCGGAGTGAATTTCCGGCGCCGCTATTTGGTGCGGCGGTGGTCGCGGGCATTGAGCGTTCGGCCCAAGCCAACAGAACAAAAAGGCCGCATCGTTTCCGATGCGGCCTTTTGTTTGTCTCTCGTTCCGCCTTAGTTCAGGCGGCCTGCCGCGTGGGCGAGCATGGTGTAGACCTTGCCGGTGTCTGACGTCAGGTAGGACTGGGTGATCGTCCGGTCGCGGTCGGTGCGGGCGACGTCGGCGAGCAGCTTTTCGAAGTCGGCGATGTAGCGGTTGACGGCAGTGCGGAATTCCGGCTCGCGGTCATACTTGTGCTTGATCTCGTCGAAGGTCTGCTGGCCCTTCAGCGTGTAGAGGCGGCGCGTGAAGACGTCGCGTTCGCCACGCTGGTAGCGGCGCCACAGATCGACCGAGGCATCGTGATCGATGGCGCGGGCGATATCGACGGAGAGCGAGTTCAGCGATTCCACCACGTGGCGCGGATTGCGGTTGTCGCCGGCGCGCGGCGCCTGGGGTGCCGGTGCCTCTACGCGGGGCGCCGGCTGGCGGGCAACGGATTCCTCTGCGCTCTCGTCGCGCGATGCGCCGCGAAGCAGGTCGCTGATCCAGCCGCCGGATGCTGGCGATGCAGCAGGCGCCTGGGTCACGGCAGGCGCGCGCTGCGGCGTCGCGGGCGTTGCTGCCGCAGTGCCGAGCGAACCGCGCAGGCCGAAGCCTTCGATCGAGGAGGGCGGAATGGCGGCCGCGGCCGGGGTCGGCAACGGCGCAGGGGCCGGTACTGGAGCCGGTTGCGGCTGCTGCTGGATCGCGGGCTGCACCGGCGCCTGGCGCGGCGCAGGTTGTGGCTGCGGCTGCTGGGGCTGGGCAAGCGTGCGGGCGGCGGGCTCGGAAACTTCGAGCTGCTGCGTCGAGCGGCCGACGATGTGCGAGATGTCCTGCAGCGCCTTGATCTGCTCGGAGACGGCGCGGCGCATGGCAGCCGCGCTTTCCTTGGCTTCCTCGGGCAGGTCGAACGCGCCGCGCTTCAGCTCGCTGCGCGTCATGTCCAGTTCCTTGCGGATATCGCCGGCGGAGCGGCGGATTTCCTCGGTAGCGCCAGAGAAGCGGGCGACGGCTTCGTCGACGGCTTCGCGCAGCGATTCACGCATCTGCTGTGCGGCGCCATCCGACAGGCGACCTGCGTCGCCCATCATGCGCTCGACTTCCGACAGCGACGCCGTCAGGCCGCCGCGAACGCGGTTGGCGAGTTCGCCGGAGCGGCGCTCGGCATTGCCAAGCGTGGTGTCGAGCGTCGCGTTGACGTCTTCGCTGGCCTTGCTGACGCTGCTGCGCATCGCTTCGGCGGCTTCCGCGGCGCGCTTTTCGGCATCCGAGAGCGTGGTGCTGATATCGGCGAAGGACGACTGCACGCCTTGGCGCAGATTGTGGCTGACCTGGTTCGAGCGCTGTTCGGCGCGATCGAAGGCCGAGTCGACCATGCTGCCGAGGGCACGCATCGTCTTTTCGATGTCTTCCGAGCGCTGGACGAGGCCGACCGACAGCGTCTGCAGCGCGGATTCGCGATCTTCCAGCGTCGAGACGAGGTTGGACTGGGCGGCGCCGAGCAGGCTGGAGGCCTGCGTCAGAACCTTGGAGTGCTCGTCGAAACGGCCGATGATGCTGCCGACCTGCGAAAGCGTCTGGCCGGAGATGTCGGAGAGGCGATCGACCTTGCCTTCGAGAAGGCGGGTCGAGGCTGCGACCATTTCGGCGGCCTTGGAGGCCGAGTCGGTGAAGCGCGAGGTGGTGTCGCCGAGGCGGCCATCCACGGCGCTCAGCTCTTCGGCCGCGCGGCTCATCATCTGGCCCATGACCATGCTGTTGTCGGACAGGCGGTCGATCAGGCGGTTGACGTTGGAGAGCAGGCTGTTTTCAATCGCATCGACGGCCGAGGTGGCGCGTTCGGTGCGGGCGTTGATCGCGTCGATCAAAGCGGTGTTTTCGGTGCGCAGGCGCTCGGCGCTCTGGTCGCTCGCCGCCGTGAGCTGCGCAGCACTCTGCTCGCTGGCGGCGGTGATCTGTGCAGCACTCTGTTCGCCGGCAGACGTGATCTGCGCCGCGGCCTCGCGGCCGGTCTGCGCGTAGCGATCGATCATCGGGCGGGCGGTCTCGTCGAGAATGCGCGACAGCTCGGTCGTGCGGCCTGCGAGCATGGAGTTCAGCTCGCGGGTGCGGTCATCGAGGGCGGCGCGGATCGAGCTTCCACGCGCTTCGAGGGCCTGCTCCACGGTGTTGAGCGTGCCGTCAAGTTCGCGCGAGCGCTCTTCAAGGCCGCTGCGGATCGCATTGCCGCGGGCTTCGAGCGCGCGGTCGACATCGGCCATGGTGGAGGCGATCTCTTCGCTGGCGCTTGCGATCGTCGTGCGGATATCCGTGCCGTGGCTGGCGAAGGTGTTCTGCGCGTCGTTCAGCGCCTTGGAGATGGCGCCGACCTGGCCGCTGACGAGCGTTTCGGCCTCTGCCACCTTGTTGATGATGGCGTTGCCCGCTTCGGAGAAGGTCTGGGCGACGGCTGCGGCCTGGCCGGCGAGGCGGTTCTGCGCCTCGGAAACACGGCCGACGATCTGCTCGGAGCGCTCACCCATCGAACGGGCGAAATCGCTGCTCTTGGCGTCGAGGCCTTCGGCGAACTGCTGGCCGGTCTGGCTGAGGGAGGCTGCGGCGCGCGTGGCTTCCTCGTCCATGCCCTGCGTGGTGTCGGCGACCGCGCTGCGCAGCGAGGCGGCGAGGCCGGCGGCCTTGCCTTCGATCGTGCGGTTGACGGCGTCGAGGCCGACGTTGAGCGCGCGGTCCATGGTGGACAGACGTTCGTCGATCTTGGCGGTGCCACGGTCCATGGCTTCGCCGATACCTGCGGTGCGGGCGTCGATACCGTCAGTCAGGCTGGCGGCGCGGCTGTCGATCTCGGAGGCGAGGTGGCTGGTGCGGCCATCGATCGTCTCGGAGAACTTGGCAATGCTATCATCGACAGCGGATGCGATGCGGCCGGAGGTTTCGTCGCTGAGAGCGCCGAGCCTTGAGATGCCATCCGTCAGTGTGCCCGTCAGGCGTTCGCCCGCGGCATCGACCTGCTGTGCAACACCGCCGACGCCGTCGCGAATCCGGTTTTCAAGCGCTGCGAGGCCGGCTTCGACGCGCGAGCCGGTGTCGGCGAAGCGGCCGGTCATGCCTTCGATCGACTGGTCGAGGTGCGAGGCGAAGCTCTCCGTCGAGCGGGAAATTTCGTCGGCCGCGGTCTGGAAGCGACCGGCGATGTTGCCGGTGCTGTCGCGCAGGCGGTCTTCGAGCGACTGGGCGCTGTTGTCGATCGCCTGGCGAATGGAGGCTTCGCGATCTTCCAGCGACATTTCGAGCATGCTGACGCTTGCGGCGATCGAGGCGCCGATGGTGGTCGCCTGGTCGGAGAGCGTATCGCCAAGCTGGGCATGCGCTTCATTGAGCGTCAGGTTGATCGCCTGCGTGCGGTCGTCGAGCGTGGCGCGGATGCGGGCATGCGCCGAAACGAGGCCGTCTTCCAGCTTGGTCGTGGCATTGCCAGTCAGCGCCTCGAAGCGGTCGGCGGCGGAGGTCAGGCCACCTTCGATGCGGTCGGTACCATCGGTGATGGTGCTGGAGATGGAGGAGGCGTGTTCGGCGAGCGTGCGTTCCAGGCGCTGCTGATTTTCGGTGTAGGCGCCGCGGATTTCCTGGGCCTTGTCGGTGAAGGCGCCGGCGACGCGAGCTTCGGCTCCGGCGACGCTATCGATCAGCGCATTGGTGCGGGCGTCCAGAACCTCGTCGAAGCGGCTCTGGCTGTCGCCGAGCGAGATGGCAAGCGCCATGGACTTTTCGGCGAGCGTGTCGGCGAGGCGGTCGTGCACGTCGGCAACCGTGTCGTTGATCGACTTGGCGTTCTGCGAAAGCGTGCTTTCGATACGGTCGTGGCCGCTGACTAGCGAGTTCGCGATGCTTTCGGCATGGTGGCCGAGCGTGTCCTCAAGGCGCGAATGGCCTTCGTTGAGTGCGATCGCAAGACCCATCGCCTTGTCGTCGAGGGCTTCGTTGATCCGGTCGTGGCCGCTGGCGAGAGAGGTCGCGATGTTGCCGGCATGGCGGCCGAGCGTGTCTTCGAGGCGCGAGTGGCCTTCGTTGAGCGCGATCGCCAAGCCCATGGACTTGTCTTCGAGCGCTTCGCTGATGCGGTCGTGACCGCTGGAGAGCGAGGCCGCAATGCCATCGGCGTGGTGCGCCAGCGTATCGGCGAGGCGGCCCTGGCTGTCGTCGAGCGAGATGGCGAAGGCCATGGCGCGGTCGTCGATCGCTTCGGTCAGCTTCTCCTGGCCGGCGGCGAGCGATTGCGAGATCGCTTCCGCGCGGGTGTCGAGCGCGGTCTCGATCAGGCTGCGGCCCTCGTTCATCGAGGCATTGAAGGCGGCGCTGCGTTCGGCGATGGCGTCGGCAAGCTTGCGCTCGCCTGCTGCCAGCGACTGCGAGATGGCGCCGGCATGCGAGCCGAGTGTGTCCTCGATGCGGCTGTGGCCTTCATTGAGCGAGATGGCGAGCGCCATGGCGCGGTCGTCGAGCGTCTCGGCAAGACGATCATGACCGGAGGCGATGGAGCCGGCGATGGCATCGACCTGCGAGCCAAGCGTCTCCTCGAAGCGGCTCTGGCTTTCGTTGAGCGAGATCGCGAGCGCCATGGCCTTGTCATCGAGCGTATCGGCGAGGCGGTCATGGCTGCCGGTGACGGCTTCGATGATCGCTTCCGAGCGGCTGGCAAGGGTGTTTTCGAAGCGCGACTGGCTGTCGGAAAGCGCGCCGAGGAAGACGCCACTGCGCGCCGACATGACGTCGTCGATGCGCTCATGGGCGGAATCCAGCGCCTGGGTGATATCCTCAGCGCGCTTGGAGATCGTGGTGTTCAGCTCGTCGGCACGGCCGAAGGCCGAGGTGATCTGGTCGGTACCGGCCGAAACCGCCGAGCTCAGATCCGACGTCGTCGACAGCAGCGTATCGCGGAACTCGGTGGCGCGGGCCGAGAGGTTGTTGTGGAGCTCCGAGGTGCCGGAGGCGAGCGCCAGCGAGATTTCGGAGGTGGCGTGGCTGAGCGCCGAGGTCATTTCGGCAGTGCGGGCGCCAATCGCGCTCGCGACTTCGTCGACCTTGCCCGAAAGCGTGCTTTCCAGCACTTCCTGGCCGGTCGAAAGCGCCGTCGTCAGCGCGAAGGACTGGTCGGTCAGCGACGAGCCGATGCGCTCGATGCTGGAACTCAGGATGCCGTTCAGCGAATCCGAGCCGCCGGTCAGGGTATCGTTGATGCGGTTCAGGCTCTCCATCAGCTTGGTGTCGAGCGTGCCGGCGCGCTTGTCGAAGGCGTTGGCGAATTCGGCGACACGTTCGTCGAAGGAGGTGGACAGCTGGGCGACGGTCGCCTGCAGGCGCTCGTCGAAGAAGCCGGAGCGCAGGTCGAGGTCCATGATCGTGTCATCGACGCTGGACTGCAGGCTGTGGCGGAAGCTGGTGCCGCGCTCGTCGAGCGTGCTGTTCAGCTTGGCGAGCACGTCATCCAGCGTGCTGGTGATCGTACGTTCGCCGCCGGTCAGGCTTTCGTTGATATCGCGGGTGCGCGCGATCAGGATCTCGTTCAGCTGGCGGGCGCGGTCGTTGAGCGCGGCGTTCAGCTTCTCGGCGTTGCTGTCCATGGTGGACGCACGCGTCTCGAACTGGCTGAGAATGGTGTTGCCGTGGTCGCTCAGGCTAGACGTCAGCGAATCCAGGCGGTTATCGAACTCGTTGGCGAGCGCGAAACCGGAGGAGGTCAGCGTCTGCAGCAGCGAATCGGTCTTGGCGGCGAGCAGCGTGCCAAGCGACTGGATGGCGGATTCCGACTTCTCGGTGATCGTGGCGGCGCGCGTGTCGATCATCGAGGCGAAGGCTTCGCCTGAGGTCGCAAGACGCACGGCGATTTCTTCGGTGGCCAGCGACAGGTCTTCGCGCAGCTGGTCGTGAACGCCGACGATCGAGGTGCGGATGCGCTCGGCGTGATTGACGATCGCCTCGCGCTCGGAGCCGAGTTCGTGGACGAGACCGCGCACGCGCAGTTCGTTGTCGGCGTAGCTGCGCTCCAGCGCATTGACTTCCGAGTGGACGAGGGTTTCGAGCTCGGAGGCACGGGCGATGGTGCGCTCGATGCCTTCGTTCATGGCGGAGACTTCACGACGCACGGCCTGGCCGACCGTCATGATGCGTTCCGACGCGATGGTTTCCGGCTCGGAGAGGCGCAGCGCCACTTCCGCCATCGAGCGGGCGGCGTTTCGCATGTCCTGGGCGCGCGCCATCATGATGGCGAAGGCGTAGAACAGGAGAACCGGGATGACGATGCCGACGAGACCGGCGATCACGCCGGGCAGGGCGACGAGGTCGGAAATCGAGCGGATCTGCCAGATCTGCGGCGAATAGAGGAGCGACATCAGGCCGAGGCCGCCGACGATCCACAAAAGCGAAACGAGCGTGGCGTTGCGCAGCGCCGGACGGGCGGAACCGTTGTCGAGTGATTTCAAGAGCGAAGCGGGGCTGACCCGGCTGCCGTCGTTTGCGGCAAAGGCCGGCGCGCGCGATCCCTGCTCGGGGGAGCGGGGCGTTGCGGCGGGGCGCTGCTGCTTGGCATCGTCTTTACGCTGATTGCGGACAGTTGGCTTTTCGGACACTTTTGCCTCCGAGGCGTCTTGCTTCCTGACTTGTGGAGACGGCGTATCATCGTCCTCGAAGTCGATCTGCAGGGCTTCATCCAGCGCCTTGAACGCCTTGTCCTCGATCGATTCGTTGTACTTGTTGTTCGCCATTCCGTTACGCCTCGTTACATCTCAGCCGGTTTACTACGCACCCGGGTTTCCGCGTCACCCGAACAAACCTTGCCTCTGAACCTGTCCGCCCAAAATCCGTAGAGCGGATAAGTATGTCATTTCAGAGTGGATAGCTGCTTTCGCACACTTACGGTATCAAAACATTACCATTATCCACTTGGCGAGCAAAGGCTTCCACAACCCAGCTCTCCCAGTCGTATCGTAGTGACACATCCGGGCCTGCTAGACAATTAACGCCTTCGGTCAAATGCTGAGTTATTAACGCTTGATTAACCCGAATTAACGCCGGCGCGGCCTTGAAATCCAATGTGTTAGAAGTGTTTGACTGATGTTAACCATATAGCGAGAAATTCGCCCTGATTGCGCCCGAATTTAACGCGATTGGCACTGCGCCCCCGCAACATCATTCAAACGGCGGGACCTAAGACGGGAGAATTGGCATATGGCAGCAGTCAGTATTGCGTTCGCGGCGCCAGATCATGGCAAGGGACAGGTTCCCTCGCAACAGCGGCCGGTCGACCTTGTTCACCTGGCCAACCAGACGATGGGCGACAAGGCGCTTGAACTTGAGGTCTTGCAGATGTTCGCGCGCCAGGCGCGCGCCTGCCTGCACGACATGTCTTCCGGCGACGGCAAGGCGATCGTAGCCGCGGCCCACAAGCTCAAGGGCGCGGCAAGCGCTGTCGGCGCCTTCAGGGTACGCGATGCCGCCGAAGCGCTTGAAGGCAATTGCGGCGATGCCTCGAACATGGCGGCCGTCGGCGTCGCCGTCATCGAGGCGGAGAATTTCATCCTGAAGCTTTGCCGCTAGGCGGCAATGACGCCATCAGGTGTTCGATCATGGGACCCGTTGCACCATTGCGGAGCAGCGGGTCTTTTTATTGCTCCTTGCGTGGCGCAATCTGACAAGCGTGTCGCTTCCAAATCTGGAATGAAGAGCGCAAGGGCGGTCGTTGTTGACTGCCTCGCGTAATTGTTGGAAGTAAAAATCCAAACCCATCCCATTGATGATCACCGGAAAACACCATGCCCAAACTGACCATTGTCGCTTTCGACGGTACGCGCTTCGATCTTGATGTCGATCAAGGATCGACCGTCATGGAAAACGCCGTGCGCAACTCCGTGCCGGGCATCGAAGCCGAATGTGGCGGCGCCTGCGCTTGCGCGACCTGTCATGTCTACGTCGACGAGGAGTGGACCGAACGCGTCGGTCCGCCCGAAGCGATGGAAGAAGACATGCTTGATTTCGCCCTCGACGTCCGCCCGACCTCGCGTCTCTCCTGTCAGATCCGCATGAAGGCGGCGCTGGACGGGTTGACCGTGCATGTGCCGGAGCGCCAGGCTTAATTCTCCGAAGCATAATCCTCCCGAGGATGAAGCGGCCAAAAAAAGCCTCGCTTGCCGATGTGACGAGCGAGGCGAGGTAGGCGCATTACCTACGGCCAAGGGAGGATCGACCGCGGCTTCGCAACGCGCCAGGAGAACCCAGAAAACGAAAGTCCCGGCTAACGGACCTGAACTTTCGAATGACTGAATATTAGCGCGTTGTGTTTCACAAATCTATGGTGAGAAATTACCATTCATTGGCTGGGGCCGTGCCGGTTTCGCACAATTTTCATTGCGCGGCTAAGGTCCGGCCGTCGATTTCTGCCCGAGAATCAGCTATTTTTCGCCGTCCGATGGTTTCAGGCGATTATTCAGCAGGCGTAGCATGCGCTTCTGGAAGTTGACGGCCTCCACCTGATCGAATCGCGCCTGCAGCCTGTCGTGCTCGGCAATTCCCCGCGTCGATACCTCGGTCACCAGCTCCTGCATGGCTTCGCAATTGGGCTGCGGCGGGAGCGCCATGATCTTGCGTTCCATGTTGCGCGCCTGGGTTCGGGCGATCTCGGCATGGCGTTCCTCATGCCGCTTGATGTCGCTCGACAGCGTGTCCCAGATCATCGACAGCTCGGGGCTGGCGCCGCGGCGATTGTTCCAGCGCGGCAGGATGATCTGCGTATGCACGGTAACGCGCGCGGTGCTGACGCGGCAGCGGCCGTTTTCCTCGACATAGGTGGCATCGCCGCCGAAGCGGATCTTGGTGGCGCCGGGGTGGCGGGCCGACGAGCCGTTGGCCGTCGGGCCACGCGTGCTCAGCTGCTCGTCCAGTTCGTCGGCGGTTTTGCCCTTGATGTTGAAATAGGAATAGCTCTTGGTCGCCACGACGGCGGCGCTTGCGGGATAGCCAGCGGACAGCGAGACGGAAATGGCGAGGAGGAGCGGCATATAACGCGACACGGACGGCATTCTGCAAATACTCATGTTGAAGTTTGCGGGAGCTTGGGGCATAGCCACCGCTAGCGCAATATGATGACGCTGTTTTTTCGATCGATAGGATGAATGCAGGTGGCAAAGCTTGGCAGCAGTTTCTGGCGCGTCGGGCACGGCCGCGAGATTGAGCTCGGCTCGACCGCGGTCATCATGGCGATCGTCAACGTCACGCCGGACTCTTTTTCCGACGGCGGTCGCTACGACAGCGTCGACAAGGCCGTTGCGCATGCGCTCGATGCCGTCGAGGCCGGTGCCGCTATTATCGATATCGGCGGCGAATCCACGCGGCCGGATGCGGCGAGCGTCGATGCGCGTGAAGAGCAGGCGCGGGTGTTGCCCGTCATCGAGGCGCTGCGCGGCAAGACCGAGGCGCTGATTTCCATCGACACCTATCGCGCCGAGACCGCCCGACTTGCCGTCGAGGCCGGTGCGCATATCGTCAACGATGTCTTCGGGTTGCAGAAGGAGCCCGACATCGCAGATATTGCGGCGAAGACCGGCGCGGGGCTTTGCGTGATGCATACCGGTCGCGACCGTGACAAGCTGGATGATGTCATCGCTGATCAATTCCTTTTCCTGGAGCGGTCTCTCGAGATCGCCGGGCGCGCCGGCGTGGCGCTGGACCGCATCGTTCTCGATCCCGGCTTCGGCTTTGCTAAGGACACGCAAGAGAATCTCGAACTGATGGCGCGTTGCGACGAGCTTCAGCGGCTTGGCTTTCCGATCCTGGCCGGCACGTCGCGCAAGCGGTTCGTCGGGGCGGTAACGGGCCGCGAGGCGGCCGATCGCGATGCCGGCACGGCGGCCACCAGCGTGCTTTTGAGACTGAAGGGCGCCGCGATTTTTCGGGTGCACGATGTCGCAATCAACAGGGACGCACTTGCGGTGACTGATGCTATGCTGAAGGCACGCGACGCATTCGAGCGGAAGGGCACGTTATGAGCACCACCTACACCATCACCCTGCAGAACTGCGCCTTCTTCGCCCGCCACGGCGTTCACGACGAAGAGGAGTTTCTGGGACAGCGTTTCTTTGTCGATGCCGAGCTCGATGTCGTGACCGGCACCGCGCTGGAGACGGATTCGATCGACGATACCGTCAATTACGGCATCGCCTTCACCGTCATCGAGGAGATCGTCACCGGTAAGCGACGTTATCTCATCGAGGCGCTTGCGCTCGATATCGCCAAGGGGCTCTGTCAGAAATTCCCGCAGATCAAGCGGGCGAAAATTACCGTCCGCAAGCCGAACGCGCCGGTTCCCGGCGTGCTTGATTTCGTCCAGGTGAGCGTCGAACATTTTGTCTGACATGGCTTTTGAGACCGCCACGCTTGGACTTGGCGGCAATATCGGCGATCCCGTCCACTCCATGGCGCAGGCGCTCAAGGCGTTGGACGCGCGGGCGGATTGCCGCGTCGGCGCGGTCTCCCGGCTCTACCGCACGCCGCCATGGGGCAAGACGGACCAGTCGTTCTTTTTCAATTGTTGCGCCAAAGTGTCGACGTCGCTTCAGCCGGAAGCGCTGCTCGATGTCTGCCTCGACATAGAGCGCGGCATGAAGCGGGAGCGCATCGAGCGCTGGGGGCCGCGCACGCTCGATATCGATGTGCTGACCTACAACGACATCAGCCAGGATGCGCCGAGGCTGGAGCTCCCGCATCCAAGGATGACCGATCGCGGCTTCGTGCTGATGCCGCTCGCAGACTTTGCGCCCGACCTGATCGTCAAGGGTGTCGCGGTGCGCGAATGGCTTGCTCGCGCCGATATCCAGGGGATCGAGGTCGCCGATCAGAGTATGGATTGGTGGCGTGACGCCTGAAACGAAAGAAGCGGCCATGTGGCCGCTTCGTCGTATGCTTCGTTTGTCTCTATTGATTATTCGACCGAGCCGACGGTCATTTCGTCGACTTGGCGCGACAGGGTCAGGCCGATCACGGGGATCATCTGGCTTTCGACCTTGACGGACACCGTGACGTTCATCGTCTTGTCGTCGCGGACGCGGGCGATCATGGCGCCGTTGAGCTTGGCGCGGTTGAGGCCGACGACAACGGTGTCTTCAGTCACGGTGCCGGAGACGACGTCGAGACCCTTGCCGGCGGCGCCGTCGAGGAACTTGCCCTTGTAGCTGTTTCCTGACTGAGTGATCAGCGCGCTCATCGGCTGCTTGAAGACGCCGACGCGGCAGCTGCCGTCGAGCTTCACGCCGGTGCCGTCGGTGACGGGTTCGCCGATCAGGTTGCAGGTGAACTTGGTGCCCTTGTACTTGCCGGCGACGATCTCGCCCGGACCTCTCCAGGAGCCTGCGACGGATTCGAAGAATGCCTTGTCACGCGTGGCGGCGGTGGCTGCTGGAGCCGTTTCGGCGAAGGGCGACAGGGCGATTGCCGCAAGACCGAAGAGATAGAGAAACTTGCGCGAGTACATGGATTTTCCTTGGCGAACCATATCGCTTAACTGGCGTCAAGTTTTGCCGAAAAATGGTTAATGCTTGGTTTCCAGTGGGTCGAAAGCAGCGCATTTGCGGGCTTTTCGGTGCCCGAAGGCCACTGGCCTGTCTCGCATAAGCTATTGAATCGCATCGGATTTATGAAATCGACCGTTTGGAGCGAATGGTTTACGGATCTCGGCTCAACTGCGACCGTTGCCGTCACTCTTCGTCATCGATGGCGTGAGATCGCCGATGAAGTCACCGATTCCCGGGCGCTTCAGGGCGCGGAACGACAGCGGGCGGCAGAGGTCCATGGCGGCGATGCCGATGCGGGCGGTCATCAATCCGTTGATCACGCCTTCGCCGAGACGCGCCGAGAGCCTAGATGCCAGGCCGTGGCCGAGAACCTGCTGGACAAGGCTGTCACCGACGGCGATCGAGCCGGTGACGGCGAGATGGGCGAGAACGTCGCGCATCAGCCGCAGCATGCCGAAGGTGCCGGGCCGGCCGCCGTAGAGATCTGCCATGGCGCGGATAAGTTTGGCGGCCTCGTAGAGGACGTAGAGCAGGTCGACGATGGCGCGCGGGCTGACGGCGGTGACGACCGAGACGCGTTTGGAGGCGTTGAGGATGAGGCTGCGTGCTTGTCGATCGAGCGGCGCGAGCAGTTCGCGTTCGGCAAGTGCCACCAGATGCGGGGCGTCGATGATATCGGTCTCTGCCGCCTTCAGCGTGGCCCGGCCGCGCGCGGTCTCAGGCTTGTTAGACAACAGATGCTCCAGGCTCTTGACGAGCGCACGCGCCTTGGCGGGCTTGGTCTCCAGGATCGCCGCTTCCGCCTCGGCCTTGATCGTCTGGACGGCGGCCAGCCGCATCATGCCCGCCGTTTCCCTGACGACCATGGCGATGACCGCCAGGATGCCGATGCCGACGGCGGCAAGCGCGGTGTAACCCAGCCAGTCCGCGCGGCTGAAGAGGTTGCGGATCAGGCTGTCGGTCCAGAGCCCGAAGGCGAGCGAGAACAGCACGCCGAAAGCACCAAGCGCGATCTTGCCGAAGGAAGTACCGCGTTTGCGGGGCTGGGCGACGGGCAGGGCCGGGAGGTCCTTGTCCGGATTGATGAAGGGATCGTCCTCGTCCGGTGTCAGCGTGATCTCGCCCGAGAAAGCTGCCGGCTTGCGGGGCTCCGCTGGCGGCCGGCCGGTTTTGGCCTCCGGTTGCTCGCGCTCGTCCTCATAGGCGAAGGCGGCCGGCGCGCGGCGCGGGGGCTGGTCGGCGGACGGCTTGATCATGCGAGGCGATCTCCGAACAGAAACTGCATGGCCCGATCGAGCCGGATATGCGGCACCGACAGCTTGATGCCGCCGCCGGTCTCCTCAAGGCTCGGCGGGCGAAAGCGGACGATGTTCACGTCGGGCAGCTGCACATGCTCGTCGCCCGATTCGATGCTTGCGAACAGGGCGGAGGGATCTTCGGGCAGGTCGCCGGGAAAGATCGCGGTCTTCCTGATGCCGTCGAAGGTTTCGCCAGAAATCGTTTCACCCTCGATCGGCGTGCCGACGATGACCGGCAATTCGTGACCGTCGCGCTTGACGGTCGCCTCGCGCGTTGCCCGTACCGAGGCGAGTGCCATGACGTCGATGCCGGCGCCCGCCATGCCGATGCGCTGGATGGCGCGATCGACAAGGCGACGTGTCAGGGCGTCGAGGCGGTGGTGGCTTTCGTGATGCAGGTGGTCGGCCTTGGTGGCGGCGACGAGCACGCGGTCGATGCGGCGGCCGAGCAGCGACGACAGAAGCGAATTGGTGCCCGGGCGGAAGCAGGCGAGCACGTCCGTCAGCGCGCGCTCAAGATCCTGCACGGCCTCGGGGCCGCGATTGATTGCCTGCAGCGCATCGACAAGGACGATCTGGCGGTCGATCCGGGAGAAATGCTCGCGGAAGAACGGCTTGACGACGACCGACTTGTAAGCCTCGTAGCGCCGTTCCATCATCGACCAGAGCGATCCTTTTTCTGGTTTGCCGGTCTGCGGCAGCACCAGCGGCGCGAAGGTCAACGCCGGCGAGCCGTCGAGATCGCCGGGGAGAAGGAAGCGGCCGGGTGGGAGCGTAGAGAGGGAACGCTCATCGGCCTTGCAGGCCTTGAGGTAATCGGCGAAGGCGGTGGCGAGTTCGCGGGCGCGCATTTCGTCCGCCTGGGCGGCGATGTCGCAATCTTCTGTCAGCGCCAGCCATGGCTTGGAGAGCTCGGTCCGGATGCCTGTGCGGGCCAGCGCGATCGTCTCTTCGCTGAAAGTGCGGTAGTCCTTGGCCAGCAGCGGCAGGTCGAGCAGCCATTCGCCGGGATAATCGACGATGTCGATCGAGAGCCTGCCTGGCGAGAAGAAGCGGCTCCAGCCGCTGGCGCTCTGATAATCGATGGTCAGCCGAAGCTCGGAGATGGCGCGGGTGGAATCGGGCCAGATCCGGTCTTTCACCAGCGCCTTGATGTGATCCTCGTACTGGAAGCGCGGCACGCTGTCGTCGGGTTGCTCTTCGAGCCGCACGGCGGAGACGCGGCCGGACTGGACGGCCTCGAACAGCGGCAGGCGGCCGCCATGCAGCAGGTTATGGACTAGCGAGGAGATGAAAACCGTCTTTCCCGCCCGCGACAAGCCGGTGACGCCGAGGCGGATCGTCGGGTTGACGAGGCCGGAGGCGCGGTCCGACAGGGTGTCGAAGGCGATGCGCGCGTCGTCGGTGAAGGATGTCATGCTTGGCGGCAAGGCGAAATTCCGATTGCTGGTAGACGCCATATAGGAACCGGCACGCCGAAGAAAAAGAAGGTCGCGCGCCTGTCAGTCGATCATGAAGTCGATCAGGCGCCAGTTGTTGCGGCCCTGGTCGAAATCGAGCACGGCCAGACCACCCGGCGGAAAGCCGTTCGGCAGCGCCTGCGCCAGCAGCTGGTGGCCGATCAGCGCCTCGAGCGTCTGCTCGATGACTGGATTATGGCCGACGAGCATGACGGCGCCCATGTCCTGCTGCGCGCCGAGGATATCCAGATAGATTTCGGGCGTGGCGTTATAGAGCGCGTCGACGAAGCGGACATCGAGATTCTCGCCCATCGCGCGGTGCACGGCATCGGCCGTTTGTCGGCAGCGTATGGCGGTGGAGCTGACGACGAGGTCGGGCTTGTAGCTTTTGTCGGCCGCGTTCTCGGCCAGGATCTCGGCTGCGGCATAACCGCGCTCGCTCAGTGGGCGGTCGAAATCGCTCTGGCCGGGGGCGGGAAATGCCGCTTCGGCGTGTCTCAAAAGATAAATCCGGGAAGGCGGCGGCACGATTGCGGTCATCGGAAAGTCCCCGGTCGATTGATCTATTTCAGTAGCGCCAGCCCGGTGTCTTCGTCAACCGGCGCGCGGAATCCAGTGGGCAAGTTGCACGGCCGCTGCTACTTCAGCTGGCAAGCTGAAACGGTGGCTTTGAAAAATAGTGACGTAAAAATAGCCTGTTAGCTCAAAATTGTGACAGATTTAAAAATGTGTTTACCTAGCGGATTGGGCTTGAATCGAACGCCGTGGTCGGGATATACAGCCGCCAGATGAGATGTTCTTCAGGAGAATCGCGTTGAGTGAGAAGATCGATCTTAGCAAATACGTGCCCTCGGAAGAGGAAGAGTTCATGAACGGTAACCAGCGCGCCTATTTCAGGGCGAAGCTGATTGCCTGGAAGAACGACATCCTCAGAGAGGCGCGCGAAACCCTCGAGCATCTTGCCGAGGAAAGCGCAAACCATCCGGATCTCGCCGACAGGGCGTCGTCCGAGACGGACAGAGCCATCGAGCTGCGCGCCCGTGACCGCCAGAGAAAGCTGATATCCAAGATCGACGCCGCACTGCAGCGTATTGAGGAAGGCACTTACGGCTATTGCGAGGAAACCGGTGAACCGATCGGCCTCAAGCGTCTCGACGCTCGCCCGATCGCAACGCTGTCCATCGAAGCGCAAGAACGCCACGAGCGTCGTGAAAAAGTCTACCGGGACGAATAATCCCGGTTACATCACAAACTAAAAAAGGCACCGCCATCGCGCGGTGCCTTTTTTGTTTGCATGAAAGGGGCGGCCGTTGCCGCCGCCGATCATTTGTCGCGGTTGACGCTCATCTCGCCGAAAATGCGGGCCACCTCGTTTTGAAGGGCGGCGTCCGCACCTGTGATCGGCGCCATCTCGGGATCGCGGCGCGGCATGTTGGAGGGTGCGGGGCGAGCGGGCGCGTTCTGCACCGGCGGTGCATTGTGCATCGGCGCATTGTGCTGTGCCATTGGGCGCTCAGCCGCCAGATTGCTGGTCATTTCCTCTTCCAGAACACGCTGGAAATCGCTGGGCTGGGCCGAGG
>UBJO01000018.1 GCA_900465665.1 Hyphomicrobiales bacterium
GAAGCTTCGATACAATCACCAAAGCGCTCGGCGACATCATCACACTCTTCTCCGTCACCGAATGCCGAAACTTCTTCAAGGCAGCAGGATATGAGGCTGAATAGATGCGACACGCTTTAGTTGCGCACTGATCGAATACGCTCTGGCTTTCACGTGTGCGACGCTCCATGACGTCTGCCGGGAGCATACTTACTGCGATCTCATTGGAACTTCGGGAGTTTACGCGCAGCTATTAAACCCGACATAGGATGTTTGCAAAGAGCGCTGCTCGCGGCACAAAGCTCGACAGATGCAGATGTTCCGAGTGGGTGTGAGCACCCTCGCCGCAAGGTCCTAAACCATCCAGTGTCGGTATTCCAAGTGCACCGGTAAAATTGCCGTCTGAACCGCCACCGGAGATCTCAGGCGATATCTTGATCCGGAGTTCCGAGGCGACCCGAGAGGCAAGACTGTAGAGTTCGTGGTCCTTGACGCTCGACACCCAGGCAGGCCTCTCAAGCCCCGGTATGATTTTGAAGTTCTCAACCTGCTCCTGAGAGATGATCGCCCTGAGAGCCTCTCGGCTTTTCACGTCAGACGTAACACAGATCATTTCTGCGTTTGCTTTTTCGGGGACACAATTGACCCATTGACCTCCGGAGATTACGCCGACGCTTATCGACGCATCAGGCCGGCTTTGCCCCTCCAGCGAAACAATTTTCCGCGCAAGCAAGTTAATCGCTGACTGTCCACGCGACGGATCTCGCCCCGCGTGAAACGGCATGCCTTTAGCTTGCAACTCGTATCGTTGCACGGCGTGACGCCCAACCACAAGTCCTCCGTTCTCACGAGCTGGTTCTGGCACGAGCACGCAAAGAGATTCAAATGCGTGAGCTTCAATTCGTTCTCTGGAGCGCGCCGACCCAATCTCTTCGTCAGAAGTCATTAGTATCCGGACCGGCCGAGCGAGCTTTTTTGATGCTAACTCAACTGCCAATATCGCCAGTGCGATGCCACCTTTCATATCGAGCACACCAGGACCGAAGCAACGATCGCCCTCGATCCGCCACGGATTTATTGACAACTCTCCAACAGGATGGACCGTGTCGAAATGACAGGCAATCAGAATAGGTCTCCCGGAGAGCCGACCGCTGTCATTGAATTCGGCAAAGAAGGTTCCCGACTCCATGTCTTGTAGCGACGATATAATTGTGAAGCCGCTTGCTCCCAGCTCTTGACGGACAAGCTCCAACCCGTCCGCTATCGCGACAGGGTCATAGCTTGGGGACTCGCACTCAACAAACCTGCGAAGTCGCTCGATCGCTTTATTTGTCTGATCACGACTTGGAAAATCAATCATCTGACCTCGCCCACGTATTCCCTGATAGCCATGCGGCCCTAATCAATGGATCTTCCAACATGTTCGGCTATCTCTTTATGGGTCGCAAACCATACGTCGCCCTTGGCTTTCGCATTCCTAATGATCTCCTCGATTATCCAGATGCGAGACCGATATCCGATTATATGTGGATGTAACGTCAGCTGAAAAATGTCGCCTTCCTCATAGGCCGCGTCGAACTCACGCATGAAGATTTTAAATACGTCGTCCGGAGATATATGCGGCCTAAGCGACTCAAACCTGTTCATCATGAAATATGGCGCGTCATCGCGAATCCACTCGACCGGAATTTCGACGACGCCCGTCCGTTCCCCGTCTTCCAACAATTCGTAGCAACTATCGTCTGCCATGAGAGATGAATCGTACAACAATCCCATCTCCCGGATGATCGATAGTGTCGCATCTGAAAAGTCCCAAGAAGGGGTTCGTATTCCCACAGGTCGAACGGTCGTTATTTCCTGGAGCATGTCAGCGCTGCGAAGCATCAAATCCCGCTCGCTGTCAGCCGGGAGGATAGAATTGAGTTCGTGTATCCATCCGTGAATTCCAATCTCGTGTCCTTCATCGATGACCTGACGTTGTTCGTCTGGGTAGAGCTGTGCCGTAACAGCTGGTACGTAAAAGCTTGCCTTTACGTCATGCTGTCTCAATAACGATAGAATTCTTGGCATTCCTCTACGATTGCCATATTGCCCCCACGACATCCTACCAAGTGATCTTCCGCCATCGCGAAGTTCGTTTGTCTCGTGATCGACGTCGAAGGAGATCGCGAAAGCGCATCGCTTATCGCTCGGCCACGCCGGCGCGAGCCTTTTTCCAGCTCTCACTTTGTTGACGCGTTTTCTCCAATATGGCTCCGGCCACTGCCACGGCTTTACATCAAGATCTTGCATTCTAAGTTCCTATCTAAGTTGAGCTTTCGCTGTTTCCGGCATGGTCACCAAGAAGCATGTGGTCACAAGAGCTACAGGGATGAGAAACCCAACAGCAGGCGAGACGGGAGACCCGGTCTTTTGGATCAGGTAGGTCGCTATGAATGGCGCGAAGCCGCCGAACACCGCAACCGACAAGGTGTAGCCGATCGACATCCAGGTGGATCTTAGGTGCGTCGGAAAAATCTCTGAGATTGCTGCGGGCCCAGGACCAGAATAGAGTGCCATCACAAGTCCGAATGCGCTCTGCACCAAAACAATCGTGGCGAACCCCGGGGCGCTCGCTACGACACTGAATAGTGGGTAGCTCAAAAACACTGCCGCTAGCGTGCTACTGAGTAGTAAAGGTTTTCGGCCCAGTTTGTCGGACAAATAGCCGAACAAAGGGATTGTGATGACCATAATGATCAAGCCTACGGTGTTCGACCACAAAGCTTCAGCGGGTGATAGGCCGCCGAACTTTTGGGTGAAAGTTGGCATGTAGGTCAGCAATGTGTAGTAAGCGACCGTCCAAAAGATCGTAAAACCAAAAGCCTTTGCACCCAATCTCGGCCCGCCAGCGCTTGCCGGCAGCGTATCAATTTTCTGATTTCTCACGTAAGACGGTGTCTCATCAACATTTCTTCGAATGAACAGACCGACGACAAGGAGAACGGCTCCGAATAGGAACGGCAAGCGCCATCCCCAGTCGCTCATCGCCTCGTTTGTCAGTGCAGACGTCAATATCGCGGCAACTGCAGACCCAACCAGCGTTCCCGCAGCTGTGCTCACCTGCTGGAACGAGCCGACAAATCCCCTTCGTCCAGCTGGTGACCATTCAATTATGAAAGTCGTAGAGGCACCCCACTCCCCCCCTGCCGCAATGCCTTGCACAATTCTAAGCGTGACAAGCAGAATCGGCGCGAGCACTCCAATCTGCTCATAGGAAGGTAGAAGTCCTAGAGCGACGGTTCCGAAAGCCATCATTGTAAGGGTTAGTACTAACGTCGCTTTTCGGCCACTCACGTCTCCCATTCGACCGATCAAAATCGCTCCAAGTGGTCGCGCGAGAAAACCTACTCCGTAGGCGGCGAAGGTTGCTAGCAAAGATGCGGTGGCATCGGTTGAAGGGAAAAATTTGGCGGAAATCACACCCACGAGGAAGGCGTAGACGCCAAAATCATACCACTCGAGCATGTTCCCAATAGATGCGGCATAGACAGCCCTTCGCGCTTTTCTATTACCTTCAGCGACATTTACCGGATCACCTCGCCCTGAGTTTTCTGATTGGACCATTCGGAACCCCTTATTGACAACCGTATTGTATTGCAATACCTTGTATCGCAATACTGAGTCACTCTGGAGATTTCGTCAATGGACGCGGGAGAAAAAATTCATCGTAGCAGTCTGTTTGTCAGCTCTGTTGAAAAGTGTTTCGAAATCTTGGGGGCTTTCGAAGGCAAGCGATACTTTTCTTTGTCAGATCTCTGTACGAAGACAGGTTACGACAAAAGCACCGTGCAACGAATGACGCACACTCTTGCAGAACTCGGCTATCTAGAGCAGTCAACCGAAACTCGGCGCTTCGCTCTATCCACCAGAGTTTTGGATCTGTCCTACCACTACCTCCGTAATAACCCACTCGTTGAGCGAGCAACTCCCGTGTTGATCGGACTTCGTCGTGACTTCGACGAGCGTGTAGATCTCAGCCTCTATGCTAACGGAAGTCTAGTCTACGCTCAGCGCCACCAAAGCCAGCGCGAGCATTATTTTACTTCGCTTGTGGGCCGGCGAGTGCCTTTATTTTGTTCGGCAGGTGGCAGGGCCGTGCTCGCGACCCTAGAAGATAAACTGGCTTTAGAGATTATCGAGGCAACCGACTTAAGGCCGCTCACACGCTTCACGGAAATGGATCGCGCGCGCATAATGGCAAAGGTCCGAACAGCGCGAGCCGACGGTTTCGCCATTGCGCGTAACGAAGTAATTGAAGACGAAGTAGCTATCGCAGTAGCTCTTGTCGGCGACCGTAAAGAACCTGTCGGAGCGCTCCACGTCGTGGCAAATTCAGCGAAGTGGACTGACACGCAGATGATAGAAAAGTTCCTCCCAGGCATGATGCGAGCGGCAGCTATCCTGGAAGGCGTGTCACTCGGCTAGATCAATCGCATGTTGTCGGGGGAAGCGGCCGTTTATCCAACCGCCATCCACTGCAAGCGTGAGTCCAGTGATAAAGCTCGCCTCGTCGGAGGCAAGAAACCTTATAGCGCGAGCCACGTCGATTGGCCGGCCAAGCCGGCGGACTGAGGATTGGTCAACCATAATGGTGCTTCGCCATGGCTGCTCTCGTATTCTATCATGCGTCAATGGCGTTTCGATCAATCCTGGTGCAACGGCGTTCACTCGTATGTGCGACGGACCAAAATCCGCCGCCATTTGTTGGGTCAGTCCAATGATGGCAGCTTTCGAGGATGAATAACCTGCGGAATTCTCCGCTCCGACCAGCCCGAAGACCGAGGATACATTCACGATTGCTCCAGGCGCACCGCGCGCAATCAAACTTTGGGCGGCCCAACGAGACAGCCGAAAGACGCTCATAAAATTTATTTCTAGAAAGTGGTTCATTTCCTCATCGGACGTGTCCAAAGCATGATGCCCCCGTCCGACACCAGCGTTGTTGACCAGGATGTCGACATTTAGACCACTCGATGAGATCTTCACATCTAATACGGCTGGCAAGGCAGGGTCGCTGATGTCGGCACAGACTGGAAGAATGGAAGATTCATTCTCCGTCAGCACTCTTAGTCCGGACGCATCTCGGTCAACCGCAATAACCGTTGCTCCGACTTCACAGAGTGCCAAGCAAGTAGCTGTGCCGATCCCGCCCGCAGCGCCCGTCACAACCGCAAGCTTGTCCACCAAGTTCGAGTATTGAAAGTTAGTCATCGTTTCCCCTTCAAAACGGGTTCGATCCACCGATTGACCTTCCACCGTCGACGTATAAGACCTGCCCCGTTACGAACCCGGCGCGTGGATCGGCGAAATAAGAAATCGCGTGCGCTATATCTTCAGCCTCTCCAAGTCGGCCAACAGGCTGTTCACCGGCGAGCACATCCAATGCCTCGCCCCGAGCTTGCAGCATTTTTGTATTCACCACACCCGGGGCTATAGCGTTTACGGTTATGCCCCTTGCAGCAAGTTCCAGCGCCATTGACCTTGTCATGCCGATCACAGCCGCTTTCGCTGCCGAATAGTGGACGTTATCACGCCCCCCAAGAGCTGCACGCGAACTGATATTCACAATCCGACCTCCCTCTCCCATTTGCTTGATGACTGCTTGGGAGAGAGAAAACATAGCAATAACGTTTACACTGAACTGCGCTTCAAAATCGGCTGATCCCACATCCTCAAATCGCTTTGTCCAATAAACTCCAGCGCTGTTGACGAGTGCATAAGGCTTTTGGTCTAGCTCACTGATGAAGCGCCGGCAAGAATCCCCACTGGTCAAGTCGAGTTCTTTGAAAGTTGCGTTTCCACCCGCACCGCTAATTAAGCCGGCGGTCTCACGGGCCAACTCGGCACATTTGTCGATGCAAGCGATGTCAAAGCCATCCTGCGAGAGGCGTATCGCCGCGGAACGTCCTATCCCTCCTCCCGCCCCAGTCACTAAAGCCAACGCCGGCATAGAACCTCCGTATTGCATTGCAATATTCTGCATTGCATTTTCGACGGGTCCATGTGAGTTGTCAAGTTTACTACAGAGCCATAATTCAGGAAATCGTTGCGGCGCGACATGAAGCCCGCTCTTGTTTTCGATCACCTCCCATGAAAGGGCGAAAGAAGCTTGTCCTGTAAGAGTGCAGTGGGTTCCGTCGCAATCTCATTTTTGACTGCAAGCCGAACGCTCCAGGTCCGTTCGCCACATGGACGAGATAATCACCGCGATTTTCTCAGCCTTAAAGCTGGACAGAACGTTAAATTTCTCATCCGCGAAATCGGATGAAGCCGGGTGGACCAAGGCCGCGGAGTTCTGTTCCGAACTCACCCTAATCTGGTTAAGGTCAGAGCCAGCAAACAAGGAGAAGGGTATGAGTGAAGAGTATGCGATGGCGTTTGAGGTTTGCGTGTTACAGAACGGTTCGATCCGCGCCGTTTGGAATGCATGGGAGGATTTAGATCTACCTGACTGTTGGCTGGTTGCGGGCTGCCTTGCTCAAACAATCTGGAACACGCGCTTTGGATTTAGTCCGGAGTACGGGGTATCTGACATCGATATTGTGTACTTCGATCCGGACGATCTAAAGGAAGAAAGTGAGCAGAAGCAAGCGAAACGTATTCGGCAACTATTTAAGGGTCTTCCGATTCGCATTGACGTAAAAAACGAAGCACGCGTACATCTATGGTATGGGACAAAGTTCGGCAATCCGATACCGCCGTACGCCTCTGTAAAAGAGGCTATAGATACGTTTCCAACGACCTCGACGGCAGTTGGTATGCGCCCAGGAAGACACGGAACGGAGGTATACGCAGCGTTTGGTTTCGTTGATCTTTTCGATGGTGTCTTAAGAGCAAACAAGAGGCAGATAACCCGCGACATCTACCGTGCAAAGGTGTCGAAGTGGATTGCTCGGTGGCCTGAACTCAAGGTGTTATCGTGGGATCAGTCGTAGGGTCAACATGTGATCTCCGTGCATTGCTAACGTCGATGTTGAGCGTAGAGTTAAAACCAAGCGCGCCGATCAGTCGATGTTAGCACAGCCTGCGATTTGACGCGAAGTGACTGTTCACCGTTCATCCTGAACAGCATCGAACATCTTGATCGGGAAGCTTTTTTAAGCTTTTCCCGATCAAGCGTTATTTGCGACTGCGGGAAGCCTGGGAAAGCAGCAGGTAAAAGCTGGCAGACGCGCCGGCACAGCAATGTTATCCGCGGCTAAGTCAATGGTTCACCTCACGTAAAAACAGCATCTGCCGTCCGATGGCTGCACCCAACTGCGCTTTCGTTTAGCAGCAGTACTTCTGGACCCACCTACTTACGGGTGGAGACTTTTGACTTAACGATTTAGTGGCGTCACGCCATCTCGAGCGTCAGGTAGCGGTTTCTTACTTCCTCGGCTGCAAGGAGTTCAGGGCCTGTGCCTTGCCAGACAATCCGTCCGTGGTCCATCACCAACAAACGGTCGGCGACTTTCAAACAAACCTCGATACTTTGTTCTACCAACAAGATCGACAGACCTCCGTCCTTGAGCTGCTCGATCAGTTGGACCAATTTGTCCACGATAACTGGCGCTAGACCTTCTGTCGGCTCATCGAGTAAAAGAAGCTTCGGCCCGGTAACCAATGCGCGTCCGATTGACAAAAGTTGTTGCTCACCTCCGGACAGCTTATCGCCCGGGTTTTTTTTACGGCGTTCGATTTCAGGAAAGGCAGTAAAGACGTCTTGTACGGTCCAGCCAGCACCATTCCTGGCCGCAAGTCTAAGGTTTTCTTCCACCGTAAGCGACGCAAAAATTCCCCTATGCTCAGGAACGAGTGCCATGCCCATCTTCGCTAAAGCATGAACTTCAAGACCGTCGGTTGAGCTGCCGTCGAATAGAATTTCGCCTTTCGCCCTGCTAAGGACGCCAGTCAAGGCTTTCATGGTCGTGGTTTTTCCCACACCGTTTCTTCCGAGCAGCGCGACGGTCTCTCCGAAGCCCACATCCAAATCGACACCTTGCAGGACATGACTTTTGCCATACCACCCGTGCAGATTTCGCACTTCAAGAAGCATTCGGGTCAAGCTTGGCTCCCAAGATAAGCTGTGCGTACCGCTGAATCTCTGCGGATCATTTCCGGTTCCCCCTCCGCGATTTTCTTACCCTGCACCATTACTGTAACGCGGTCAGATATCGAGAGGACTACACTCATATTGTGCTCAATGAGCAGCACTGCCATTTTTCTCTTCAAGTTGAGGATCAGTTCTTTCGTCGTACGAAGGTCATCTATGCCCATCCCCGCCAAAGGCTCGTCCAAACAGACCATTTTTGGTCTGCCTGCCAGTGCCATACCGATTTCGAGTGAGCGTTGCGCGCCGTGGGAGAGGTCCGCTGCGTTTACGTGTTGCTTCTCTTCAAGTGATACGTCCTGCATGATTGTTCTGACTTCATCATGTATTTCCCTGCGCGAACGGTGCGAACGCCAGAACACCCAACTCTCGGACAAATATCTTGCTTGCACAGCCAAGCGGATGTTTTCTTTTACCGAAAGCGCTGGGTAGAGATTTGTTACTTGAAATGACCGCGCCATGCCATGCTTTACCCGTCGGTGAGCGGGTATTCTGGTGATCGCGGCCCCATCAAAAATCACAGTTCCCGTGTTAGGGGGCCGGATTCCAGAGATCGCATTAAAGAGCGTAGTCTTTCCGGCACCGTTAGGGCCGATCAGTGAATGGATGGTGTTCGGCATGACTTTTAACGAAATCCCAGCAAGTGCGTGGAAGTCGCCGAAACTAACACCGATATTTTCGACAAGGAGAACAGGATAGTCATTCTTGGTCTCAGGCACGGTTTCCTCCCCTGCGGAACAGTGACCTAAGTCGCTCCCCCAAGCTCCACAGTCCGCCGGGAAGAAACAGGACGATTGCAATCAGGAGGATCGCGATCAACGCCATCCAACGCGCCCATAGATCGGATAGAACCTCCGATACCAATGTGTAAAACCCAGCGCCCACAATTGCGCCTATTGGCGATCCAACGCCCCCAATGATAGCCATCACAAGGAGCCTCTGGCTCATTTCGATCTCAATGTCATTTGGCGGCACAAATCCCAGAAAGACGGCGTGAAGTCCGCCCGCAAGGCCTGCGATGCCACCCGCAAACGCAAAACAAGCGATCTTGTATCGCCTGACATCGTAGCCCAAGGCCGATGACCTGCTTTCGTTCGCTTTGATCGCTATCAGAACGCTCCCCAACGGAGAATCGATCAATCGCTGGACAGCTAAATAAGTGAGAAATAGAGCGCTCGCAGCCAAGGCATAGAACGCCGGCGCAGACGCAATGACCCAGCCTACGAATTCAAGTTTGCGCGGTATGCCGGTTAAGCCGTTCTCGCCACCGGTAAAGTCCTTCAATGAGAGCATTGCGAAATACCCCATCTGTGCAACTGCCAGTGTTAGCATGACAAAATAGACGCCCTGCCGCCTGACAATGACGAACCCCACGATTGAGGCGAGGCCAGCACCGCCGAAAATTGCGACGACGAGCGCGGGAAGCATTCCCAATCCGGAGTGCAGAAGCATCAATCCAGCAGCATACGCACCAACGCCCATAAAAAGTCCTTGGCCGAATGAGAGCAATCCGGCAGTGCCAAGGAGGAGCGTGACCGACAGCGTCCCGATTGAAAAAATTACGAGCTGAGTAGCGAGCGTGACGGGTGCGATGAACGGAAGTCCCACCAAGAAGATCGCTACGAGCAATGATGTGCCGTCGGGAAATCTACCTGTGCCTGACATATCAGGATCTCCCCATCAGTCCGGCGGGGCGTGTCAGTATGACTACGGCCATCGCGGCATATATCATAAGATGAGAGCCTTCAGGCCACAGGGTGCTCATCACTGACTGGATCAAGCCGATAAGGATGCCTCCAACAAGCGCGCCCGAGAGAGTTCCGAGACCGCCAACAACGATGACAACGAAAGCAATCCCAAGTGACTCGGCACTCATGAAAGGTTCCACGCCCCGGATCGGCGCGGCGAGTACTCCAGCCATACCAGCCAGAGCTCCTCCCAATGCGAAAGTTAAGCTGAAAACGAGGTTAACATTGATGCCAAGCAGGCCGACCATCTCCGAGCTTTCGGAACCTGCACGGAGTATAGATCCAAGCTTGGTGCGCTCAATTGTAAACCATAGCAATAAAGCAATGGATGCTGCGACCGCGACCACGAAAAGCCTATATGCCGGATAAACGTATGGCCCGAGGAAAACGACACCCGCAAGGGCCTTCGGCGTCGGCACGTTCTGTCCAAGCGGGCCATATGCGATGATTATCACCTCCTGAATTAGCAATGCCAATCCAAAGGTAATCAAAATCTGAGCCTCATGGGGCAGACCGTACGTGTGCCGCAAGAGCGAGCGTTCGATGACCACAGCAAACAGAGCGACAATAAACGGCACCAAAAAAAGCGCGAGCCAGAAACTTCCGGTTAGTAACGTGCAGGAAAATGTCAGATAGGCTGCAATCAGATAGAACGCTCCGTGTGCAAAATTTACAAAACGCATCAATCCGAAAATGAGCGTCAGCCCTGCGGACAGCAAAAAATAGATCATTCCAATACCGATGCCATTCAGTAGTTGAAATATGAAGAGTTGCAGCGACATCGTTCTAAGCCAATCAAGCCCGAGGTTGAACCCGGCCCTTCACGGGCCGGAAAGCGATGCTTGTGCGCGAATGC
This sequence comes from Hyphomicrobiales bacterium, assembly GCA_900465665.1. Lineage (GTDB taxonomy): Bacteria > Pseudomonadota > Alphaproteobacteria > Rhizobiales > Rhizobiaceae > Rhizobium. The sequence continues at coordinate 10,718 of UBJO01000018.1, forward strand.
AGACGGGTCAGCCCATCTTGCAGCCGGTCTTATCCGGCGGAAGAAACGCCTTTGTCGCTGCGACAACATCGGCGAAATCGTTGGGATCCTTCATCGCTGCTTTTGCTTTCCCAACCAGCAGATAGTAGTCCTTTATAACCTGATGATCTTGTGCGCGAACCTCTTCCTCACCGGTCGGCCCCTGGTACTTTAAGCCTTCCAGAGCCTTGATTACCGCAGGCACATCAGTTGTACCGGCCTTTTTGAACCCTTCGACGAGCAGTTGGGCGATCGCGAAGCCCCCCGCGTGAAGGTAGGTCGGCACGTCACCGGTTTTCGCCTTGACAGTCTCGGCGACCACACGGCCTCCCGGGGTGTCGATCCCGTGCCAGAAATTGCATCCAAAATAGATGTCCTCGCAATTCTCGGGGCCAAGAGCTCGAAATTGGTCGAGACCCGTTGACCAAACTGCCAATATCTTTGTGTTGCTTTTCATCCCGTAACTGATCGCTTGGCGAATGACGTCCAACGTCTGGTTTCCGAAATTGCAGAGTACTAGTACGTCGGGTTGCGCCGCCATAGCAGTCGCTATGTAGCCCGAATACTCCCGATCTGAGATCGAATGGTAACTGTTGCCAACGTGATTCAGGTTTTTCTCTTCCAAAACCTGTTTAACGTTTGTGAGCAAGCTTTCGCCGAAGACGTACTGGCCCGTGATTGTGTACCAATTCTTCGCATCCGGAAATTTCTCGATCAGCGGACGAACCGTTGCATTCACAGCACTGTAGCTAGCGACAGGCCACCGGAAGTTCGACTTGTTACAGTCTTTCCCGGTTGACTCATCTGCACCCGCGATATGGATGTAAATGCCTTCGTTCGCATAGACCTCCTTCTGGACCGCGAGGCCAATGGCGGAGTTGGTGCACCCGATAAAGTGCTTTACTCCTCTTTGAGTCATTGCTTCCTGGACCTTGCGCACCGCCTCACCGGGATCGCCGCGGTCATCCATGAGATTATAATTCAATTTTTTGCCAGCAGCAGTCCCGTACATCTCTAGTGCCCAGCGGCTACCGTCGTTCAAAAGCGAACCGACATTGGCGAATGTTCCGGACATTGAGTAGATGCCGGCGATCTCAATTGCATCCTCAGCCGACCGCGCGGCACGGAGGAGTGAAGGCGAAGTGAGTGCGATCGGAGTCATCGCAATCGATTTCAATAGCATGCGACGTTTCATCATCGAAGTTCCCCTTTTATTGATTGATGATTGTCTGCCGGTCAGGCCTTCCAAATTATTCCGCTATCGTTGATCACTCTCAAAAATCAAATACCGTGCTCGATCCAGGTCCGCGCGTTTTCGCGAGAAATAAACCCGTCTTCCAGATCGTTCATTATCGCAACTCGTGGCCGCTTCCCGGGATTGCCGTAGCCTCCGCCACCTCCCACGCCAAGCGTAACAACGTCCCCTTGTTCGAGGTCAAAGGCGTCCTTAGAGCGAAGGTTGATTATCTCACCTCTACGAGCCACACGGCAGAAGCCCGTGGCGCCTTCGCCTCCACCGAACAGCCCCTCCGCCGATCTACGAAACCGGTCGCTGTAAAGCGAAACGCGCACGTTATCTTTCAGAACCTCGAAGCTTCTGGTGAAACCTAGTCCGCCACGGTGAAGTCCTTGACCGCCGCTATCCGATCTGAGCGAGTAGTCGATTACACGGAAAAATGGAAAGTCCTGATCCAACGCTTCGATTGGGGTGTTTGAGCAATTCGATAGTGGGTTGTCGACAGCATCGCATCCATCGGTATCGTTTGCCGCACCGAAGCCCCCGCCAAAAACCTCGAGATAGACCGACCAACCACTCTCGCCGAGGTAGGACAGGACGAACGATGTCGTGGTATCGAACCCGCACGAAATAACCTTTGTAGGTACCGCTTGGGAGAGCGCTTTCATTATCGCGTTCCAAGCACGTGAGCAGACCTCAAGACGCGCGCGCACCGGCGCTGGATGATTGGGGTTCAGGATGCTGCCTTTGGGCGCAGAGATCGTAATAGGCCTGAACGCGCCCCCGTTGAATGGGATATCGGGACTGGTCAACGCTGCTTTAAGGCAGCACAGGGCGGCCGATATCGTTGCGGCATACGGAGCATTCAGGTTCCTGCGAACCTGTGCGGCCGTGCCGTCGAAATCAATCTCAGCAGAGTCTCCCTTGATCGTGACCTTGGCCCTGATTGCCAGTGGCTCCTCGCCGATCCCGTCGTCATCGATGGCGTCTACACCAATGTAAACGCCATCAGGGATTTCTCTCAAAGCCGCACGCATGCGCGCTTCTGAGTAATCCAGCAAAGCAGCCATCACATCGACAATCTTGCTGTAGCCATAACGGTTGGCAAGCTCACCGACCCGTTGAGCGCCTATCGCGTTTGCCGCAATCTGCGCATCAAAATCGCCCATTGTCTGGTGGGGAACTCGGACGTTTGCCCGGATGAGCCTTTCAAACGCACCGCCGTGCCAGTCCTTTTCCATATTGAGCTTCAACGGGGGGAGTATAAGACCTTCTGCATAAATGTCAGGTGCAGCGATATTTAGACCGGGGTCACCGCCGGAGATATCCAAATGGTGTGCGACGGACGCCGAGAACCCAATGATCTTTCCTTCGACAAAAATAGGATGAAAGAGGAAGATGTCTTGGAGGTGTTGGCCGCCTGAGTACGGATCGTTTATGATGAAGAAGTCGCCTGGCGTGAGCGTGTCGTTCGGATATAGCTCGGAGCAGGTCCGGAAGACATGACCAATCGTTCCGAGCTGTATCGGAATAAGCTCAGCCTGTGCGATCGTGTTACCGTGCGCATCAAGTAGGGCGGCCGATCCGTCTCTCGCTTCTCGAAGCACGGTTGAATATGCGGAGCGTATCAACTTCGCACCCATCTCCCGCGCAGCGGCAATCAGCGACTGGCTTATAATGGCGTAGTCAACGGGGTCGAGCGTCTCTTGGGGCTTGGACATTTGCTTCAAACCTTCCTCATAATGATATTACCGGGCTCATCGCGCTCAGCGACCCAACCGGGAGCCACCCACAGAGTAGAACTATAACCTTCGATCATCGCAGGCCCGGTGATGGAATCCCCCGCGACCAGAGAATCTGCGCGAATGAGTCTTGCAGTAACTGAACCGCCATTGGTCCAAACTTCGCTCTCGCCGGAGCTTTCCGTCCCGGAAGAACGTTCTCGGAAATCAGGTAGTTTTTCGAGTTTACGACGAACGCCGAAGCGGAGTCCGACGATCTCAACTTTCCGCCCCGGCTCTCCGCCGTGAAGATAAATTCGCCTGTGCGCCGAAGAAAATTCATTCGCAAGATCTGAGGCCCGAAGTCCCGCTAATCGCGCTGGATCCAGCTCCACTGGAATTTCGAAGGCCTGTCCAACGAACCTCATGTCGACTGTCAGCTCATAAGAAAGCGCACCGTCTAGGCCCATTGCTTTGAAATCGCGTTCCGCCTTCTGGCGAAACATCGTGAATTCATGAAATACGACTGCTATGGATTGTTCTTCCAGCGGCATACGATGTGTCGAGCTCGAAACCTTGAAGTAATCTGCCGCCAGAAGGCCGAAAGCCGAAATCACGCCAGGATTCGGGGGAACTATAACTTCGCGGCAACCTAGTTCCTCCGCAATTTCGGCGGCGAGCAGCGGACCAGCTCCGCCGAATGGCAGCAAGGCGTAGTCCCGAGGATCACGACCTCGCTCGGTGGACACGAGCTGCACTGCGCGAACGATGTTCGCCACTGCAAGCCTCATAGCGGCGGAAGCGGCGTCTCTGATCGACATGCCGAGCCTGCTTGCAACCTCTTCGAAAGCGCGATGAGCACTGTCTACATCCAGTGGCATTGCTCCCCCAAGGAATGCTTCTGGTCTTATAGTGCCGCGTACAACATGCGCGTCGGTTACGGTGGGCAGAGTACCTCCTCGTCCGTAGCAAGCCGGGCCAGGAGACGCTCCTGAACTCTGTGGACCAACACGGAGCATGCCGCCGTCATCGATCCAAACTATAGAGCCGCCTCCGGCACCAACAGTCGCGATATCGAGAACGGGTGTACGGATGGGGAGGCCGTCAACCTCTGTTTCTGGCGAAGACGATGGAACACCGTCGACAATAAGGCAAACGTCGGTAGAGGTCCCGCCCATGTCGAACGTTATCAGATCTCTCCGGTTAGACCGCGCACCTTGCCCAATTGCTCCTACAACGCCTGCGGCAGGGCCGCTGAACAAAGCGGTGATTGAATTGCTTCGCATCGCGATCGATGGGAGCCTACCACCGTTCGATTGCATCACGCTGAAACCACCTACAAAGCCTGCGGCTGCTAGCGTTTCTTCAAAGCGCGCCAGATATCTGTCTATGACCGGCTGTACATAGGCAGAAAGTACCGTGGTCGTAGAGCGCTCGTATTCGCGAAACTCTCGCGCGATCTCATGGGAACACGCGACCTGAACTTGCGGAAGATGCTTTCCTATAAGTTCCTTTACTCTCGCCTCATGGGCCGGCGCTTGATAAGCCGACAGTAGGCATATAGCAACGGCTTGGTAATTGCCTTCCGCGATCTGGGGGATCAGCTCATGAACCACCCTGCTCTCATCCAACGGAAGGACGATCTCGCCCCGTGCGTCTAGGCGTTCGGCTACTTCGAAGCAGTCCTTCCGCCGAAGAGGAGGAGCGGGCTTCTTGTAACGTAGATCGTAGATATTCCTACGGTCGTGTCGTTGAAAGAAGAGAAGGTCTCGAAATCCCTCGGTAGTCACAAACGCGACATTTGCTCCTTTTCTTTCGAGAATCGCATTTGTTGCCACTGTTGACCCGTGGACAAGGTCAACCACATTTTTAGGTTCGATCCCAGCAGCTTTTAGCGCGCTAAACGCGCCGATGTCGGGACTATGCGGCGTACTTGCCACCTTAACTACCTCGACCCGATCTCCGTCGACCGCCACAAGGTCAGTAAACGTCCCCCCAACTTCAATGCCAACCCGCATGGATAATCTCCCTCGAAATTTCGAGCATGGAAACATGACATCACATATTTTGCAACAGCACTTCAATTTATAGATCTATTTTTTATCTAATTGCGTCGGAGACCAATGTTTTATACAAGCAGTGACATTTCGGAGATCTCGATGTCAGACCAGCTTCAACCTTCAAAATCGGCAAATGACGCTGATGATAGCGTCGGTCGCAAGCTCAGATTGCGGCGAACGATCCGAGGTCTTTCGCTACAGGAGGTCGCCGACAAAGCCGAAATATCGGTCAGTCTTCTCAGTCAGATCGAACGGGGAGTCGCTACACCGTCGCTACGATCGCTTCGACTAATATGCTCTGCACTTAAAATGCCGGTCGGTTGGCTATTTGATGTGCCCGAAGGAGAAAATGACGATATCATCGTTCGGTCCTCAGCACGGCGCTTGTTGAACCTATCGAGTAACGCCATGACAAAGGAGATGCTGTCACCTGACGCGATACCCGGCATTCAGATGCTGAAGATCATCATTCAACCTGGTGGTAGTTCAGGACAGCAGCCATACAGCAACGATAGCGGATCGAAGTGTGGTGTCGTTATCGCCGGGCAACTGGGCCTCGACGTAGCGGGCCAAGAACACATACTGGACGCAGGCGACAGTTTTGCTTTTGCCGCGACTAAGCTCCACCGCTTCTGGTGTGCAGGCGACCAGCCCGTCGAGATAATATGGGTGGTGACACCGGCTATCTATTGATCGAAGTCAATCAGAAACAATCGGAACTGTCACAAGTCGGAGGCGACCTCCTGCGTTAGATGTCGCCCCCGTTTTGGATAAGCGGGTTTGGTGCTGATTTCACGTTAACCGATAGCGAATTATGCCATTTGAATCGCACTTAGCGGCGGAAGTTCCGAATGCAATGCGGCGAGATTTGCATATGCCTCGTAAACCTCTTGATGGCCTCCCCTATCAGGTGCGATTTCCGCGACAGCTTCGAATATCTGGTGCTTGGCATAAAAACGCCAGCTTACAGGCAACGCGGCAAGTATTAGCGTTAGGGCGTCGTAACGCTCACGCGTCCAAATCGCCTCGTACTCGTAGCGTTCGCGACCGAAATCGAACCTCCCCACATGCTTATTGAAAACCGATCTTGCTGCATGAGTTTCCTCTTCGTTCACGCCACCGTTCTGCTTGAGCACTACGCCATAATCAATCGCAGCACCTTGCAATGTCACGAAACCAGCTCGAACATCGGTCAATACTTCCTCAACCGGACGCTCGGCTGGATTACCGTAACCACCTCCGCCGGGGCCAGTTATACGTATGGTGTCACCGGGTTTGCAGCGGATCACGTCGGTGTTGCCGAGGTTTTCACTTGCGGTACTGGAATCCGGATTTCGATAGAATGACGATACCTTGCCAGCATGCCCTCCAAGAACACCCCAGGATGCAAAACGTGTCCTGTTTCTGTTACGAGCCGTAACAACGGAATTCGGCGAAAAGACCTTGAATTCCATAATCATCGCGGTGCCGCCGCGGAAGCGGCCGGCGCCACCTGAATCGGGTACTAGGCCATATTTTTCAATATGGATAGGAACTTCAACCTCGTTTATCTCAACAGGAGTATTGCGTAGGAATGATCGATTACCACCACTGCCCTCCACGCCGTCTCTTGATGGTCCGCCGCCGCCGCCGCCGCTAACTGGGCCGATGGATGCCATAATCTGTCGGCCTGTCCTGTCCAGCGTCTTAACGTTAAGCAAAGATGCCGCTCCGCCCGGAGACGCTGCCAGCCTGTCGGGAAGTGCCTGCTGAAACGCACCCAGTATCGCGAGCTGTGAGACGGCGACAACTAGGCTGCGCATCCCGACGGCAGCCGGCGCCACGGCATTCATCACCGTGCCAGAAGGCAGAATAGCGTTCACCAGTCGCGTGGTGCCTGAGTTGAGCACCAGGCCCGGATGCAAGGTAGAGAGAACCAGAACGACCGCGATGGTTACGAGGGCATGTCTTGGATTACCGCCTGTGGGCATGTTAAGCGATGAGCCCAACTGCGGGTCAGACCCAGTAAAGTCGAGAATCAAACTATCTCCCTGAACCTTTAGCGTCACGGCCACACGGCAGGGCACACCATTATCGCTGTCCTCGTCAGCGTAATCAGCGAAGAAGTATTCGCCATCAGGAATTGTCGCGACGACAGACCTTGCCTGCGCCTCGGCGTAGTCAAGCAGTTCGGACTGGCAAGCTCGGATCACCTCTACGCCGAAGCGCTTGATCATTTCATGGACTTTCGCTTCGCCTGTGTTCAAGCAGGCAATCTGAGCGTTGAGATCGCCCCAGTTCTGCTCACCCATCCGAACGTTAGTTTCAATGATCCGTACGAGATTAGGATCGAATTCACCCGCGTGCCAGACTTTCATCGGCGGGATGCGAATGCCTTCCTGCTGAACTTCAACCAGCGACCTCGAGAGAGAAGCCGGGACGGCCCCTCCCACATCCGTGTGATGGACATGGCACGCGACGAAACAGACAAGCTCACCAAGATGATAGACGGGCTTCCAGGCGTGAACATCAGGCGCATGGGTTGCTACGTGACCGGAATAAGGATCCGATGTGAGATACACCGCACCTTCTTCGTATTTCTCGATCATACGCAGAGCTGGTCCGTAATCCAGGCCTGTGAACCATGTCGCACCAAGTCCCTTCGGGGAGGCGAACGTCTCACCGCGCGGTGTCACAAGCTGCGTGGTGAAATCTTCAGTTTCTTTAACGAAGCTGGAATGTGCCGTCCGCATAAGCGTGTAAGCCATGGCTTCTGTCGTTGCCGCACAATAGTCCGCAAGGACTTGCAGCATTGCGCGGTTAATTTTTCTGGTCTGCAGCATTTTCTTGTTCCTTGATTGCGCGAAGGTGGCCAAACGCGTCTACCGACACTGAGAACCCCTCAGGGATCCAAGATGTGGTGTCGTCTTGCGCGACAACCGCTGGGCCCTGAAATTGATGACCCGCCAAAAGATCCTTGCGGGAATAAAGTTGAACAGGGGTCCACCGTCCACCGGTCCAGCAACTGATCTCGCGAATCGGCACAGGAGCACCGGTGGCGGCTGGGAGCCGGGGAAGCTCTGGCATTTGATGACGTCCGGCCACGACAAGGCGAAGATTGACAAGCTGGACTCGTGATCCCCGCTGTGCATGTCCGTACACGCGCTCGTGAGCAACATGAAACGCATCCTCCAACGCCGCGACGTCTCCATTCAGAACGGACTCTTGCGGCAGAACCGTCTCAATCTCGTAGGACTGTCCCCTGTATCTCATGTCGGCGGAATATGTGACGTGACCTTCACCCTCATATCCTTGATCATCTCTGAGCCACTGCTCACCAGCTGAGCGCAGATACTCAAACCCTTCTCGGATGACTGGCAGGTCTCCATCTGTGAGATCCAGATAAACTGTTTTGATGAAGTCGTTTTTGAGGTCTGCAACCAATCCCCCGAGAGCGGATAACACTCCGGGAGTTGTCGGAATAACCGTTTCAGGCATCCCCATCTCACTCGCCAGAAGGCAGCCCATCATGGGTCCTGCGCCACCAAATGGCATCATCGCAGTCGAACGCGGATCTATTCCGAACCGCGTAACCAATCCCGTAATTTTTGCGTACATGCCGGAGATCGCCACATTGATGATTGCCTCGGCAGTCTCTTCGACAGTTTGCCCGGTCGCCGCTGTAAGTGTCTCAACGGCACGGCGCGAAGCATCAACATCCACTTTTACCGCGTTATAACCCAAGTCCGCCTGACCGATCATACCGCACACCGCAAAAGCGTCGGTTATCGTCGGCTTAACCCCACCCCGCCCATAGCATGCAGGCCCCGGCGTGGATCCGGCGCTTTCTGGGCCAATCTTTAGCACTCCGTAATCGTCGACCCACGCAACCGAACCGCCACCTTCACCGATAGAAGTCACCGAGATCGATGGAACGTAAATCTGGTGGTCGCCGATATACTCACCAATCCCATATTGCGGTTTACCGTCAATGATCAGAGCTACGTCGGCCGAGGTGCCCCCGATATCCAGGCTCATGCACTCTTTCAGTTCGCATATCTGCGAAACAAAGCTCGCACCGATAACACCGGACGCCGTGCCCGAAAGGATCATCTGCACGCAATCGGTCTTACCTTGTTCGGCGCTCATCACACCGCCATTCGACTTAGTGAGCCTTGCCTCCGCGGGCACTCCAATATCTTTCAAGGCTTGCTGCAACGACGTAAGATAATGAGCTATCCTCGGCTGGACATAACCGCCGATCACAGCGGTGGTTGTACGCTCGTATTCTCGAATCGTTGGCCACACTTCAGCGCTAGTGAAGACCGGAATACCGGGGGCGAACCCTTCTACTAGTCGCTTAGCTTCAAGCTCGTGCTGCGGGTTCCGGTACGAGTGCAGGAGGGATATGATAATACCCTCGGCCCCTGCTTTCATTGCGGCACGCGTCGCCAATTCGACGCTTTCAGGATCGAGATCTCGTAGAGAAGAGCCATCAGCCTGCATCCTCTCGGCGAGGCCCCATATCATATCCCTCGTCACCAACGGTTCGGCACGTCGGGACAACAGGTCGAACATGTTAGGAAGTTTCAGGCGACCGAGTTCCAGCACATCGGAAAAATTTTCGGTTGTGAACAACGCGAGCTTTATGCCCTTGCGCTGGATCACCGTATTCACTCCGACGGTTGTGCCATGAGTGAAGTAGGTGATGTCCGAGGGAGCGATTCCATAACGCTCTCCAGCCAGACTAATGCCCGCAGCGATCTCGGCCCCCGGCTTGTCCGGTCGTGAAAATACTTTCAACGCCTTCAGAGTATTTGTGTGTTCGTCTAGTATGGCGAAGTCTGTAAAAGACCCCCCGATGTCAACGCCGATGCGATGGCCCATTTCTGCCTCCGGTTCAAAAATCCTGAAGTAGAAGTAGACGAGCTTTGCACACTTAGCTCCTCATAACAGGTTTTCGCACTGCGCCGGTCGAGTTGGTCAGTCCGGCAGGCTATCCTCCGACAGTTCGGCGAAACGCTTGTAGACCGACCTAATTTCGGTCCTGAAGCTGCGGATCATTTGGCTTAGGCCCTGCCCACGAATACCTGCAAGAGGAGTAACCAAGCAAATCGTGCGTTCGATACTGGGATCAATGACGACCGCGCTTTGTGTCGTACGGTTGTCCACTGCGAAGTGCGGTATCAGGCCGTAAGCCAAGCCGGCCGCAACGAGCTGCGAGATTGCGGTCAAGCTATCGGCTTCAACCGCGATATTGAGTCGAACACCCTGCTCTGTCGCGATGTTGTCGATCTCACGTCTTGTCGAGTGGCTACGGCTTTGAATGACCAACGGATAGGATGCAAGTTCCGAAAATGTTATCTGGGATGGTAGCTTAGGTCCGCCTCGTGCTGCGGCAAGATGCAGGTGGTGAGTAACCACGGGCTCGGGATTGAATCGCTTGATGGCCGTGCTGCCATTGGTGACCGCAAGGTCAAGGCGACCATCATTGAGCCACTCAACGAGATGTCCGGTCGCGCCCTCGACAATCTGCATCCTTGTACCAGGGAAATCCTCGCGCAGTCTGGCCATCAACGGCACTGTAAGTAATTTGGCCGTGGAGGGCATTAAGCCGACTGTGATTTCCTTCGCCGTACCACCTTTAGAGGCATCCAGGACGGATCTCAAGTCGGCCATTGTCGCGCTCACTGACTGTGCCGCTTCAAGAACAACCTTTCCGTCTTCGGTAAGGCTGACGCCACGGCCGTCGCGATGGAATATCGCGACACCGAGTTCTGATTCCATTTCGCGGACAGCGCGGCTCAATGCAGATTGAGTGACGCCGAGCACGACTGCCGCATTCGACAGGCTGCCGTGCTCGGCGACTTTTATTAGGTAGTAACACGAAGCAAGGTTCATCTCGGCCTCTCTCAAATAACGTGAGTTTGCCCGAAATTTTCGAAATTAAAACAGAAACATGCTTACCGCGCTGTTGGTCGGCATTATCCTATTCAATCCCGATTTTTTCGCGCAAGCTTAGCCACCAGCCGTAGCTCGGCGGCCATAGGGACCACTCAGGATCGACACCAAGCTGCTGAGCAGCGTGGAGCCCCCAATGCGGATCAGTAAGAAACTCACGGCCAACGGCGATGAGGTCCGCCTGCCCTGCCTGAAGAATAGCTTCCGCTTGAGGTCCATCGAGGATCACGCCTACCGCCATCGTCGAAATGGGAGTTTCACGCCGGATCTGCTCTGCATATGGCACTTGGTGACCACGCGTCAGCTTGCGCCTCTGCTTTGCGTAATCCATCAGCGAGTTTTCCGCACGAATACCGCCGGATGAACAATCGATCACGTCCACTCCGCGCTTCTTCAACTCCCGCGCCAGTACAACGCTGTCCTCAATCGTCCAGCCATCGCTACGTGTATCAAGATCCTTCCTCCAGTCGACGGACGAGATACGGAAGAATATTGGTTTCGTCTCAGGCCAGTTTGCCCGGATTGCGGATGCTACCTCGAGCGCAATTCGCATGCGACCATTCAGATCGCCACCGTATTCGTCGGTGCGAGTGTTCGCGACCGGAGACAGGAAAGAGTGAAGCAGATATCCATGGGCCGCATGGACATCAACTACGTCAAAACCTGCTTTATCACAGCGTGCCGCCGCAGCGCCGTAGGCATCCACGAGTTGCTTAATTTCGTCCGGCGTCAAACCGCGTGGCTGGTGCCAGCCATCCACGGACCGCCCATCGCAAGAGCTCACCGGCTGCCAGGGAGCCTCGCCTTTTGACGCTTCAGCCTCTCCCAACGGACCCAGCCCCTCCCAAGGACGCTGTCGCGCGGACTTCGGGCCCGCGTGATGCAGCTGGCAAGCCGCCAAAGTGCCGTTACCGTGAAGAAAATCTACGAACTTTTTTAAAGGGGCAATCTGATCATCATTCCAGATTCCGCAATCCCCGTATGTGTTGCGGCCAACGGGATCGACGATCAGACCTTCGGTCATCACCGTGCCAGCACCGCCGATTGCAAAGCGAGCAAGGTGTTGAAAATGCCAGTCAGTGAACATACCGTCTGGCGCAGTCTTATACATTTGCATCGGCGCAAGAACGATTCGGTTCGGGAACGTCACATCCCGTACTCTGAGGCTGCTGAAGAGCAGCGAAGCACTGCTGCTGTTAGTCTCAGCGGCTGACGTTTTGTTCATAGCAGTCATTGAAGAGTCCTCCAGTCATTCATTCTGCCGCCTGCCTAACCCGCAAGCTGTCGATGTCGGGTAGATCGGGAAACTGCTCGACTAATTGCCGGTAGGCTTCGAAAACGTCGTTATCGTCATTTGCCGAGAGTGGGTTGACGTCACCGATTGCGGCGAAGATCCGGTGCTTTACGAAATATCTCCAGGACACGGGAAGGGTTGCTAAAATCCTGGTCAGCGCGGCATACCGCTTTTCAGTCCATACTTCTTCGAACGCAACCCTGTAAGGTCCGTGTCCGAATTCCGTTGGTCGATAAGCAGCTATAATATCCTCTCGGAGATCGCGTGTCGCTTCCTCGTCGACTAATCCGTCAACATCGACGGCTACTCCGTAGCGGCTCCTGGCGTGGTCTACGGTGACAAAACCGCGCTTGATATCTAACAGCACGTCTTCGATAGGCCGCTCGTGCGCTGGGCCATATCCCCCAGCTCCCGGACCCTGAATGAGTATGATATCGCCCGGATCACAATGCACAATGTCCGTTGAACCTAGCTCCACCGCTTTGCTCGTTCCTGGGTTTTTGACAAAGTGCGAAACCGCGCCCGACTGCCCGCCCCGGAGGCCCCATGCGGAAAAATTGGATCGGTCCCGGTTTCTCGCTGTCACCATAGACTGCGGGGAGAAGAGCTGAAATTGCATTTCCAAAGCCAGTCCACCCCGATAGCGACCAGGTCCTCCCGAGTCGGGAATGAGGCCATAACGATGGATCGCGATCGGCACCTCGGCTTCGTTTATCTCGACCGGAGTATTTTTCAAGAACGACATATTCGCTCCGCATCCTTCGACGCCATCGGCTCTCGGACCGCCACCAGCACCGCCACCGACGGGACCGATTGACGCCATAATCGTCCGACCGCCTCGTGTTGACGTCTTGACGTTCATGATTGAGAGGCCGTTTCCAGGCGATGCCGGCATCCGATCGGGAGCGACACGGCAGAATGCGCCAATTACAGCAGCTTGTGCCAGATTGCACATCAGACTGCGCATGCCGACAGCGGCAGGGCTTGTGGCGTTAACAACCGTACCCTCTGGGAGTATTGCCTTAACGGGGCGCACCAGCCCCGAGTTCAAGAGCATCGTCGGGTCGAGGCAGTACAGTGCGTACATAACGCCGACCATCACCAGTGCATGTCGCTCGTTACCCCCTGTCGGCATATTCAGGGAAGACACTAACTGCGGGTCGGATCCCGTAAAATCCACAGTCAGGCTATCGCCTTCTATTTTGAGGGTTACAGCGATACGGACGGGATATCCGCCAGCCTGGTCCTCGTCCGCGAAGTCGGCAAAGAAATATTCGCCGTCAGGCAGGCTGGCGATAACTTTTCTTGCTTGGGCTTCGGAGTAGTCTAGCAGCTGCCCGAGGCCTGACTTGAAACTTTCTTTTCCAAAGCGACGGATGATATCGTGAACTTTGGCTTCGCCAACCGCAACGCAGGCTATCTGCGCATTGAGATCGCCCCAATTCTGCTCCGGCATACGAACGTTTGTGGAGATTATGTCGATTAGGTCCTGGTTCATTTTTCCGTCGCGCATTAGTCGCATCGGGGGTATGCGGATACCCTCTTGATGGACCTCTGTCAGGGACCTCGACAGGGAAGCTGGGACTGCACCACCCACGTCGGTGTTATGAATGTGATTGCCGACGAAGCACATCAGTTCGCCGTCCCAGAAAACTGGCTTCCACATATGCAGATCAGGCGCATGGGTCGCGACAAAGCCGGAATATGGATCGGAGCAGACGCAGATGTCCCCTTCCTTGTATTCAAAGCGCCCAAGAACACCGCTGTAATCAAGACCGGTGTACCAAGTGGCTCCAAAGGTGCGAGGGGATGCGACAGTGAGGCCTTCCGGTGTGAGGACTTGGCAAGAAAAGTCTTCAGTCTCTTTAACAAAGGTCGAGTGAGCTGTTCGCATCAGAGTCCAGCCCATGCTCTCAGCGGCAGCTGCGCAATAATTGGCGAGGACGCGAAGAGAGGTTGCGTTGTCGATGGTCATGCTGCGGCCTCCTCGTGGATACGGATGTTTGCGAATTCGTCGACATGCGCGGCGAAGCCTGGAAGCACAACTGTCGTTGTGTCGGACTGGGTAATGATCGCTGGGCCAGAAAGAAATTGGCCTGATGTTAACTTCTCGCGATCGTATATGTCAGCGGTCGTCCATTCTCCTCCCAGATAAACGTCCACCTTGCGCTCCGGGGTAGCCATTTTTTCAACCAGTTCGAACCGTGTAAATTCAGGTTTTTTCACAGAGCCGGAAATGATCAGACGAAGACTGATTATTTGGATTGGAGCGTGATGATCCGCATGACCATAAACACGTGCATGTTCGTTATGGAACGCCGCGGCAAGAGCCTGTACTGCGGCTGTCTCATCCTCGAGATCTTCTCCATTGAACGGCGTGTCTATTTCGAAACTCTGACCACGATATCGCATCTCGGCCGAATAAGTTACGCGATGGTCGCCCTGATGGCCCTGATCGTCGAAAAGCCACCTGTTAGCGGCCTCATTCAAGAGCCTAAACTCGTTTCTTACCGTCGGCATAGCTTCGGTCGAGAGGTCTGTGTACACGGTCTTGATGAAATCGTTTTTCAAGTCGGCGATCAGGCCGCCCAAAGCGGAGAGAACTCCGGGGGTAGGTGGAACGACAACTTCTTTGGAGTGGATTTCGCGTGCCAGGTGGCATGCGTTCATCGGACCTGCGCCGCCAAAAGCTAAGAGCGAGAATTCACGGGGATCAATGCCAAACCGTGACACAAGGGCCGAAACGTCGGTGTACATTCCCGACACTGCGATATCGATGATGGCCTCCGCCGTCTGCTCTACGGTACGTCCGAGCCTGGTCGACAGCTTCTCAACCGCCGTGATCGCTTTCTGCCTATCAACCGTGACGGAGTTGTAGCCCAGATCTCCGTGGCCAATCAGATTCAATACTACGAAAGCATCAGTAATTGTCGGTTCAGTGCCGCCGTTTCCATAACAGGCTGGGCCGGGCCGCGAGCCTGCACTCTCGGGACCGACGCGTAAGACATTCTGATTGTCCACCCAGGCGATTGAACCACCGCCCTCCCCGATGGAGGCAACGGAGACCGACGGAATGTAGATCTGGAAATCACCGATCTGCTCGCCCACACCGTATTGAGGTTCTCCGTCAATAATAATTGCAACGTCGGCAGATGTGCCCCCGATATCCAGACTCATGCACTTCTCGATACCGGCGACCTTGGCGACATAAGCCGCGCCGATTACGCCTGCAGCCGTTCCGGAGAGTATCATCTGGACACACTCGCGCTTACCCTGTTCGGCTGTCATGATGCCGCCATTCGATTTGGTAAGGTGTGGCTCCGCCAAAACTCCTACTGACTTGAGCGCTTCTTGCAGCGAAGTCAGGTAGTGCGACACACGGGGCTGAACGTAACCTCCGATGACAGCGGTGACCGTTCGCTCATATTCGCGAATGATCGGCCAGGTCGTCGATGAAAGAAACACGGGCAGATCCGGCGCGTGAGAGGCGATGATTTCAGCTGCTCGACTCTCGTGTTCAGAATTGCGGTAGCCATGAATGAAGGCAATGACAATGCCGTCGACACCCTCCCGACGTGCTGCTTCAAGCGCGGAAACCACCTGTGACTCATCAAGAGGCTCTCGCACGGTACCGTCGAAATTGAGACGGCCCTTAATTTGCCAAACACGATCGCGGGTGATCAATGGTGCGGGCCGCCTGGAAAGCAGGTTGTACATGTCGGGGATTTTCAATCGAGCGATCTCGAGAACGTCACCGAAGCCTTCTGTCGTGAACAATGCGAGCTTAAGGCCCTTCCGTTGAATGACGGTGTTAATCCCTACCGTCGTTCCATGCGTGAAATAGGCGATCTGATCCGGAGTAATGCCGTACCGCTCGCCCGCGGCTTTAATGCCGTTGAGAATCTCGCTGCCCGGCTGGTCTGGCCTGGAGAATACTTTCAGTGATTTGAGAGACTTGGTTTCTTCATCGAATAAGGCAAAGTCCGTGAAGGACCCGCCGATATCTACACCGACGCGGTATGCCATGGTAATCTCCAGGCTTTTCAGAGTTGAGAAAGATTGCTGTACGCGTGAAGCAAAGGGCGGGCTTATCGCCCGATTTGCTTGTTCCAGGCGTCGATGACCTTGTCGCGAGTTTTATTGATTTCACGGTACGACGGGATCGCCAGGTCTTCGTACTTTGTAATCATCGGCTCGACCTTAGGATCGAATTTCGCCTTGAGGTTTGCCACGCCGTAACGCGTTTTACTTGCGAAGCATCCCTGTCCTTCAGCTCCGAGCGCAATGTCCACAAACTTCCAGCCGAGGTCCGTGCTGTTCTTGACCTTCTGAATCCACGTTAACGCAGCTGGGCCACCTGGCTTAGGCGTCACATATTTGAAGTCAGGATGGTTGCCGTCCTGAATAAATGCCCACGAACGGCCGTCCCAGTACATAGCTGCGTCAATTTCTCCAGATGCGAGGCCGTTAAGCACTTGATTTGGATCACTCCAGAAATCGAGCTCGCCGCTCTCCATCATCTTTTTAACGCGGTCCAAACCAGGTTGCGCGTTCGCCTCGTCGCCGCCGCTGTTTTTGGAGATGTTCCAGAGACTGGCGCTGAGCGCACTCGGATAGCTGATGCTGGGGATAGTCGCGACGAAATCACCATTCTCCACACCGACAAAGAAGTATTCCCAAGTCTCGATTGGCTTCTCGATCTTCTTCGAATTGTAAATTACGCCCATCGCTCCATAGTCGAACACAACACCGAAGCCTTCGCCGAACTTCACGAGATCTGGATTCAGATCGGGCAACACCTTGACCGTCTCGTTAGTGAAGGCATCGGCGAGTTTCTTGTCGATCATCTCATACGCTTGCTCCGTAGGAACGAAGACGATGTCAACAGGAGGCTGCGCCGGGTTTGCCGCAATCTGGTTAATCCACTGCACTGGCGATCCCAGTACGACTTCAACCGTTTTCCCGGTTTCTTTCTCAAAGGGCTCAACGACACAGGCACGAAGAGACTGCTCCCACACACCGCCAAAGGCACCCACGGTCAAATCCGCCCCCATGGCGGATGTCGACAGTATCGTACCACTCAAAAGAGCCAAGACCGGACCTACACTGCTGCATTTGCTCATTTTTTCGTTCCCACTGTTTCGTTTATCGGCAAAGCCTTCCTCGGGATACACCGAAGTAAGTGAGACTACGGTACGTTTCGAGATAGCATAATTCCACGCATATCTGATTTCACTTGCCCGACGGCACCTTGAGGACGACCCTACCTCTCAACATGAAAGCTGCCACAAGGTAGGGCAACGTTCGCGGATCGATTTTCCCGGAATTTCACGCCGTTTTGCTCGATTTGCTCGACCAATCGGAGTGAAGTCCGGTGTTGGAACTTAGAGTTTATCAGACCGGATAGGACTGGTGTGCTTTGCTCTTCACATTACTAACAGGATCAAAATATTGAAAATTCGTCGCTCGGTGATTTTTGGAGGCGTGAATAATGGCTGAGTCCGAGCAAGCTTCTAGGAGTGCGCCAGGCCAGGTTTCTTTAACGTCGAGTGCGCCTGAAGAGCGATCTATCGCTTTTGATCACCACACCCCGGTAGGAGGCGTCATCCGACGGCTTCGCAAAACCAAGTCCCTATCTCTTGTGCAGCTATCAGCGCTTTCGGGTGTGTCTGTTGGAATGCTCAGCCAAGTCGAACGCGACGTATCGAATCCTTCGGTGCGCATTCTGTCGGCCATCCTGCGCGCACTCGACGCGCCGATGAGCGTTATGTTCGAACCGTCTACGGGACATCCAAAGGGAGATCCCGATTTCGTCAGGCGCGCAAATGATCGTCCGATATTGGAACTTGGACACCTAAATAAGGAACTTCTCGCTTCGAAGAGCCAGCACAGCTTACAGCTGATGATCCTGCACATCGATAAAGGCGGTTCGTCGGGAGAGCACCCGCTCACCTATCCGGCAGAGAAAGGCGGCATGGTACTTAAGGGGGAGATATTTCTTCGCGTGGGACACGATGAAACTCGCTTGTCAGCCGGGGATAGCTTTGCCTTTGGAGCCCTTGTTCCGCATAGCTTTCGACATGCCGGAGACCAACCGGCTGAGGTATTTTGGGTTATCGGCCCAGTGTCGCTGGACAGGCAGCTCTAACTGAAAAACATAGGAGAACAGCAATGAATGCATCGGTACCTCTGGATCTCCAGAACATAAGTAAGCGTTACGGTCCTATTCACGCTTTGAGGCCAACGTCCCTTCATGTCGCAGCGGGTGAAATGCTCGCGCTTCTTGGCCCATCAGGATGCGGGAAAACAACCACCTTACGCATGATTGCAGGCTTCACCACACCTAACACCGGCAACGTCATGATCGGCGGTGTTGACGTTACAGATTTGCCTCCGAACAAACGCGGCCTTGGCATGGTTTTCCAGAACTACAGCTTGTTTCCACATATGACCGTCGGAGAAAATGTAGCTTATGGTTTGAAGATGCGTGGCGTAAACGCCGCGGACCGAACAAAGAAGGTCCGAAGCATGTTGGAGCTGGTTCGTCTTTCTTCGTTCGAAGGTCGGCACATCCATCAGATGTCGGGCGGCCAACAGCAAAGAGTTGCCCTGGCACGATCATTGGTCACCGATCCGAAAATCCTTCTGTTGGACGAACCGCTAGGCGCTCTTGATCGAAACCTACGTGAGAGCATGCAGTTTGAACTCCGCGAGATCCAACGCCGCGTGGGCACCACGTCAATCATTGTGACACACGACCAAGAAGAAGCTCTGACTATGTCGGACCGAGTCGCCGTCATGGCAGAGGGTGAGGTTGTTCAGATCGGGACGCCTATCGAGATTTATGAACGTCCGCAAAATCAGTTCGTCTCGGAGTTCCTCGGCACGGCAAACATTTTTGACGGCACGATCGTGGGCCAAGGTGGTGAAGGCCTCTGGAATGTGGCGCTTTCGCTTCCGGATGCGCCAATTGTGAAGGTGTCCGGACCGCCTCATCTGAAAAATTCCAGCAAGGTTAGAATGGCAGTGAGGCCGGAACGACTTGCAATCGACCCGACGTCCGGTGACCTTAGAGCGAAAGTGCGCGGCGTGGTATTTCGTGGAAGCTACTACGCCTACGAGCTCGACCTGCCCGGGACCAAAAGGCCCCTTTACGTCTACAGCAACGAAAAAACCGAAGCGGGGAGCGATGGCTTCATCGGCCTGAGCTGGCCTCAGAAATATGCAATCCTTCTTACCGAAGGGGGTACAGCACGATGACACAAGACTTCACCTTGCCTCTTGAGAAACTGGGAGCGACCAGTTCGGTAGGAGAGCGCAAAAGCAAAGAGTTTCGGATTGCTTCTGGAATGTGGGCCCTCCCCGCCCTCATTTTTCTTCTGACGTTTTTCGTGCTGCCTTTATTTGCAAATGTCCTACGCAGTTTCCCTGCGGAAGACCCACTACAGTACTACCGAACGCTTTTTCTTGATCCATACTACCTAAATGTGGTGTGGCAGACAGTAAAGGTTTCTGCGATCGCCACGATAGCGTGTCTGTTTTTGGGCTACCCAGTGGCATATTTCATGGTGCGATTTGCGGGGAGGTGGAACTCGCTGTTCGTTTTCCTACTAATCGCCCCGCTCTTGACGTCGATCATCATGAGAACCTTTGGCTGGACGGTACTTTTTTCTCGAAAGGGATTGGTGAACACCGTTCTGGTCGAGATCGGCCTCATGGCTAAGCCGGTCAACATGGTCAATACGGAAGTCATGGTCTACGTCGGCCTAATTCATGTGCTTGCCCCATTCATGGTGTTGTCGATCACGTCAGTACTTCAAGGCGTGAACCTCAGCTTGGAGGAATCAGCGCAGATTCTCGGAGCTTCAAAAATCCGAACCTTTCTGACAGTCACGCTCCCCCTGAGCCTCGATGGGATCGCCACCGGTTGTATTTTGGTTTTCGTTTTAACCAACGGCAGCTTTCTTACGATGCTTTTGCTCGGCGGAGGCAAAGTGACGACGCTGTCACTGCTTATCTTCCAGCAATTTACTCTAACGCAGAACGTAGGTTTCGCGGCGGCTATGGGAAATGTCCTGCTGCTATTCGCGCTAATCGGAATGGCAATCCAACTTCGCTTCCTTCGTAGAAAGGGCGTAAAATGACCAACTCCATGTCAACCCCCGTGAACGAAAGACGGACGAAGCCGATTGGCGTTGGTGCTTTGCTACTTGGGCTTTATGTGTTCCTCTTTTTTGGATTCCTGCTTGCTCCGATCATTATCGTGGTGGTGGTGTCCTTTTCCTCGTCCAGCTTCATCGCATTTCCGATGCCGGGCTTAAGCTTGGAATGGTACCAGCGGATCGTCGATTACAAGCCCTTCATGCAGTCGCTTCTAGTAAGTATCGAGATAGCGGTTCTATCGGGTCTGGCCGGCACGATCATCGGTGTTCCCGCCGCCATTTGGGCCGCACGCGATCAAGGCTGGATAGCGCAGCTCTTCAAGAACTTTATGCTAGCGCCAATCTCAGTCCCTGCAATCCTGCTTGGATTTTCGCTCCTGTATATGCTGTCCGCGATGACGCTCGGGGTTTCTTTTCTCTCGCTGTTGATAACCCACACGATCGTTGCCATTCCGTACATTTCCAGGACGGTTCTCGCCGTTTATCGCGCTATCCCGGTAGATTACGAAGAGGCTGCAACAGTGCTGGGCGCGACGCGTCCACGTGTGTTCTTCGACGTCACGCTTCCGCTCATCAAACCCGGGATCTTCGCTGGTGCTTTGTTTTCCACTCTGATTTCGCTCGACAACCTACCGCTATCTTTTTTCTTCGGAGGCGCGGATAGCAGCACTCTGCCCGTGGTCATGCTGAGCTACATGCAGAACCAGTTCGACCCCTCGATAGCCGCGATAGCAACTGTCCAAATGCTAATAGCGATCATAGCCCTTGGAGTTGTCAATGTCTTGTACGGCATAGACAAACTCACTGCCGCCTGAACTGCCACAAGGAGTAAAGCACTATGCCTCCAAAAAGTACGCCCTACTGGTGGGAGGCAGCGCCTCCAATAGTCGAACCCCTCGTCCCAATTCCCAAGACGACCGATGTCGCGATCGTCGGCTCCGGGTACACTGGCTTAGGTGCTGCCATCACGCTTGCGCGCGCTGGCCGCAACGTGGTGGTGATCGACAAGCTCTCCCCAGGTGAAGGGGCGTCAACAAGAAATGGCGGCATAACGAGCGGAAATCTACGGCTAAGCCACGCACAGATGACGAAGCGCTTCGGTTCTGACCGTGCCGACGCGATAATCGCGGAGGCAGTGGAGGCACGCGAAGATTTATATAGATTCATTGCCGACGAAAGGATCGACTGCGACTTCAGCCTTGCTGGTCGTTTCTCCGGCGCTCTTTCAAGTTCTCAATACGAAGTGCTTGCGCGCGACAGCGATTATCTGGTCAAGAATTTCGGGATTGAAGCCTATGCCGTCCCGAGATCGGAAATGGCTCGCTACATAGGTACAGACCTCTATAAAGGCGGAAGTGTGCGAATGGATGTCGGCGGCGTGCATCCCGCAAAGCTCCACTCAGAACTCCTACGGATAGCGCGCGCGGAAGGCGTCACAATCGTCAGCAAAACTTCTGTCATGGGGATATCAAATACAGCACAGGGATATGAGGTCGCCACCGAGAAGGGTACCCTGCGCGCGTCACACGTTGTAAGTGGGACAAACGGTTATAGCGACGCGTCTGATCCTTGGCTTCAGACTCGAATAGTTCCTGTGAGAAGCCGCATCATTGTGACGGAGCCACTCAAAGCGGAGCTGATGGAGAGCATTATTCCGTCTAAGATGATGATCTCGGACAAGCGGAAACTCACCTACTATTACAGACCCACGCCCGACGGAACCCGGCTTCTTTTCGGAGGCCGTGATGGTACATTCGCAGGCGATCCATCATGGCCAACCGATCATCTTCGACATGAGATGGCCAAGATTTTCCCTGAATTGGATGGTGTTGGTATTTCGCATAGTTGGTTCGGGTACGTCGCCATGAACCGCGATATGATACCTCGGATATTCCAAAAGGATGGCGTTCATTACGCAACGGGGTGCTGTGGCTCCGGTGTTGTGTGGCTTCGATGGGCCGGCATTAAAGTGGCGAACAAAATTCTTGGTGTCGATCGACCGTCCGCCCTGGACTTTTCACCACCTGCATCAATCCCCTTCTTCAGAGGAACGGCGTGGTTCATGCCCGCGGTTTTCGCGGCAATGAAAATGCAAGATAAGCTGGCAGCTCGCCTTTATTAAGTGGGCTCAGTTATACAAGTAGCCCCGCACTGAGCACGGGGCTACTCGTCTTAATAGTTAGAATTTCAGCACACCTCGTCCAACGATTTCGCCGGACCTTAGAAGATCAATTTGCTTATTGATGTCCTCAAACCCGAAAGTGCTGATCGTGTGCCGGATTTTGCCTTGAGCCGCTAACGCCATAACCTCGCTGAGGTCATTATTGTTACCCCAGAACGAGCCCTGAATGGTCTGCTCCCGCGATACGCGCGGAAAAAGCGGAATATCGATTCGATCACCCACAAGGCCGACATCGACGTAGTGACCGCTGATTCCGAGAAGTCCTGTCGCAAGCTGAACCATCTCCTGGGCACCTGCGCAATCGATCGCGGCATCGACTTCGCTTTGTCCCGTTGCCGCCTTCAACTCTTTCGCAACGTCTTCCTGCGACTTGCCCTTTATATTGATCACGTGGTCAGCGCCATATTCTTTGGCTACGGCGAGCTTCTCAGGGTTGCGTGCAAAGGCGACCACGATCGCTCCGCTCCCGAGAAGCTTTGCGTACTGGACTGCGTAGGCACCGAGACCGCCAACGCCGAATACACCCATCACGCGGTCGGGGCCAAGCGCGCCACCATTTCTTAGTTTTTTTATCCCTCGATATGTCGTCAGCCCGGCATCTGTCAGCGGTGCAAGCTCCTCAAACTTAAGGTTTTTGCCGACTTTGATTAGATAACGCGCAGGAACAGGGAGGTATTCTGCGAAACCTCCGTAAGGTCCGAAACCCGGCCACCTCACATTAGCGCAAATTTGGGTGTTGCCTACTTGGCAGTGCCTGCAAGTGCCATCACCCCAACCAGGCGCGACAACTACATGATCTCCTTCCTTGAACGACGATTTCGGTACGTTCGACCCAATCTTGCTAACGACACCGGTGATCTCATGTCCGGGCGTGATCGGTCGAGGGATATCAGCATACTTATTGAAATAGCCGTCAATCAATTGAACGTCGGACCTGCACATGCCGCAGGCTTTCACCTGCACTAGGATCTCGTCAGACTGAAAGTCCGGGACGTCAACTTCCTCGTATACGAGTGGTTTGTTGTATTCGTAAAGAAGTGCTGCCTTCATCTTCATCGTTCTTCTCCTGGTTAACTAAGTTGGATTTAATGTTTTTCAATTGCGAGGTTGAGCAGCTGAAACCGCTGCTTCCGCAACCGCAATGTCTTGATCGACAGTCCCGGCACTCGCGCCAACAGCGCCAACGACGCGGCCATCCCGTATGATGGGAATGCCGCCGCCAAATATGACGACATCACCGCGGTTGCCTGCGTGAATTCCAAAGAACGGTTGACCAGGCTGAGAGAGCTCGCTCAAGAATTCGGTGGTCTTATCGAAGAGCGTTGCGGTGACTGCTTTTTTAATAGCTAGATCAATACTTCCTCTTAGAGCGTAGTCCTGTCTGACAAACGCAATAAGATGCCCACCTGCATCAACGACGGCGATGTTGTACGCAACGCCAAAGCCTTCAGCTACTAATTCTGCCGCAGCGATCATCACCTTCGCGTCCGACAATCCGAGAGATTGTATGAACATTATCACCTCCAAATTCGTCGGCTCTATCGATCATGTCGGGAGACCAGACTTTGCAATGGACGGTAACAGGCCACCGAGCTAACGCACGTTAAAGTCGGTCAAACGGTGCGAAAATCTCTTCTATTTGATGTAACGGGTCCCACAACGAGAGCCTCAGCGAACGCGATACCTGAGCGGACCGAAACTTTCGCGTTTCTTTTCGGAATTTAACGAGTAAATCTGCGCCATCTGAGTAACGATAATATTCGAAATTAAGTTAGTGAGTTTAAGCGCTTCAATCATCCAGAGGTAATAACGATGTCGAAGAAAAATACTGCTCAGTGCGCTTGCGGCGAGATAAAGTTCGAGTTCGACAAAGATCCAGACTTCGTGGCTGTGTGTCACTGTCTTGACTGTAAAAGAGCGTCGGGCGGGGAAGCAGCTACGTTCTTCGGTGTGCAGGAGGATGATTTCGTCATAACTAGAGGAAAGCCAAAAGCCTTTCATTACACCGCGCAGTCAGGGAAAGGGCTCGATCGAAATTTTTGCCCAAATTGTGGGTCGCGTGTTTTCACCACCAACCTCGAGAGTTTCCCTGGTCTTGTGTTCGTCGCGCTTGGAAGCGTTGACAGTCCCCTGGGAATCGAGCCGAAACTGGAAATGTTCACAAAGCGCCGGCTCGGCTGGGCGGATCCACTAGACTTGCCGCAGTTCGAGAACATGCCTGAGTGAGCTGCGTCGTAGGAAAGTCTGACAAAGACGTAGCTTGATACCTGGCTGAACATCGAAGTCACCCTTCAATTCAAACGCAGACGTGATATGCGGTAGCGACTTAGTCCATTTGTCGCATGAAGGCTCGCCGGCCAAGACCATGACAATTTGCCGCCGGGAGTTCAAGCATACTGCCTTAAGTGAGCATTCCCGACTGGGTGTGCGTGGCCTCGGGGCAAACGGGTCTTCTCAACTTAGTTGTCCACTTAGTCCGCCACATGGCGATTCGCTGTGTAGAGCAGGGTCAGGTCTGTGACGGGACTTGCCCACACGACGCCTCCCTGAACTATGGCCGGCCCAAATTTAGCAAACAGACGTAGGCGCGATGCTCGTGTGGCATGCTTGGCGCGTGTGGGGTTTGTCGACCGGAGCTGCCGTCCCGATCGATCGGCACCGATTTCAGGCAGGTTACGATGCCTCGCGTTCCCTGCTGAGAGGCATCGACACTGACCACTCCCCACCCAACAGAACCTCGAGGGCAGCTCGAGGGCAGATGGATATTGGGTGGTCATGTGTATCACCGTCGCGTTAGCTCAAACAAAAACCACAAGCGACGCTCTGATTCATCTATCCAATTCTCTATCACGCTGGTCGTTGCATGGTCGTTGTGGGAGGACGTCACTTCATGCAACTCCCTAAGTATAGCCACCAATTGCTTGTTGTCGTCCCTTAGCTCGGCCAACATATCCTCCGGAGAGACGAAATCTGCATCGTTATCTAGGATACGTTGAAGTCGACCAATATGTCCGATTGATCGAAGCGAGGTTGCGCCGATCTTGCGGCCGCGCTCAGCGATATCGTCGGTCATAGCAAATATCTGTTCTCCGTGATCATCCAACAAGAGATGATAATCGCGGAAATGCGGCCCACTCATATGCCAGTGGAAGTTTTTGGTTTTCAGATAGAGTGTGAAGACGTCAGCCAATAAGGCGCTCAAGCCTGCCCCGATATCTCGTACAGCTTCTGGAGCAAGATCTGTAGGCGTGAGCAGCGGACGTTCTCGGTTTAATTCTGCTCTGTTTCTGTCCATGATAGATTTCCTCTCTGTTTTAACCATTAGGTGAATCAACTGCCGCAGTGCTTAGGCTGACCTATCGAGCGATCAATGCGGCCGATAAAATCCTCAAGCGGTTGGAGCGCTCGCCGCCTTTCGTCTCGCATACGAAGGCGCTCTCCGCATCGTTAGTAAAGCGGTGGGTTTGCATCGACTTATAACCTCGGGCTACTCTTCGATGCGCAGCACCTCTCAACCGAGATCCTAACCCACTAATCATTCGACTGCCTCAGTTGAGTAAATCCAAAATTCTGCCGCTGCGGATTTTCCTGTCTGAGGCTCAAGAGCATCTCTTCATAGTTCCTTTCAACTTCTGGAGTGACGGAGGGATGCACATCGAGAAGCGCTTTTGAAAAGTGCTCTCCGGTTATAGTTGTCGCGTCGATCGAGCCACGCAGTGCAAGCAATCCGGCCCGCCTTGTCAGATCTTCTAAATCCGCTCCGGTAAATCGGACTGTGCGCTCTGCAAGTTTGTCAAGATCCACGTCTTCGGAAAGCGGCATTCGCTTCGTATGAATGCCGAGAATTTTCCGCCGTGCGTTGAAATCTGGCACTGGAACATAGACCAGTTCGTCGAACCTACCTGGTCGCAAGAGAGCTGGATCTAGCAGATTAGGGCGGTTTGTGGCAGCCATCACAACAACTCCCTGCATGTCCTCTAACCCGTCCATTTCCGCGAGCAGGGTGTTGACGACACGTTCCGTTACAGCTGGTTCTCCCATACCGCCGCCCCGTGCCGGCGCTAAAGAATCGATCTCGTCGATGAAAACGATCGTAGGAGCAACCTGGCGGGCTCGCTCGAATAGTCGGGAGACTTGCTGTTCCGACTCGCCGTACCACTTAGAGAGCAGATCGGACGATTTAGTCGCCACAAAGTTAGCTTCTGCCTCTCTCGCGACTGCTTTTGCAAGCAGGGTTTTCCCGGTACCAGGTGGTCCGAACAGAAGGAAACCCTTTGCCGGCCTTATTCCCATTCGTTTGAAGGCCTGCGGCGAACGAAGTGGCAGCTCGACTCCTTCCCGCAGCTTCATTTGTGCATCGTCCAGCCCCCCAACGTCTTCCCAACGCACGTCCGGCGCTTGGATCATTATTTCGCGCAATGCTGACGGCTGAATGCGCTTCATCGCCGAGATGAAATCGTCGTGTGCCACTGTAAGATTATCTAAAACTTCTCTCGAGATGCCCTCTTTCAGGTTGACGCCCGGCAAGACCCGACGGAGCGCATCCATCGCTGCTTCGCGCACAAGTGCTCCAAGGTCTGCACCTACGAATCCGTAGGTTGTTCTGGCAATCTCGTCGAGATCAGTATCTTCTGCTAGGGGCATGCCTCGAGTATGGATCGACAGGACCTCTTTCCTGCCATTTTGATCGGGAACACCTATTACAATTTCCCGGTCGAACCGACCCGGCCTTCGCAAAGCTTCGTCAATAGCGTCGCGCCTGTTGGTGGCTCCGATCACAACGATATTCTGACGGGGCTCCAATCCATCCATCAGGGTCAGAAGCTGCGCAACAATACGGCGCTCGACTTCACCGGTCGCTTGTTCTCGTTTCGGCGCTATAGAGTCTATTTCATCGATGAAAATAATCGATGGCGCGTTCTGCGCAGCGTCTTGAAACACCTTCCTCAGGCGCTCCTCTGATTCACCGTATCGGCTCCCCATGATCTCCGGACCGGCGATATGGAAAAAGCTCGCTTCAGTCTCGTTTGCGACAGCTCGCGCTAGAAGCGTTTTCCCGGTGCCGGGAGGACCGTAGAGGAGGACGCCCTTCGGAGGGTCGATCCCTAGACGTTGGAACAGCTGCGGGTGCCGCAATGGAAGCTCCACCATCTCACGGACGACGTCGACAGAGGAGCCGAGACCGCCAATGTCATCGTACGTCACATCCGCTCGGCGCGCCTCTTTAGGATCTTCAAACTGCGGGCGGAGTTCAACGACCGTGTCCTCCGTCATCTGGACCACTCCACGCGGCTGTGTCGAGACGACAACGAGCCGAATCTCTTGCAGCCCGTAAGCAGGTAAGTTCAGCAAGCCTCGCAAAGGGTCATTTCCGCGAGCATCTGCTCCGCGTTGTTGTACCGATGTCGAAACGACGTCCCCTGCCACCATCGGGCGATGCAGGAACGTGCGCCGAAGAGCGTCACCCGATCCCTGAAGAACGAGATTTTTTTGAGCCGGAGCGACAACCACCTTAACAGCCGGTTTTGCGTCGGCTTTGCGAACCTCAATATGGTCACCGCTAGACACACCTGCATTGACACGCAACAAGCCATCAAGGCGTATTATATTCAAACCGATATCATCGTCATAAGGACGCATTACGATCGCGGCGGTATGACGTTTTCCGACAAGCTCAACGAGATCGCCCTCGCCAACCCCCAACCGTTCCATGCCGCTAATCGCTAATCGCGCGATGCTCGCGCCGGCGTCCTGAGGTCGCATATTGGCAACCTGAAGACTGATTGCCTTTGGGTCATCTTGAACTGACATCGTCCTCTCCTGGCGAAATACTGAAAATTCACATACCTGCACTTGTATTTGGATTGAAAAATCCGCGACAAACCGACCCGAGAGTTCAAGTCACCAAACCCGCCGCGGACATGAATAGACGGAACATCGCTGCGAAAACGGCGAGCGCCGCAACCGAAAGGCACCAGATTACCACCATCCAAACAACCCGCCGCCAGGCTGAGACTAGGGCGGTCATGATCCGAGCTCCGGCGCGGGTTCCGGACGAATGCGAAAGACGTAGTACGACCAGGACGTGTAGACTAAAATGACCGGGATGATGAACATCGTACCGACCAGCGCAAAACCCATGCTTTCTTCAGGCGCAGCCGCTGACCATATTGAAATCGAAGGGGGAATGATGTTTGGCCAAATGCTTATCGCCAAACCAGTGTAACCGAGAAAGACGAGGACCAGGCCTATCAAGAACGGCAGCGCATGTTTCTTATCTCGCCTAAGCACCCAGATTTGTACCATGGTCAAGCCAAAAACAAGGATAGGCACAGGTGCGAATAATAAGATGTTTGGGAACGTGAACCATCTCGCAGCCACGCCCGTGTGGGCGATCGGCGTCCAGATGCTGACAGCAATTATCGCTACGAGCAGCGCACAAGACATCAGACAGGCCAATCGCCTCATTCTATCTCTTAGATCGCCGACCGTCCTCATTACGAGCCACGTCGACCCGAGCATTAGGTACGCGGTCAACAGCGCAAGCCCTGTGAAAACGCTGAACGGCGTGAAGCAATCAAATGCTCCTCCAGTGTAAGTCGTGCCGTTCAATTCAAAGCCGTTAATAAAAGCTCCTAAAGCCACGCCTTGGGAGAAGGTCGCAAGAAATGATCCGACTGAAAAGGCAGTGTCCCAGATCGGCTTTTGCCTGTCGCTTGCCTTGAACCGAAATTCAAACGACACGCCTCGAAGGATCAGCCCAGCAAGCATTAGCATGACCGGGAAATAGAGCGCGCTCAGGATCAGCCCGTACGCTAGGGGAAAAGCAGCGAACAGGGCCGCTCCTCCAAGAACTAGCCAGGTCTCGTTACCGTCCCATAGGGGAGCTACGGAACTAATCATTATATCACGCTCATCCCTCTCAGAAATGAAAGGAAACAGTAGTCCTATCCCGAGATCGAAGCCGTCCATAATGACGTACATCATCAATCCGAACGCAATGATAATCGCCCAAATCAGCGGAAGATCGATACCCATCACACAGTCTCCCTGTTGGTTGTTCTGGAGCCATCCGGACTGTCGGGTGTCGCTGACAGGGGGCGTGCTGGCCTCCGGACTTCGCCGTGGTCGTGAGAGGGCTCCAACGAGCCATGTTCCTGGGGCCCGCGTGCGACAAGCCTCAGCATGAAGATTGCACCAGTTCCGAAAACGAGGAAGTAGACAACGATGAACGCAATCAATGTGATTGAAAGCGATAGAGCAGAATGTGCGGAGACCGCATCCCTGGTGCGCATCACTCCGTAAACGACCCAAGGCTGACGCCCAATCTCTGTGGTGAGCCATCCCGCCAGAACAGCGAGCAGGCCCGCCGGCCCCATCGCCAAAGAGAATACGTGGAAAGGCCTAAAATCGTACAGCCGACGTCTCCAACGTAACCATGCACCTACCACAGCCAGAAGGAGCATAGCCATTCCAAGCGCGACCATAATCCGGAATGTGAAAAACACGATTGTCGAATTGGGTCTGTCTTCCGGCGGAAACTCCTTCAAACCAGGAATCTTTCCACGGAGCGTGTGGGTTAGAATCAGGCTCCCAAGATACGGTATCTCGATCGCATAGTTAGTCCTCTCTGTCTCCATATCGGGGATACCGAAGGCGATCAGCGGCAGACTTTCGTCGCCTGGATCATTTTCCCAGTGACCTTCAATGGCGGCTATTTTGGCGGGCTGATGCTCGAGCGTATTCAGACCATGTGCGTCGCCGACAATAATCTGGATGGGCGCGACTAGCAGAAGCATCCATAGCGACATCGAGAACATTTTTCTGACTTCCGCCGTTCCGTTTCGGCGCAACAAATGCCACGCTCCCGATGCGCCGACGAACAATGCGGTCGAGAGGTAGGCTGCGAGAGTCATGTGGGCTAATCTGAATGGAAATGACGGGTTGAAAATCACAGCCAGCCAGTCTGTAGGCACTACCCGTCCGTCTACAATCGCGAATCCTTGCGGTGTCTGCATCCAGCTGTTGGAGGCCAGTATCCAGGTTGTCGAGATGAGTGTGCCGAGCGCCACCATTGTAGTGGCGAACATGTGAAGCCCTCTCCCAACTTTGTCCCAACCGAACAGCATTACACCGAGAAATCCAGCCTCAAGAAAAAAGGCCGTCAGCACTTCATAGGTAAGAAGCGGACCAGTCACGCCTCCGGCGAATTTCGAAAAACCGCTCCAATTTGTGCCGAACTCGTAGGCTAGAACAATCCCGGACACGACACCCATGGCGAAATTGACCGCAAAGATTTTCGACCAGAAGTGATATAGTCTGACGTAGACGTCATCTTTCTTAATTAGCCAAAGAGCTTCGAGAACGACGAGATAGCTGGCAAGGCCAATAGTCAGAGTCGGGAAAAGAATGTGCGCGGAGACCGTGAACGCGAATTGCATTCTCGCAAGTTCCAAGGCGCTGAATCCTAACATCATATTCCTCCATGGCGAAGAATTGCAGACCCGTTGTCGGTGACCTTGACTCGAGAAAAACTGAGAGCAGCACGACTGAAATTCCTCATCGGGCTCGCCCCACGTCATCGGGTGTGACTTCACCGCGCTTACCGCCGAAGTGCGAAATTACGTAATTGGAAAGCGCAGCGATCTCGGTGTCGGAGTAAGCTTCGGCGAAGGATGGCATCGCTGAAGTCGCCGTCCCTCGATCGTCGGCGGTACCCTGAAGGATCACTCGAACTAGGTTGCTCCCAGTCACGTCGTTCACAGAGTGGGAACCTGCTAGGGCCGCCCTTGGCGAGTTCTGGCCGTTCCCGTCCCATCCGTGACAACTCGCGCAAGCGCCCTCGAAAATCTGTTGTCCGAGACCGCCTACATTGTGTTCGGGGGACCAGGCTTTCGAAGATTTCGAGAAAACCAATCCCGCGCTTTGGGATTTGACCTCGTAACTGCTGGGCAGCGAGGGTACCGTCCGAAGATAACTGACAATGTCGTTGATGTCAGAGGCAGGAAGACGGCTCAAGCTAAGGTCGATTGCTTGGCGCATCGCTCCGGCGGCCGGGCCGCGACCATGCGCAAATCCTTTCGAAAGATATGACGCAATCTCATCGTCGGTCCAATTTCCAATCCCTGTTTTGGGATCACCTGTGATGTTCCATGCAGTCCACCCCTCAAGCTCGCCTCCAGACAGTGCCTGACCCTGCTTCCTCTGAAACATTATGCCTCTGGGTGTGTGGCACTCCCCACAATGAGCGAGAGCCTCAACGAGATAGGCACCGTTGTTGACCGCCTCACTTTTCGTTTCGTCAGGATGGAACGGGCTTCCAGGTACAAACAACAGCTTCCATCCCCGCATCACGTAACGTTGATTAAAAGGAAACATGAGATCGTTTTCGGGCGGTCTGTGGGAAACCGGGGCGAGCGTATCGAGGTAGGCTTTTATCGCGAGCACGTCGTCAGTCGATAACAACGCGTATGAGGTATATGGAAATGCGGGGTACAGATCCTCACCGTGCTTGCCGACACCGGATCGGACAGCTCTGACGAATTCCGCGTCGCTCCAGCTACCAATTCCAGTTTCCGCGTCCGGGGTGATATTTGGCGAATAAAGAGTCCCAAAAGGCAATTTGAATCCGAGCCCACCAACAAACGCTTTGCCACCAGGCGCGGTATGACACGCCTCGCAGTCCGCCGCTGTCGTGAGATACTTTCCTCTCTCAATGAGCGCGGCACCATGGGGCTGCTTTTCGCTCCCGGTGACCTCTGGCAATCGGTGCGGCCAGAAAAAGAAAGCGGCTGCTCCGATTGCGCCGACACCGATCAGGCAGGCTATCGCACCCAGATATAGCTTCAAACGGCTCATCGGCTTTCCCTCCAAACCGAGGCGCTAGACGCAACAACCTCGGGAACTTGTTTCCTGTTGCCTTTCCTCGCAAGCAGAGACCGTTCGATGGGAAGCGAGCGCAGTCGGACGCCCGTTGCGGCGTAGATGGCATTCGTCAGCGCGGCAGGCGCGGAAACAGTTCCTACTTCCCCCATTCCGCCTGGAGCTTCGTCGTTCGAGATCAGGTAGACGTCGAAGGGCGGAACTTCGTTGAGCCGCAACTGACGATAATCGTGGAAATTGCTTTGCCGAACACGCCCATCTTTAAATGTGATGCCGTTGTACAATGCAGCGGATAGGCCAAACAGCACACCGCCCTGCATCTGAGCCACGATACTGTCGGGATTTATCGAGATGCCACAGTCAACAGCTGCTGTGAGACGCTTTATGGAGACATCCCCGTAGTCGCTGACGCTGACCTCACACACCAATGCAGCAAATGACCCGAAGCACTGATGCAGTGAAATGCCCCGTCCCTGCCCCGAGGGCAGCTTTGTGTGCCAACTCGATGCTTCGGCTGCTTTCCTCAGCACAGCGAGCGCTCTGGGATTGTCTTTCAGGAGCGCGCGTCGATACTCCACCGGGTCGGCACCCGCAGCAAGCGCTAACTCGTCGATGAAACTCTCAACCACAAAAACGTTGTGACCCTCACCGACACCTCTCCACCAATTTACCGCGACAGCGCTATCTTGTCGTGTCCACTCCCATTTACCGGAAGGTATCGCGTAGGGCATGTTCACCGAACCGGCGACAAGATCCTGATCCAACTGACCTTCAGGATAAGGTTTCCGCGTGAAATACTGTAGAACGGTCGCGCCGGTGGTATGGTGGTGAAATGTTTTAGGTAAGAGCGTGTCTGGGGTTAGCGTGGCCGTCACACGGTCTAGATAGGCAGGCCGGAAACGGTCGTGCTGGATATCCTGCTCCCGCGTCCAGATAATCTTCAGCGGATAATCCGCTAGCTTAGCAAATCGCGCGGCTTGTTGAATGGTGTCTACTGCCAACCGACGGCCAAATCCACCGCCTATGAGATGTGTGTGTACAGCCACCTTTTCTGGAGGCAGCCCCAATATTTCTGCGACCACGGTCTGCGCGTCCACTGGAACCTGGGTGCTAACCCAGACGTCGCAGGAGTCTTCCCTTGCGTGTATTGTGGTATTAATGGGCTCCAAAGCTGCATGCGCAAGGAATGGTAGTTTGTAGGTCGCTTGCAGTGTGATACCACTTGCGAGATCCTCATCGGGCGAGCCAACGATTTTCGCAACGATGGCTTCAGTCTTAGACGACTCGAGCTGATGCCAGAGATCATCTGAGGACAACGAACCGTAAGGCCCCTCGTCCCATTCGACCTGAAGCAAATCTAGCCCTTTCTTTGCGGCCCAGTAATTGTCCCCAACCACGGCGACTGCATCCCCGATCTTCAGGACGTCGACAACACCAGGCGAAGATTTGGTCGCGGCTGCATTTATTGTCCTTACGGACCCGCCTATCGTTGGGCACATTAGGATGGCGGCATACTTCATACCCTCCACAGCAACATCAATGCCGAATTTAGCGGCTCCAGTCACCTTCTCCGGCGTGTCTACGCGCTTAAGGGGCTTGCCGATCAGAGCAAAGTCTTTTGGGTCTTTGAGCTTGACATCGGGCGGGACCGCTTGATTCCTTGCTGTGTCGACGAGGTCGAAGTAACTGACAGTACGGCCGGTCGGGTTATGCCTGACAACTGCTCGTGTCGCTTTACACTCTTCAGGCGAAACGCCCCAACTCTGCGCAGCAGTATTCACCAGAATAGACCGTGCAGTCGCACCCGCCTTTCGCAGAGGGTTGTAGAAAGCGCGAACGGAAGTGGAGCCACCTGTCATCTGATTTTTAAGAATTGACTGTCCGTAAGCTTTAAGATCGGGTGGTGCCAATGCCACCTCGATTTGGTCTAGACCGACCTCCAGCTCTTCGGCGAGAAGCATAGCCTCAGTTGTCGCAATCCCTTGCCCCATCTCGGCACTTGGAACAACGAGCACAATACGTCCGTCTGCTGAAATACGTATGAATCCATCTGGCACGAAGCCATCGAAACCTGATGCAGACGCATCGGATGCGCCTGCGGCCCGCGCTATGTTCGGGGGAACCATTGCATGCGCATGTCGGGCAAACGCAAAGCCCACAACCAACGCAGCAGCCCCTGTTAGGAAGCGCCTGCGGCTGAGCTCAGGTATTTCATCATCTGAAAAGACATCGACCGACCGCATTTTACGCATCCTTGATCGCCTCACGAATTCTGACATAAGTGCAGCAACGGCAAATGTTACCCGCCATCGCTGCATCGATTTGGGCGTCGTCTGGTGACGGATCCCGCGCCAATAAAGCAGCTGCGGCCATGATCTGACCGCACTGACAGTAGCCACATTGGACCACTTCATGATCGAGCCATGCTCGTTGAATTCGCTGTCCTTCAGGCGTCGTACCGATCGCCTCGATAGTCGTGATCTCGCCTTGAAGTTCTCCGATAGGCAGCATGCACGATCTGACAGGCCTTCCGTCGAGATGGACCGTGCAGGCACCGCACTGCCCAATCCCACAGCCGAATTTTGTCCCGGTCATTCCCAACAGATCTCGGAGCGCCCATAGCAGCGGCATATCCGGAGGGCCTTCAAACTCAACCGACTTTCCGTTGACGATCGCAGCAAACGGCACGTTAGATTCCTTTCAAGTTTTCCGCATCAGAATTTGCGGAACTCGTCAAAGTCTTAGGATGGAACTCGAGTCTGATAGACCGGCAGCCCGAGTTCTCTGTTTCGGCCTGATGATATCTTGATGTTAAGCAGGCATATGCACTAATGGCGTACCCATGCCGAAAGGGCGACCGACTGACGGTATCGACCTACACACCGGCAGCCCCTCGGCGTTATACAAGGATGCCTCCCTCACAAGCTGAGCAAGAGAACGGGCTTGCATCTTTCTCATCACGTTAGCGCGGTGGATCTTGACCGTGACTTCGGACAGTCCGAGTCTCGCAGCGATCTGCTTGTTGAGCTGACCATCCACAACACCGCCAAGCACTTCTTTCTCTCGAACCGTCAAGGATCCGAAGCGCTTCTCGAATGCAGCTGTCGCCCGTGAGTGATCAAGCCGCTCCTCGTATGCGAGCTGCGCTTGGCTCACCGACTCAACTATTCGACCTTCAACGCAGGGCTTCTGTAGGAAGTCAAACGCCCCACCCCTTATGGCCCGCACAACCGTATCAGCGTCGGATATCTCGCTAGCGAAAACCAACTGTGTCCGCCACCCCGCTCGCCGGAGTTCGGCCTGGAGTTCAAGGCCGCTCATACCACTGAGGTCGACATTGAGGATGATGCAGCTTGGTTCGGAAACGTCGGATGCGAGGAACTCCTCGGCGCTCGAATATGTGGAGACATGAATACCCCGGCGCTCAAGCATTAGCGTCACCAAATCTCGCATCTCTCGGTCGGAATCGATTACGGCAACGGTTCGAAGATCGTTTCCGATGCGGCTGGCTGTAGACGGTGCACGAGGCTGCGGCGTGGTCATAGGAATGCTCCTTTCCGAACCTTTCGGGAGCTGAAAAGTCGCACTCTCGGAGTGAATGGGGAAGTTGGATGGAGTAAAACGATGTCAAAAGCTGCGAAGAGGACACCCGTTTCATCAAGCAGGGGATGTCGGCTGGCGAACAATTGCAAGCTCGTCGATAGACTTTTTAAGTTCGAGAACTGCGCGACTTAGATCCTGGGTCGGCTCAAGTCTAAGTTCTCCAGATTCCTGAATTTCTCCGGTCGACAGTTGATTATGCAACGACTCGGCTACACGCTCGTAAGATTTAGCGAGCGACTCCGCCAATGCCTCAGACTCGGAACCGACTATCTCGGAGATTGCCGCAGCTCCACAGACCCCTCTCAAGGCCGTGACAACATGTCGGATCGCTTCCGCTCGCGCTCTCCCACCGCTTTCTAACCTCAGCCGCTCAGCTGCTACTTCGACGCGAGAGCTAGCAATTCCTGCTTCCCGTTGCGCGTTGGCAAGGGCCAAGTCGTCATTCGGCCTTCTCAAGATGGCGGCTATCGCGAAGGCGATATTTGCCTTAACCGCCGCATTGATATCAGCATTCAAATCGGTGGTGTCGGCAGTTGGAAAGATCAATAGTCCAGCAGCGAGCCCTAGAAAAGCTCCCAAACTTTCATTTACAAACCGGAGTAATAGGAGGTCGTCGGTAGGTCTTATGAGGTCGGAAAGCAACATAAACATCGGCGTGAGGGCAACCATGAAAAGCGCGTAGTTGACCGTACGAACGGCAATTACCAAGACCGCGAGCGGCACGACCATCACCGCCATTACGATTGGACTGGGCTCCTGCAAAAGCAGCATCGCAGCAAGGAGTCCCCCTATGAAGCTTCCGACTGCACGTTCGGCCACCCGGTGCCATGTGTTTCCGAACACTGGCTGCATTACGACAAGTGCGGAAATCGTTCCCCAATAGGATAACGTCACCCCGAACCAGATACCTATGGAATAACAGACGACCACTGCCACTGACACACGAAGCGCGTGACGCCAAACGGGTGGTGGTGGAACGGCGAAAAGACTTTGCGCTTTGTTTGATGACGCCGATGGACTAAGCGACATCTGGCCAGAGCCGTTCTCTGTGATAAGCAATTTAGCGACAGCACCAGATGCGTAGCGTATTGAGCGAACAATAACCTCATCATCAGACCGAGTGACGCTTTCCTCCAGGCTGCGCGCCCGTGTGATCAGGTATTCTGTATCTGGCCGCGCTTTATCGACTTCCTCTAGTACCTCGCCCAGGAGCGCTTTGAGGGACAACAAAAGCTGCTTGTCATATGCAGTGAAAGGACCACCCTTGTTTTTTCGGTACTGACCAAGCGCTATGAGTGCTGAGAATACCCTTGTTGCCATGTCGAGAGCGTGCCCGTAACGCACATTGCCGGAAAGTACCCGGAGCACAATGGTATGTCCCCGTTCGATCGCCAGTCTTGTAGCTCGACGACCCTCGAGCTCGAAACCAAGCCAAGCAGCTGGCCTCTTGTCATCCTCATCGAGCGCAAGAATTGCCTCAAGCATCGTAACCAAACGCGTGAAGACCGAAATCAACATTAATCGGCCGGGGTTTTCACCACGATCCCTCCAGACTAATAGAGCCATTCCGATCGCCACAGCGGCGCCGACCAGAAAACAGCCTCCAAGCTGTAGTGCACCATCCAACTCGCGCGGCGTCGAGACGCCAATCACGCCAGCTATCGCGGCTAGCAGGCCGCTCTGTGCGGGACCTGGTCCAAAGGAGGCCTGATACGAGCGTGTAAGGCTCGACAAGAATACCGCTAGAAAGAGGGTCACAATAGATGGAACGACGCCAAAATGCGCACCGTATGATGACAGAACTATAACTGCAAAACCGAGACCTCCGAAACTGGACATCGCACGTGCGCGACCTCGATCTCCACCCAGAGGATCGCAAAGGCACGTCCAAAATGCGGCGACTGCCCCAAACATCAAGTCATGGATACCGGTTGCAAACGCAGCTATCAGGAGCACGCCGATAGATATCGAGGCTCGCAAGCCATCAATAAAATTGACTTGCTCGGGAGCGACGACAAACACTCTCCCCTCGGACCAGGGGGTGTATCGACTGACGGCAGAGACGATTTTTGACATAAGCCGCATATTCCACCGCCTCTCATGTGATTAGTATCGTTCGCCTTCAAGCTTGTGCGCATGGCTCGAATGAACAGAAATTCAAGTTGAAGAGCCGCATGCTCATGTAACCGAGCATGAGAAGGCCAGACAGCGCGAAGGCAATATGAAGCAACTGCCGTCGGACAAGGCGTTCGTGCCCTAAATTAACTCACTCGAACGCAAAAGCCCGTGAGGGACGCAACGCGAGCATCACGGGCCGTTGGTTTAAGTTTAGCTCCCGGACCTTACCTATTTGGTGCGGAACACGACCATCTTTTCGGCGGTCATCTCACGTAGCGTAAATGGAATGCCACCCACACCATAGCCGGAAACGCGCCGACCCGCGAAAGGCATCCAATCTGTACGGAAGGCTGTATGATCATTGATCATCACGGCGGACGCATCGATCCGCTCAGCTGCATCGAGCGCGGTGCGGAGGTCATTTGTAAACAGACTGGACTGAAACGAAACCGGGAGCGAATTTGCCTCGTTTATTGCGTCATCGATGGTATCGAAACCGAAAACACAGGTCAAAGGACCAAACACTTCCATCGTTGAGACCTTGGAATTCTTAGGTGGCTCAACGAGGATTGAGGGGTACAAGGTTGTTTCAGACATCCGTCCCCCGCCAATCTTCCTTGCGCCGGCCTCGGCGGCTTCCTTGATCCAAAGCTCAACGCGCTCGGTTTCAGCGGGTTTGATAAGCGGACCGATGTCGGTATTTGCGGATAGAGGATCACCGACATTCAATTTCGAAACTACATCAGAAAACCGTTCAACGAATTCGCCGATAAGTCCGCGATGAACATATATTCGTTGAACCGAAACGCAAACTTGTCCGGCATGGTAGTAGCCACCCTTAGCAAGCGGTCCTAGCACATCACTGATATCCGCTGTTTGGTCGACGATCACAGGCGCGACCCCGCCGTGCTCCAGTGCGCACCTCGTACCTGGTGCGAGTTTGGAGCGAAGTGCCCAACCCACAGCGGCAGAACCTATAAAACTGACGAACGCTACCCGAGGGTCGCATGCGAGCGCCTCCGAAAGTCCCCGCTCTTCCGGGACAAAACTCTGCACCCATCCTTCTGGTAAGCCAGCTTCGAGAACGAGCCTGACTACTTCAAGGCAACTCAACGGAGTTGCTGAAGCTGGTTTTATAATCACGGGGCATCCAGCAGCTATCGCAGGCGCTATCTGATGGATCACTAAATTAAGAGGGTGATTGAATGCCGAGATAGCGGCCACGATTCCGATCGGCTCGAGCATTGTCCAAGCTCGCCTATCGACACTTGCAGTCGTCAGACCCATCGGAATCTCCCGACCTGCGGACGTCCGAAGGAGTTCCGCCGCAGTACGCACTCCGTCAATAGCACGATCTGTTTCCACAAGTGCGTCAGCTAAAGGCTTTCCACCCTCCCTGGCTATGCGACGGCCGAATTGCTCTCGCTGTTGCTCCATAAGGTCCGCGAGCTTCCGTAGAATTTCGACCCTCTGATACGGCTTCAGCCAAGCCTTTCGATCTTTAAACAGCTTATTCGCGGTGACCAGCTTGCGTTCTAGCGCGTTTGCATCGTCACTTTCAATCTGAGTAATTGGCTCTCTGTCAAAAGCCTGAACGACCTCGATCATATCCTCTCTCCTATCCGCTTAAGCAATTGCGAGAAGGGGACCTTCCCGTTCGATTGGCCAACTGCCTCGACGGAAATCTTATCGCGCTCGCGTGAGCGCGACGAGTTAAGGGTGGTTATTTCGCGTGAAACCAGACACGTGCGGGTGGTGAGGTTTGAGCCTGATACTTTCGAGAGGCCGGCTACCAATCAAATTGGAGAAGAATGAAGATACAGCTCGACGGAGAGTGACCATTCGATCCCGAAACGAACTGCCCGGTCAGGACGTGGGGTTAAAAATGGTAAAGCGTTCGCTCGTCACTGTTGTCAGTCGCGACGAAACGCCCATATCCGCAAATACCTCAACTTCCTTAAGCCGTTGGAAAACGACAGTGAATAATCATTTCAGCCTCAAAGCAAGCCTAAGCGACCCAGTCGACAGCATTGATTTGGTAAATCCTGTTGGTGGTTATGCTTTTGGCCCATTCATTCTCATGGCCGATCAAAATTTACTGCTGCGAAATGGTGAGGAGTGCAAACTCGGCAGGAAGGCAGCGGCATTGCTCGCCACACTCGTGCAATATGCTGGGAGGGCTGTGACAAAAGAAGAATTGTTACGAGTAGTGTGGCCTCAGACAACTGTCGAAGAAGATAATCTCAAGGTGCAGATTGCCGGTCTAAGGAAGGCTTTAGGGGACGAGACCGACAGGCCTCGATTCATAAGTAGCGTCCCAGGCGTCGGATACATATTCATTGCTGCTGTAAGTCGCGTGGAAGTGGCTACCTCTAGCCTAAACCCGGTCGAAAGCCCTCTGCGTCCAAAACTCCGACAGTTCCCTACCCCAATAGAAAAGCTCTTTGGCCGCGCGCAGGATTTGATGGCTCTTGAGACGATCATTAGTCAAAACAGACTGGTAACTATCACCGGACCTGCCGGTATTGGAAAATCCGCCATTGCGATGGAATCATGTTCAATAGTCGACCAAGAGGGTTCGATCGAAATCTTTTATGTGGATTTCGTTGAGGTTCTTCACGACTTCTTGCTTTTTGCAAGCGTTGCCACAGCGTTGAACGTCGTGGCGGACGTCGACGACCCCTACGGTAGCTTGATCAGGCGGCTTTCAGAGCGACCATCTTTACTGGTCCTCGATAACTGCGAGCACGTCATCATTGAGGCGGCACGCCTTTGTGAGTCACTTCTTAAAGGAGCTCCAGCGCTAAAAATTCTCGTGACCAGCCGGGAGCCGATGAGTGCGTTGGGGGAAAAGCTCTACCGACTAGCACCGCTGGAAACTCCTCCACTCAATGTGTCCAGAATCGAGGAGGCATTAGAATATCCGGCGATGGGTCTTCTTGCGGACCGTATATCGTCTGGACCTGGCGGAGTTAAACTCGAGGAGGGCGACGTACCACTTCTCGTACAGATTTGTGGGAAAGCCGAGGGCTTGCCGCTTGCGATCGAAATAGCTGCGGCGAGGATCGAGACATTTGATCTCGGCGATGTATCTAAGAATCTTGGTGGCTTCATAGACTTCCCAGGCAGACGGACTTCACCCCAACGGCATAGGTCGATGCGGGCGGCAATCGAATGGTCGCACGACCAATTGTCTAGGAAAGAGCAAATCCTGTTTCGACGGCTGGGTATCTTTTCAGACACCTTCTCGTCAACAGAAGCGCTTTTCGTAGGTATAGACCACCACATGTCATCAGTTGCAGTCGAAGATGCTCTTTTAAGCCTGGTGCGAAAATCTATGGTAATTGCGGCGTTGACTGGCGATGGAACAACCTATCGGCTGAATCAGAGTTTCCGGTTTTTCGCAATAGAAAAGCTGACTGCTGCGCGGGAGATTGATCGAATCCAACGGCTCTACGGTCAACTTTCTAGACCAGTTGCGTCAAGTAGCCAGTGTCTGCCTGCTGCAGAAGTGAGTTTGCGGCTGTACCGTTACGGTAGTGCTGTAGGCGGTCATTTACTGGACGAGCAGCCAAGCCATTTATTACCGACAAATCGACCAGATTGAAAACTGGCTATAAACCAGACTGGATTCTCTGGCCGGAGCTTCAGAGTGGCGAAGTTCTCCGCGTACTGGAGGACTTGACGCTTCCGGACATCGACCTCTGGGCGATCTTTCCAACGGGGCGGCTGGCCAGCGCCAAACCACGGGCCTTCACAGATTAGTGGAGGCGATCGTCGGCTGACGCAATGTTTTTCGATGGCGCTCGATTTTCGCCTGCGTTAGGCAGCGCAGATGTTCGACCGTATCGTGGAGATACAAGCTAATTCAGCGGTCTTAGCAGACCATCTGCACGCTATACCCTGTTCCCAGAACCGTTGCCATTTTCTGCATAAGCAGAGGCGTGCGCAAACCGCAGCGCGCAGACTGATCAAAGCGACGGCCGCGAGATCGGAAAACGGAGGTTGGCCAAGCTTGGTCTCTTCGACAGTTTGGCGATGCATTGCGCGCGCGCACGCAGACGTTTTCGCAGGAAAGCTTCGGCCCAAGTGGTGTTTGGGGTTGCGCAAGACCGGCGCGTCGATCAGAGGGAATGATCTCAACCACGGAGCAGAAGATGCGCGGCAACCCGAACATTCGATGGCTTACTGAGACGACAACTGGCGTGAAGATCGGCCGCAACGATTGCCTCTATCGAGTGGAGTTTCCAAACGGCTCCCCCATCGATTTCACGCGCTTTCACGAGAACTAACGCGCTCTAAAAGCCGGACCGTCTATTTTGAAGCTGCTTTGCGGGATGCTCACAATAACAGACAACAAATCTCGTAGTGGAGTAGACGGCAATGACCGAGGTCCAAAAATCAGTCCGCGACGACTCAAAGAAGTCGGAGAACGACGAGTTCGACGGCTACCCAGACCAAGGGAAGCCTTATCCAACGCTGACTCCTGATATGATCTCCAGAGCACATTTGTATGGTGTGACAACGGAGTTCGATACCGGGGAGTTTTTGTTTCGAGTTGGAGACCGAGAGGTGAACCTCTTCATAATCTTGGAGGGGGCCGTAGACATATTGGAAAGCGACGGGCACGGAGGAGATTCACTCTTCGTGACACATCATCCTGGAGAATTCACTGGAGAACTCGACCAATTCAGTGGTCGTGCTGTATTGGTTTGTGCGAAGGCTTCGATGCCGA
Organism: Hyphomicrobiales bacterium; assembly: GCA_900465665.1. GTDB lineage: Bacteria > Pseudomonadota > Alphaproteobacteria > Rhizobiales > Rhizobiaceae > Rhizobium. The sequence goes on from UBJO01000018.1 coordinate 53,670, forward strand.
CGAAAGTCATTTCTCTTGACCGCACAGCGTTCAATTCGCTTGTTCGATGTGAGCACGATATCGGCGAACTCATAATGCGCTCGTTGATCGTGCGCCGGGCGGGAATGCTGAGGGATGCCGCGGGCGGGCCGATCGTTGTGGGAAGCCTGAAATCGGCGGATACACTTAGAATACAATCATTTCTCGCTCGAAACGGATATCCATATCGCTTCCTTGATACCGATCTAGACCCAGAGGCTGCCGAATCTTTGAAGCATTTTCATGCAGACACAAAGTTGCTCCCTATCGTCATTTTAGATGGTCGTAGCGTTCTTGACTGTCCTTCAAATCGCGAAATTGCCGAGCAGCTCGGGCTTACCGAAAACACCGATCCACATCACGTTTTTGATGTTGTAGTGGTGGGAGCGGGACCAGCCGGCCTCGCCGCAGCAGTTTACGCTTCATCCGAGGGCCTGGACACTCTAGTTCTCGAGGCCTTCGGCCCCGGCGGGCAAGCGGGCAGCAGCTCTCGGATCGAAAACTACCTCGGCTTTCCCATGGGCATTTCAGGCCAGGCCCTAGCTACCAGAGCGCAAGTGCAGGCTCAACGCTTCGGCTCGCGCCTGGCTGTTGCACGCAAAGCTAGCAAGTTGGACTGCGACAGCTTTCCATACAAGATTTATCTTGAAGACGGAGATTTTGTTCAGGCCAAAGCAATCGTGATCGCGACAGGAGCGCATTACCGCAAACTAGATGTAGCCGATCTCGCGAAGTTTGAAGGGCAAGGTGTCCACTACGCTGCAACTTCGCTTGAGGGTAGGCTCTGTGGCGACACCGAGGTCGTTGTGATCGGGGGCGGCAACTCGGCAGGTCAAGCATCACTATTTCTTGCTCGGCATGCACGGCACGTCCACATTCTGGTCCGTAGAGATAATTTGGAGGAGACCATGTCTGAGTATCTCATCCAACGAATAACAGACTCTCGCGACATCACCGTGCACACCGAAACCCAGGTCACGGCATTGATCGGAGAGACGAGTCTTGAAGCCGTGCGATGGCGTCACACATCTGGCGAAGAGACCGAACAGATTGCGCCAAATCTCTTTTCGATGATTGGCGCGGTTCCCAACGCGGACTGGCTTGACGGCTGTGTAGAGTTAGATGAGCACGGGTTCGTGAAGACAGGTCCGTTTTGGGAGGAGAGCCCGAGTGTTTCCCAGTTCGCCTGCAGTATACCTGGTGTCTTTGCTGTCGGCGACGTGCGCTCTCAGTCTGTTAAACGTGTTGCTTCCGGCGTGGGAGAGGGTTCGGTCGTCGTGCACGCAATTCATGATTGGTTGGCGCGGCACTGACTGCCGTGGATTTGAAGGCAGTTCGGCTAGGCTGGGCCACCGACAAACTTCGAAAAGGTGGCAGCAAAGCAGGCAATCATGCTGGATCAGTCCTCTGATTGAGGCGACGATGCGCGCCAAGTGGCTTTTTAGATAAGCCTAACAGGCAAAGTCACCTTGCATGTCTTTTAGCCCCAACTGACGCCTCTATAGACAGGCTCGTCCTGAGCACCGTCCCATTCTAAAGTTTCCGCTTCTGACGTCATCAGGTGCTGAGCGGCATATTCGGCCGTTACCACCAAATTGCTGACTTTAGCGACTTGCACGTCCGAAGTGACTCCAAAGCGGGAGAGTGCCATATGCGCTGAAATAACATCTGCCGTATCGAATTCACCATCGAACCTAGACAGAAACTCGATCAAGGACTGCAGAGCATCTTCGTGATTTCCCATTAGTTCGCCCAGTTGTAGGAAATCTATAGCTATCCGCAGCTCCCAGCTTGTCGAACAATGCTCTCTCGCAGTCTCCAGCGCCTCTACAAGTATCGCGTGGGCAGCGTCCAGGCGCGGTTCGGGCGATTCCATAAGCGCCTTCGCTTTGATCCTCAGTAGTTCCGGTAATCTAAAGCTTCCGCCTGCCCGGTCGTCAACCGCTAGAGCGGCATCGATAGCTGACAAAGCATCTTCATGTGATCCCGACTGAATGAGGCCCTGAGCAATGGCTCCTAAGGCAGTCAGTGTCGACGCAACGAGACGTCCATTTCGGACCGCATCGAGATGAGACCTCATGAGGCCAACGGCTCTGTCTCCTTGACCTTGGAATAGTCGAAGCTGATCACGCATCGTTAGACCGGCTTCATGCAAGCCGGCTAAAGAAAAACGGCGTGTAAGCATGTTGAGTTCTTGAACGAAAAGGCGTGCTTGATCAAATTTCCCGCATAAAAGCAATATCTCTGTACCAACGACGAACGTGATGCAAAGAGGGCCAACTTCTCTTCTGGCTTCTCTGATAGCCTCTTCAGCTAAATGCACGCTCAAACTATGAGATCCCTGGAGCCAAACCATTCTGGCGCGCAAAATATTCGCAACTGCTTTCTGCGCAGTCTCGAACTGCATCAGTGGCGCGACGCCGATGCTCGCCGCGAGCTCGAAACCCGCGTCGTAGGATTTCTTGGCTAGCCGCTGGTCGCCCCTCATGTGATAAGACGATCCAAGCAACCATTGCGCCACCGTTCGCTCGACCTGGCTACCGTGCAACGCTGCCTCTATGGAATATCGTTTAGCTATTTCTAGCATTTTGCGATAATCACCTGACTTCAGGGCGAGGAAGTGCAACCCCGCGAGCAGATGAAGCTCGGTCCGGCTGTCGCCTAAAACACGACTGATTTCGAGCCCGCGGTTGAAAGCAGCTTCGGTTTCAGCGATATTATGGCTGGTGTAGAATGACGCAGTCGCGAAGCTCTCTAGCAGCCGAAGTTCCACTGCGTTACCGATCATTTCTGGCGGTATTAGAGAGAGAGCGCGCTTGCACCACTTCGCGCACTCCAGCATTCTCCACTGCGTGAAGAACATTGGTACGGCAAAGCGGCAAAGGTCGATCGCGACTGACGCATCACCCTCTTCCGAGAACGCCCATTCCAAAGCTGCGACCACGTTCTCAAGATCATGTTCGAGCGCAAACTCAAGTCCAGGTCGAGCTCCAGCGACAGCCTGTTCGGTGTATTTCAGCAAAACATCCATATAATACTCTGCATGACGCTTCCTGATTTCGTTCTCGATCCCAGACTCTGACAGCTTGATTGCGGCATAGGTTTTGGTCGTCTCTAGAAGCCGCATACGCGCAGGGCCTTCAGACGAAAATGCCGACAAAAGGGATTTCTCAACAAGCTCTCCGATCGCATCGGTAGCATCGGCAGCACTCAGGTTATTGCTCTTCGCAACCGCGATCGCGGCATCGAGAGAAAAATCTCCGACAAAAACCGACAGTCGTTCCAGAACGGACCTGCTGTCATGGCCTAACAGGTCAAAGCTCCAGTCCAGCATCGCTTCCACGGTCTGGTGCCGTGGCGATGCGTTTCGTTTGCCTTTCCAGCGGAGTGCCAATTGGTTGTCAACAAGACTGGCGACCTTCTCCAATCCATACGAGCCCACTCTGCTAGCTGTAAGTTCAATAGCCAGAGGATTTCCGTCTAGCCGCCTGCAAATGCTGGCGACTACTGCAGCCGTATGGTCGTCGAGATGCTCTTGGAACCCGCCGCGCGCTGCGCGATCCAGGAACAACTCTATCGAAGGCCACGACTTCGCGCGCTCCGCGGTGATCCGGCCATTGTTGGGTGGAAATCCTAACGAGCGTAGAATGTAGATCGTCTCCGCAGGCAGACGGGTCGCTTCCCTGCTCGTGACCAGCAGGTGGGTGTCAGTCGCCCGCTGCATGACGAATTCAATTATCTCGGCAACTGAATCTATCACATGCTCGCAGTTGTCTAAAATAACCAAGCTACGCTGCTTAGAAACATGCTCTATAAACCGCTCCAACAGAATTTCGTCGGGTTCAACTTTCAGGCCACTAACAGCGGTAACTTTGTCAATAACACGGTCAGCGCGCAAAACCGTGCTAAGGTCCACAAAGTGGATTGTATCGAAGCCTTCAATTTCATTTGCAACTTTTAGCGCAAGGGAGGTTTTTCCAATGCCGCCCGGACCTACGATCGTAACAAATCGCCTTTTGTTAACTGCGCTTTTCAAGTCAGCGATATTTTCATCGCGGCCAACGAGGCGCTCCAAGACCTGCGGTAAACTGAACGCACGCGCCACCGCTGGGACTGATGAGTGTGCTTCAGCGACGCTATCTACTTGAGGTGTCGGAAGCGATACCGCCTGTGAGACCGTATCGGAAGGCTCGAAATCGACAGGGGCGACAAAACAATATCCGCGGCCTGCAACGCTCAAGATGTATCGTATGCCGCCGACCCCGCAGCCTATTTCTCGCCGTAGATGGGCCATTTGGACTCGAACATTCGAGTCTTCGACGCTCAGGCCAGACCATGCGAACGCCATCAACTCGCGATGGGAGAGAACATCGCCGCTTCTGATGATGAGCGCGACCAGGAGATCGAACGCGCGGCTCCCCAACGTCACTTCGGTTCCGTCCCGATGCAACGTTCGGCTAATCGCATTCACGACAAAAGGTCCGAACTTGTATACGCCGCTTCTGACGTTGTCTCTCATCGAACTCTCGCTTCCATCAACGCCTTATCCAGGAATCGATCCTACAGGAGTCCGTCAATTGGGGTGGTTAATTAAGGTAAAGGCAAACCTCAGCATCTTGTGGAAGAGCACGGCGGCCGTATAATCGCGTGGATTGCGTGTAAATCAACTCTTCCGTGCTGCAGCGACGCCTAATCTATTAACGTGGATTGACCTCATTTAACGGGCGACAGGAGGCGTAGGTGGGTACGCTCGATCGTTATCGATGATCCGGGCTGTCTGCTTACGATCCAGGAGGACATATGAGCGAGCATGTTAAAGTTTACGCAGTGTTCACAGCCAAAGAAGGTCGCACGAACGACCTTTCCGCGCTTCTCAAGGGGATGGTCAGACCTTCCCGGTCTGAGATAGGGAACCTTCGGTATGATCTCTGGCAAGATTTCAATTCGAACGGAATTTTTGTTCTCGACGAGTTGTACGTTGATCAGGCCGCCGCTTCAGCACACCGGGAAACCCCCTATTTTCAAAACTACCTGTCGAAGGTCGCAGACTTCGGGGAACGGCTCGCACTCGTGGTCCAACCTGTAGACGTGGCGCAGGGAGGCAAAAATGTTCAGTAAGGCGTATGAACGTCAATGTGACGCAGTAAAAATCCACTGCACAGATTCGGGCGAACATAGAAGACGAGCACTTACATTGTTTTCCCTTGCTTTGGGAAGCTTCTGTATTGGTACGTCCGAATTTGCCAGCATGGGAATTCTGCAGCTGTTTTCCGAAAGCTTGCATATCGATATCTCGTCAGCCACGAATGCTATCACCGCATACGCTTTCGGTGTCGTGATCGGCGCTCCAGCTGTGACACTTGCCGCAGCTAGAATGAACAGGCGTTCGTTGCTTTTGGCTCTTATGCTGTTGTTCGTCTGTGGGAATATCCTTTCAGGGCTTGCAACTAACCTCGGCATGTTTGCAGCTGCCCGGTTTATCTCGGGTCTTCCTCAAGGCGCATATTTTGGAGCTGGCGCTGTCGTCGCTTCCTACATCGTTGGTCCAGGACACGGCGGTAAGGCCTTTTCGTTGGTGATGTCGGGCTTGACGGTAGCGACAATTTTCGGGTCGCCGCTCGCTACGTTTCTTGGCCAACATCTGGGATGGAGAAACACATATTTCTCCGTAGCCGGCCTCGGAGTTATCGCGTTAATCACACTGTTTTTGTGGATTCCCAAAACACGTTCGCTAGACGGCGGCCCAATCAAACAGGAACTGGGTGGCCTGCGGAAGCTCTCTGTTTGGGCGATGATGCTCGTAGCGGCTATAGGTGTCGCAAGCATTTTCGCTGTTTATACATTTATCGGACCTATCGTGACAGACGTACTCAAGCTCGAGCCCAGATGGATCCCGTTGGCTCTAGCTATGTTTGGTCTAGGGATGACGGCGGGTAACCTGTTTGGAGGCAGACTGGCGGATGGTCACCCTGCCTTGGGAATCCTGATTGGGTTCGGCAGCGCTGTCGTCGTACTTGCTGTAGTCGCGCTGGTCGGTTCTTCCCCCGTCGTTCTGTTCCCCGGTCTGTTTTTTATCGGGGCGACAATGATGACCGCGATACCGACAATTCAGGTCCGTCTCACAAGGTTCGCGCCCGAGTCTCCTGCCTTGATGGGAGCTATGAACTTAGCGGCGCTCAACGTGGCAAACGCCGTAGGTGCATGGTCTGGCAGTTTGACTATCGCGGCCGGAATGGGTGCCCTTTCGGCCGTGTGGGCTGGTTGCGCGTTGACACTTGTCGGTCTGACCATTTTCTTACTGACGCTGTCAAAGGCCCCTAAGCTGGCACCCGCGCAATAGCGCGGTTGTCAGCTCACAAAGCCCGTAAGACTTTGAGTTAAGGGCTTAAGAGCCCTTTACAACTTCGGATATCCGATCAGAACGAGGCTATCCGGGAAATTGAGATCAGGCCCACGCCGGCCGCAGGGCAACGGAGCATAAAAATCATGCAATCACCAGCTCTCTTTAAGCCCATTCAGGTCAGGGACCTGTGTCTCCGCAATCGGATTGTAATCGCACCGATGTGCCAATACTCCGCTGAAGATGGATGTATGAATGAGTGGCATCTGATGCATCTCGGAAAGCTTGCGATGTCGGGCGCAGGTCTTCTTACTATCGAAGCCACAGCGGTCAGCCCAGAAGGTCGGATTACGTACGCCGATCTCGGTCTCTGGAACGATCTGACCTACGCTGCGATGAGCCTTACGCTGGATAGCATAAGGCGTTGGTCAGATACGCCGATTGCCATTCAGTTGAATCATGCGGGAAGGAAAGCTTCGACTGACCTCCCTTGGAAAGGGGGCGCTCAGTTTTCTCCAGGCAGCGGTTTCGGCTGGCAAACTGTTGCCCCGTCCCCCGCGCCCTACACTAAGGGCGATCACCTTTCGGCGTCGTTAGATAAAGCTGGGATACGAGAAATAAGACAAGCTTTCGCTGATGCCGCCCAACGCGCCGCGAAAGCGGGTCTTGATGCCGTTCAACTGCATGTAGCTCACGGGTATCTACTCCACCAGTTTCTCTCGCCGCTTTCGAACTTCCGCACGGATGAATACGGTGGATCTGTCAACAACCGCATGAAATTCCCGCTCGAAGTATTTGATGCTGTGCGAGGGGTATTCCCATCAGAGCGGCCAGTTTCGGTCAGGCTCTCCGCAACTGACTGGGTGAAGGGGGGGCTGCAGCTTGAGCAAAGCTTCGCATTTGCAAACGAGCTCAAACAGCGAGGCTGTGACGTGATACATGTGACAAGTGGTGGATTGGACCCGTCGCAAGACATCCCGATTGGTCCAAGTTATCAAGTTCCGTTCGCCCGTAAGATCAAGGAAGAAGTTGGCTTGCCCGTTGTGGCAGCAGGACTCATCACCGGCTTTGATCAGGCTGAGGGGATTGTCAGTACAGGAGACGCCGATATGGTGGGCCTTGCAAGAACAATTCTGTTTGACCCGAACTGGCCTTGGCACGCAGCGGCGCACCTCGGAGGAAAGGTGCGTGCACCGAACCAGTATCTTCGTTCTCGGCCATCTAACTATCGTGATCTCTTCGACGTCGAATGAAAACTATACGGGCTAAAAGCACGATGTTGTGGATGGCTTTCCAAATTTCCATCGGTGCGACGGCAAACTCCATTCTTGGAACCTTTATTGCGAGCGACCCCAGCGTCGAACTCTACGTTGGGTATGCCTCACTTGGCGCAATGGTATCCGCTTCTTTGTACGATGAGGAAACTCATGACCTCACCGTGTTGAAGCGACTGGCAAGCGTGGCCTCCGCGGTTACAGCAAGCGCCTTATTCACTTTAGTCGCCCACTTGTCCCTCCTGTAACAGCGCCGCGTTTGCTTCGGATCGTCCTGCCGCACGCGACAGATGCCAATCCACGCTCTTGGCTCGGTTACGGCGGTTAACGTCTTTTCACGATGATTAACGCGACCGCATGGATCGCCGATTGTAGCTTTTCGTTGCTAGCTGGGCGAAACGAAACGCAATTGGAGAAATTTGATGACCGACGAAACTAAAGTAAACGATTCTTGCCCGCAGAATCCTGATCGGAGAACCCTACTCAGAACGGCCGGTGCGGTCACGTTGGGAGGTCTCGCGCTCGCGGCCCAGAGTGGTGCTCCAGCTCTCGCGCAAACAGCGAAAGCGTCAAAGTCTGTCGTTGACCGCGACAGTGCGGCACTTGGAATGCGCTTGCAAGGTGTACAGCACTTTGGCCTGACTGTTCAGAATATGGATCGTGCCTTTGAGTTTTATACCGAAGTCCTTGGTGGAACCGAAGTCATGCGCGACGGCGACTTCAAGGGCGAAAAGATCCACAACACGATCCTTGCCGACCAGGAGATTCTAGCGGAAGAGCTGCACGTCAATCCTAGAACAATGGGAGTTCCAGATCTGATGGAGGGAACGCAACGTCTCGACGTTCGTTTTGTCCAATTCGATAATGTTGTCCTCGAGCTACTGCAATATCGCGATGCGGATCAGCCAATGGGCAACGGGAATAGCTGGGCTGAACCGCGTGACCATATGAGCCCCGCTTATCCGCGTTCGATGCATATATGTTTTTACATTCGAGACGACGTCGACTTCAACAAGTTCATCCATGACCTTGAAGCCGAGTCAGCACGTCGCGGCATGACTCAGGTGAAGGCCAACCGGTCGATCACCGTTACGACTGAAAAGGAGCGCCAAAATGCTCCACTTGACGCCAATACAAACAAGATCACGGAAGGCAAGTCGAACGGATGGGCCTTGATCTATTGCAAAGGCCCGGAAGGCGAACAGCTCGAGTTCGTTCAGGCGCTGGGGCCAGTCAAGAAGACCTTCCAGAACGCTTACAACGATCGTCAGAAACTGATCGGAGCAGACAAGGGCTAACTTAGGTCTGGGGTAGCCGGCTTCCGGCCGCCCCGCATTTCACAGGAGAAGAGCCATGAATTTTCGACTTGGACTAACACTACTGACTGGAATCGCGTTCGCCGTCCCCGCTACTACAACTCTCGCCGCAGACGGCCCTGGAAAGGGATACGAAGCGGTTCAAACCGGGGCTTATTCAGTAGTTGCGGAGATTTCAGCGAAGCCAGGCAAAGAGGCTGAACTTCGTAGTGCCACGATCCCACTCGTCAAGCTTGTTCGCGGCGATCCCAAAAATCTCGTCTATTTCCTTCAGGAGGATCGAGACAACCCAGGTCGTTTTGTCTTCTACGAAGTATTCGCGTCCAAAGCGGACTTCGACGCACACAACGAAACCCCTTACGTTAAAGACTGGTTCGCGAAGCTTCCTTCGCTTGCTCAAGGTGGGGTCAAGGTCACCAAATTAGAGATCCTCAACAACTAGTGTCTGGAGTCCAACGTGCGCACTTCGTTGCTTACGAGAAGATCGATGCTTATCGGCGGGGTAGGAGCAGTGGTCGTTGATTTCGCCCAAGCTCAAGTACCTAAAAAGCGACCGATAAGACTTGGACAAGTCTCTCTCAGTTTCTATGCGGTGACGGGCGCAGTTGTGCACGAGGTCCTCGAGAGGCTCGGCCATCAGGTCGAGCTGATCGAAGGGCCGCACGAAAAGATTTTCCCACTTCTTGCAGCTGGCTCGGTCGACCTAATGGCAGCCGTGTGGCTACCGGAGGGCCACGCCGCCTACTGGAAGAAATATGGGCAGAATGCGAGAGAGATCGCTCGCCTCTACGACGAAGCACGGTTTTTCTGGGCTGTGCCAAGTTATGTTCCCAATGGTATGATTCAAGATATCTCTGATCTAGCCAAACCTGAAGTCGCTTCTAAAATGACTAGGACAATCCAAGGGATTGGCTTGGGCGCTGCGATCACTACCCTATCTCAGCAAGCGGTAAATGAGTACGGCTTAGCATCTTTAGGTTACACTTTACAGGCCGGGGACCAGAAACAATGGATCCAAACCCTGCTTAAAGCCACTGCCGAAAAGCAGTGGGTTGTCTTTCCAACTTGGGCACCGCAGTACCTCAACGCGAGCGGTATAATTAGACCCCTTGCAGACTCCAGAGGCATTTTAGGAAAAACGAACCACGGCTCACTCGTTGGTACTGTCGAAAGTATCAACGCTCTGCCGTTGGAAACCGTCATGGTGTTGCAGCGAATAAACATCGGCCTAGACGGCGTGACGGAGATGGATCGACTCATGAACGTAGACCGAATGTCGCCCCGCGCAGCCGCGAGACTTTGGATGACCAGGAATAGAGACAAAGTCGACCTTTGGCTAAACAGATAACGGCGATATTGGCTCAGATTTGCATCATCCGCCGGTGACGCTCATGTGACGTGCAACGGCCGGCCGCTTTTGGAACCGGTCGATCACAAAATCGTGGCCTTTCGGTTTACGGCGTATGGCATCGTCGATAGCGATCGCAACAATTCGATCATCCGCGGTAGATCTGAGCATCTCGCGAAAATCTGCTGCATCATCCTGGCCGAGGCACATGTAAAGTCGGCCTGTGCAGGTTAGTCGAATGCGGTTGCAGCTCTCGCAGAAATTATGCGTCAAGGGCGTGATGAAACCAAGACGTCCGCCGGTTTCCCGAACGGTCACATATCGCGCTGGGCCACCGCTCGTGTGGTTCTGCTCTCTCAGACTGAAATGCTGCTCTAGGCTCCTTCTCACGTCTGAAAGTGGGATATATTGATTTGTTCGATCTTCGCTGACATCGCCCATCGGCATTGTCTCAATTATAGTAAGATCCATCCCGCGTTGATGTGCGAACCGGATCATTTGCGGTAATTCGGCGTCATTTACGTTTTTCAACGCAACGACGTTCAGCTTGATTTTCAGCCCCGCTTCCTGCGCTTTTGTGATACCCTCCATGACACGTTCCATCACACCCGAACGAGTTATCTGCTGGAACTTGACAGGATCGAGCGTGTCGAGGGAGACATTTACACGGCGAACCCCGCAGTCGAAAAGTTCCTCTGCAAAGCGTGATAGCTGCGAGCCGTTGGTCGTGAGCGTGACCTCCTCCAAACCGGATCCGATACGCTTCCCGAGGGCACGGACAAGATCCATGATGTTCCTGCGCACAAGCGGTTCGCCGCCGGTCAGGCGTATTTTCGTCACGCCCTTCTCGATGAACACCGAACAAAGTCGGTACATTTCATCGAGAGAAAGCAATTCTTTCCGAGGAAGGAACGTCATGTTCTCCGCCATGCAATAGGTGCACCGGAAGTCACACCTATCTGTCACCGAAACTCGGAGATAGTTCACTTTTCTTTGAAATGGATCAATCATTGGCGATCCGAGGTATCCCTGGGCTTCACGCGGCGTGACGCCTTCTTCGGCAGGCTCGGTCGGTCGTCCAAACATGGCGCTCTCCGTCGTTTTATCTTTGACTGGCCAAACGGCTTGCGGATACGTCGGCCACGATCGACAATGCGAGCGACGATGCATCACGAGCAGGTCCGAAGATTCCTATCGGGGCTTTCACCCTCCTAATCGCGTCTTCGGATGCGATCGAGCGAAGCATAGAAATTCGCATCTGATGGGTCCGAGTGCTGCCAAGCGCTCCGATGTAAAAGGCGTCCGAATCCAGAACCTCTCTGAGGACGTCGTATTCTCGGTGCAGGTCATGATGAAGTAGGACAACTGCGGTGTAACGATCAATCGCAACTCGCCCGCCGGAGAGTGTCCGGGTGCCTTGGTAATCAATCACCTCGTAACCAGCAGCAGTCGCGACAACCGACACGGCTTCGGATTCGAGTGGGTTGCCTGAGACTACCATTCGTGTCCGGGGCCGGTATACTGTGCAAAATTCACCGGAGGCGTTCCATCCAATGGACTTGCAGCCCTCCAAGTCTGAGATTGACTGGCTATCAGGCGAATACGACAGCGTCGTCTCGGTGCGAAGGGCAATTCGATCGAGAGTCCGCTGGATCACCTCGATGTTCCGTAACACATGAATGGAGACAGTTATACCGCCGCCGCAGGGCAAAACGATGTCAAAAAAGGGAGAGCCATCACCGTACCGAGCTATCCGGTCCTGGCCCTGCGCCAGTGCCTCAAGTGCTTCGGCCGCGACTGCAGCTTCAACGCATCCTCCAGAAACGTATCCACAGTAACGACCGTCCTCGGCGACAGCCATCTGCGAACCGAGGCTCCTCGCGGCTCCTCCCCTAATTTCGGTTAAGGTCGCCACCGCAACCCCGCCTCTAGCGTATGCATCCCTCGCGAAGCTCAGTATATCGTCCGGCGCGTCGCTCCGAAATGCGCGTACAGGTGTCGGATGAAGTTCAGCGGGTAAGAGCATCGCGACAGTCCTTCAAACAGGGGTGGACCACAAACAAGACAAACGTACGCCAGTACAGCAGCGCTTTAGTACTGTAGCTCTTGCATTCGCCTCAGTCTGACTGCGCCACCTCGGTTATGGCGGCCACGATGTTCGAATATGCACCGCAGCGACAGATATTGCCGCTCATGCGCTCTCGTATCTCGTCTGGGCTAAGGCCTATTTGAGCCGTGATATCCTCGGTCACATGGCTTGGGATGTTATTTTTGATCTCACCTAATACTGCGACAGACGAGCATATCTGACCCGGAGTGCAGTAGCCGCATTGGAAGCCATCGTGCCTTACGAAAGCGTCCTGCATGGGATGTAAGGACCCCGGGGCTCCGAGGCCTTCGATAGTTGTCACCTCGTCACCGTCGTGCATGACTGCCAGCGATAGGCACGCGTTGATCCTGATTCCGTTGACGATGACGGTGCACGCCCCGCACTGACCGTGATCGCAACCTTTCTTTGTGCCCGTGAGATCGAGGTGCTCTCGCAAGGCATCTAACAACGTGGTGCGATTATCGATTTCAAGATCGTGCTTTTTGCCGTTGACTTTTAGGCTGACCGTTGAGTTCATCCGGCCAAGATCATGAACCGCCGCATCGTGTTTCTTCGAACCAGATCGCGCTGCGTTTTCCATAGTTATCTCCCTTATCCAATTTCTTACGTCAGGCTCAGGTGCAGCTCGCCACAACCTGCCCAAGCATTCGCTTTCCTGGGTGCGGTGAAACCATCACGGTTCACCAAGCACCCAATGCATTCGGGGCTTACTCGTTCAGGGAGGAATCCTATTTCACAAAATTTAGCGTAATTTGCCGCCCCATTGAACCTAGTGGCCCTGCCGAGGTGTCATGTAACGTGGGAAGGCTGGTACCGTCGTGATATTGGTCACACTCTCCGTTTCCAGTTCCTCCGTCTCGTCTGGAACTTCGGAAACATCCTGCGAACGGACCAGTTTCGATGTCCTCGATTTCACCCGGAAAGCTTGTCGAGTTATTTTTTCGGTCATGGCTGGCTCCAGGTAGCTTTGTTTTCCTAACTGCACATAATAGCAAAAAAGAGCAGGAGATGATGTTAAACGCGGTCAAGACTTGTCAATTTTAACTCAGGGGTTCAGCGTCTTCGAAACCTCAGCTCCCGCACGAATTCCGCTTTCCCACGCACCATGCGCGGTCGAAAAATCGGAACTGTGCGTGGCTTCCCCTGCAAAAAAAACTTTATCCTCCACCGGCTTCGCCAGCACAGCGCGTTTGGAGGCCTTCCCCGGAAGTGCATGACTGTAAGACCCACCGATCCAATCCATGCGCGACCAAGAGGATGCTAGTATCGGCCGCAAATGTCGTCGGATGTCGCCGCCAAGTCGGTCGACAAGTTGCTGTTCCGCGAACAAAAATGCGTCTCGCAATCCGAGCTCTTCGATGGCAACCGCACCTGGTCCACCGAAAAAGCCTTCAATTATCTCACGACCCAACGGCCTGATATAGTAGCTGCCCGTTTGACTGTCGTTTTGATTTCCAAGCAAATGTGTCTCCGGCTCGAGTCCGTGATTTCCAACAAGCTGGAAGAAGAGCTTATCTGCAAGGCCAAGAGGCAAGCTTGCTGCCGCGTCGAGATGCTCGTCAGCCTGTTTATCGAACTTTATCGAACCACTGGACAAGACCTCGGTGGAAACAGTCACGACTGCAGCGCGGACATTGAAAGCTCCGCGATCAGTTGAAATATCAAGTCCGTCGCCGCGCATCGCGATCCGACGTACCGGGCAAGACAGTTTCAAAACCCCGGGGGGCAGGCTTGAAGCTATTAGTCTTCCGTAACCCTCCGTTACGCGCCAGTTGGCATCGCTTGCCACGCTGTCATAGGCGAGGAAATCTTCAACGGAGAGGCGCTCCAGAGACGCTCCGTTGAGGTAACCGCTCAGTGATTGGCAGTAATCATTCCACCGTCCGTTAGGTTCTAGAGCATCCGCGGCCAAATCGCTCTTGGGCGGTATCGTCTTCATTCGCTCGATTAGGGCAGACCACGCTGCTTTTGCCTGCGACTGCTCTTCCCGTTTGAAGCCGATGTCGCGCCATTGATCAAACCAGGCGGTACGACTCTCGATTACCTCAAACCCATTCTCTCGTGCATATCTGACCATTGGATTACGTTCGGCTGAATGTAGCCAACCGCAACCAAGGTCGAGAGGATAACCTGCCAGATCAATCGTCCAAGCACGCCCCCCTACTCTTCCGCTCGCCTCCAACGTAACGGTGCTAAGTCCTTTGGCTCTTAGATAACGCGTAGCAGAAATTCCTGCGGCTCCGGCACCGACGATCGCAACATCAAAATCCATAAGGTGTTTTTTCCCGCATTTCACCGAGTGGTAAAAGTAATTAGCGGCGGAAAACATTTACTTCAATATCTTCTCGAGAACAGTAATATGATCGCATGAGCTTTTTTGAAACCCTCGTGGCCCTTCTCGCGGTGGCGATCCTGTTATTGCAGGTGACACGTCGTCTGCGTCTTCCTTACCCAGGCATTCTTGCGGCGTCCGGCGTAGCGGTCGCGATGCTCCCCGGTGCGCCTTCAATACCAATCGACCCTCCTACCGCCCTCGCGCTTTTTATTGCCCCCGTTCTAGTGGATTCGGCTTATGATTTCCCGCTGGGTACCGCAAAGCGAATGTTTTTGCCTCTTTTCTTCTACGCGGTGATTGCCGTCCTAGTCACGACGGGAGTAGTAGTCGCCATCAGTGAGCTGACAATTGCCCTCCCGCTAGCGGTAGCGGTCACACTGGGCGCGATTGTAGCGCCTCCTGACGCGGCTGCGGCGACTGCAGTCCTGACAAACCTCCCCGTGGCACGCCGGGTAGATGCCCTCTTGAAAGGTGAAAGTCTCTTCAACGATGCGACGGCTCTACTCCTCTTCAGCGCTGCTCTGACCGTTCAGGCAAACGGGGGATTGGACGGAACTACCGCTCTGAGAATAGGCATCGCCGCACCGGGGGGCATTCTTTTTGGGATAGCCTTTGGCTTTCTATTGTCGCGCGTCCGCCCGGTGGCCGAGAACACCGTTGGCGGGACACTTCTGCAGTTCGTGTACACATTTGCGACATGGCTTATAGCGGAGAGGCTACACCTTTCCGCTGTGCTGGCTACCGTCTCAAGCGCGATGACGATTGCCGCTCTTACGACCGTAGATGCTTCGCCACGCATGAGAGTCCATTCTTTCGCAGTGTGGACCACAGTTGTGTTTTTGCTAAACGTAGTGGCGTTTCTTTTGATGGGGATGCAAGCGCGCAGGATCATCGGAGCCATGTCTGAAGATCAGCTTTACCGCGCAGGTGGGTTCGCTCTCTTGGTGGTGGGTGGAGTGATCGGGGCTCGCCTGCTGATGGCTGTCATTTTCCACTTTTTCGTTGTTCTTCGACACAAACGCGGCCGGGTGCTTGCTCCGTTCGACATCGGTGAAACCTTACTGGTGGGTTGGTCCGGAATGCGAGGTCTGGTGACCTTGGCGACAGCGTTCGCACTACCTGACAACTTCCCAGAACGAGACCTCGTTGTACTCACCGCTTTCTCGGTGGTGCTCGCAACGCTCGTAATCCAGGGAGCAACATTGGCCCCATTGATCCATTTTCTCAAGCTTGGTCGCCAGGAGCAGTATCGCAAGGAGCTCGATATTGCCCGGAAGTCCCTCGTGAAAGCCGCACTAAATCAGTTAGAACCTCTCAAAGGGTCGTCCGCGGATGCAATACGCACGACGTATGCGACGTTCAGCGATGGGGTGTTGGACCCGGCTCACCGGGAACTTTTGCACTCTACGATGAGAGCACAGCGACAACATTTGGACGAGTTGCGCGACGGTGACCATATTGGACCTCAGCACTATCTCGAGCTTCAGGAAGACTTGGACTGGCAGCAGTTGGCTGTGGGCTCCGAGGAAGAACGGCGTCTCACAGAAAGCTGACCGGAAAGACCGTCATTCCGAAATTAGTCGCGTTCGCCATCAGAGATAAGTTTCACCTGCAGATGCTGATCGCGAAGTCTCCAAACCCGCGTGATCCGTTTGGTGAGTGGAGCAATTATCCATATGACTGCACAGGTCAAAGCCAATGAAGTGATCGCTAGTCTCACAGGCAGAGGGAGCGTAGGGGTGATTAAGTACAACAGCCCATTTAGGACCAGAAGCGCGGGATAGGTCACAATCCAGTTCGACACAGCAATCTTCCACTTGGGACCCGACTCGTTGCTTGGGACAGACACTTTAGCGAAAGGAACCCTGATGGTTTCCAGTTCCCGCAACGACTTTCGCTCAAATCTCTCCATCAGTTGTCGACGCTCGTGTGATAGCCGCCACCTTTCAAGCTGATCCGCGTCGGCAAACTCAGAGACGATGAAGCTGAGGCCTCCAGCTTGCTGAATGAGCAAAGAGCCGACATGGAGCTCTTCGGCAGTGTCGGTCGCAAAGATATCGTCGAAGCTCTCCACGACGCTCTTTTCTCGGCCCGACTCCGGTACCAAGATTGTGATAGTCTTCAACTGCCGTCGGTTTGGGCTGTGCGCCATGTGGATGTTGCTCATTTCGCTTTTGTGGATCAGTGGTCGTCAGCAACTGCGTCGTTGCAACACCATAGCCAGATTGCCCGTCGGCGAAGTTAAACGCAGTGAACTATCGCACGGTCTTCACGACAATTAACACAGGCAAGCCTCCCCTTTCCGCCCACCAAGACTATTATCCTCCCACTACAGCGATGACGCGTTTATCACGGAGGTTCGCCTTGAAACCCTTTACCTATGAGAGAGTGTCCTCCGCGGCACAAGCTGCCGCAGCTGTTGCGGAGCGTACGGATGCGAAGTTGATTGCAGGCGGGACAAACCTGCTCGACCTCATGAAACTACAGATCGAGGCACCGGGACACATTGTTGATATCCGTGATTTGCCGCTCGGATCGATCGAAGAGACAGAGGACGGCGGCCTTAGGGTCGGAGCTCTGGTGACTAACACCGAGCTAGCGGCACATGTACGTGTGCGGCGTGACTATGGCGTGCTCACACGGGCGATAGTAGCAGGCGCGACCGGCCAGCTTCGCAACAAGGCAACCACTGGCGGCAACTTGATGCAGCGAACGCGCTGTCCTTACTTTTACGACCCGGCTCAACCGTGCAATAAACGCAACCCCGGGTCAGGCTGTCCCGCTATAGCGGGCGGATCGCGGCAACTGGGTGTTGTCGGCACCAGCGATCACTGCATAGCAACACAACCAAGCGACATGGCAGTGGCGCTTACTGCCCTCGATGCGACGGTGGAAACACTCGACTCAGCCGGCCATGCCCGATCTATCCCGGTACGGTCTTTCCATAAGCTTCCCGGTGACACTCCAGAGATCGATAACGTCTTGGCGAGGGATGAGATAATTACCGGGGTTGTTCTTCCAAAACCAGTCGGAGGAACTCAAATGTATCATAAGGTCCGTGACCGAGCCTCTTATGCCTTCGCGCTAGTTTCTGTCGCCGCGATCATTCATCCCGACGGTAGCGGGAGGGTTGCTTTCGGTGGCGTCGCACCTCGTCCATGGAGGGATTTGAAGTCGGAGGGTCAGTTAACCGAAGGTGCGGAAGCAGTCACATCGACTGCATTCGCCGACGCAAAGCCAACAGCCCAAAATGCGTTTAAATTGCCCCTTGCGACACGGACCCTCCAAATGCTGATCGATAAAGCCGGGAGTAAAATGCAATGAAGTTTCATGGTGACGCGGGTACGAACCCGATCGACAAGGAAACAGTCGTAGGCAAACCTATCCACCGGATCGATGGATTGATAAAAGTCACTGGTTCGGCGACTTACGCCTACGAGCATCGCGATATCCCGCCGGATGCTGTGTATGGTTGGGTAGTTGGCTCCGAAATCCCCAAGGGCACGATTAAGTCGCTCGACAAGGCGAAGGCGCTCGCAATGCCGGGCGTTCTCGCAGTCATATCGACATTGGAGGTGGACACGATCGCCGGAGGACAGTGGACCCAGTTACCGCTGTTCGGAGGGTCCCATGTCCGACACTATCAACAGGCCATTGCAATGGTGATAGCGGAGACATTTGAACAGGCCCGCGACGCGGCATTCCAAGTAGATGTCGAATACGAGCTGGAATTCGACGGAGTCTATGATCTCCACGGAAATGTCGCCTCTGCGGTGCCTGTACCTGATTCAATCAACTTCCCTGACGGTCCGATACTGGATACGCTGGGTGATTTTGAAAAGGCCTTCGCGGCTGCACCTGTCAAAATTGATCAGCAGTACACGACGCCTTATCAAAGTCATTCGATGATGGAGCCACATGCCACAATTGCAGCCTGGCAGGGCGATACTCTCCTTGTGTGGACTTCCAACCAGATGATCAACTGGGCTCGCACCGACTTGCCTGAAGTTCTTTCGCTTCCCGAGGACAAGGTTCATATACGAGCTCCTTTTATCGGCGGGGGATTTGGGGCTAAGCTCGGAATACACTGCGATGTAATTCTCGCGGCGCTTGGGGCGAAGGAAGTGAATCGCCCTGTGAAGGTTGCTCTCCAGCGCCCGCTCATTATGAACAACACGGTTCACCGCCCGGCGACAGTCGCCCGTGTTCGATTGGGCTCTGACGAAAACGGGAAGCTCAACGCCATCTCGCATATCAGCACATTTGGCAATGTTCGAAAGGGCATGGTCGAGCCTTCGACCAGCCAGACCAGACTCCTCTACGCTGCTGCAAATCGCGAAGTCGGTCTCCGCCAGCTTTACCACGACCTGCCCGAAGGCAGCGCAATGAGAGCTCCTGGCGAAGCAACTGGTTTGATGGCGCTGGAGGTCGCAATGGATGAGCTGGCCGAGGCGCTTCAGATTGACCCCGTCGAACTTCGCTTGAGGAATGCGTCTTCCACTGTACCCCAAGAGCCAGATGTGAGATTTACCGCATGCCATCTATCCGAATGTCTTCGCAAAGGTGCGGAAGAATTCGACTGGAAACGTCGCAACTCGCGGCCAGGGGAAGTCTGGCAAGATGGCTGGCTGTCCGGCATGGGTGTAGCGGTGGGCATACGAGACCATCAGTTGACTCCGTCGAATGCCCGCATCCGTCTTGGAGTAGATGGGCGGATTACGGTCGAGTGTGACATGACCGATATCGGCACTGGAAGTTACACGATCATCGCACAAACAGCTGCCGAGATGATGGGCGTTGGAATCGAAGATGTTACGGTTTCGCTTGGAGATTCTACCTTTCCAAAGTCTGCCGGGTCTGGTGGGCAATGGGGCGCGGGCAACGTGACTGCGGGTGTTTACGTCGCCTGTGCATCGATGCGTCAGCTTCTCGCATCAAAGCTAGGGCTAAACGAGAGCGAGGTGACTTTCGAAAACGGCAAGATTATTTCCGGTTCTAGATCCACAGAACTCAAGGAGCTGGCTGCAGAGGGTGAGATCGTCTGCGAAGACGGTATTGAATTCCCAGAAGACAAAACCATACACCAATCGACGTTTGCGGGGCACTTCGCCGAGGTAGCCGTCAACGCCTACACCGGAGAGACGCGGGTCAAGAGAATGCTAGCCGTGTGCGACGTGGGCCGAGTATTGAATCCCATTACCGCACGCAGCCAGGTACTTGGCGGAATGGTGATGGGTGTAGGCGGTGCCCTTGTGGAAGAGATGGCAGTCGATCCCAATCGCGGGTTTTTCGTAAACCATGATTTGGGCGGATATGAAGTCGCAGTCAACGCCGACATCCAGGAACAAGAAGTGATTTTTCTGAACTATCCAGATTCGGAAACCTCTCCCATGAAAGCTAAAGGCGTTGGAGAGCTTGGACTTTGTGGCGCCGCGGCGGCAGTGGCTAATGCAATATACAACGCAACGGGCGTACGTGTACGGGATTACCCGATCACTCTCGAGAAGCACCTACTCGATCTGCCAAAAACCGCTCGCAACTTCGCTCACTAGTGGCTCCGGTTCCAGCCCCTGAAGATTGTGGCGGCCGCAATATCGGCCGCCATCGCTCCCAGCGCCGACCTTTCAAAGCTTATTGAAAACGGCTGAGTTGGTTTTCACACAATCTTAGATCAGCTCCAACCCCGTGGTATGCTCGGGGCGACTTGTTGTGCGTCAATCGGTTATACATACCTGGCTAGTCGAAAGCAGAAACCCAGTCAAACCCGGTTTTGGTGGCCTTGGTAGACGAGATCGCCTTCACGCTATTAACTCGAAGCGTTCCGCCAGATAAAGTAAGGGCGGCAGTCTGGCTAAAATTTAGATGCAAACACAGGACGGCGCGCGCTCCGTGTGCTTCTAAACGTCCTTAAACCGCATTCAACTGATTTACTTCGGAATGCTTTGGGAAGCAGATGATCTGGTTTACTTTGCTCATGTCAATCGACGTTGGATTGAGGTTCCGTCAAACGACCATGGCAACTAACGTGGAGCTGCACCATGGCCGATCTTTCCCGGACAAGAAGAAACAGGTCTCCGCGCGCCAGCCGATGGAAATATGGACCGGTCCGCTCAAGCGGTCTCCGTCACTCTAGTAAGCGCAGATCGATTGAGTAGACCGTTCTGCTTGAGGTACCTCTGAAGGCTGCCTCGATCCATTTGTAACCACCGAGCAGCTCTGCCAACGTGGTGGTTTGCCGCTCGATAAGCTTTCGCGATATGCTCTCCCTTCACTGCCTTGGGTGTTTGGAACCAGTCGTTGTCCGTAAATTGTTGAACCGGTAGACCAAGCATCAATCCTACCAACATCCCTTTGGAAACGGACTTTGGAAGAACGTCAAAAGCACCTCTTTTTACTGCGATAACGGCGCGGCGCACATCGCAATAATCGCTCGAGACCAATATCTTACAACACGGCTGACAAAGCGCTAGATGTCCAATGAAATCCAAGCCCGAACCATCTGGGAGACGAAGTTCGATTATGGCGTACTCGAATTGAATACTGGAAATCATGCCCAGAGCCTCTTCTACACCGCGCGCCCTGAAAGGGGTCAACCCAGTCTTTGTAAGAATGCCTATTAAAGGGCAATTCTCGTCGGTGTCTGGGTCGAGAATTAGCACGGCCCCCGACCCCTCGTATTTGGTCGACCCGACTTCCGTGATGATACCAGCAAAAACAACCATCGATCGGCCTCGTCCTTTTTGTCAAACGCACTCTCGGGATGAGCCTTTACCGCTCTGTCACCCTGGTTAGGCCTCCAATCGGAATAGCGAGAAAACAAAATTTGCTCTCGGCGGTTTTCGTAAACGAGGTTATCGCGTAATGGGTCGAATGTTAATTATACGAACGGTTAGTTGGCCGGCAGACCGACGCAGCATCGGTTCCATCAACTATACCCCCGATATAATTGTAACCTGGGCAAGTCCGATATTTACTCATAAACAAGGGAGCGAATTGATGGCCACTAACTGCAATCACGTGAGGCTCGTCCGAAAGGTTGTTCCTCAAACAGCTGGCTGCGAGGAATGTCTTCGCGAGGGTATGTCATGGTTTCATTTGCGGCTATGCCGTGAGTGCGGACATGTCGGCTGCTGCGATCAGTCGGAGGGGCAACATGCGACGAAGCACTTCAGAGGGACGGGGCACCCTATAATCGAGGGATACGATCCGCCTGAGGGCTGGGGCTGGTGTTTTATTGATGACACTATGGTTGAGCTGCCTTCAATAACACCTCGAGTAGGCAAGATACCGCGGTATTATTGAACCAGGCCCAAGCGGGAAGACGATTGCCAGAAGCTTGCGTGTGAATTTAAGCGCGGCTGGACGAGTGAAGAGACGGACCTTTGACGTGCAGACACGCAGTACCGTGAGCTTCGTCGAAAATTAGATACTGAGGTGACAAGCTACACGCAGGTATCGCTACCGAACAATCCGAGTAGTAGGCGCATCCAGTCGACCCAATTATTTTCGATGAACTGGGCCTAGTTTCCCGTCGGCTTGCTACCGGACGACGTGTTCCAACCCGAAGGCTCGCTCCAAACAGTGTTCGCGTGTAGGGATGACGAGGTCGGTTCAGGACCTCGTCTGTTGGACCAATCTCCACAATACGGCCGCGATACATCACAGCGATACGATCGCAGATTGCCTCGACGACAGAGATGTCGTGACTGATGAGCAAGTAAGACAGCTGGAATTCACGTCTCAGATCGCCAAGCAGTTTAATTACCGAGCTTTGCACTATGACATCGAGACCGGAGGTCGGTTCATCGAACAGGATAACCTCGGGTGCGATTACGAGTATCCTAGCAAGTCCCATGCGTCGCTGCTGGCCGCCACTCAATTGGTGCGGATAGCGCTCGAGCAAGTCAGGCGCGAGATCCAAGGCTGCTGTGACTCTCTGAATTCGCTCCAGCCGGCCGACGTAGTTCAACCTGGTGTGTATGAGCAGCGGTTCGTGCAGGGAACGCAGCAGTTTCCATCTGGGATCAAGGGAAGCGCCTGGATCTTGATACACGTACTGGAGACGAGATCGCTCTACTCGGCCCAGCCGCTGCCGTTGAGAAATAATGGTCTCACCTGCAAATTCCACAGTCCCGGTAATCGGTTTCGTTATTCCGGCGATCACCTTAGCTAGGGTTGATTTTCCACACCCCGTTTCTCCAACTAGCCCAAGGATTTCGCCTCGGGAGATTGTAAGCGATACAGAATCGATTGCGCGCAGCTTTTTCGTCCGACGGCCGAGGCGGTCGCGGATCAGGTAATCGCACGTAAGGTCAGCAACCTTGATGAGCTCCACATCCTAGTCATAATCGAAAGCCGCCTCACCTGTCCATGGACTGTGGCAGGCCACGCTGTGGGCTCCACCCTCATTTCGCAATCTGGGAGCTGTCTTTCGGCAGATCGCTTCGGCACTCGGACATTGCAAAGCAAATTGGCAGCCTACCAGTACGTCTTGCGATCCAGATGATATTGCCGAAGGCCAATGAGGCTCAGCGCTATTGCTCGAAGCCATCGAAAGCAGTCTCCTGCTGTGCGGGTGACGCGGAAACGAAAAGAAACTGTCGTGCGAGGCACTTTCCACAATCCTCCCCCCATGCATAACTGTCACCCTGTCACAAATTTCCCAAGCAGCTCCGAGACTGTGAGTGGTGAGGAGTACGCCAATATTTTGCTCTTTCGCCACGGTCCTAAACAGATCCAGTATTTGTGCTTGAATAGATGCGTCAAGCGATACGGTCGGTTCATCGACTAAGAGGATTTTCGGCTTCCGTAGTAGGGCCATTGCCAGCATAACACGCTGGCGTTGCCCGCCGGACAGCTGATGGGGATACTGTCGAAGTACGTCACGCGCCCCGGCGAGCTTCACCAAGTCGAACACCCTGAGCGCTGCGTCCTCCCAGTCTCGCCTTGTACGCCAGAACCAACCACCTTTTCTGTTTGGATTTGCGTACCTCTGAACATCTTGGACTTGGGAACCAATCCGAAAAAGCGGGTTGAAGCTTGCAAATGTATCTTGAGGAACGAGCGAGATTGCATTCCGCACGGCCCCGGCATGTCTCACACGGTCGACACCATCGATCAGAATAGTTCCGGAATTCAATCTCGCTTGCTTAGGGAGCGTGCCAAGAATCGCGCGGGCTAAAGTGGTTTTTCCGCAGCCAGTCTGCCCTATAAGCCCGAGTATCTCGCCACTCTCCACCTCGATGTTGATATTATCGAGAACACGGACGCCGGGCTGCTGTGTCTGATATGACACTGAGACACCGTTCACACTCAACAACGGGGCCACTGTGATCAACTCCTATCATCAAGTCGCGGATCCAGTACGTCACGGAGCCCGTCGCCAAGAAGGTAGAACGCGAGGACGGTGAGAAAAATCGCTGCACCTGGCGCGAGAGGATACCACCAAGCATCGGGAAGATACTCGCGACTCTCAGCTATCATACGTCCCCACTCAGGAGAAGGTGGCGGGGCTCCCAAGCCGAGGAAGCCAAGCGTCGCAGCGGACAATATTGTCGCACCGATTCCAATTGATGTGCGGACGACAATGGACGACGCGATCGTAGGCAGAATATGCAAAACCATTATGCGATAAGGCGACGCACCCAATGAGGCCGCTGACTGCACGAAGGTCTCATTTTTTACGGAGCGCGTCTCGCCGTAAACGAGTCGTGCCCAGAAGGGCCAATATGTAAGCGACAGAGCTATGACAACCGTCCCTACCGATGGACCCAGCGCCTGCGTTATCGCGATCGCTGCCATAATCTGCGGTAGAGCGAGGAAAATGTCAGAGACCCGCATAAGGTAATCACACATCCAGTTATTGTAGTAGCCCGCTACCAAGCCGACCGGCACTCCAACCATTAGACCTACGGCGGATGTGGCAATCGCGATGACCAATGTGGATCGAGCACCCCAGATTACGCTTGCTAAGAGGTCACTACCCATTCGGTCTGTCCCGAGCGGAGCAGATAAGGAAGGCTCGATCAATCGTCTTGCGATTTCGATTTGCGGTGGAGCAACGAGTAGCGGCGCAAATACGGCAACGAACAGTATAATCAGGAGAAGTATCAATCCGCAAAGGGACATCCCGTCGCTCAAGATTCGTCGTGTCAAGTTGTTCACTGGACCTCCCGAGGATCGATAACGACCTGTAGAATATCCACAAGCACGTTGAGCAACGCGAAAAGTCCGCCTGCCAGAAGAGTGAACCCCATCACCGCGTTGTAATCCGAATAGATAATGGATCGCACTGCGTAATTGCCCAATCCCGGCCAGTCGAACACGGTTTCAACGGCTACTGTACCTGCCAACATTACACCGGCTGTTAGGCCTATCAAGGTAACGGTAGCCGCTAAAGAGACCCTAAGAACATATTTCCAGACAACGATCCGACGCGGTATGCCCATCGCGATCTGATAAGCCACGGAAGGTGACTCTATGAAGTTCAGGACGCTGTTCCTGGTGAACCGTTGAACGGTTGCGGCTGCCGGAAGTCCGAGTGTCAGGGCGGGCAAAGCCAAGTGGCGAAGAGCAGACGCGAATGCTTGTGAGTCCCCAGCGATAAGAGCGTCTATCACCACAAATCCCGTCAGAGCGCCTGGATTATAGCCATCTGTTCGGCCGGAGAGCGGTAGCCAGTCTAGTTTCATAGAAAACAGCAACTGGAGCTGGATGGCGATCCAGAAGTGGGTGAGCGCTATGCTGGCAACAGTCGCGACGCGAGCGGCATGGTCTAGCCATGAATTGCGGTGCACACCACAAATTACCCCGAGTGGGATCCCAAGTACAGCGGCGATGAGCATTGCTGTTATCGTTAATTCAACAGTCGCAGGAAGGCGCGCCGCGAGATCGCCGGCAACCGGCCCGTGAGTGTAAAGGCTCGTGCCGAGGTCGCCCTTAGCGACGTCGGATAGATATATGAGGAATTGCAAAAGAATAGGCTCGTTTAGACCATACCGGTCTCGAACCATTTCGATCTGGGAGGCGGTAGCATTTTCACCGGCGAGGAGAGTGGCCGGGTCGATGGGTATTACCCGTGATAGGAAAAATACGAACGCCAGCAATGCCAATAGTGTCGGGGCCAACCACACCAGTCTATTGATGGCCACCGGAAGCCAGCGCATTGTTTACCTTCGATCCAACTTGATTTCAGGCCTCCATGGAAGCCCAACGAAAATCCTGTCCGTTGTTCACCGGGGAAAACCTAATGCCGGAAACTCTCTTTGAATATGGGCCATACCAACGTGTGTTGTAAACAAATATACCCGCCGCATCGTCAGTGACCATCCTTGTCATTTCTTCGTACAGATGCTGTCGTTCTTCGCGACTGTCGGACACGAGTGCACGCTCGAGCCGTTCGTCAAAATCGGCGTTGCTATAGTAAGACAAAGATCGCTGTCCGTGATATCGCGTCCCGAATCCCTCGCCAACCCAGTTGTTTGGGTCAAGGTAGAAGGTACTCTTCCAAATCGGAATTATGTCAGGCCGTGTATCAAGAGACATCAGTCGGTTGGCAACGACCGGCCAGGGAGAAACTTCGATTTTCGTTTCGATGCCGATTTTGCGAAGGGAGCTCTGAAACAGCACTGCCGCTTGCTCCGACTCGCTGTGGCCGGCCAAGGCATTGATCGTCAGTGTTCGCAGGGGCGCCTTCACGAGTGCGAGCTCGGCTGCGGCTTTTGTAAGATCGTAAGTGAAGCCCTTCAAGTCAGGGGGCGAACCCCACATAGTAATTGGAAGCGGCCCGGGATTGCGTGATACAGACCCTCTCATGATCGTTTCAATGTACCCGTC
This sequence comes from Hyphomicrobiales bacterium, assembly GCA_900465665.1. Classification (GTDB taxonomy): domain Bacteria; phylum Pseudomonadota; class Alphaproteobacteria; order Rhizobiales; family Rhizobiaceae; genus Rhizobium. The sequence continues at coordinate 80,246 of UBJO01000018.1, forward strand.
GTAGTCAAACGCATAAGCGAGGGCGCGCCGGAAGTGAACGTCGTCCAAAGGCGGACGCGCGTTGTTCAGAGCGAAAAGGAAGACGCGCATCGACTCTTCCTCTAGAATCTGTACGTTCGGAGACTGGCGAAGGCGCTGGATTTGATCGTAGGGCATAAATCCGTCGGAGCCCTGAAAATCACCGTGAATCAGACCGAGGACGCGGGTGTTTGTCTCAAGTACGTTGCGAAATTCGATTTCCTCGATCGGGCTGCTGTTAAAGCCTGCGAAATGGGTTTTAAATCTCTCGGCGGACCACCCGACAGCTGGGTCGAAACGGGTTAACTGATACGAGCCGGAACCTGCCTCATTTCGACCCAACCAACCTTCAGCCCAGTCGCCATTTACCTCACGTCGCTTCATAAGGGCACGGTTAAGGACCGCGATATCCGGGACGGTCGCCAAGAAAATAGCGGACGGGAACGTAAGATTGAACACAACGGTGTGGGTATCACGAGCCACCGTGGTACCCGGTTTAATAACTCCCTGATAAAGAGCCGCCGGGCCTTTGTTGAGAGCGAGTATTCGGTCGATGGAGTAGACGACGTCATCGGCCGTTAATGGCGTTCCATCGTGAAAGACCACGTCATTTCTGAGCTTAAACTCGTAGGACTTTCGGTCCGAAGAGACCGTATAACTTTCCGCGAGCCACGGTATCAACTTTGGCGGATTGTCAACGTATCGATATAGACCGTCGTAGAGATTGAATCTTACTCCAGCGCGGGAGGCGTCGAAAACCGTGTGCGGGTCTAAAGTGTCATAAGGCGAGTTACTCGCGAACACGAACGCCTCAGACGACTGAGCTTGTACGCGGCTCGAAACGAGTGGCACCAGCGCCGCCGAACCCATCAATTTCAGTATGTTTCGGCGTGAAGTTAACATGTTCTGCCCCCAGATGACCTTGAGAGCAACATACTCTGAGATTCAAGCGCAGGCGGTTAAAAAAGGTAAATTATGCACCCCCGATATTGAAATTCCCGATTTTCATTTCTTACTCCGATGAGCGTTCTAATCCAGATGGTTTTCGCCCCGCTGACTTTGGGTCACCTGTTAATGATGATCAACTTGATTGCGAAGGCTGTCATGAACGCTAATTTTAGGGCATGGGGTCCGCTGTTGTTGCTGCCAGGATGCGATTTGCCGCGATCCAAGAAAGCACGCTAGTCTCGTGAGACAAAGCGTTCGGAGATGTTGATAAGGATGGGGCGGTAGGATTATGGTCTCGCGCGATTTTAGAAGAATTGCAATCGTGATACTGGCTGCCGGCAAATCCAGCAGAATGGGAGGGGGGAACCACAAGCTTTTGGCTGAATTCGACGGCGTGCCACTAGTTCGCCGATCGGTGGTGACCGCCCTGGAGAGCGATGCAGCCTCGGTCATCCTGGTCACCGGCTATCGAAGCGACGAAATTGAAGATGCAGTTTCCAATCTTTCGGTCGAAACCGCCCGCAATAACGAGTTCGCATCAGGGATGGCCAGTTCGATTAAGGTGGGGTTCGCGACAAAAGGTGTCGAGGCTGCCGATGGAGCGCTTGTGATGCTCGCCGATATGCCGGCTGTGACGAGCGGCCATTTGAATATGCTCATGGAAGCTTTCAACCGCACGGATGGCAGCGTCGTGATCCGATCGGTGTCCGCCGGGAAACGCGGAAATCCCGTGATTTTGCCCAAAGCATTGTTTGACACGATTCCGTCTTTGCAAGGCGACGTCGGGGCGAGAGGGATTATCGAGAGCTCCAATCTGCCTGTGATCGACGTCGATATCGGGAACGCTGCGGAAATAGACGTGGATACCCCGGCTGATCTTTCGGCCGCCGGCGGCATTCTTGCAGACGTGGCCTGATGATCTGCTCAACTGTTGTCGATGGAGATACAGCCGTCGGGACGCAAAACCATCTCAACACTTGGGGATGTGGGTAAGCCCTTCGCCGAGAGGCGGCTTGCCAGCGACGCGTGTACGATGGTGGCCGAGCAATCTCGGATGTCTCCGATCAACGGAGCTGACCGTGCCTTCGAGCGAGACGAGCGTGCTCGTCTACCGATGTTGTTCTGGTGATGTTCATACTCCTCCGAACTTTGAACATCGGCTCAGACTGTGCATCGGCTTTTACGCGAAGATCGCTCTCTCGCGTTCTGGATGCTGTAGCGAATGCAAGAGCGCACGTGCCTCGATCAAGTCGGGAAAAGACTCTTCCGATTTGAATTTTTGGCACGGACCGGTCAATACGCCTATCGCGTCTTCGAAACGATAGGCGTTGAGAAGATTGCGCGCATACGAGAGTGAAGCACGGATTTCCAGTGCTAACGCCCCGATCTTCCGCGACTTTGAGATCGACTCTTGGAAAAGCACTTCTGCGCGCTCGTTTTCGCCAAACCCTAAGGCAATTAGTGCCATCACACGGATAATTTCCGGTAGACACCAATTTGCATCCTGTTCGATGGCTAGTTTTTCAGCCTCCTTAACAAGTTCGTGTGCCTCGACCAGCAAACCGTCCTCAAAAAGTGCTTCTGCCACCATGCTGTAATGCATCGGCGCGCGTAATATGTTGCGAGCTGCGATAAGCTCTCTCAGCCTTGACCTGAGCTCAATCGAAGCTCCCGGACTTCCTCGTTTCGCTTGTACCGCAGCCTTGAAGAAAAAACACGACTCACGCCATACGCCGATGTCTTCCCGCAGTCCGTTGCGCTCGATCGCATCCAAAAAAAGCTCTGTCGATTCATAATCGCCGGACCAAAATGACAGCGGCACCGCGAATACCGCGAGTGCGTTTGAATGCGAGACCACATGACCGGAAATCTCTGCACGCTCAACTGCTGCTCGCGCTACTTTGAGTGACTGCGTGACCTCTCCGGAAATCCAGAGAACGAGGGAGAGAGAGCATCGAACCGCCACGCCTTTCTCCGCTTGAAACCGGGCGAAGCGTACAGGATCGGTCAACTTCCTGTTTCTGGCTGCAAGCTTTTCGAGCCGACGTCTGGCACTCGCGATCTCACCTATATAGATTTCAGCTGTCGCCATCATGCGATAAGCTTCATCTACTGCCGCCCAATCAGACTTCGATTCCGTCAGAGAGATAAAATTTTCAAGGCCCGCTAAACCTTCCCGCGGCCTGCCGGTATAAATCAGATAAGAACACAGTCCCCAAAGGCCATAGATCTCGTACTTCGTGTTCCCGCTTTCTTTCCCGAGTTGATAGCATTCTTTCCACGCAGCTTCGGTGTCCAGAGGAAGATGTTGAGCGAAAGAGAGACCGGAGGCTTTAGCCGCGATGAGCTTCATTGTGAGCTCTTTTGGGCAGTCTCCCAGATCCTTTGTGGCCAGTATCGCTCTTTCGACGCGGGACTGCATTTCATTCAAGGAAGACAGCTCGTACCACAGCGGGATTGCCGCGGCCGTGAGCCGAACGCCGAGCATCTGATCTCCGTTCGGACTAAATGCCCATGACATCGAGTTGCGGACATCATCGATACGATGTGCGTACTCAGCCATCCACTCGTTTCTGTTCCTGCTCTCCTGCTCGCTCGCCGCCTTTTCGAATAGGGCAAGGATTTGCCAGGCGTGTCTCCTTAGCGCATCTTCACGCTCCCCTTCGTCCGATAGGCGTTCACCTGCATAAGCTCGAGTGGTCTCCAGCAGCCTGTAGTTCAGAGCTCCATCTCGATAATCGGCACAGATCAGCGATTTGTTTGCAAGCCTCTCCAGCCCCTCGATGGTCTGTGTCGTGTCGAAGGCCATCGCTTCGGCCATTCCCGCTGCGTCCTCGAGGCGAAACATACCTGCAAAGACAGACACGAGACGTAAGAGCGATGCCTCGTCGTCCGATAAAAGGCGATAGCTCCAGTCCAAGGTAGCCAACAGTGTTTGTTGGCGGAGCGGGGCGGTACGTTCGCCGTTACTAAACCGGAGGAACCGTTGCTCCAGCATGGCGAGCAAAGTCTGCAAGCCATATGCAAAGGTCTTGCTGGCTACCATCTCAATAGCAAGCGGTATGCCGTCCACTCTTCGACAGATAGCGGAAACCAGCGGAGCATCTGCGTCGCTCAGAACGAAACTTGTTCTTCGGCCGTTAGCTCGAGCGACAAAAAGTCTAACTGCCCCAAATTCGAGAGCACTCAGCGCGGTGGCTCCCGCGAAAGTGCCCGGTATGGACAAGTTGGGTAAACGATAAACCTCTTCCCGATCGACTGATAGGGGTTCGCGACTGGTTGCAAGTATCCTGATAGTTGGCAGCGCCTCCAGCAGACGTCGGGTGACTGACGAGATGGTGGGCGCGAGGTGTTCGCAATTATCTAATATGAGCAGTGTGCTGCGACCGTGCAGCCGCTCAATGATCTCGGAAAGTGTGTCCTCCGATCTTTGGCGTGCACCAACACCCGCGGCAATCGCTGCTATGGCGTACTGATCGTCTCCGACCGTCGAAAGATCGACGAAGCTTACGCCATCGGAAAACTGCTCCACTAATCGGTGACCGAGTGAAAGAGCAAGGGTTGTTTTGCCCATCCCGCCGGGCCCGACCAGCGTTACGCAACGACTGGCATTTAACTTCTCGATCAGGATAGAAATGTCCTCATCTCGCCCTATGAGTTCGGCGACGGCGAGGTTTGGCAATGGCTGAGACGGTTTTGACTGGACGGCATTTGGCTCCGCATGCTCGACTTCAACCTTACCGACGAACTGATATCCTCGGCCTGCCACGGTTGCGATGTACAAACATTCGTGGTCGCCGAGCGCCTTGCGCAATGAAGCCACATTTACCTTCAAGTTGCTCTCCTGCACGTAAGTGCTAGGCCAACAAAAAGTCAGTAATTCATTTTTACTGACGATTTCGCCAGCCCTGCGAACAAGTAGTGTCAGAATATCGATCGCTCGTCCGCCAATCCGAACAGTCAGACCGTCGCGCAGAAGAAGTTGGCGTTGAGGGATAAACCTAAACGGACCGAAAGTGTAGGTGATAGTCCCCTGCTGATTGTTGTCAGACGTCATTTCGGGATGTCCCAACTAGCTGCATCCTCCGCGTTCGTCGGAGGCCGCAGGCCGCATCGTACCCCGCCGATAGGCCACGTTTATTTTGCAAGTACGCCTAATTCTTCAAATCCAACCACTCAGTCCATTTGCGCATCACGACAAGCTAATATTTCTCCCCTATCTATGAATCGTCAAGTGATAAGGTGTGTTAGACTAACGCCAAACATTTGAAAACCCCTATATTACAACTCGAAAAGCGATGGGAAATCTGTTTTTCGCTTTCAATTTTTACAAGGTTAGCCGCGTCACCAGGGATATCCTAGACCGCTCACGACGGTGTAACTGGCAGTGATTGCCTTTCAATTCACGCTGCCCTCACCTTCACAGGAACGCCCTTGTAAGCAGGTGTACCAGACCTTTTGTCATAAGTGGACAACGGGATGACGACATTGAGTTCCGGATAATATCCTCCAATCGAGCCGCGCGGTATTGGGTATTCAACGGCAATGAAGCCCTCGAGGACCTTTCTCTCATTGTCGCCCGGGTCACTTTCGATCACGAGTCTATCGCCCTCGGAAACGCCTCGCGCCTCCATGTCGTCCTTGTTCATGAATATCACATCACGCCGTCCGAAAACGCCCCGGTAGCGGTCGTCCATATTATAGACGGTCGTATTGTATTGTCCGTGGCTCCGTAAGGTCGTCAAAACCAACAGGTTCGGGTCCTTCAAGATGGGATCCTCATGGATACCACAGGCAACCACGAATTCTGCCCTCCCACTTGTCGTCTCCCAAACGCGTTCAGATGCCGCGACCCGCAGCCTGAAACCTCCTGGTTTGCGCACGCGCTCATTGAAGTCGAAGAAGATCGGAAACACGGCCTCGATCTTGTCTCGTATCAGGTCGTAGTTGCTCACCAGACCGTCCCAATCGATACCATGTCTGTCCTTCAATGTTGCTTTCGCGAGTCCCGCGACGATTGCAGGCTCCGATTTAAGAAGCGTGCTTGCCGGCTTGAGGAATCCTCGCGAGGCGTGAACCACAGACATCGAATCCTCGACCGTCAGCGATTGAGTTCCGCTGGACTGGACGTCGATCTCGGTTCGACCAAGGCAGGGAAGTATCAGTGTCGTTTTTGCGGTCAAAAGGTGCGATCTGTTTAGCTTTGTCGCAATGTGCACTGCAATGTCCAGCTTGCGGATCGCGGGAAAGACGTAATTCGGATCTGACATGGCAACAGCGAAATTTCCACCCAAGCAAATAAGAGCTTTGGAGCGGCCATCTGCGATCGCTTTAATTGTTTCAACCGCGCCATGACCTTTGTCCTGCTTTGGGCGGAAGCCGAAGGCCCGCTCAATACCATTAATCAGGTCGGCGTTCGGAATCTCCGTGATTCCAACGGTGCGATTTCCTTGCACGTTGGAATGGCCGCGCACGGGACAAATCCCCGCGCCCGTCCGGCCCAAGTTACCTCTCAGCATCAGGAAGTTGACAAGCTGCTGGACGTTAGCGGTCCCATTGCTATGCTGAGTGATGCCCATGCCGTAACATATAATCACTCGTTCAGCACGGATGTAAATCTTTGCTGCCGACTCCAAGTCCACCCTGCTTAGGCCCGATACGGAAGTTATTTCGTTCCACGAGGTTGCCTCGATATCCTCACGGAGCTGATCAAAGCCATTTGTATGTTCCGTGATGAAATCTCGATCCAGATGCCCCTTGCCGCCCTGCGCGATGTCCTGCGCGTCATGCTCAAGCACCGACTTCATTAGTCCTTTCAATGCAGCAAGATCGCCACCTGCCCGCACCTGAAAGTATAACGACGCAATATCAGTAGAACTGAAGGTTGCCATCTCCAACGGATTTTGCGGCGCTGCAAATCTCTCAAGCGCTCGTTCCTTAAAAGGGTTGAAAACGACGATCGGGCATCCCCGTCGGGACGCCTCATGCAGGGTGGTCATCATACGTGGGTGGTTGGTCCCGGGATTATGCCCAAAGCTGAATATAGCGTCGGCGGAATCAAAGTCCTCAAGGGTAACGGTTCCCTTCCCGACGCCGATTGACTGCGGGAGGCCTACCGATGTTGGTTCGTGGCACATATTCGAACAATCCGGAAAATTGTTGGTGCCATAAGCTCTAGCGAAAAGCTGATAAAGAAAAGCGGCTTCGTTCGAGGCTCTTCCCGACGTGTAGAATTCCGCTTGATCTGGGCTATCTAAGCGGGTCAGCGCATTAGCCACAACCTGAAACGCGCTGTCCCAGTCGATCGCGACGTAGCGATCCACTGTGGGATCGTACATCAAAGGCGTGGTGATCCTGCCAGAGTTCTCAAGGTCGTAATCAGTCCAGCCCCAAAGATCCGTGACGGTATGCCGATCAAAGAAGTCCGGTGTGGCCCGCTTGGAGGTGGACTCCCACGTTATCGCCTTGGCTCCATTCTCGCAAAATTCGAAGCTGGAAGTATGTTGTGGATCGGGCCAGGCGCAGCCTGGGCAATCGAAGCCGTCTGGCTGGTTCGCCTTCAGAAGCGCCGTTACACCCCGGGCGATTACCTGTTGCTCTTTGAGGGTGCGGGCCACAGCCTCAAGTGCTCCCCAACCGCCTGCTGCAGCGTGGTAATCACGGATGCCCACTGGGCGGTTCTTGGTTGCCATGGGTGCCTCGCGTTGCTCAAGGGTTAATCAATGACATGCACGCTTACGCAATCAGAGCAGTGGCACATTTCGGCCGTGCTCATGTATTCGACACCAGAACTCCCGGCGGTCGATCCAAGTAGATCATCGAAGACAATACATCCTGGCAGACAAACGTAAGATCGACCACGTATGGCAAGGACAGTTTCACAGGATTTAACGAATTTTTGCGCCCGTCTTAGCTACCATCTTTTAGGTTCAAGCGCTCAAGTAAAGCATTTCGATTTATCGAGCAGTTGCTGCGATTGAATGGATCTTGCGGCTTGGTGACCGGTGCAATCTCTCTGAAGAAAGCAGCTTAATGCCTAAGATGTTCGTTCATTCTCCTACAGGGACTTTTTCTTTAGAGGCGCGGTCACGTGTTGCTCGTGCACTCACAGACCTCGGTATAAAGTGCGAAAAGTTGTCACAGACCGACGCGATCAGACTGGGTGTCTGGGTGTTTTTCAATGAACACGACAAGGGCAATGTCTTCCAAGGCGGCGAGGCTGCCTCAGAACAACAGATCGCGCTCATCACTTACGCCATCGAAGGTGGGTTTGACGATCATGCGCGAGAGGAGTTCATCTCAGGCGCTACGTCCATTCTCGCTGATAACGCCGCCCAAAACCAAGTCCGAACGCCTGTTTACGTCGTGATACAGGAAACACCTGAAAAAGACTGGGGGATGCATGGGAAGCACGTGAGTCTGGCTAGAATGAGAAATAATGTGTCCTAGTTTGGCGGGGCAGCCGATAGGCGAGATCGCCTACATGAATGTGCAATTTTGTTCGCGTGCAGAAATGGATAGTACGCCCACGCACGTTAAGACCGTTTTTTCGGAATACACATCGACAGGTTTCAATGTCACCGCGAAAGATGAGCCATTTTAACGTCCCGGTATTGGTCCATGGCCCGGAGAGGGAACCTTATCGGGGAGTACAGCCCAATCAGTAAGCCGCGAACTCGCAAAACTGATTTGCACCGCATCCGTGGAACTGCAATCTCCGTGGAGTGGCAAAAGCCGTTTTGCGAGGGATAATGGGACTGATTGTCATGCACAGTGACAATGATGGCGAATTTTAAAAACCCAAAACTTCCGATCCACTTCCTCGAAAATGGATCGGAGTAAATTAAGTCTTGGGCTTTGGTAAGCGTCGAACAGTTATCATCGAAGGACCGTTCATATCCTAGCCACGGCGTTGCAAGAGGGTCAGGCCAAAGACGACCAGCCCAAGGAGCGTGGAGACAAACACCGCCCATGCGGCGAACAGGAGACCGTAACCAGCACCGACCGCGACGCTGCCTGCCCAAGCGCCGATCGCGTTGGCTACGTTGAGTGAGGCAAGCTTCATCGCGCCCATAAGGCTCGGGGCTTCCGGCGCGAAGTTGGTCAAACGCACCTGGATGGTGGGGATTGCCGCCATCATGGCTGCACCAACGCCGAACATGGCAGGAAAGAATATCCGGGTATTCGTCAGAAATTTTCGAAACATTAAACCTGCGACCGGGAACATTTTCCTAGAAGGCCACGATTGCCGCCGGCCATTTTTCACCTGACCATCGTGATGTAGGGTTCACGAACGGCAGGCATCGCTTGATCAGGACATTCGAAACAAGGCTGCATCTGGAGCGGACATAACGGTGTCCGCGTCGACGCTGTGCTGGGAGAATATGCCGCGCTCATGAGCCGAGCGGAACGCTTGCTGCTGGCGCAGCTCAAGGCTGGTAGGGTCTGGACCGGCGATCTCAAGGTTTCGTTCTACAAGCCGCTCGGGATCTCAGCGACCCATCTCGACATGGCCTACCGCCAATTGATGGCAAAACTGTCGTCGGTGGCGGAACTGGCGAAGGAGAATTGGAAGGACGTCACCGGCAAGGTCGCCAGCAAAAAGGTAGATATCACACGCAAGGAAAAGGCACACGGAAAGGCGCTGAGAAACCTGATCAAGCTTGTGGGCCAGCTGCATTCTATCAGGGTAAAAGTACAGCAACGGCGCAAGCTTCTGGCCAATGTCAACGCTCGAGATCATGCCGATTGTCTCTTTGCCCTGAAAGTACGTCTCGGAGAACTGCATGCCAAGCGCGCGGCCGTCGCGAGCGCCCGCGAAGAGGTCCGGGACCTCTCATTCGCGCTGCACCAACACAAGCGGCGTCTGTCGATCCTGGAAGGCCGTGCCGAACGAGCGAAGATGCAGGTCGCCGACCCGACACTCTGCTTCGGGTCGAAGAAGCTGTTTCGTGCTCAGTTCGATCTTGCGGCGAACGGATATGACGACCACGCGGAGTGGCTCGCCGATTGGAAGTTTCGCCGCGATGCTCAGTTTACGCTCGACGGCAACAGCAGCAAGGAAGGCGGGAATCAGTTCGCCAGGCTGAGAAGGCGCAAAGACGGCCTATTCGATCTGGAACTTAGGCTCCCGAAAGCGTTGGCGCATCTGGCGACGAGGATTGAGAAATACGCTGGCGTAATCATTCCGTGCGTCGATCTGCGAGGTCTATCCTTCAACCACGGCGGTGAGGCAATCGCAGATGCGATTGCTCGCGGTCAACCGGTGACCGTCAAGTTCTTGCGCGACGCCAAGAGCTGGAAGGTAACGGTCTCCGTCGACCATAAGCTGGAATGGAAGACGCCGGACTTCGCCGGCGGCGCGCTCGGCGTCGATATCAATGCCGGGCATGTCTCGGCGGTGCTCGTCGACCCTTCCGGCAATCCGGTCGAGGTCTACAATTTCCCCTGCGTCACCTACGGCAAGTTCTTTGACCAGGCACAGGACGCAGTACGCAAGGTGGCGGCGAAGATCGCTGTGCTAGCGAAGCAGCTTGGTGTGCCAGTCGTCGCTGAATTGCTGGACTTCAGCGAAAAAAAGAAGACGCTGAAGGATGCCAAGAACGCGCGGTACGCCCGAATGCTGTCGTCGTTCGCCTACAGCGCGTTCTGGAAGGCTTTGTCGTCGACATGCCTACGCCAGGGTGTGGCGCTTCGACGGGTCAATCCCGCCTATACATCGATCATTGGTCGCGTGAAGTTCGCTCGCCGCTACGGCTTGAGCGTCCACGAGGCCGCATCAGTCACCATTGCCCGAAGGGCGATGGATTATTCCGAAAAGCTGCCCCGTTCCTCGACAGGCACCGTCAAGGTGCCGACGAACGGCTCGGGCCATGTCACCCTCGACCTACCTGTAAGGAAGGACGCCTCGGAGCTCGCTCCGAAGTCGAGGCATGTATGGTCCAAGTGGTACGGGCTGAACAAGGAGTACCAGAAGGCGCTGGCAGCGCTGGGATCGTCGCGACGAAAGCCACGACCCAAAAGCGGAAGCTCGCAGCTGACAGGCAGGTCCATACTGCCTGAAAGTAGCAGTCGAAATCTTACGGGCGGAGCGGAGAACCGTTCCATGGTCTCACGGAATACGCGGGATGTTCCCGCCGAAAGCCGCTTCAGTCACGCCGCCAGGGGTAGGCGGCGTGCCGGGAATTAATTCCTGAACTAAGGTTCGTCGCGGTGGCTAGAATTGTGTTTCAACAATTTGTGACGAACACCCGAATATCCAGGGATTGGTGCTGCCGACAGCCAGCGCAGCCAGGATCAGCAGGGTGCTGCCGTGGCCAATTACGATGCCGCGTGCCGAATAGAGATCGGCAAGCTTACCGCCATAGATATTGCCCGCAGTCATTCCAATGCCGAAGAGCGCGAGTGCAACGGGGATTATTTCAGGCGAAAGCTTGACGACGTCGGTGACCAGCGGTGCAATGAAAGTGTAAGCCGCAAAGATGCTGGCGATGCCGAGTGCCGCGACGATCATAACGCCCCAGACCTGTGGCTTGCGAAGCGCGGAGACTTCCTGGATGACCGGGACTCCGTTGAGCGCATTGGTGCGTGGGACCCATTGCAAGAGTGCGCCGAATAACAAGAAGCGAGAAGGCAGCTACGGCGAGATAGGTTTCCCTCCAGCCGATCGTCTGTCCGAAGAATGTCGCCAGAGTCGACCCGAAGATGGTCGCAACGGTGAGCCCGGTCATGACGATCGCGAAGGCCTTGCCGAAGACACCAAGCTGTTGGAACACGCTCTAATGAAGCTCGACATGGCAGCCGACGCATCGCCGGAATTGGTGCGAGAGACGCTCGCAGCCGTGTGCGATCGTGCGATCTCCATGGCGCTAAAACATCGATGCGGTGCGATCGTGCTGGAGAAGGGGTTGGGCAAGTTGAGGTCGAGCGGCAAGAGCCGCTCCCTCAACAGGCTCCTCAATTTTGGGGCAAGTATGGTGTTTGTGCAGATGCTGACGCGTCGCGCCCGTCTTGCCGGGATAGATGTGCTTGAGGTCTGGGCGGGCTACAGCTCGACCATCGGCAACCTCGCCTTCGATGCCCCCGACGCCTGCGCGTCGGCAACAGAGATTGCCAGACGCGGCATCGCCCGTCTGGCTGGAATCAAGGACGTCCTGCCGGCTCTCGAGGAAGGGTGCGTTTCCAGTCTATGGAAGAATGGGAAGGTGTCCGCCGAACTCGGTTCATGGCAGGATGTTCATCGGACAATCAAAGCGGCGAAAATTGGCTACCGCCGCCCGCACCCCGACGTGCCTCTCTGCGCAAAGGGTTCCGATGTCCATGGAGCGAAGATCTTCTGTGGTCATGCGGTCGTCCGCCCTGGCAGACGTCACCGACCGGGACTTATGTTCCGGCCGATCGTGACGGAAAGGCTCTTCGAGAACAACTTAATAATTCTCATGCTGGCAAACTCCGAAGTTCCGATCGAGAAACTGCCGAGCGCCAGCGCCAGCAGCGTCAGATTGCGGGAACGCGCACGATCGGCCGGCACTAGGGCGTATGTGTTTGCTTGCGAGACGATTTCCATGATGATGATCCTTTCCAAACCGTTTGTGGAAGAGTCTTTTGCGGGATAGCCGCCCGGCCGCTACTCTGATCATTAGATCTCACATCGGTAGTGTGATCAGTAGACGAGACGTCTTCCCAGCATTTGAGAAAGCGTTTCACAGGAAAAAATTAGCTGGGATGGCAAGTCCGACATTCAGAGGTTCTCACGCGCCGAACGCAGAAGCCGCAATTTTGGTCGATGGCTCCGGCCGCCAAATCAGCATGCCGGAGCACCGCGCACTAAAATTCCTGCGCCGTGGGGCGCAGCACAATTTCGTTGACGTCGACCTCAGCGGGCTGTTCGATTGCAAAGGCAACCGCCCGAGCCACCGAACTGGCTGGAATCGCAATCTTGTAAAAATCGAGCACGTTGTCAGCCGCCGTGCCAGAAGTGCTGAATTTTAGCTCGCTATCCACCGCGCCCGGTTGAATAGAGGTCACCCGGATATGCGCGCCGACTTCCTGGCGCAGCCCATCAGAGATGGCGCGGACAGCGAATTTTGTGCCGGAATAAACCGTGCCACCCGGTGCAAACACCTTGATCCCTGCAACCGAGCTGAGATTGATGACGTGACCTGACTGCTGGGCCACGAACACCGGGAGCGCGGCGGCGATACCGTACAACACACCCTTGATGTTGACATCGATCATCGCATCCCACTCATCAGTGTTCACCTCGACCATTGGCCGGATCGGCATCAGGCCGGCATTGTTGACGATCACGTCGAGACGACCGAAATCGTCAATCACCGCGTCTACCACATCTTTCACCTGCACCTTGTCGGTCACGTCTAAAGAGTAGGCGCGTGCCTCCCCACCAGCGGCGGTGATCTGTCTTACCACATCGTCCAGCTTATCCTTCCGCCGTGCCGCAATCGCGATACGCGCGCCCCGTTCCGCCAGATGGCGTGCGGTTTCCGCGCCAAGACCGCTACTAGCGCCAGTGATGAAAACGACTTTATCTTGGATTCCATTGCTCATCGTACTTCTCCTTATAGGGTTCGCCGGCAACAGCCGCGCGGCATTGGTGGCGGCTGGCGTCTAGCCATCGCCTTGTTTCAACGGGCACCAATTGATGCCCGTTTTGGATAAAGGGTTGCGGCAGATATTCAGTCGACCCCGACAGGATCGACCACCATGGCGATCCGGTCGGCCAAGTCACCAATGGTTGCGGCATAGGACTGAAAATGCTTGCTTGCTCGATGGTTATCGAGAGCGGCATCGTCCGCGTAGACTTCGTCGAGCACGAAACGGCCCGCGGTCGAGCGGTCCCGCAAGAAATCATAACGAAGGTTGCCTTGCTCTGCTCGACTCGCATTGCGCATCGAGCCTAGCAGCGCTTCGAGCTCAACGGACTTGTCTGGTCTGGCTGTCAGGATTGCGATGACGCGGGGCTGATTTGGCATGTGAATTCCCTTTCTTGCTAATGAGCCGCCTCCAGCTCAGGCCTGCTCCACCACGATCATCTTCGGGTTCACGAACTCCCTGAGACCAAACTCACCCAACTCTCGGCCATAGCCGGACTTCTTAACTCCACCAAAGGGAAGTTCAGGCGCTGTAGAGCTGCGGTTATTGACCCAGACCGATCCCGTCTCAATACGCGCAGCAAGACGCTTGGCCCGATCGACATCTGCGGTAAAAACTGAGGCTGACAAACCAAAATGCGAGTCGTTGGCGAGATCAACAGCGCCATCGTCGTCAGCCACCACATAGACCTGCGCAACCGGTCCGAAGAATTCCTCGAAGTACGCGGGATTGTCGCGGGAAATATCAGTTAGGATGGTCGGTTGGTAAAATGCGCCGGGCAGGTCGACGAGGTTACCACCGAAATGAAGTGTCGCCCCTGCCGTTACCGCCCGCTTTACCTGATTGGCAATCTCGTCACGCGCGGCCAGCGAACTGAGCGGCCCCATATCAATTGCAAGATCCAGCGGGTTCCCCACCTTCACGGCAGCGAAACGGTCTTTAAACCGAGACAAAAAGGTTTCTGCAATGTTTTGATGGACGATGAACCGCTTGGCCGCGTTGCAGGCCTGGCCCGCAACATTCAGGCGCGCTTGTGCGCCAAGCTCAATGGCTCGATCAAGATCGGCGTCGTCCAACACGATGAAGACATCCGCGCCACCCAACTCCAGTACCGATTTCTTGATGTTCTTGCCAGCTTGTGCTGCTACGCTGCTGCCGGCTTTTTCCGATCCGGTCAGGGTCACACCCTGGACGCGCTCGTCTTCGATCAAGCTGCCAATCTGCTTGGCAGTGGCAAACATGTTTGTCCAAGCGCCACGGGGAGCTCCGGCCGCCGTCAACAGTTCCTCGAAGGCTATGGCTGCCTGCGGGACAATGCTGGCGTGCTTTGCCAACACTGGATTACCAATGGCCAGGTTTGGTGCGGCGATCCTCACCAACTGATAATAGGGAAAGTTCCAAGGTTCGACCGCCACGATCACGCCGATTGGGTGATACTCGATCCACGCCTCGCCCCTATCAGTCTTCAGGGGATGGCTGGCCAGGAACTGTGCCGCATGATCGGCGTAATAACGGGCTATCGCCGCCGTCATATCGACCTCCCAGCGCGCCTCGACCATCCGCTTGCCCATCTCATTTACAAGGATGAGTGCGAGAGCATCGGCACGGTCCGCGATCAGGCGGGCAAGCCGCTCAAGTATCGAAATGCGCGCTTGTATAGGACCGTGCGACCAGGCGGACTTATATAGGTTATGCGCCACGGTCAGCATTGACTGGATGTCGTCGTCGCTGTGGTCAGCATACGACGCCAGCACTTCTCCGGTGGACGGGTTCACACTACGATAAGGCATAGGGGTTCTCCTGCTAGGTTGCTAAAAACACGACCGGTCGTCGTGACGGAGCGAGCGAGACGTTCGCTGTCCGTGAGCACAGGAATGCCGTAAGACTTGCGTTCAATATTCTCACATGTTGCGATCCGACAAACCGATCTTGCTGATCTTCCGTCCGCGAGGCCGCGCCTGTTGCTCTACCGTGCAAAGAGTTGTTGGTATTGAAGGGGAAAGAAATTGATGTGTGGCGGAAACCGCGTGAGGAACGGCAGAGCCGTAGCCGCTATGAGCTTGAGCACGTGTTTGACGTTCTGACCGTTGACGCGCGTGCTGCAACGACCAAGTGGTAAACTGCGCCGGCCACCTTCCACACATTGCGACGTCATACTGCGCCAACGGTTATGTCAAAGTGCGCAAAGATGGCTTGCGCGTGCTATCCATTTCAGGCGCTTCGCTCAACAGGAGATCAAGGCGCCTCAGCCTTGTTCCCTTGGCAAAGGGCGCGATATTGCCCTGGTGTCAAACCAGTCGACCGTTTGAACACACGTGTGAAATTCGCTTGTGAGCCGAACCCTGCATCAAGCGCAATCTCCACCAGCGATGACGCGTCGCCGGCCAGCTTCTGCTGGGCCATCTGCACCCTTCGGTCAGTTACGTAGCGATGGGGCGAAAGCCCCGTTGCCTGTTTGAACAGACGCGAGAAATGGAAGGGACTAAGGCAAGCCTCGCCGGCGAGCTCCTCAAGTGTCATTTCGTCCATGAGGCGGGCTTCGATGTAATCAATTACCCTTTTCAGCCGTTTTGCGTCCAAGGTTGGACCGATTTCTGGCCGCTTCCATCGATCAACGGTGTAGTTACCCATGAGGCTGGCTGCCAAGGACGTGCGCATTCCGTCGATGAATAGCCGGTCAGTCACATCAAATTTGCGGCCGACGCAACTGTTCATGGCGGCTGCGATCTGATGAAGCGACGGATCCGCAACAAAGCCAGCGTAGGCTAGTTGGACCCGGCTGGGATCTATGTCGTAATCCTGTAATGCGCTTGCCTCGACGAGCGTGGGAGGCAGGTAAATGTGAAGGCATTCGGCAGGCCCGGTAAGTTCAATGTCATATTCGTGAATACCCATTGGCGAGATCCACACCATGCCGGGCAACGCCGCTCCCCTTTGTGTTTCGCCATCGCCCTTGCGCTGTGAACCTGCCCGACCAGACAGCATGATCACGACCTCAACACTTTCGGCGGTGAAGTCCGCTTGCGGGCCGGCTTGTATCCTGCGCCGCTCGATCAACAGATCAGGCCACTCGGCAATGCTTCCGAGGTGCTCGCTTCCGATGAATTTTCGATCCCCAGGTCCGACCATGGGTGTCCAACTCGGCTTGGCTAGCCCAATCCCGGAGAAGCTGTCGTCGTCAATGTTGTAGGATGTTGCCATTGCATGATCCAGCCGAAGGTGAAGAACCGTCATTTCCGCCACGTTGCTGACACCGACGCAACGTTGGCAATGTCTATGTAGCGCTGCAGATGGACGGGAGTATAGAAACGCCACGCGTTGAGTAAAGCCTTGAAGCCTTCTCCACAACCGCAAGATCGGTTCGTCAGGAAGCAGGATGTGAAAATACCTGCGGTCGCGCAACGAATACAAATTCACCCGTCGAGATCGCATCGAATTAAACACTGGCTGGCTGACGCAGCTATGCGGTTGAGGCGTTGATTGCGCTAGTTTCTCACCATTGTTTAGGAAAGGACGACCAATGACCCAACATGTACTCTTTATCGTGACGAACGCGGCCACCATAGGTCCGAAGAACCGCAAGACCGGGTTTTTCTTTGCCGAAGTGGCTCACCCATTCGAGGTGCTCGACAAGGCCGGCGTTGCCGTCGAATTCGCCTCGCCCGCAGGCGGTTGGACCCCTTACGACGCCTACGACGAAGCCGATCCGGCGCAGAAGGAATTCTACGAAAGCAAAGCGTTCCGCCGCCTCAACCGCAGCCGAAAGTTGTCGGAAGTCGATACGGCGGACTATGACGCCATTCTGGTCCCTGGTGGGCTTGGTCCGATGGTCGACATCGCCCGCAATGCGGAGGTGCAGAAGGCAATCGTCCGGGCCTGGACCACAAACAAAATCGTAGCTGCAGTTTGTCATGGTCCTTGTGCCCTCCTCGGTGTGGACATTGGTGACGGCAAGCCCTTCCTTGAAGGTAAGCGCGTAACCGCCTTTTCAAAACGAGAAGAATACGACTATGCCCGTGAGGACGTTCCCTACGAGCTCGAAGACGCTTTGATTTCAGAAGGGGCGGACTACGCCTCGGCGCCCAATTGGCAAGCCAATGTGTTGGTCGACGGACGACTGATCACTGGGCAAAATCCTGCTTCAGCCGCTCCCCTAGCTGAACACCTGCTCAGCGCGCTTCGAGCGATTAACCTTGGTTCAGCTTGATAGGAGGATTGAGCCTCCTCCACTGGACACCCAAGGGTCGAGCTCAACGAGACGATTGCCCCTGTGACATGCTGCGGGGGCAATCTCGCGCGATCATCGTCGTCGAGCACGATATGGAATTTATCGGCTACTCGGATTTTAGTGTGGAACCACCCTTTTCGCTAATCTGCTTGTGATTTGGTAGATGTGCTTATTGGTTGTGCTCGGGTTTCGCCGGCGTTTGACGGCGACGATGTTCTTGCAGTCTGATGGATATATTGGCTCGATCATGGTTCCTTGCAGACCATTTCCATCCCTTACCGCTGTTGCGACCAAAGCGCCGCTTTCCTTCACGAACTCCGCCGCGTGTTCTCGGCAGCAGTACGCACGGCCTATGCCAATGCAGTGTCGAATGGCGCTTCGCTGAAGCAGAAGGACCTGCGAAATCTCGTCAAGCACCGTTTCGCCGGCGGTGCGGCCGACGCCTGGATTCTTCATTGCGCGACGCTGGAAGGGATGGACCTCAGGAAGGCACGGCCCGAAGTGGTATAGTCGCCCCAGCGGGTGATTTCACGGAACTTGTCGGGATTGAGCGTATCCAGCGACACATTGTTGCGACGAACGCCGCAATCATAGAGTTCGTCGGCATAGCGGGCAGCTGCGAGCCGTTGGTCGTCAGCGTCAGCTCGTCGAGGCCGGAGCCGATCTGCTTTCCGAGTTCGCGGACCAGATGCATGATGTTCTTGCGCACCAGCGGTTCGCCGCCGGTTAGTCTCAGCTTGCGAACGCCCTTGGCGATAAAGGCGGAACAGAGCTTGATCAGCTCATCGAGCTTCAGAAGATCCTTCTTCGGCAGGAAGTTCATGTTCTCTGCCATGCAATAGGTGCAACGAAAATCGCACTGAACGGTCACCGAGACGCGCAAACAGGTGACGGCCCGCTGAAACGGGTCGATCATCGAACTTGTTGTGTGTGCTACCAGTGGTATAGAGGTGCTCAAGGATCGCGTGCCAATCTGCATGGCCCCAGATGACGCCATGTCGTGCTATATGCAATTATACACACGATAAGCGCTTGGCAGGAAACCGATCGCTGCCGGCATCTGCCACGGGATCGAGAAGCACGCCGGAATGGCCATATGGCGCATCGACCTTCGCCGTCTCTCCTTCGATCACGGTGACGAGGTCATCGACGATCCCATTGCTCGCGGCAGCCCGTGACCGTTAAGTTTCTGCGGGTTGCAAGGAGCTGGAAGATGATGGTCAGCGACGTCACCACACGTCAGTATCAATTTTTATAAAAACGAGCATATTCAGTGAGATAAAATCATTTGACACGGGCCGGTGACGCTCCCCAATCCGGACGACGCCATTCGACCCCTTCCCACAACATCGCCAGTTGAGCCGACGTCAGTCGCGCCGTCCCGGGATTTCATCAAGGAGAGGGCGTCTATCCGATGGTGAGCCACTCACAACGTTGTCCATAATTATTCACCACCTGAAAGCAGATATCTCGTGATCAACAGCTCAGTTCTAAGCTACATGCATATTCAAAACATCGAGTAAACTCAAATCTAAAGCCGCCCAGGTTTCAATGTTTAGCGCTCGTTTCGCTGACGCTTGCCGCGCCGAATGGAACAGCCCACTAATCTAGAGTTCGCTGCCCAACGATTGGATTGCTGTCGGTGCACATGGTTTCGCGCTAAGACCGGCATACAAATCTGCAGCACATTCGGGGCTCACGTCCGCGACATAGGGGTCGATGGAAGGCGAAACGGCTACTCATGTGCGGATTGAACGTCGCCTCGCGCGACGCCATTCTTATCAAACAGCTCGGGCTTGTCACATTGCTTTCCGATCACCGGCTCCCCACTCGGACAAGCGACTTCATCCCGCAGCATCTGATGAGACCCAGCAAACAGCCGTTATTTGATTTGTAGACTGGCAGTTTTTTTCGGACCGAGACTTGATCCAAGGCCGGACAGAAATTATCTTTGCGACCGCCAAGAAGGCAACCACAGCTTCGCCAATGCTTAAAGTCGATATCCATAGCGACGAAATCCTGACTAGCTTCATATCACGATCGGCTAGGGTAAACGGCATCGAGCGTATGCGTTCCTTTTGCGTCGATCTCGGGGTCGACCTGCCGAAGATCAAGCTTGGGGACCGCGGCGAGGTGGCAAAACTCGCTGAGATCGTTGAGATGCCCGGCGGACGGCTGATCCGCGCTTGCGTCGAGCGCGACGACAGTACCAGAGTTCGAGTAGCTAGCGAGTGGTTTGACAACAGCCGGCTTAGCCGCATGCATCTTCGTTTCTGCCCGGACTGTGTTGCCGCAGACCTCACTTCGCAGCCGCGTAACACGCCTAGCGGCCCCTACTATCGCTCGCATTGGCTTCTTCCCCAGATCACAACCTGCATCCTTCATAGGAAGGAGATCGTGGAGGTGCCGCAACCCCGGGGCCTGGAATCCAACAGCCAGGACTTTTGCGCGATAATCGACCAGACGCGAAAACAAGCACCCTCATTCCTTGAACCAGGGAGTGACCGCGAGCCGACCTCTTTTGAGACTTATGTTGCCCACAGGCTTGTTGGGGAAGAAAAGGGCCAGCCTCATGTGGACGTGCTTCCTTTGGAAACAGTCATCGTCATGAGCGAGCTGGTCGGAGCGGCCATCGCTTACCCCGGTATCGCCAAGCGGTCCTTGTCGCCACTGCAGATGCCGGAAGCGCGGGACCTGGGCTTCGCTGCTATCAAAGATGGACGCGATAGCTTCCTAGCTGGTCTCGACAAGATCGCGTCTGCAGCACCTCCAGGAAGTTGCTCACCCCACGGCCTCTACCAAGGGCTCTACGCTGCTCTTGATCGCAGCCGCTCCCAAGCCTCCTATGGCGTCTTTCGCTCTTGCATGGTCGAACACGCAGCGCTGTCTGGTCGCGTCGCCCCGGGCACGTCGATGTTCGGAACGCACGCGGCCTCAACCGCTACAAGGGTGAGGTCGGTTGCGACTGGCGCGGGGGTCGCGATCGACCGTGTCAAGCGAGTTCTCAAGGCGAAAGGCTTATCGGCGCCGGCCGGCGCCGCAGGACTACTTGATCCAGGCGTGGCAGCTATCGCGAACGCCCACTTCTCAGACGTCTGGTCGTTCAAGGATGCGAGAGAGTTCCTCGGCTGCAATTTGCGAACCTTCAACAGTTTGATGGCCGCAGATATTATCCAGTGCTCTCCGTCTTCATTTCCCCAAGGCTACGTGGCGCGAACAGCCGTTACCGATCTAGCCGCGCGCCTCCGTGAAAGCCGCACGGTGGATGACGATGCGGGAATGGTCGGCATCGACGACGCAAGAACCGGCGCCGAGTCATCAGTTGCGGAGATTGTTCAATACATTCTCGACGGCAAGGTCCTCTCCATAGCACTGAAGACTGACGGTCAGATCCTGCCTGCGCTGAGAATAAGGATCGATGAAATACGCCAAGCGCATCTGCCTGAAGGCCATGTCACGGCTGATGTGGCGCGGGATCTACTCCGGTTAAACACCAGGGGTTTTGCCGACCTTTTGAAGACCGGCCAAATTCGGGCGACGCCCCTTGAACATCCCAGAGGCAACTGGCACGCCGTACCGCTCACCGAAATCGAGCGCTTCCGAGCGACCTACATTTCCTTACAGGAATGCGCGGAGCATATGAAGCTAAGCAAAAATGCGATGGCGAGCTTCGCGAAGCGATCAGGTCTATCCAGCGCCTTTTCATCCGACCTCGTTGGTCAGCAAATATTTCTGAGGGCAACCGTAGACGGGATCGTACCTTCAGCCCCTCAGCAAACCGCTACACGGCGCAGCGTTCGCTAGAGCTTGACTCTACTTGCTCGTTTCTGTCGGCGGCATTCCACCCTACGGAAGGCCATCGGGTTCGACAACGCGCTGGTCAATACCGCTGATAAACGTTTCGATGATGCGCCTTGCGTTCAACGATCTCATAACGGCGGCGGCTCAATACTGCGTCGCATTTCGGCAGTCAATATGGCCATTTTTTCGCAATTTTTTTTTCGGTCAATACTGATGGCGTTTCTGTGTCAGCATGCTGCCGCAGCGAAATTTCTTGTGCCAGAACGAAACCAGCGCTCGCGCCCGAGAGCAATAAGTCGCGGATTAGCAGAGTATTTTAGCATTAACTTTGTATTAGGATTCTTACTTCAGTATACAGTTAATTGTTGCTTTCGCGCGACTGGTCTACGGAATTTTGTTCTTGAATACGGCCGGGGCGCTACGTATTATAACGACAGATTGAACAGGAACTCGCAATGAACGCGAACATACGAATAGAAACGCGGCCCGCCGCATAACCTCTAGTCCGGTATGTTCGCCGTGACCTGACGTCACGGTAAGCCCCCAACTCTTTTTTAATCCAGTAACGGAGGCCAGCGAGATGCATAATACTTCAATCGATTTCTCACAAAACCATTCGACACTCGCAAACCGTCGGGCAGTTGCTGTCGCCCCGACATCCCGGGAACCCGCGTTCGCACGCGGCTCGGCGGTATTGCAATACGTTTCGAAGTCGCTTCGCGCTGCAGGGCTCATACGCCTGGCAAGCTAGTCGAGTGATCACGAAGATCATTCGACTGTCGAGTCGCTGACCTTCGGGTTGGCGGCTGCGACGGACACACCCGCCCTTGGGCCATGGGGCTGATTTCGTCCAATTGGACGGGAAAGGCAAACGTATGGACATCGCATACGTCATCCAAATCCTGCACGAGCGTCGCAAGGGACATGATATCCTTGCGCTGCCTTTCGAGCGCAAAACCCGTTTCGCGCAACCGGACGCCATGAAGTCGCGCCGCGTTGTCAAAAAGCGCACGGGTGAGGATTCGTAACAACCCCCAACTCTCAGGGCGACAGCCCATTCTATAATCTGCAGGTGCGCCTCGGTCACGAGTGTGCGTGAGGACGCCTGCGCCTTGACGGAAGGAATCCGAATGTCGAACCGTGCCAAAAAACCGC
Source organism: Hyphomicrobiales bacterium (assembly GCA_900465665.1). GTDB lineage: Bacteria > Pseudomonadota > Alphaproteobacteria > Rhizobiales > Rhizobiaceae > Rhizobium. Next base: position 103,008 of record UBJO01000018.1, read on the forward strand.
GGAACCGTGGTCGTGTGTCTGCGCAATGCGCGAAGGGTGGATCCATTACCGCTCGATGGGAGAGCTGGGTGTTTCTGGATCCGGCCTTCACGGATAGCGAAGACACTTTCGAAGGTGGCGACTATCGCAAGGCCGCGACGTCGCTTCGTCTCGAGAAAGACTTCTAACCCACAACCGTCATACGGCACTAGCGCCTGTGTATCAAATCAGACGCGCCTCGGCGACGAGCGTGCGAGGGCGTCTGCGAATCTTGGAAAGGAGCCAAACGTGTTGAACGGCAGCAAAAACAAATACCCGCTGAACTCGACAGCCGCGCACCTGCGCCAACCCGTCATGCGCGGCGAGATCGAACGTCTCTTTCAGGGCGTGGAGACTTCTTATGCCACCAATGATCGGCTCGAAGCCGAGTCAGGCCAAGTCGCGCCATATGATGCGTGCGTTAAGCAAGTTCAGGAAATGGACAGACACGTCCTGGATTGTATCCGCGCGCTTCGATCGATGCACACCCGCCTCGACTCTCAATCGTTTGAGCCACTTTCCGCTCTCCGCAACTTTGATCGCAAGGGAGTATGATTATGCCATTGGGTCCAACAAGGTACCGCTTCAACGAGGTCGATCGCATCACGCTGGATGGGCGTGAGGTTCGTCATCACAGCGCCTCGAAAGATGGCATTCTGGTGCAGTTTGACGGTGATGATCCGCGTGAGGTTTTTGAGCTGACCTGGAGGGATGTGGGAGACCACCTCCGAACTCTCCGCTTGGTGGTGCACAAGGACTACTACAAACTGGTCAAGAGTGGGGTGCTTTCGACTTTCTCGAATGATCAGGTGGCGTACTATCGACGCTATGCCTGTTTGGTTTTCAGCGTCATGAGGCCAACTGTGCGCCGGGTCTACCGAGAGATGGAAGCCGACCACCGATGGAGCATGGAACGCGGCGAGCCGATCTTTGAGCTTTGCTCGGAGCGGACATTTCATCGCCTCGTAGATGAGATGCGGCGGAGCGCTGATGAAACAGCGAGGCTCATGGCGGGGTCCACCCCGATGATCGAGACGCGGTCCAACTAAACCGAACAAGGCATTCTGCCTAATCCCTGACAAGCAGACGTACCTCGGAGACGAGCGTGCGCAGAACGTCTGCGGCCAATCGAAAGGAAGTCAACATGACTGACATGAGCAAGATCAAACGGGAATCGTCGGCGGCGGTACCCTCAGTGCGCCGCAAGGTAGAACCCTGCGCGGTCAAAACCGTCCAATCGTCGAAGCTCATCACCGTCGCATTCGACGAGTACTCTCGATCGATTTGCGGCCTGCTTCTGCAGAAGGACTGACACTACGCACGCCACAATGAAATCCATCCCAACAAGGGGACCGTAAATGTCTACTCGTCGCACTAAACTTCTGGTCAACGCAAACGACCGTGTGACTCTCGACTGCCGTCATCATCGTTACCTCGATAAGTTCACGGACGGCATCCTGGTGGAGTCAGATGACGATGGTCCGCGCACCGTAATCGCCCTGACGTGGACCGATCTCGAGCAGCGCCTGCACAGCCGCCGCTTGATTGTTCACAAGGGCTACTATGGCACGAAAGGAAAGGAGCCGGTTGGAAAAACCATGCGCTCTGAAGAGGCAGAACGCGTGCCCACTCCGTCGTTTCCGCAGAGCTTGCCCAAAGGCCTGGATGTCCGTCCCATGGACATTTTGGAAATGGACGATGGCAGAATCGATGTTCGCCGCGTCGGACTGAACCTGGGGTTCTGGAACCGCTTGCATCCTGAAGTTCAAGCGCGCCTCGGACAAGTTCCTTTTGTATGGGGAACGGCTGCCATGGACGCATGTACCCGCTTGCTCTGCGGGATTCATCTGACCGTTGAGGTCCCCAGCGTAGCCAGCGTTATCTCGACGTTGGCGATGGCCGTACGTGAAAAAGGCGCCGAGAAGCTCCTTCACCACGGCCGCGCAAATTGGTTTCAAGGGGGCCGCCCGGGCCAAGTGCACATCGATGGAGCACCGCCGTATAACTCTGCGGCATTCGTTGGGGGGGTTATCGGCCTGACCGGTAGCGATCCGATCCCGAGCAATCAACATCCGCACCTTCGCGCACGCGTAGAGCGTATGTTCCGCTCGCTGACTTCCGCTCGCTTCGGTTCGCTTCCGGACGTGGTTGGGAACAGCATCCTGCTGGTCGAGAACTACGATCCGGCAAAGCACTCGCATCTCACGGACAAAGAGCTGCTTGACCAGTTCGCTCATCTGATCGTGGAGCGCTACCACAACATTCCGCAGCGCGCGTTGGATGGCCAGACGCCGTTGGAATGCTGGCTTCAGATGTCCTGCGAGGGAGAAGGCGTACCGCCTCCGCCGTCGAAGGAGGAGTATCGCGGTCTGTTCGGAATCAAGCTGCGCCGCCGGGTGACCGCACGCGGCGTCTCGATCCTCGGAATCGAATACCGTTCGGCTCACCTCAAGGACTTGCACATGTGGCACCACCGCGCTGAGGTCGAACTCAGTGTTGACGAAAGCGACATCTCCGCGATCTCGTTCCGGGATCCCCGCGATGGATGCTGGCACCAGGCGTCTGCCATGCTTGAAGGGCTAAACAGCGTCCCGTTGTCCGAATGGATGGAGACGATCCGTCATGTCACCTCCCACCTCCAGCGCACTGCGAATGCCAACTGGAAGATCGACGTCGCAGCCCTTAACGATCTGAAGGGGCGTACCGCCAACCTCTAAACTGAACCCTCCCGGGACGCTTAGCCCCTCCCGAAAATCGCAGGCGTACCTCGGACACGAGCGTGCGGAGGGCGCCTGCGCCCAATCGAAAGGAAAACAGCATGTCGGACGGTCGTAAATATCCCAAGCTCATCATCGGTGGACGCGACATCACGCTGCGTCAAAGACCGGGGGCGAAGCCCGTCGAGGAACGCAAAAGCATCGTCTCCAACCGCGTCACGATGGCGTTCCGTGATGGCACCGCGCACCGCCTTGAGAGCGAGCTCGAAACCGGCGCAATGGAGCTGTTCAATGCCAACCAGAACGTGGTTGCCATCCGCACACAGTTCGGCCCCATCCCGTTTCGCCGAGAGGGCAAGAACCGTGAGCACTTCGCAGACATCTGCGTCGACTTCCGCAACGGGTGCCGCAATCTGTACGCGGTTCGCAATGAGGCCAACATCGGCGACCTCAAGATCGAGCTTGAGCTGATCCGCACGCAGACGCTGCACCACTACGCTCACGGCCTGCACCTCCTGACGGAAGCTCAAATCACGAAGCCCGAAATCTACCGCGCTCGTGAGATGGCCCGGGCGGTGAAGTTGCAGAACTCCGAGAAGACCGGGTGGGTGATCGATGCCCTCAAGGCGCTCGGCGGTTCCGCCGTCATCTTCGAACTTGCCGCGTACCTCGGTGCGAAACTCGTCTTCTCCGAGCTTTGGACGGCGATCTGGGCCCTCTTCAACGAAGGCTTGATCCGCCACGTCCACCCTAATCCGGCTGCGGCCGTGATTACCCGCCTGTCCCGCATCCGTATCGCAAAGGAAAATGCCGATGTCTAAGAAAGAGTCGAAATCCCTGGGCAATGGAATCGAAAGCTTCGACCCCAACCCTCGACACTATCGCCTCGAGGACCGAAATGATCATGCGGTCGAAGGGGTCAAAAAACGCGTGCCTTCCGCACTGTCGCGGGAAACGAGTTCTCAGGCCGTTTGCGATGCTCGGTTCCCGCAGGCGCAAACCGGGTGTGGCGGATCTAGCCTCCCTACCGCGTTGCTCAAGCAACTCTGCGAGAAGATCGAAACGCGGAACCTCGCGAAACAGAAAGTCGACCGCCGCTACTCCCTAAGCCAGCGCCAACTACGCCGCTGGCTAGAGCGCCAACCGCAATCCTGATGCCCGGTCTTCACCGCAGCCATACGGAAAAGGAGAATGCCCATGTCTAAGAAGTACACCAAGTTCAAGGCGAACCAAGATGACGCGTACACATTCGACGAACGTCCGTACCGCTTCGAGCGGCCGTATGAACACGGCATCGTAATCGGCTCCATCGACGATAAGCCGAAAAATGTGGTCGCCATGAGTTGGCAGGACATCGACGGCTACATCCGCACGTTCCGTCTCCAGATCGAGAAGGGGTACTATTCGGCGAAGAACGCCATCAAGCGTGCCAACGAGCGCAAGTCGCCTGTGGTGTCGCACGAGGTCACTTTTCGCCAGGTTCTCGTAGCTAGCTTTCTCGAAGAGGAAGCTGAGGGCGGCGGCGTCGATGCCATCAGCCGCTCGGACGCGAAGATCAAAAAGTTCTACGCCAAGTTCAAAATCAATACCAAGCAGCTCGTCGAGGACGCCCGCGACGAGCTCAAAAAGAAAAAGTCAAAACGCGAACTCTTCGTGAGCCGCAGGCAGTTCTGCCGTTGGATCGAGCGTTTCGAGAAAAATGCGCGCTATGCGGATTCCCTGATGCGCCAGAACAAGGGAAGCACCTCTTACGGAAGCCGCTTTACGCCTGAGCAGCTTGAGTACTACTCCAAGTTCGTGCGCGGGTATCTGAACCAGAACCAGCCGACCGTCAGAGCGGCCTACAATATGATGCTGGTGGATGTCGTCGCTCGCGAGGCCGCTAATGAGCCGTTCGTTGAGCCGTGTTCGGAGAGCACATTCCTCCGTTTGGCCCGTGACATGGACGATCGCGATGTCGATTTCGCGCGTCACAAGGACAAACATCGCATCCAGCGAAAGTACATGCTCTCGGGCAAAGGCCTGCAGCCCAAGTATGCGATGCAAATCCTCGAGATGGACGAGCACAAGCTCGACCTTGTCCGTGTCTCCAAAAACCTGGGTATCTGGGAGCGTCTCCACGAAGACGTCCAGGCGAAGTTGGAGAAGAAGGCCCGCGCTTGGATCTCAGTTGCCATGGATGCTTTCTCGCGCTCAGTCTGCGGAATCCGCGTGCTTCCCGGTGAACCGGAAGCGGCCGAAGCAGTAGCCACGTTGGCGATGGCAGTCCGCAATAAGGAGCACGAGACGGCGCTTAGCGGTGGCCATATCGAATGGCCGCAGTGCGGCCGCCCCGACGCCGTGCACACGGATGCCGGCGCCGCATATGTCTCGGCCGACTTCCAGCGCGCGGTGATCGGGCTGACGGGCAAGCACCGTATTCCTCCGTCCAAGCACCCGCATCTGCGCGGGCGCGTCGAGCGCTTCTTTGGTACGCTCAATTCGCGCTACATGCATCTGTTCTCTGGACGCACTTACTCGAACGTTCTGATGAAGGACAAATACGATCCTGCTAAACACGCTCATCTCACGCACATGGAGCTCACTGAGCTTCTGATCCGTCTGATCGTGGTCTGCTACCACAACACGCCACATCGATCGCTGAATGGTGAGACGCCGCTCGAGCGCTGGTACCGCTCGTCCCAACAGGATGCCGAAGTGGCTCCTCCCCCCACGCAGGCCGAATACCGCGACATCTTCGGCATTCAGATGAAGCGCAAGGTTGGCAATAACGGCATCACCATCCTTGGTCTCGACTATCGCTCTCCTAAGCTCAGCGCCGTGCAGGAGTATCAGTACAACATCGAACTCAACGTGCGCATCAACGACCAGAATATGTCGGCGATCTCTTTCGAGGATCCGCGCGACGGCAAGTGGTACGACGCCCAAGCGACCTTCGAAGGACTCGATAACGTTCCCCTGTCGGACTGGATGGAGACGGTCCGCTTCGTCGTTGCTAACCACGGTCCCATGGCGCGCAACGCACGCCGCGCCAAGGAGCTTGTGCTGAGGACTTTGGCGGACGTCGTCAAAGCAAGCGAGAGCTCGCGCCTTGCGGCAAACGTTGGCTCGCCGCTTCAGAACGAAGCTCGCATCCTCGAGTTCGAGAAGAAGAACAAGGCGATCTACGAATACTCGCGTCACCTCTGGATCGACTTCGGCAACGACGGCGGCGAAGTCGCCGCATCGGCCGACGGCGCTGAGGCCCGCGACACCGATCCGATGAACCCGGTGGGCGATTTCAGCTCAGAGGGCTTTATCGACCCGCAGTCCAAGACTGCCAAGACCAAGAAGGCCACCCAGGCCCGCAAGCATGCGCCTGCCGCCCCGACTGACGACGACGAAGAGATCGATATCTCCGGCGTGATCCTCGAAACCAACAAAAAGGATGGTTCCCATGACTGATTCCTTCGCTGCACCCCTCAATGCAGGCCTTGAACATATCCGCGCAACCGTAACGGACAAGGTGGCGGAAAAGTCCGCCCTCGTTCGCAACCTGGAGGAGTTCCACGTTAGTACACGCTACGACAAGCTTCTCACTTTGGAAGTCGAAAAGCTGCTCGCTACTATCCTGAGCGGCAGCGCGGTGGAAGGCTACGCTCTCGCTGTCGTCGGGAAGTCCGGCGCCGGGAAAACCCACGCAATCAATCACGCGCTCGACGGCAACCCCGCCTTCAAGCCGTTCTACGTCGGTGTGAACGAGTTGCAGATCTGCATGCGTGTTCGCACCCCGCCTGTGTGCAGCACGAAGTCGCTCGGCGTCGCCATCTTGCAGCACGTGGGATACCCGCTCTCGCGTACAAAGCTGAACGAGATCGAGATCTGGCGCTTGGTCCGCGAACAGCTCAAGCGCCGGGAAATCCGCATCATCTACCTCGATGAGGCCCAGCACGTACTCAAGAGCAAGAAGAATGTGATGGAGGTCACTGACACGATCAAGTCGTTGATGCAGGACCCCACGTGGCCAATCTGGATCATCATGAGCGGCATTCCGCAAATGCTTGAGGTGATCGAGGGTGATGGTGACCATCAGCTTGCGCGTCGCTCGCGCGTCGTCCGCATCGGCGATCTGGAGGAAAAGGACTTTCCAACGATTCTCGCCATCGTCAACGAGATCGCCTCGGATGTCTCCTTCAAAGTCGGCTTCCCGCTCAACAAGGGCTTTGTTCGCCGGATGGTTCACGGAGGGATGTCGCTTCAGGGCATGGTCATCCAGTTGATCAAGCTCTCCATCGAATCCGCGATCTGGGACCCAGAGGAAATTCAGAGCCGTACGTTGCGCTATGACCACTTCGTCGAAGGCTACCGTCGCCTGTGTGACTGCGACGACGACACCAACGTCTTCCTGGCCAAGGAGTGGCAGAAGATCGTGCGTGAAGTCAATGAAGAAGGAAAGCTGACCACCGAGCTCGTGGGCAGCTAAGTCTCGACGTTTTCTTCCCGGCGGAAGTTTCGCCGGGAAGTTTCTTTCGAAGTCAATTAAAGCAAGGACTGCGTTTATGGCTGGCATTCTCCAAGTTCCGCTCTTCTCCGACGAAACACTTCCGAGTTGGGTTGCAAGGCTTGCGCGGGCGAACGGAAAACTTAGCTCGTTCTCGTTCTGCGGTGATGTCGGGGTGGACTTCTCCGGCATGTTGCTGGGTCGACCTGCGGAAATCGAAATGCTGGCGTCCGTAACAGGGCGCGCAAGCTGCGAGTTGACCTCCCATGCATTGGTGTTTGGAGCTGGGCACCACGTCCAAATTGCGAACGAGACGGTCTCGAAGAAGTTCATGCGCAAGAACCAGCTTGCATTCTGTCCCAAGTGCTTTGCAGAGGATGATGTTGGCAATGGGGGGGAGACGGACACTCGTCGTTACTGGCGCAAGTCATGGCTCATGAGTGACGCTCGAGTTTGCGTCGTGCATGGATGCCAGCTCGAAGGTCTCCCGCCGCATAGCCGACTTCATGATCTATGCCAGGTGCTCGATCGCAATAGCATTGCGGTTGCCGGTTGCATCAGCGCGCCGGTCCACGCAGAACCATCGTTAGTGGATAAGTTCATCGTCGAACGCCTGGCAGGAAATGTTTCTCATGGGCCTCTTCTGGACGGGATTCCGCTCGGCGCGGCCATCCATACGGCGCGGCTCCTGGGGGTGGCGTTGTCTCATGGCTCAGAACAGGCCGTGACACAGCTATCCAAAGAAGAAGTCGCATTGTCCACAAACAAAGGAATGTCTGTGTTGCGGTCAGGAGCGCCAAGCGTGCGTATTGCGCTAGACAGTATCGTGAATCCGCATGCGACCGGGATATACTTCGCCTACGGCAGGCTGGCCAATTTGCTGATTCGCAATACGAGCGATGAATATCAAACTATCAAGGACCTCTTCATCGAACACGCCAGCGGTCGCTTCATTTTGAAAGGCGAGCGGCACTCAGCCGACAACAAGACATGGACTTCTGCGACGCTATTGGCGAGAGCCACGGGTTCCACGAAGGACAAGATGAGAAGACGGCTCTATGAAACTGGGATCACCACCTCGTTGAACGCTGAGGCCGTCCCAGTAAGCGCGGTTCGCGATTTGCTCAACGAAGACCCAACAGAAATCGTGAAGGCGAAAACTGCATGTGAAAATTATCGGCTGCGACAAGGAGATGTTTGATAGCCTAGTCGAGGCTGGCCTAGTCGTACGTGCTTACAAGGTCACGCGTAAGCTAACTGGAAAACGGAGCTTTCAAGCAAATTTTCGCCGACGCGACCTCGTTGCCTTTCGCCAATCCGTGGAAGTGCGAGCACAATCCGATCTCACTGACAAGATGATTTCCCTTCGCTCGGCAGCTCGCCGAAGTGGAACGCCTAAAGCGACGATCATCGCCCGCATTCTCTCAGGCGAATACAGGAACGTCGCGATTAGCGGAAAGGCGCTTATGGCAGACAACATTATGCTCGACTTTCGTGACCTCGATCCGCCGGGAGATTTCGTAACGGCGCTACAGGCTGCGACGCTAGTGAATGTACGATCCGATACGCTCGCAAAGCTTCTTGCGCACGGTGTGATCCCGTATCGCGAAGTTAGTGGGCTCAGCCAGCGTTTCAAACGCAAGATGGTTGATCGAAAGGATATTGCGGCCTTTGTCGATAAATATGTCTCTATCGCTCAGCTTGTTGCGGAAACCGGACTTGATCGCAATCTGATCAACGCACGAATGAGGTCGCGCGGCGTACGCCCAGTCTTCCCTCCGGCAGAGTTCAGAACGGCTTTCATCGAGAGAGATAAAGCCAAGAATCTGCTCGAGACGATGCCTGTGACGTGATGGACGCCTCACGGAAGTATGCATTTGCAATCAGCTACACGGGCCAGTCGACTTCACCATTCACCACTTGTTCCAGCAGGTCAAGCGCCTCGTCTATCGGAAGGTCGTGTGTGACTTTGGCGTTTCTCAGTCTTGCTGCGAACTCCGTACCGGCAAGCGCCTCCATCCGCTCGTCCGCTTCGTCAAGGGCATCCAAACTTTCAGACGCAAAAATGGAATGCCCGCTTTCCAATCGTTCGAGCAGTTCTAATGCCTCGTGCACCGGAAGACCGTGGCTCAATTCGGCAGCCGCCGCCTCTGCTGCAGCGTGAGCCGCAAAAAGCGCCTCCATCCTGCGATCCTGCGCTTCGAAGCGAGGGCGGAATAGTTCCTGAATAGCTCTGATGTTCTCGGGGAGGTCTGACTGGGTGCCGGCGTTGCCAGAGCGCTCGAGCTCAATCCCAAGCGGGTGCGGCTCGTTATCAACCTCATTTTTACCCGCCAAAGAGTTTTTGACCATACTTCGTCTCCTTCAAGAACCTCTTAGACCAGAGTGTGTGAGGGAAGCGTTGGCACACGAGGTAAACAGCCGATAAATCCTCTGAGGGAGTATCTCGTTCTCTGCCGTCAGCAAATGACGTACGATAACTCGGATAGCCTCCCTCTGCTTGTTGTCGGTCGTACGACGACAAGGCCGCAGATGATCCTGCTTGCTTGGCTCCACCATATTGGTACTTGTGTTCGAGCGCACATCAAACGGCCCTAGTGGAAGCCGAGCGACGCCGAGCTTGGAGCTGCAGCCTTCAACGACCCGACTGCCGAGATGGCCCTCCCCACAAGGAATTCGATCTCAAAGCGCCGAGTACTCTCAACAATCGCCACGTCGCCCCACAGGCCAAGGATCGCCATCCCGTCGTCTACCGAGAGCTCAGCATCCACCCCCATCCCGACGCAATGCAGGCATCCTCCAGGGCCGCGCTGGCCGCTGCCTGAAGGCGATCTGTTACGACAGTTAGGAAATAGCCAGACCGCCCGTCAAAATCTCGCCTGCACAGATAGAGCCCGTCGATGAAAACATCTTTCTTGTTTGACAACCAGGCTTCCTGCTGCCGGCCGAAATGAATGTATGTGTTCTCATCAAGTCCGAGCTGTCCCACGGGGATATCGTCTGGGCCAGCAGAAGCACCCGCTATCGCATTTATGTCGACGAGTGTGCCGCCCCCGTTGCTCCAGGTTTCGAATACTTCGGTGATGTTTCCCTGCCTTCTTGCAAGGTCGCTATCGCGATGGGCCGGAGTGACCCAAGTGCGGTTGGCGAAGCGTTCGGGGTGCGTAAGGTAATTCATTGCTGTTATCTCCATCTGCGTTGGACCAACAGTTCCTGCTATAGTCGCAAGAGACAACCGCGTGATGTATGACCACCATTCGTTGCCTTAGAGTCTTTTGGTCGATAACAATCAGACGAATTCAAACCAGTGGAACCGGTATGATCTCGACACTTCGGATAGTCCTCACGTCAGTCATCCTCTCCATGGCCGCCTCCGCCGCGACAGCGGCAGATTTCGACATGTCCTTGTTCGGCCACCAAGTTGAGGTTAGCCGAACTGGCGATGAGCAATACAAGCTGAAAATCGACGGCATTGCTGTGCTAACAAACTACTACGTCGATCTTGAGCAGATGAACATTGTCGGTGGCGTTCCGGTGATTGTCGGGACGTCGTCCGCTGGCGGCAACGCCTGCGAGGGATCGCCTTTCATCGTATCCTTTCCCAAAGGCGAGCAGCCCAAGGTCGATGGACCGATCGACAGTTGCTACACGGTTAAAGTGACGGTCAACGTAGACAGCATTACGCTAGCCACTCCCGCACTTCCCAATAAGCCCGGTCAGAAATGGACTTGGACCCCTGTCGACGGTCTAAAGGAGATTAAAGGTGACCAGTATGTCCCTGATAGCTCCAAAGGGTGGGTTCAGCTTCGCGAGAAGACCGTAGGTCACCCGAGCGCGCTCTACGACTACGCGGTGATTGGCGCAGAGATCGATCGTCTGGCAGGCACTGACAAAGCGCTGGTGAGCGACATTCTAATGGGCGTTGGCTCCGCCAGTTTCCACGGCGATCTTTTGGTCGGCACCTCGTGTTCACGTCATATGTGCAACGAACAGGAAGCGGTTGTCGTCGCTGACATCCCCACGAAGGCGGTGTATCTGGCTTGGAAGCCCTCTGGTCAGAAGATCAAGGTCAACCCGCCTGTAACTGTCTGGCCCGAGAAGGCGAAGGCCGAGCTAAGAAGCTGGGCGGCCAAGTGGAAATGAACGGTTAGAAAATTTGGCGACCGCGTGCTCCTCACTTGTGGCACGTTCTGATGGTGACCAAGATTTCCTTTGCGGAGTGAGCCGGGAAGGAACCCCCTTTGATCACCGGCCTACTCTATCGGGGATGTAATTTCATACGCTCCCGTCCTCCGACAGAATGTCGTGGATGATCAACAGTCCGTCTCTTAGCGACACTGCGGCATCTTTTTTATCTCTTATTGGCGCCTCAAATTCTCCTTTATGTACAGTCACTTAAATCTCTGGGACAAATCCGGTTGGCTCTCGGGACATTTCGAGGTGACGCGTGGGTACCGGAGACCCGAATAATTGGGGCTCTTTTTGTGCTTCCCTACAGTTCTGGAAGAGACGACAGCAAGCGGATCGGCGACCTGACCTAGAGGTCGGCGATCCAGACAGAGAAACCCATTTCGACACGGAGGATGTTCAATGGATTATCGCAAGCTTGGACCAAGCGGGACAATTGTCGCGCCATACTGCCTGGGAACTATGACCTTCGGCGCGGAGGCCGATGAAGCCACCTCGCACAAGATACTCGACGACTATTTCAAATGGGGCGGCAATTTCATCGACACCGCCGACGTCTATAGTGCGGGCGTTTCGGAAGAGATCATCGGCCGCTGGCTGAAGGCACGGCCGACCGAAGCCCGCCAGGCGGTGGTTGCAACGAAGGGGCGTTTCCCGATGGGAAACGGGCCGAATGATATCGGGCTGTCGCGGCGGCATTTGAACGTCGCGCTCGACGATTCGCTTCGACGTCTCGGCGTCGAGCATATCGATCTCTACCAGATGCATGCATGGGACGCCCTGACGCCGATCGAGGAGACGCTGCGTTTCCTTGATGATGCCGTCTCCAGCGGCAAGATCGGTTATTACGGCTTCTCCAATTACGTCGGCTGGCATATCGCCAAGGCGGCCGAAATCGCCAAGGCACGCGGCTACACCCGACCGGTGACGCTGCAGCCGCAATACAGCTTGCTCGTCCGCGATATCGAACTGGAGATCGTTCCGGCCTGCCAGGATGCGGGCATGGGGCTGCTGCCTTGGTCGCCTCTCGGCGGCGGGTGGCTGACCGGCAAATACCGCCGTGACCATATGCCGACGGGCGCGACCCGGCTCGGAGAAAATCCGAAGCGCGGCATGGAATCCTACGACCAGCGCAACGCGCAGGAGCGGACCTGGGACATCATCGGTGCGGTGGAGGAGATTGCCAAAGCCAAGGATTGCAGCATGGCTCAGGTGGCGCTTGCCTGGACCGCGGCACGCCCGGCCGTGACGTCGGTCATCCTCGGCGCCCGCACGACCGAGCAACTGGCGGACAACCTCGGCGCAGCCAAGATCAGCCTCTCGGACGAGGAGATGAGCCGCCTCACCGAGATCAGCGCGCCACACCCCTTCGATTACCCTTATGGGGTGGGCGGCACGAACCAGCGCCACCGCAAGCTCGAAGGCGGACGGTAAATCATCGGGCAGCGGCGGCGCGTGCCGCCGCTGCCTTGTTGCTTCAGATACGAACGCCGGTCGCGTCGTCGAACAGATGCACCTGTGCCGGATCGATGGTCACGCCGATCGTTTCGCCGCCACGGGCCGTGCTGCGGCCGGTCTCGACGATCGTCAGTTCCGGCGTCGTCGCCGCCGTGATGAAGGTGGCCGAACCGGTGGATTCAACAACATCGACGGGGATATCGAATGTCCCCTGCCCCGTCGCGGTGATACCGATATGCTCCGGACGGATACCGACGGTCACCTTGCGGCCGGGCTGGAGCTGGTGATTGCTCGGCAGCGTATGCTTGACCGTTCCGAGATCGATCGCGAGCCCGCTTCCGTCCGCCTGCACGACACCAGGCATGAAATTCATCGCCGGCGAGCCGATGAAGCCGGCCACGAACTTGTTGGCCGGCGTGTCGTAGAGCTCGAGCGGCTTGCCCTGCTGCTCGATGACGCCCTCGCGCATGACGACGACGTGGTCAGCCATGGTCATCGCCTCGATCTGATCGTGGGTGACGTAGACGGAGGTCGCGCCGAGCCGATCGTGCAGCGCGCGGATTTCCTTGCGCATGTGAACGCGAAGCGCCGCGTCGAGGTTCGACAACGGCTCGTCGAACAGAAAGGCCTTGGGGTGACGAATGATGGCGCGGCTCATCGCCACGCGCTGGCGCTGGCCGCCGGAGAGTTCGCGCGGATAACGCTTCAGCAGGTTCGACAGGCCCGTGGTCGCCGCGACATCGGCCGCTGCCTTCTTGGCCTCGACCTTGGCAACGCCCCGGATGCGCAGGCTGTAGGTCAGGTTTTCCTCGACGGTCATATGCGGATAAAGCGCGTAGGATTGGAACACCATGGCGACGTCGCGCTTGCGCGGCGGCACGTTGTTCATCAGCTCGCCGGCGATCTTCAGATCACCTTCTGAGATGCTTTCCAGGCCTGCCAGCGAGCGCAGCAAGGTGGACTTGCCACAGCCCGATGGGCCGACGAGCGCCACGAAGCTGCCCTTGGCGATCTCAAGGTTGATGTTCTTCAGCGCATGGAAGGCACCGTAATGCTTGTTGACGCCGCTGAGCTCGATCTGATTGGTCATTTGAGGGCTCCAGAGGTGAGGCCGGATACGATGCGGCGCTGCAAGAGAACGAAGATGGCGAGAACGGGCGTCACATACATCGTGGCGTAGGCCATGATGTTGTTCCACTCGCTGGTGTTCGGCCCCATGAAGGAATTGAGACCGACGCTGGCGGGCTGAAGCTCTGCTTCCTGGATCATCGACTTCGAATAGACGAATTCGCCGAAGGCCTGCATGAAGATCAGGATCGCGCTGACGAGGATGCCATTGCGGGCAAGCGGCAGCACGATGTTGAAGAAGGCGCCGAAGCGGGAGTTGCCGTCGACCAGCGCTGCTTCCTCAAGCTCCATCGGCACGGCCATGAAGGTAGCACGCACCAGGACCACGAAGAACGGCATACTTTTCGCGGCGATCGCCAGGATCACGGCGAAGCGCGGATAGTCGAGCAGGCCGAACTGCGAGAAGCCCACGAAGATCGGCGTGATCATCAGCGATGCAGGCAGGACCTGCAGCATGAGGATCAGGAACAGGCCGATATCCACCCACATGTTGCGATAGCGCGCCAGCACATAGGCACAGCCGACGCCGAGCACGGTGATCAGCGCCACGGAGCCGAGGGCGATGACGACAGAGTTCCAGAGATAGCGCCCCATGTTCCGGCTTTCCCACACATAGGCGTAGGTTCCCCATTGCGGCGAGGACGGCCAGAAGCTGGGCGGGTTGGCGAACATCTCCGAGCCGCTCTTCAGCGCCGTGATATACATCCAGTAGAGCGGGAAGAGATAGATTGCCGCCAGGACGATCGCGATAAAGAGCATCAGGCGGTTGCGGTTGGTATCGCTCATCCGCGCACCTCATGTTTTGTCGACCGGACATAGACGATCGAGGCGAACATCACGAAGACGATCATGATGACGGAGATCGTGGCGCCCTTGCCGAAGTCGTATTGGCGGAAGGACAGATCCCAGGCCCAGTACTGCGTGACGTTGGACGAATTGTTCGGCCCGCCATCGGTGATGGCCGCGAACAAGTCGAACTGCTGCAGCGTGAAGATCAGGCCGAGCGAAACGATGGCGCCGATGGTCGAGCGCATCATCGGAAGCGTGATCGTCCAGAAACGCTGCCAGGCATTGGCGCCGTCGAGTTCTGCCGCTTCGTAGAGATCGCCGGGGATCGAAGAGAGGCCAACGGAGAGCAGAATCATGTTGAAGGACGTGCCGAGCCAGATATTGGCGATCACGACGGCCCAGAGCGAGAAATTGGGGTCCGAGCGCCAGAAGATGTTGGAGCTGATCAACCCGCTCTCGCGCAGAATGAAATTCAAGACGCCGAAATCGCCAGACAGCACCCAGTTCCAGATCGCGCCGACGACGAGGCCGGGCATGACCCAGGAAACGAGGAACAGGCCGCGCAGCCAGTAGGCGCCCGGAAAATTCACCCAGAAGAAAAGCGCCAGGCCGAAGCCGATCAGGAACTGGCCGGCAATCGAGCCGACGACGAACAGCACGGTATTATAAATGATCGGCAGCGTTTCGGGCTGCTTGAACAGATCGACATAGTTCTTGAAGCCGACGAAGGGGCGCACGAAGGTCCCGAGGCTGAACATGTCGACCTCCTGGAAACTCATGACGATGTTGTAGACGAGCGGCAGGCCCGCGAGCACGAACAGGAAGATGAGCGGCAGGGTGACAAGCGTGATGTCGAACCCGCGGCCATCGGTGATGCTGGAAAATAGCCTCTTCATGGATACCCCTTAAGCTCCGAACGGGGCTGCCTGGCGCTTGCGCGGAAGACAGCCCCTGCCGGGAGGAAACGGTGGGATGGCGAGAACGCCATTGGGGTCGGACAGGCGGAGCGCGTCGCGCACGCTCCGCTTGCCCTGATATGTCACTCTTCGACGGCCTTGATCTTCTCGGCGGCCTGATCAAGCGCATCCTTCGGCGTTGCCTGGCCGGTCAACGCGGCCTGGATGGCATCCTGGATTGCCTTGGAGATCTTCGGCCATTCCGGCGACGGACCGCGCGGCTGGGCATATTTCAACTGCTCGACAAAGGTCTTCAGCGCATCGTCCTTCAGCTTGTTGCCTGTCGGCGGGATGGCGATGTCGGAGCGAGCCGGCAGCTGGCCGAACTTCTGGTACATCGTGTCGTCCTTCGACGCGAAGAACTCGAGGGCCTTGAAGGCTTCCGCCGGATGCTTGGAACTGGAGAAGATCGCCCAGTTGTAGTCGCCCATGGCCGAAGACCGCGTCGCGCCTTCCTGCGGGATCGGCAGCAGCGCCGTGCCCCAGTCGAACTTCGCGTCCGTCAGCATGCGGTCGATTTCCCACGGACCGGAGATGGCCATGGCCGCGTTGCCGGCGTTGAAGGTGGCGGTCGAATCCCACTGGCTGCGGGTCAGCGTGTCGGGAGAAGCAAGCTTCTCATCCATGATCTGCTTCCAGACCGTCAGCGCCTTGACCGCACCGTCGGCATTGATCGTCTTGTAGGTCGCGCCGCCCATCTGCGCCCATGGCAGGAACTGGAAGGTGCCTTCCTCGTTCGCCTTGGCCGAGAAGGTCAGGCCGTAGACGTTCTTCGACGGATCGGTGAGCTTCTTGGCGTCCGCGACCAGCTCGTCCCAGGTCTGCGGCGGCTTTTCCGGATCGAGGCCGGCGGCCTTGAACATGTCCTTGTTGTAGTAGAGCGCGATCGTGTTGGTCGCCTTCGGCACGCCGTAAAGCTTGCCGTCCCAGGTAGCGGACTTCAGCGGTCCGGGGAAATAGTTCTCGGGCTTGATGACGGTCGACTTGGCGATCATGTCGGTCAGGTCGAGGAATGCCTTGCGGGCGGCGAACATCGCGTGGTTCGGGTTATCGATAGCGATGATATCGGGCGCCTTGCCGGTAGAAAACGCGCGCATGGATTCGCTGACGACGTCATCGAACTGAATCTGGCGGTATTCGATCTTGATGCCGTTGTTCTGATCGTTGAATTCCTTGATCAGGTTCGGCGCCGGCTGAATGTCGCGGTCGAGCGACCAGAGGGTCAGGGTGACGTCTTCGGCCTTGGCGGCTAGGCCGAAGAGCGACACGCCCGCCAGCGCAAGCGCGCCGATCATTGCAAATTTACGGATAGCCATGGTTCTCCTCCTTTGTGGTTATCCTAGATCGTAGGCCGGCAATTCCTCCTTGCCGGCCCCGATATCATCAAACCGGATCGACGACGAAGTCGCCCCCCCGGGCATGCTTCAAATGGTTCAGCGCATGAACCTGGCCGGTCATCTCGAGCGCGTCGCGATAAACAGGATCGTGCCAACCTTCAATGTCGATGGATCCCGACCAGCCGGCGAGGCGCAGTTCCGAAATGATGTCCGTCCAGTTGCTGTCGCCAAAGCCCGGCGTGCGCATGAACACGAACTTCTCCTTACCGAAGATGCCATGCTCCTTGATGACATCCCAGCGGATCGTTGCATCCTTACCGTGAACATGGAAAATTTTCGACGCCCACTTGCGGATCTGCGGCAGCGGCTCGATCAGATAGACCATCTGATGGCACGGCTCCCATTCGATGCCGATGTTATCGTCAGGCGTCTCGTTGAAGATCAGCTCCCAGGCATCCGGATTGTGCGCGATATTCCAGTCGCCCGTCTGCCAATTGCCATCCATCGCGCAGTTTTCGAAGGCGATCTTGACGCCCTTGTCGGCGGCGCGCTTGGCAAGCTCGCTCCAGATTTCCTTGTAGCGCGGCAGGCTGTCGGTCAGCACCTTGCCACGGATACGGCCGGTGAAGCCGGCGACGCAGGTGGCGCCGAAGTGATGCGCGTTGTCGATGCAATCCTTCCAGCCCTGGAGCGTGTCGAGATCGATATCCGTCGTTTCGAGCGGGTTGCCGAACATGCCGAGCGTCGAGATGGTGATGTCACGGTCGCCGATGGCGTCGACGCAGCGCTTTCCGAGTTCGGCGAGGTTCTGGCCGTTGGTCGTCTGCCAGAAGAAGGGTTCGAAGCTCTCGAAGCCCATGTCGGCGATCTGGCCGATCCGCTTGTCGGCGCCGCCCTTCGACGCGCTGACCATGGTTCCGATGCGAATGGACTTGGCGGGGTTGCTCACAATCTCAATCCTTATGCTGAAATTTCGATACGCTTGCCGGTCTTGGCGCTTTCGATGGCGCCGAAGACCATGGCGAGGCTTCTGATGTTGTCGGAACTTGCCGTTTCCGGGCGCTTGCCCGTCTTGATCGCCTCGACGAAGCTTGCGATCACGCTGGCGTGGCCATGCGTCTCTTCGTCATGTTCAGGTGCGGGAACCTCGACCGGTGTGAAGCCGTGCAGCAGACCGGGCTCGCTTCCAGCGGTCGCGGCCTTGAAGCCGTCTTCGCCATCCCAGGTCAGCATGCCCTTGGAGCCGATGAGGCGCCATTGGCTTTCCCAGCTCGTACGCTCGCCTTCAGCGCACCAGGAACCGCGATAGGTGAAGACGACGTCATCGGCGAATTCGAAGGTCGCGTTGGCGGAAGCGCCGTGCTGATACCAGGAACCCTTCGGATTGCGCTCGACACAGTAGACGGCGAGAGGCTTCTTGTCGGCAACGAAGCGCGCGGCATCGAAGGTGTGAATCGCCATGTCGAGCAGCAGCACGTTCTGCATCTCTTCGCGGAAGCCGCCGAAATGCGGCGCCAGGAAGAAATCGCAATGGATGCCGGTGATATCGCCAATGGCACCGCTTTCGACAAAGCGGCGCATGCGACGGACGCCAGAGATAAAGCGGCGGTTCTGAATGATGGCGTGGACCTTGCCTGTCTCGGCGGCGAGATCGATAAGGGCAGCCCCCTCGGCAAGCGAGGTTGCCATCGGCTTTTCACTCAGCACATGGCAGCCGGCTTTCAGCGCCGTCGACACCACATTGAAGCGCGCGGTCGGGATGACCACGTCGAAGACGATATCGGCTTTTGATTTGGCGATGACGTCGGCGAGATCCGTGCCGATCACGGCACCGCTCAAACCAAACTCCTCGGCGAGCTTTTCAGCCGCCGCAGGATTGACGTCGACGAGGCCCTTGACCTCGATCTCGGCTGCGAGAGCCGGGGTTTCCTTGATGGCGCGCAACCAGCCCTTGGACATGGCTCCGCAACCGCAGAGAACGGCATTCAATGTCACGATTTCCTCCCGTGGACAGTTTCTGGCTTTCCTCCCGAAACTTGTCCCGTAAACGTTTACGATACTAAGCGGAAACGTTTCTCGCTGTCAATCCCACGCGATCACACAAGAAATGCTGCGGAAAACATCTGCAAATGCGGGGCCCTAAGCTTGGCTGCGCCGCAGCGCAGCACGAAAAAATTTCGCACTGTTTTGCGCCCGCGTTCCGGCGAGAACGCAGGTTGCCAGATCAGATTTCGATTTTTCGATTAGCGGATCAGGATCGCGCGGAAGTCGTTGACGTTGGTTCCCGTCGGACCCGTCTCGAACAAGTCGCCAATCGCAGCAAAGCCGCTATAGCTGTCGTTGCCATCGAGAAGACGGCGCGGATCGAGACCGACGGCGCGCAATCGTTCGACCGTCTTCCCATCGACGAAAGCACCCGCGTTGTCTTCCGACCCATCAATGCCATCGGTATCGGCGGCGAGCACATGCATGTCGTGGCCCTGGATCGCCAGCGCCATGGCGAGCGCGAACTCACCGTTGCGCCCGCCC
>UBJO01000146.1 GCA_900465665.1 Hyphomicrobiales bacterium
GATTCCTCTTCCTTCGACGGATAGTGGATGGTGTAGCCACCTTCCTTGCCGTTCGGGCCGAGCATGTGGTTGCGGATGCGGATGTTGGCGAAGGTGCCGCGCATCATCACTTCATGATTGCCGCGACGCGTGCCGTACTGGTTGAAGTCGGCAACGCCGACATTGTGCTCCAGCAGATAGGCGCCGGCCGGAGAGGCAGCCTTGATCGAACCGGCCGGCGAAATGTGGTCGGTGGTGATCTTGTCGCCGAAGAGACCGAGCACGCGGGCACCCTTGATATCGGAGACGCCGGAGCCGGTCTTGCCCATCCCGACGAAGTAGGGCGGGTTCTGCACATAGGTCGAGTTATCGTCCCAGGCGTAGGTCTGGCCCGGGGGAACCTGCACGGCCTGCCAGTTGGTATCACCCTTGAAGACGTCGGCATACTTCGTCTCGTAGAGTTCGCGGGTGACGTATTTCTGGATGAAGGCCTGCACTTCGTGCGAGGTCGGCCAGATATCCTTCAGATAGACGGGGTTGCCGCTCTGGTCCTCGCCGATCGGCTCCTTGGTCAGGTTCTTCTGCACCGTGCCAGCCAGCGCGTAGGCCACGACGAGCGGCGGCGAAGCCAGATAGTTCGCCTGCACGTCTGGCGAGATACGGCCTTCGAAGTTGCGGTTGCCGGAGAGAACACCCGACACGATCAGGCCCTTGTCGTTGATCGTCTTCGAGATCGGCGCCGGCAGCGGACCGGAATTGCCGATGCAGGTCGTGCAGCCGAAGCCGACGAGGTTGAAGCCGAGCTTGTCGAGATCGGCCTGCAGGCCGGATTTCGCCAGATACTCGCCGACGACCTGAGATCCCGGCGCCAGCGAGGTCTTCACCCACGGCTTGGTCTTCAGGCCCTTGGCAACGGCGTTGCGGGCAAGCAGGCCGGCGGCGATCAGGACTGATGGGTTGGACGTGTTGGTGCAAGACGTGATGGCGGCAATCGCCACGTCGCCATGGCCGAGATCGAAATCGGTGCCTTCGACCGCATAGCGATTGGAGAGCTGGCCGGGCTTCTTGTAATCGGCATCCATCGAGCCGGCGAAACCGGACGCGATGTTTTCCAGCGGGATGCGGCCTTCGGGACGCTTCGGGCCGGCCATGGCGGGCACGACGTCGCCGAGATCGAGCTCCAGCGTATCGGTGAAGACGAGATCGGAGCCATCGCCTTCGCGCCACATGCCCTGCGCCTTCGAATAGGCCTCGACCAGCGCGATGCGGTCATGCGAGCGGCCGGACATGGTGAGGTAGTTGATGGTTTCGCCATCAACAGGGAAGAAGCCGCAGGTGGCGCCGTATTCCGGGCCCATATTGCCGATCGTCGCACGGTCGGCGAGCGGCATGTT
>UBJO01000048.1 GCA_900465665.1 Hyphomicrobiales bacterium
CTATGTGTCCGGGCTGGGCAGCGGCCACACAGGACACTGGAATCGGACTCGAACCGACGAGGCCATCGCTCGCAACGCCTCAGCTTGGTTTGCAGGAAGACCGCAGTCGCTGGAGGCGAGATCGCGGAACAGCCGAAGCGTCTCGGTAAAATCGCGGCTCGCGGCCGTAGCCTGCAATTGGTTGATATCGTCTTTCTGGAGCAATCGGGAGAATTGCTCGGGAAGATTGACCAGTCGCCTGGTGCCGTCCGCCATAGGCGTGTCGCCCAGCGCGCCGATGTTTCTGAGCTTTCCGAACAAGAGGCGCTGCGCGCGCTTCCACTGCTCCAGCACTGCTGCTTTGGCCAAGAGCCTAGCCTTTTCACCCCAGACGCTGTTCAGGCCGGACTTTGATAGCTCGGATTGCACTTTCAGCATCACAGCATCAATATCTCTCCCCTGTGGGGGCGGGGTCAGAACGTCGTCCGGCCAGATAGACTTTGCCATGATTACGATAGCGGACAGGATGCGTGTCCTGAGCTCCGACAGCTCGGTGGTGGTCGGCAGCGTGCCGAGTTCGACCATCCTCTTGACGAGGTCTTTGTTTTTGCCCTTGCCGTAGGCCATGCTAGTCCGCCCACGTGGAGCGTGCCGCACGGATATGCGCTGGCGAGCGGCGACCTGAGAACTGGCAGGGAATTGTGGAGTGATGATGCAAAACCGGGGATCACGGAGGAATACCTCAATGGGAACCCGGATCGGTCGAGGCGTCAACAGCCGGCAGCAGTCAATCCGATCTACGGATTCTAGTTGCTCTCAGGTCACAGATGCTTTGCGGGTGGCTTCGCCTTTGGCTGACCATGGCCGCTTTCCTCCCGGCCCTAAAGAACCGGGTCTCCCCGCGGCAGATGATAAACTTCATTGCTGGTTTTTCTTAAACAGCCAGTGGGCGACGCACAACAGCAGTGGCCGTCGGACCGAACCTCGCTCTGTACTCCATATCAAGTTGCGGTGTCTTCGCGCTAGGCGCAAGGCGGGCAGACTGCATCGGGCGTGCTATACGGGTTGTCACGCTGACGGCAAATGCTTGACTATGTTCTCTAGGACACTGATGTCCGGCCGGATGAACCTTCGTCCGCGATACCAGTGGTCGGAAACCGCGCCCTTATCGGCCGCGAACCTGCAGACGCCGTCCGGAGGGAGCGCCGTGAGCCCAATAAAGGCTACCTCGGTGGCGGTGACCACATCCTGTCCGCCGAGAGTCTGGCCGTGGCTGATCATCGAAAGCTTCATAATTTCTGGTTGCAGAGACCGGGCATCGTCGATTTCAAGAAGGATATCGGGCGCGTTCCGTTCAGTCCCGCAATAGGCAAGGATGTGAGGATTGGCTTCGAAATCGAGAAGAGTGAAAACCATCGTCGCCGGATCGATCAACCGCGCTTCGCACGCCGTGAAGTTCAACTGATGACCAAAAGCCACTCTTTGCTGGTTACGAGTTGCGCCGTAGAAGTGAAACCAGCCCTCATCGCGAGCAAAGAACCGAACCTCCCACACGACGCGGTAAGCGTCTGTATTGCCGTAGAAAGCGTCACATAGATCTCCGATGGTATCCAAGTACTCGGGGCGAAACGAACCGTTCATTGGCGACGTCCTGTCTAGCTGGCACCCATTTCTCTTTTGAGAGTGCGTAGACTCACCCTACGCAGGCGTTGCTCCTGTTTACAGGTAAACTCTAATATACTGGGGCCGCGGCGCACTTCGGCTTTGTATGTGGATCATGGAAGCGTTCGATACCTTTGCGCAGCCAGCATCAATAACAAAGGGCCGCTTTGGTGGGCAACCAGAGAGGTTGTTGAACTACGTAGTCGTTTGGCTAAAGGAGCTTTCGGTGTGACATTCGCCGCGCTGGCTATCTCGAGAGCTATGGCCAGTGATTTCGCTGTGAGTGGCCCGCATCGCCACTGGATAGCAATGCGGGCCACCGGAGACGGAGAGGGGTATTCCGGCTCGGGTCGAACGGAGAGAGATCCATCGACGAGCTCAAGCTAACACTGTTTCCCCGCAACGAAAGGTATACGAGAGTATCTATCCCGTTGGATCCGCATCAACGGCTTTCAGCACCGTACTCCTGGACATCAAGGTCAAGCTCCAATTTTCGCAGGACGTGATCGCTGACCTCTCCCGCCCGATACATTCTTAGTAACTCCGCTCTGCCGGCTTTGACCGCGCGTAAAGTGAAATCAGATCGGGCATTGAGAGGGGCAGACATGACATCTAGTTCCGGGGGGGGCCTAGTAGCGTCTTCGGCGCGCTCTCGATAGAAGTCGAGTACACAAGCGATCCGGCCTGCAGCGTCGCTCGAGGCAGCATCCGCGAGTGCTGCGTACTGCACCTCGGACATTCGTTTTCGTGCGCGCGCTTCATCGTTGGCAAGAGTCTCCGCTGTCTGTGAGCCTGTCGCCGGGAGCACCCTGACCAGCAGTGGCAAGGTCGGGCCCTGGATGATCACAGTCACGAAGATCACACCAAAAGCAGACAAGAGAATTACGTCTCTGCCGGGAAAATCGTCTGGAAGCGCCAATGCGGCGGCCAGGGTGACCGGTCCCCGTATCCCTGCCCAACTCAGGATCATTGTCACCGAGAGTGTCGGCCTACCACCTGAAGCGAGGCCGACTCGACTGACGGCTATTTTCAACATATGCGAGCCAATGAGCCACAGGAAACGCGATAGCAATACAACCCCGACGGTCATGAGAACTGGGACAATATAATGGCCGAGAGGGTGTTGGTTGGCTTCGATCCTGTCCAATGTTCCGCGCAGGGAGAGGCCAACGAGGATGAAAAGCATAGACTGCATTATGAAGACAAGTACCTTCCAGAACCCGGTGGCTGCTATCCGCGTTGCGGCGGAAAAAATCTCGTGCTGCCGCCATCCCAAAAGGAGCCCAGTCGCGACCGTCGACAACACCCCGGACGCTCCGCACTGGTCTGCGACGATGTATGATGACGCCGCAAGGAGCAGAGTCCCGGCAATCACCAGTTCGCTGCTTCCAAGCCGCTCCAGGATACGTATGCCAACCTGACCTATGCAGAACCCGATCACTACACCTCCGACTGATACCATCGAAAATGTCAGAAGTGCCTCGCCAGCGCTGAACGACCCAGCTGCTGCCCACGCTACTGCGAAATGAAAGAGCACCAGTCCGCTGGCGTCATTTACCAGGCTCTCGCCGCCCAGTACGGTCTTGACGTGGCTGGGCAAGCGAAGCTTTTCGAGAACTACCTTCACCGCTACCGCATCTGGAGGTGAAACGCAGGCACCCAGCGCGAAGCCGATGGCCCATGGGAACTCTGGGAACATGTGGTGAAAGGCTATCGCGACGGCAGCGGTAGTGAAGAACACCGCTCCCACCGCCAGCGAAATTATCGCGATAGAGTGGCGCTTGAAGTCACGCCAAGCGGTCGAGTACGCGCTGCTCAAAAGGAGGGGAGGCAGGAAGAGCACCAGCACGAATTCGGGGTCGAACGAAATGCTTGGTATACCAGGCACAAATGCTAATAGCGCACCGCCGCTGATAAGAGCCGCCGCTGGCGGAAGGTGAAGCTTCCGGGCGATCAACTCAAGGACGATGATCGCCATCAATAAGATGACGAGAAACTCGTATTGCTCCTGTAGTGACATCGTAAAGCGGTAAACCCCGGCCGTTGTGAGGCGATCATAACGGCAAGTTGCCGGCAGGTAAGCTGTACAGAGGTATGCCTATCGCCGGCTTTAAGGTCGCCCGGGTGGCCTGACCTGTTTCCCAAGTCGCCGGGGGAACGTTCGACAGGCCTTTGCGACAGAGAATTTTTGCGGGCACCGACCGCATCCGGTGCCCACAAGAGCATTGCTTTCAGACGTCCTCAAGGCCCGAGAGTCTGAGGCTTTCGATCCAAAGCAACTCTGCCAACTGCGAATCGACAGCATAGGGACGAACCCCGATGTGATGCTCCTCTTCGAGTGGGGCGATATCCGAATTCTCACAGTAGACGCCCCCGATATTTGCCAGTTCCGGGCTGGTCGCGCACCATACGGTCGTCGCCGCTCCTTGTGCAAAATTCTTCCGATCTGTTGCTGGGTCGACAATCGGGGTCCCGCTGTCATCAAGGGCGTCGAATGAGGCAATTTCCTCGGCCGATAGATGACGTGCAAGTGGCCCCACGATTGAGCCGGGATGGACCGAATAGGCCCTAATGCCATTCTCCTTGCCTCGGCTATCCGCCGCCACAGCGAACAAAGCGTTCGCGGTCTTTGACTGGCCGTATGCCTGCCACTTCTCGTACGGTCGAGAGTTGAACGGAAGGTCGCCCAGATCAAAACCTGGGATCATATGGCCGCGCGAGGATAGCGTCACGATGCGCGACCGTCCCGCAGCAAGGAGTGCCGACCAAAGTCTGATCGCCAGCCGGAAGTGGCCGAGGTGATTGGTGGCGAATTGACCCTCATTGCCAGCGTTGTCTCGAAAGAGCGGGGTCGCCATTATGCCGGCGTTCAAGATCAAAATCGACAGAGATCGGCTTGACGAGAGAAAGCCCGCTGCAAAACGGTCAACGGAGGCAGGGTCTATCAGGTCCAGCTCTTCGAACTCAATTCGAGGAACTCCCGAGAGCGCGGCTCGGGCTGAGGCGACGTTCCGCACAGCGACGATAACCGTTGCGCCCGCGGCGCTCAAAACCTTCGTGGTCTCAAGACCAAGGCCTGATCCTCCTCCTGTCACGATGACCACTTTTCCAGAGAGATTGACGTCTTTGGCTACCTCGGAGGCGGTTGTTGCGGGACCCCAGTTGGTGTGTAGAGGTGTTTGATGATTTCCCATAATCATACTCCAGCTTTGAATGCTGCTGAGTTGTAACCGGTAAAAATAGGATTATATATGCTCGCAGTGCTCGAAAACTGTCGCGAAAGTCCTGTTTATGGCTGATCCTCTATCCGATGCAATCCGGGTGAGTAGCGCGAGAACCGTCTTGTCCACCGGTCTTCGTGCGACCGGACGCTGGGCTATCGCAGTGACGATCGATGAGAACTTCAAGTTCAACGCCGTAACGGAGGGGACTTGTTGGATTACCGTAGGAGATGCAGAGCCTGTGGCGTTAAAGCAGGGCGATTGCTTTTTCTTGAGGGGACCCGTCACTTTCGTTCTAGCCAGTGATCTGAAAGCTGACGTCCAATCGGCAACCGAGGTATTTGCTAATGCCGCCGATGGTTTTGCCACTCTGAATAAGGGTACCGAGCCGCGGGTCACTTGCATCGGCGGGAAGGTACTTTCCGCCGAAGGCTTCGAATTCTTGTCGGACGCCCTCCCAAATTTGATCACGATTAGGGGCGGAACCCGCGCAGCGGACAACACTCGGTGGCTGCTGGACCGATTGATTTCAGAATTGGCAACAAATTCGCCCGGCACTGAAATTATGTGCGAGCAAATCATGCAGATGATCTTCGTAGAAATGATCCGGATGTCCTTGGAGGAGGGACTGGTTGAGGCTGGTTGGCTATCTGCGCTTGCTGATCCCAGAATCTCGCCCGCGGTTCGACTCTTGCACCTCGATCCGAAACGCGACTGGCGGCTCCCCGAACTAGCCAGTGCTTGCAATCTCTCCAGGTCGCAATTTGCGTCCCGTTTCACTGACACGGTCGGGATGTCTCCGATCGCGTACCTGGTAAACTGGCGGATGTTTCTCGCACGAAAGGCGCTCCAAGACCCAAAGGCAACTCTCGCTCGCGTAGCGTCGGAGGCCGGTTACCAATCTGAGGCCGCATTCGGAGCTGCGTTTAAACGAGCTTTCGGAACGTCCCCGAGACGCTACTTCAGAAGTCGTCAGGCAGTGGTGTGGGCGGCCTAGTGTGATCCGGATTTTATGGCCTGCAATGCGGGAATAGGCATACTTGAGTACACCTTCTTGTAAATACTGGGGCTTGTTAAGCTATGTGCTCGCGCGCGAAAAGCGGTCGCGGGATATCGAAAATGGAGGGTCCAATGACGAAATACCGGAAGGCTGTGGTGCTGGGAGGCAGTGGCCTCATTGGATCCCGGGTAGTCGACCGACTGCGTAAGTCAGGTGTTGAGGTCGTGTCTGCCTCTCGCCGAACCGGGGTCGATACGTTGACAGGGGAAGGTCTCGATAAGGCATTTACCGACGCTGACGTCGTAGTCGATGCATCAGACGTTCACTCTTTCGATAAGGAAACCCTGCGGAAATTCTTCACTGTATCCGGCGAAAACGTTGCTCGGGCTGAAGTGGCGGCAGGCGTAAAGCATCATGTAACCCTGTCAATCGTGGGTGTCGACCGAATACGCGGCAACCCGTATTACGCTGCCAAGCTCGCTCAAGAGGATATGGCAAGCCAATCGGGCGTGCCGTTCACGATTGCTCGGTCGACCCAATTCTACGAGTTCTTCCCAACGATCGCCGGTGGGTTCACAACAGGCTCGGTTGTCGGTCTTCCCAATGCTCTGCTCCAGCCGATAGCGGCGGATGACGTCGCGGTAGCCCTCGTGGATATAGCTCTATCTCCGCCCAAGAACGGTCCCGTGTATATCGCTGGTCCAGAGCGAGATCGATTCGATCGCTGGTTGACACGCGTATTCAAACTCACGGACGACCCTAGATCAGTTGAAGTCGACTCTAAGGCGACTTGGTTTGGCGCTACTCTCGAAAATGACTCCATCGTACCGAAGCAAACCGACTACAGCGGTCACCTAAAGTTGGAAGAGTGGTTTGCGACACCGGAAGCTAAACGTGCGTTGCTCGGCGACAGGTACGCCGAAGCCGTGGCGGCCATCGAGCAAGAGCGCGAAACCTAACATTCGGGCGGCTTCACGAACCGCCACCTTGGCTTTAGTCTTTGTCACCACGGCGCGGAATGATGCGGCTTTATGCGTGTCCACTCGCGCGGAGCAGCAACGTCCAGGGGATCGTCTCCCGGTCGATGCCAGCGTCTGACAATCTTTCGCGACGACGAGGCTTGCGCGCGGCCTTGCGTTGCAGGTCATGGATGCGTTCACTGCGAACACGCATCTTTTGGCGCTATTGAATTGATCCATAGGCATGTAAGCTTCCCTTGCTCTAGGTCACTTCGATACCTGTGCGACAAATCCGAGGCGCTGATACTGACGTTTGCCTCGCGGCCTCGACCCCTCAACGCAAATGGCGATCGCGGATTTCCACAATTGCTTTCTTCTCGGCACACAAGAGGATCTGTCGGATCCCAAACTCGCGGGTAAGCCAACGACCATAGGCGCGCAGCTTGTCGAAGGGACTATCGCCATTTTCCGCGATACCTGGATCTAGAGCACTCTGCAGGAGGAATTCCCGGCAGACTTCAAGCGCTTGCTCGGGCGAAGTCAGGTCCCCGTCTGCTGCGATGATTTGCCGTGTCCGGGCCGTCATAAAGTCTGAAAGTCTAAAGGGGCCGCCATCCATAATCGCAGGCGAATGCCAGCTAACTTCGTCGCCCGAAATGCTGAACGCGTAGTAGTGATCATGTGATGAGACACTTTCGTGTGGTGCTATCGAAATGTGGCTCCTGAGAAACGGGAGAAACGCATATCGATTGACCCATTCATTGTGGAGATGCTCCGATCTCGTTTCCGACATTCGCCAGTGCCAAGGACTGTGGGCGTACCTTGGCTCGACATAGAGATCAGCGAAGTAGGTGGCCTTATCGAAGTTTAGAGGCGCGACATAGATCGCGTAACTTTGATCGGGGCGATTGTGAGCGAGAAGGACATTGTGCTGAAATTCGCGTGCTGTCTTGGCTTTGGCCCTGAGCCCGAAGAACGCTGAAGGATTGTCTGCGAGACTGTGCTGCTGACGAAACCGCCGAACCGACTGCAGCTTGTCTTCGTTCGCGCGGCGCTTCGTGATCCCCCCGACCCACGGCTTTAGGCCTTCCGACTTTTTGAACTGCATGTAGATCGGAATCGTGACGTCCGACAATTTGTCCGCCCCGGTCGCCTGCTCATCGATGTCCAACAAGCGAAAAGGCATACCCGCCGAGCACCAGCCCAGGTACTGAGCTACATCAGCCTCGATCTGTTTTTCCGGAGCTCACTTTTGATCACGTACGACGCTGTCACCTTTACCGCCCCTTCAGTCAAGATCGGACCCGGTATCCGAAATACCAGCGCGTTGTGCCTGCCAGCAAGGCAAAGTTCAAGCAGATCACCACGCCGGCATTCGGATATGCCCAAGTTAGCCGGACTCGATTGCCAGTCTTCACGCGCTATGTGCTGGATGACGGGTCTCAGCAAGCCGCATCACGAAAATGATCATCTGGTACAAAATCTCATGACCGTCCCCGTGCTTTCTAGGCGCTTGTCTTGAACTGGAGTTGACCTCGATGATGAACCGCCGCCGCTTTCTTGCGAATGCCGCCTTGACCTCTGTTGGTGCAATCACGGCTTCAAAATTCGCCCACGCGGAGACCGCCTCCATCGGTGACAATGGCTGGCGGACCTTCGAGGTCACGACCACAGTGGATCTTGCCAACGTACCCGGTCCAGCCCGCTTGTGGTTGCCTGTGATCCAATCGAGTGGCGATTATCAGAGGGCGGAGCGAGCTCATTGGAGGACAACGAGCGACGATGTCGGCTTGAAGAAGGATGCACCCTCAGCGGCCGACATTTTGGCCGTTGACTGGAATGGACCGGGCGAGCGCTCAATTGAGGTGGTCCAACTGGTTTCCACTCGGAATCGTACTTCACATGACGTGGTAGCAGCATCTGCGGCGGAACTTGATCACGAACGTCAGCCTAGCCCCAGCATGCCTACCGACGGGATCGTCAGGGAAACCGCGATGAAGATCGTCGGAAGCAGAGGCGGCGAGGAAGAGAAAGCTCGCGCGATCTATGAATGGGTCATCGAGAACACATTCAGAGATGCAAACGTGAATGGCTGTGGCGTCGGGAATGTCAAAGACATGCTCGAGAGCGGCTATTTCGGTGGAAAGTGCGCCGACATCAACAGTCTGTTCGTCGCGTTGGCTCGTGCCGCCGGGCTGCCCGCGCGGGACGTCTTTGGCATTCGCGTCGCCGATTCAGCTGAGTTCAAGTCGCTTGGCAGGGCAGGAGACATCACAAAGGCTCAACACTGCCGCGCCGAGGTGCATATCACGAACCGTGGTTGGGTTGCCGTCGATCCTGCTGACGTCCGCAAGGTCGTCCTGGAAGAAAAGCTCCCACTCGATAATCCCGCGGTACAGGCATTCCGCGAGAAAGCCTTTGGTAACTGGGAGATGAACTGGGTAGGCTTCAACACGGCCCGCGACCTCGTGCTTCCCGGCAGTTCGGAGCGGCAAGGCTTCCTAATGTATCCAGCGGCATACAATTCAAAAGGTGAAGTGGACTGCCTAAGTCCCAAGACGTTCGCCTACACGATTACGTCAAGAGAAATAACTGCGTGACAGGCTGCGGATCAACATAGGAACTCGGATCGATGGATAATGTGACCGTAAGACTAACTGATCTCGCTCATGGGGGAGGCTGTGGCTGTAAGCTCGCCCCGTCGGTGCTTCAGGGGCTTCTCGCCAGGCAACCCGCCGCGCAGCCGTTCTCGCAACTGTTGGTCGGCAATGAAATGTCGGATGACGCTGCGGTCTGGCAGATTGACGACAATACCTGCGTAATAGCCACCACCGATTTTTTCATGCCGATGGTCGACGACCCCTATGACTTTGGTCGCATCGCCGCGACCAACGCGATCTCGGACATTTACGCGATGGGCGGCAAGCCAATAATGGCACTCGCCATTCTTGGAATGCCAATCAACAAACTGGAACCCGACCGGATCGGGAGAATACTCGAGGGTGGCGCGGCAATCTGCGCCGAGGCAGGAATACCAATTGCGGGCGGCCATTCCATCGACTCGGTCGAGCCAATTTACGGTTTGGCGGTCATTGGAATTTGCCATCCGGACCGCGTTAGAAAAAACGGAGGCGCGCAGGTCGGTGACGCGCTTATTCTTACCAAAGGGATTGGCGTCGGCATCTATTCGTCGGCAATCAAGAAGAATGCCCTTCCGGCCGTGTGCTATGATGAGATGGTAGCCTCGACGACCCTGCTCAACAAGGTAGGGACGGATCTCTCGTCCGACCCCGACGTTCATGCGATTACCGACGTAACCGGATTTGGCATCCTGGGGCATGGACTGGAGATGGCGCGGGCATCTGGCGTGACGCTCGAGTTGGATCTAAGCGCGATCCCATTTCTCAAAGAGGCCGAGCGTCTGGCGCGTGAAGGCTTCATCACCGGCGCGTCTCATCGCAACTGGTCAAGTTACGGCGCTGACGTTGTTCTCCCGGGAACATTATCTGAGTGGCAGCGCATGCTGTTGGCTGACCCGCAAACATCGGGTGGGCTTCTGGTTTCCTGTGCTGCCGAGAAAGCCGACCTCATCGTGAATCGGATCCGGGATGCCGGATACCCGCTTGCCTCCCGGATCGGGATCGCCGTGGCTGGACCGTCTGTTTTACGCGTTGTGGCATAGGAACACCAAGCGGTGGCGAACGTTATGTGTCGAGATGAGTGAGGTGGCAGACAATGAACACAGCATCGATCGTCCCGACTGTGGTCCTCGTGCTCGCGATCGTTACCGCAGTTGAAAGCGCCGCGCCGGTTTGGGCGGCCAACAGACAAACCGAGTGCGGCCAAACAGAGGCTGCTAGCAAGGTTGAGCCCGCCACACCTCCTGATATGCAATCGGCTGACGGCACAGCACCTGGTAACGGAGGCAGCACGGGCTGGACCGGTGGTACTGGGGGAGCGCACATCGGGACCAATCCAGCCGGCTCCACGCCGCATTCGAAGACCTGGCAACCGCCTACGGCACGCGGGTTGGACTTGGCTAAGGCTCCGCCGCAGCAGATGCCGCCCAAGTGCTGAATGCCGGACTAGTGTCGTATTTCGGTCAAGGCGAGCCTTAGGCCGTCGCGGTTGAAAAATTCGCCATCTCGGATTAACGATCGATCTTCGAATAGTTTGCGCGCCAAGGCCTTCATACGCGCGTTAGCCTCATCGTCTCTCACCAGCCCCTCTCGGCCGGCGCGATAGAAAACAGCGCCTGACCAATCGACCCCAGACGTATTGAACAGGTCTAGCATTTCCGACCATCTTATTTCGTCGCCCATCACGTGCAAGTATGCCGTTCGGAGCGGAACTACGGTCGTGTCGCCGATCTCTACAAGTATGAACAGCATGGTAAAGGGTCCTGACGTTTTGAACGTCGTGACAATCCACTCATCGAAGTCAGTTTTATGATGCTGGCCAGTCATGACGTTTTTCCGGTTGGCGGAAGAGAATGGGAGTCGAACCCACACAGGACAGCCTCGCTGCCCCACCCGGATTTGAAGTCCGGACGCCCCACCGGGGACGAATCTCTTCCGTTTCCAGACGCCTCACCAGGCGTTTCGAATATATCGAGCCTGTGAGGATTGACCCGCCGCAAATCGCCTCGGCGGATAGTAACACCTTGGCGATCAAAGAAATCGAGTATCTCGATAGCGACCTTTCTACCGTTGTTTAGACGGTCGCGGAAGAGGCCGGCGACGAATTGACCGTCTTCTGACGCGCCAGCCACATCTTTTATAATGTCTACCATTTCAGCGGTTGTCGACCTCGTGAAAAAGTGGTCGTGACGTATCTGATCAACACGTCCCAAGCGCGCGCACAACTTCAGTACTCTTCGGATTTCCTTCTCGTCGACGCCGAGTGTCTCGGATAGATCTCGGACCCGCGGCGGACGGAAACGATCTTCGCCATCGAGGTAAACGATCAACTGGGCGAAGAGGGTCTCCTCGGAGTCCGTGAGGTGTGCCTGATGGCCCTTTAGTCTGACGAACGCTCCATCGAGCACGATCCCACCCGCATCCTGCTCAGCGCGAAGTACCGCCAGGAATGCATCAGCTGGCATGCGCGGAGTAGCCTGCAATCTCAACCGCTCACGTCCCAGACCTTGCTGATCTGGATTTTCCGCATGGTGTTCCGCCAGGATGCGCTGGATGCTTTCGGTCAACGCAGCTCGGATGTCGCGGGAAACGCAGTAGCGGTGTGGAGGCGCATTTATCATGACCGCTTCCGAGGAGCGGAGCAGACGCTCCATCTCCGCTTCTGACAACGCGCGATCTCTTGCAAACACACCGAGATCTAAAATGTGTGGTGGGGACACAAGCATCTGCTTGATTGCGGTGGATGTATCAGCGATAGCCGCCGCACGGAGATATTCCAGCCTTTCCGGGCTTCGACGTTTGCGCTGGGGTGCGCGAAGATCGATGAATGCGCCGCCGCCAATCGTTCGCTGTGCGGACACGTCTCTCAGGATGTACCGATCGCCCACTGTGGCAGCAATCTTTCGATCCAGAACTAGCTGCACAAGGCCGGTTTGTCCGGGTTCGAGAGCTTTTTCCAGTGGTATGAGGCGAACGCCGACTTCGGTGCTCCCATGATGGAGACGTGCCGAAAACCACTCTCCTAGAACCTTTGGCTCGGTAGCGAGAACATGCAGCTCAGCATCTATCCGGTCGGTCGGCGCGTGCAGGATGGGCACAACAACAACGTCGCCTCGTCCGATTGCCTCTTTGGATACGGACTCACCCGCCAGGTTCAACGCACATCGTTGCCCGGTAGACCCTTGCTGTGCTTGCGCGCTCTGCGCGTGAATCGATCGAACCCGTGCGGGAATTCCCGAAGGCGAGACGACTACGTGGTCTCCTACCGCTACAGAGCCCGAAAGCACGGTCCCGGTTACGATCGTGCCAGCACCTGTCAATGAAAAACAACGGTCAACCGCTAACCTGAAGCGGCCCTCGTCACCCAAAGATCTCGTGCTGCGCTCTGCCAGCGCGAAGGCCTCCCGAAGGGCGGCCATTCCCTCGCCGGTCACCGCCGAGACGGGGATAACCTCGGCGTCCCGGAGACCCGTGGAGCCGATGAGCGCTCTTATTTCCTCGGTCAGCAGCATGCGGCGACTTTCATCTGCCAGATCAGCTTTGCTGATCGCGACAACGCCGCGGTTGATCCCAAGTAATTCAAGAATTGCAAGATGCTCGCGGGTTTGCGGCTTGATCCCGTCATCCGCCGCGACAACCAACAGCGCAAAGTCAATACCGCATGCACCAGCGAGCATCGTATGGATAAAGCGGTCGTGACCGGGCACGTCGACGAAGCCCGTGATAGTCCCATCGAGAAATTCACAATATGCAAAGCCGAGGTCAATGGTTATCCCTCGGGCCTTCTCCTCTTTGAGCCTATCGGTATCGACCCCTGTCAGAGCTTTGACGAGGGTGGTTTTACCGTGATCGATATGACCCGCCGTGCCGACAATCATGATCCGACCTGTTTGAGCGGTAGGGCGGCCTGGCGTTCGGCTTCTGCAATTTCATTCGCGGAGAGAGTTCCGCGGACGGGACCAACAAAGGGCTTGGCTAGATCGCTTCCAGCAGAACTCGCTCTTATCAACCATCCCAAGGCCGCGATCCCATCTCGTCTAACACCTTGACCCAGATTCAAGGCGGCACCCAGCATCGCCTGAGCATCGGCGTCGCCGAGGTTCGCGGCGATCGTCCACCAGCGAACAGCCTCCGCCGGGTCTCGCTCGACGCCCGTCGCGTTATGATAGATCAGACCTAGTCGTGTCATAGATGAAACAACGCCTGCGCCCGCCGCCCGCTCTGCCCAGATCCGAGCCGCCTGCGGATCGGGTGGCAGAATATCTCCTTCCAGAAGCATCCAGCTAAGCATGTCCTGCGACGGAGCGTCGCCATTTTCCGCACCGCGCCTATAGAACTCACCGGCGACAGAAAAATCCGTGAACCCGTCCTGCATGTGAAGCGCTGCATAATTGCGCTGACCTACCGGATCACCCGCTTCGGCAGCCAGCCGGAGCCATGTCCGAGCTAGCTCCATGTCCTTGATTACCCCTAGTCCCTCCGCGAAACACGCGCCGATATTGTTTTGTGCCCGCGCTACGCCAGCCTGCGCCAGCGGCTCCCATATAGACAGTGCGACTGGATAATCACCAGCTTGGGCTGCAGAAAGAGCTTCTGCCATCGCATCGGGTCTTAATTCCTTCGTCCGGCGCAACAGGCGATCAAGCCAACGCATTGTCGACGCCCTCTGCAATGCTGGAAAGAAATCCTTCGTCGTCTGACAGGCATCGAAGGTCCAAGATCATCGCGCCATCCTGCATTCTTCCGACGATCGGGCGGTGCAAAGAGCGAAACAGCGCGGCAAGAACTTCCAAGGCGCTACCACTAGACGCGCTGATTTTCAGTCCCGCGCTTGGGATGGTGTCGACCGGCAGGGCCCCAGAACCAATTTGGCTAGAACACTGGGCAACCGCTATTCGATAGCCTCGTGGCGCGAGCATCTCCGACACGGCTGGCAAAAGGCGTTCCGCTTGATCGCGAATTTCCGGTTCTTTGCGCGAAAGCATCCGAAGCGTGGGCAACCGCGCGCCAAGTCGATGCGGATCGCGGTAAAGACGTAAGGTGGCTTCAAGAGCGGCTATGCGTATTTTATCTACTCGCAGCGCTCTCTTGAGAGGGTTTCGATTAATCTCGGCGATTAAGTCCTTTCGCCCCACAATGAACCCGGCTTGTGGACCTCCAAGGAGCTTGTCACCCGAAAAAGTGACCAGGTCGGCACCCTCAGCGACTGTCTCGCGCACGGTCGGCTCCTTCGCCAGACCGTAGGGGGACAGATCCACAAGGGTGCCCGAGCCCAAGTCGTTCAACAATACAACGCCGGCTTCCCGTGCGATCGTTGCCAGTCGATCGCCGCGAACCTCGGCCGTGAAGCCCTCGATCCGGTAGTTGGATGTATGGACCTTCATGATTAGGGCGGTGTCTGGGCCGATCGCCTTCAGATAGTCTTTCTCATGGGTTCGGTTAGTCGTGCCAACTTCGACCAGCCGCAAGCTCGCGCGTTCCATTATATCCGGCATGCGAAATGCGCCGCCGATCTCGATCAACTCACCACGGGAAACGATCGCCTCGCGTCCAGCTCCAACCGAATTCAATGAAATGAGAACTGCAGCAGCGTTATTGTTGACGATGGTCGCATCCTCAGCGCCGGTCAGTTCGCAGAGAAGCGCTCTCAGGTGACTGTCTCGTTCTCCTCGTTTCCCGGTATCGAGATCGTATTCGAGAGCGGCCGCAGATCTCATCGCGTCAACAGCGGCGCTTACCGCTTCTTCGGCAAGAATAGCCCTGCCGAGGTTCGTATGCAGGACGGTGCCCGTCAAATTGAAGAGAGGTCGCAGATTGGAGCGCTCTTGATACGAGAGGCGACCGAGCAGAGAGGCAAAAATGTCGGATTGGGCAGGTAGTGAAGCTCCGTTGCGAACCGCGTCTCTGACTTCGGCCAGCACTGAACGCAACTGGTCAGTCACGGCCTGACGGCCGTGACGCTCGATCAAGGGAGAGACGAGCGGCGATCCCAGAAGCTGGTCTACAGAGCCCAGGGATCTCATATTCGACAATTCCGCCATCCGTCAGTACCCGATCAGAAAGGGATTATATCCCGCTCGACGATATTCGGTGCTGGCCATGAGGAGATCAAGGCCAAGGCTCGCCACATCGTCCGCCATCATGTCGAGCGACGGGTTCTTGTTCTGATACAGTATCTTCGTCCAGCTTGCGCACTGGTCACATACTTCTGCCTTCACCGTCGCATCTTCGCCGTTGGACTCGACGGAACGATATCCCACACCCTTAGTCGACCCGCATGAAAGGCACTTGACCCGCACTTCATTCCATCTCGTCAGGCAGCACCCACATACCGCATACCGCGCGCCCTCCGCTCCCTGGAAGCCGATCACTATCGAGCCTATGGGTCTACCTCCACAGGAAGGGCAAACACCCATGCTGACAGGAACGAGCTTTGAAGCGACAAGTCTCGACGCCACGACGGCCATGTAAGCTTGGACCCCAGCCGCGACATACAGATGATGAGCGAGGCTGTCTGGTGGCAAATGGTCGGCCATTACGTTGGCGACCATCCAATCCAGGTCGTCGTCCCCGGCGGACTTCACCAGTGCGAGCGCTTGTTGGGCAGACGCAGGCTTCACCAGATCGTCCAGCATCGGCAGAAAGCGGCGGACTACCTCTCTCATTCCCGCCCGGTCGTGAAACTGCGAGCGGTCAATTGCAGGCATCGACGATATGCTCGCGCGTTCCAGCACATCCGCCGGAATGAGCGGGATATCATTCGGCATGTCACTTAAATTGCTCTGAGCACGGGCTATTCCTGCAAGGAATCGCAGATAAGGCGCGAGACGCTCACCTTCAGCGAGGCGCTCATACCGAGACGCGCTGTCCCTAAATAATCGGCCCGGATTGGGAAGAAAAACGAATGGTGCCTTTGAGATTCCGCCGATCATCGACGGATCGGGTTGTACATTCGAAGTAGACATTTCACCTCGCGGGGCCGACCGGCCACAGCATTAAACTCGGTCTTATTCGTTGGCATCAATCTTACGCGATTTTACCAATGCCTTGAACCACTTCCTGTGGTGGCGGTAGGCCCACCCTGGCGTCACGGTACCGCGTGTCATTGCCCGGATTGTGCCTCGCACCCATATCCCGGAGTAGAGGTGGAGCAGGAAGATGAGCAAAATGACCACAGCCGAAGCTGAGTGAATCAAAAGGGCTACCCGCCTGACGTCAATCGGAGTCGCGTTCTCGAAATACTGGTCCCAGATGATGATGCCAGTCGCGATCAGGACGATGATAAAAAATGCCATTCCCCAGAAGACAAATTTCTGACCGGCATTGTACCGTCCAACTTCGGGCAGTCGCTCCTCATGCCCATTCACCACGTCCTGGATTTGCATAGCCCACTGTACGTCAGCTTTGCTGGGCAGGTTTGCGCGCCATATTTGGAAGAAAAACACAAAGAAAGAAACAAAAAGAAGGACGCCGATCCACGGGTGGATCAGCCTGGTGTTTTGTCCGCCGCCGAAAAGCGCGGTCAGAAAGAACAGTGAGGGATGGAACATCGCAAGCCCGGAAATCCCGAGCAAAATAAGGCTACCAGCCGTAATCCAATGATTGGTGCGCTTGAATGGTCCATATCTGTAAACCTCGGGCGGTGACCCCGGCTTGATCTTGTCCTCGGGAAGGAACTCGTTGCGCATCGTCATCGCGCCCTCCCATCATCCACTCCGGCCTCCTCGAGAAGCTCCTCAGCATGCTCATCGTCTTCGCGTTGGACCCGGTTGGCTCGCGCGAAAAGTCCATGGAGAATTGTTCCTGCGGTAGCTAAACCTAGCGCGGCCAGGCCAGCATACTTGGTAGCGCCCTTCCAGAACTGCACGACGTCGGATATTTTCGGGTTGTCCGGCAAGTCCGCGTAAATGTGCGGCTTATCGTTATGGTGCAAGACGTACATGACATGCGTGCCGTTGACGCCGGGTGGATCATACAAGCCGGCGTTCGCGTAGCCTCTTGATTTGAGGTCAGCAATACGCTCCTCGGCATGCTTCTTCATATCGTCCTTTGTGCCGAAAACAATTGCCTGCGTGGGGCATGCCTTCGCGCACGCCGGGCCTTGGCCCATAGCGACGCGGTCGGAGCAGAGCGTGCATTTGTACGCGCGGTGGTCCGCTTTGGAAATCCGGGGTATGTTGAATGGACATCCTTTCACGCAATACCCGCAGCCAATGCAGTTCTCGTGGATGAAGTCGACGATCCCGTTCGAGTACTGGACAATCGCCCCGGGGGATGGACAAGCCTTGAGGCAGCCAGGGTCGGAGCAGTGCATGCACCCGTCCTTTCTGATCAGCCACTCAAGGTTATCCGTCTCCGGGTTTACCCACTCGGTGAAACGCATCAGCGTGAACATGTTTTCGGTCAAGTCATGTGGGTTCGTGTAGACACCTACATTTTCCTCGACTGCGGGATGCGTGTCGTTCCACTCCACGCAGGCCGATTGGCATGCCTTGCAACCGATACACTTGGAAACGTCAATCAGTTTCGCTACCGGCGTCAGATGGCGATCCGGCGGTGGAAGCTCGCTGGTCGCCGACCGTTTTATCACGTCGCGTTGCGTGAGATTGGCCTCCATGGGTTGTACAGGCGGGTTGCTGACGGCCGTTCTCGGGCTATCCATCATGCTGATGCCTCCTTATCGTGGGGGGCCGTAGACGGCTCGATGTTCACCAAAAACGCCTTCGATTCCGGTGTCTCGATATTGGCGTCGCCGACAAAGGCGGCGAGGGAATTCGGGCCGAAGCCCTTCTTCGCCAAGCCAACGAAGCCCCAGTGCAGCGGAATGCCGACGATATGGACGGGCTTTCCGTCACAGATGAGAGGCCGTATTCTCTTCGTCACCACGGCTTTCGCTTTGATGGAGCCCCGTTTTGACCAGACGCGAACCCAACCGCCGTTCGTTATCGCTTTCTCAGCGGCAAGCTCCTCAGAAATCTCGACGAAAAATTCTGGCTGAAGCGCGGCATTCACACGGTTGTGCTTGGTCCAGAAGTGGAAGTGCTCCGTGAGGCGGTAAGACGTCGCGGCATATGGGAATTCCTCTGAAGTGCCGAGCCGTTCGACATCCGTCTGGAATACGCGAGCAACGGGATTTCCTCTTATCTTGGGATTGAAGACATTCGGAACAGGTGACTCGAATGGCTCCATGTGAGCTGGGAACGGACCGTCGCGCATGAGACCTCGAGCGAACAGACGAGCTGTTCCTTCCTGGTTCATGATGAAGGGGCCGACATCTTGAGGTTTGGCGGTCGGCGAGATGTCTGGAACGTCATACCCCGTCCATTTAGTACCGTCCCACTCCAGCAGCTTGCGAGACGGATCCCACGGTTTGCCGTTCAAGTCCGCTGAAGCGCGGTTATAGAGGGTGCGCCGGTTGAGTGGCCAAGCGAACGTCCACCCGAGATAAGCGCCGGTCTCGTCAGGATCGTGGTTGTCTCGACGGGCCATGTTGTTTCCCACCTCGTTGAAGCAGCCCGAGTAAATCCAGCATCCTGACATAGTCGAACCGTCGTCCTGCAGCTGCGAGAAATTCACGACTTGTTTGCCGGCGGCCACAAGCAACTTGGTTGGGTCTGTCGGGTCCATGACGTCAGTTAGCGCGCGTCCGTTGATCTCCTTGGCGAGCTCTTCTGGAGTCGGCTCGTTCGGATCCTCATAGTCCCAACGCATGTTGAGGATGGGATCGGGGAAAGCCCCACCTTCCTTGCGGTATAGCTCACGCATCCGCAGAAAAATCTGCGCTATAATGTAGGTGTCATGCTGCGCTTCGCCGGGAGGTGTTCCGCCTGCCCAGTGCCACTGAAGCCACCGGCCCGAATTCGTCAGAGACCCTTCCTCTTCCGCGAAGCAGGTTGTCGGCAATTGGAACACTTCAGTCTTGATCGACGCTGTGTCCACTGGGTTGAAATCGCCGTGGTTCTCCCAAAACCGCGAAGTTTCTGTTTCCAGCGGGTCCATCGTGACCAGCCAGTTCAGATTTGAAAGTGCCTTCGTGTTCTTTGCTCGGTCCGGGAAGGCCAAGATTGGATTGAAGCCCTGACAAATGTAGCCGTTTACCTTGCCGTCGTACATCAACTCGAACATGCGAAGCACGTCGTATGACGGCACGTCCAGTTTGGTAATGTAGTGGTAAGCCCAGTCGTTTTCGGCGGTTGCGTTATCACCCCACATCGCCTTCTGGAACGAGACCATGAATTTCTTGTAGTTCTGCCAATAGCTAGTCTGACCAGGACGAAGTGGCTTAAACTGCCGTGTGGACATGTAGGTCTCGAAGTCCGCCTCCTTTTCCGTGGGCATCGTGAGGTAACCGGTAAGAAGGTGCGACATGAGGCCAAGGTCGGTAAGACCCTGGATGTTCGAGTGGCCTCGCAGCGCGTTCATTCCGCCACCGCGAACACCGATGTTTCCAAGGATCAGCTGGA
This sequence comes from Hyphomicrobiales bacterium, assembly GCA_900465665.1. Classification (GTDB taxonomy): domain Bacteria; phylum Pseudomonadota; class Alphaproteobacteria; order Rhizobiales; family Rhizobiaceae; genus Rhizobium. The sequence goes on from UBJO01000048.1 coordinate 19,924, forward strand.
GCATCGCCATCGCGCGAATATTCTGGGAGCCGCTCGAATGCTGCGTCCAGCCCAAGGCGTACATCGAAGTCATTGTCTTGGTCGGTGTCGAGCACTCAGAGATCATCTCGGCGACCTTGAGGAATTTCTCCTTAGGGGTGCCGCAGATGCGCTCGACCATCTCCGGCGTATATGGCGCGAGATGTTCCTTCAGCAGGTTCCATACGCAGCGCGGATGCTCAAGGGTTGGATCCATAGTGACGAACCCGTCAGGTCCGAGCACATAGTCCCAACTGGACTTGTCATAATCGCGCTTCTCTTCATCGTATCCCGTGAAGAGGCCATCCTTGTAGGCGAAACCGTCTTTGACGATGTATGCGGCGTTGGTGAACGCCTTCATGTACTCCCACTGCACCTTGTCGTTCTCGATGCAGTATTTCATCACCCCGTTGAGGAATGCGATATCCGTGCCTTGGCGGATCGGCGCGTAGAAGTCCGACACCGACGCGGTCCGCGTATACCGGGGATCCACGACAATGAGTTTTGCCCCGCGGTGCGCTTTCGCCTCGGTCACCCATTTGAAGCCACACGGGTGCGCTTCGGCGGCGTTGCCACCCATGACGACCACGAGATCTGTATTCTTGATGTCGGTCCAAGCGTTTGTCATTGAACCACGGCCAAATGTTGGGCCCAAACTGGACACCGTGGGGCCGTGTCAGACGCGCGCCTGATTATCGAATCCTGCTATCCCCAAGCCCTTGGCGAACTTGAAGGTCGCCCATGCGGTCTCGTTGGTGGTAGCTGAGGCGGCCAGCATCCCAGTGGTAGTCCACCGATTGACTGGAACGCCGGCCTCGTTGTGGGCGATGAAGTTCGCATCGCGGTCGTCCTTCATCAACCGAGCGATGCGGTCGAAGGCTTCATCCCAAGACACGCGCTCGAATTTGTCGGAGCCTGGTTTCCTATGCATAGGATACTTGAGGCGGGTGGGCGCTTTGACGAAGTCCTTGAGCGCCGCGCCCTTGGGACAGAGGGTTCCGCGGTTGGTGGGATGGTCAACGTCGCCCTCGATATGGATGATGTCGGCCTTTTCGCCCTTCCGGAGATCACCTTTCGAGTAAATGATAACGCCACACGCAACCGAGCAATAAGGGCAGGTGTTCCGGGTTTCGCTCGTGGACGTGAGCTTGAATGGCCGAACATGGGCGATCTCTGCCGCCTCGGCTTCGCCGAAGCCAAGCGCGCCAATCGTTGTCGCCGCTACACCAGCGCCTGTCAGCTTCAGAAAGCCGCGCCGAGAGAGGTCAGTATTCATAACGCCTCCTATGCGAAAATCACTTCGCCTGAAAGCAAGATGTATAGCGAGTCGGCATTCGTCAAGTTTGTACGTCAGTGCTCTTTTCGGAGCAAAGCCGGCGCAAGGATTGACCCTAAACCGACCTGGGATCGCCTCGCTGCCGCTTCGAACGTTGGCTGTCTATGCATTGAGGACACCATATTGGGGACAAGCCTTAGTGAAGCTTGAGTTGGTCCTCGACGCATCACCTGGGCTCGACCGCGGCAAGCTGGCCGCGGATCTCAGCTACAGCAAATCCCAATAGCCAACCTTTGTATACCTGCGGCGACCGGGCGCGGCAGGTAAACCTACTATCGATGATGATGGAGAGTTTCATGGCAGGCCAGGCGCGCTCGGGCAAAGACTTCCGGACTACGGAGCTTCACGCGTACAGAGAATCCAAGGAAAAAGACGACTACTCGTTAATTTCGCTGTTATGCGAACATCCCGCGCAAGCTGCAAAAGGCGGTTTGCCCAGCTGGAAAATCAAGAAGCTCGATGAGTTCATCCATGAAAACCTGGCCTCGCGGTTGAGTGGAGAAGATCTAGCAGACGTCTGCGCTTTGAGTCGCAGTCATTTTCAGAGACCTTTTCATCGGTGCTTCGGTCGTACTCCACAGTCATATATTACCGGGCTGCGGTTGAGATTGGCTCGTCAACTCCTCGTTGAGACTGACAAACCTATTAAGTTTATCGCGCTTGAATGCGGAATGGCCGACCAGGCACATCTCACTAAGGCTATGAAGCGCGAATGGCATACGACGCCGTTAGCTCTCCGCCGGTGTGTCGCGACGGGTTCGGATGGGTCATTGCCTTCGCTGCTAACGACGGCGGTCCAGCGGAGCCTCGACCCGCTGGGATATGGTTTTGCTGGTGTGGAGTTCACGTGTCTGAGCATTTGAATCCACGAGAGGAGGTGGGTATTTGGCGTCTAGGATTTAGGAGCGGCCAAGCGCGCAACAACGTCTTCAAGCCCAGCGGCACCTCCCAGCGCCCACGCTTCGATCGCGTGAACGTCGCGGCCAAGTCGCCTTGCGGCTGTGGCGAATTCTTCGACATCCGCGCGATTGAGCTTGGCTATATGGGCTGCGATATCGGGCGTGACCTTAGTTCCAAGTGCGTCCAAGATGAAGCTTCCGCCGCTACTGTGGGCGAACGCATGACGCAGGCTCGAAGGCTCAACCCCGAAGGCGTCAGCTATGGCAAATACCTCGACGATATTTCGTAGGTTTGAGACCGTTAGTGCGTTGTTGCATAGTTTGGCGGCTTGACCGGTCCCGGCCTCTCCCATGTGTACGACATGCCGGCTATGGCAGCCTATGATGGTTTCGCATCGAGCTAGTGTCTCCACCAGGCATCCCACGAAGCACGTCATATTTCGAGCAATAGCTCCCGGGCGACCTCCGCTAACTGGCGCGTCGACGAATTCGATACCTGCGACAACACACCGTTCGGCGAACGCACGCGCCTCTCCAGGATCGCCGGTGGCGTGATTGATTATCATCGCACCATGGGGCAAGTCCTCGAGAAGGCCGTCATCCATCAATTGCCGTATGTCCGCGTCGTCCCGCAAGCAAAGGCATAGAACTGACACCGTTCTGGCGAGATGTGAAGGACTGCGGTGTTTTGTAGACTCGGTGCCGCCGAGCTCTTTGTACGATGCCTCACGACGTGCCCAAACATGCAGCGGGAAGCTCTCGGCAATGGCGACTGCCATTGGCGCGCCCTGGTCGCCGAGGCCAATGAAGCCTACTTTGGGGAGGGAGGTCATAGACCGCCCACCATCGAAGAGGCCATAGTCCATAGTCGTGCCGCGTTTTCTGGATCAATCGCATAACGCGCAACCCCCTTGAACGGTCCGTTCCCCCGTTCATCAACGACCGGAGCTTCTTGGCAGTCGTCGAAATATTTCCCGGAGATGCCATCTAAGAGCGGCGACGCAGCCAGAAGGACCGTAGTCGATGCCCCTTGTTGGGGTGTCTTCCGCAGATGTTCTGGAGTACGTAAACCTCCCGTGTGTTTCTGTAAGTTGGTCGCGATAGCGCCCGGATTTAGGGCGTTGGAGCTGATCCCGTCATCCGACCAGTGTTGCGTGATCCCCACGGACATCAAAATGCACGCGGTCTTGGATTGGCCGTATCCGAGGAGAGGATCATAAGAAATAAATCGGAAGTCCGGGTCATCCCAGAAGACGGGCGCGAAGAGGCTACCTACGGATGCTACTGAAATAACGCGAGCCCCGTTTGCCTTCGCCAGGCAGCGGCGTAGACCTTGAGCGAGTGCAAAGTGCCCAAGATAGTTGGTCGCGAACTGCATTTCGTGTCCCTCAGGACTGCGCTGCAGTTCTGGGATTGCCATAACACCGGCATTGTTCACCAAGATATCCAGTTTGCTATCCCACGAAGCGACAAACTCGCTTACCGATTTGAGGTTTGCCACATCGAGCGCTCGAACCGTCACTGATCCTCGCGTGGACTTGGAGCTAATTTCCGCGGCCACACGCTGGGCATCGTCAGGTCGGCGTGCCGCTATGGTAACTGTCGCCCCTGCTTCAACAAGCGCCTTCGTTGTTTCCAGCCCAATCCCGCCAGCACCTCCGGTGACGATGGCAGTCTTGCCGGTTAGGTCTACTCCCTCAAGGACTTCGGCAGCGGTACTGTTGAAACCGAATGAGTTGGTGCCTGGCATGGTCCGTCTCCTTTTCATTTGTAAGGTTGCCTCCAGAATACTCATGTGAGATTGATGAACTAGATGGCTAGAAATACACAGTCCGATGAGGTTCTTCGCACAGCCGGCTCCCTGCCGCCGGGTGAACTTGCCGCATTTCTTGCCGTCGCCGAACATGGGGGGTTCCGATCGGCGGCCCGCACCATGGATCAGAGCGCTTCGGCACTGAGCCATGCAGTTGCAGGGTTGGAGCGGCGACTGCAAGTGAAGCTCTTCCACCGATCGACGCGCAACGTTTCGCTGACCGAAGCCGGAGAGAGGTTTTTCTCTCGACTGATGCCTGCGGTCAGTGAGATCGGGAAGGCTGTGGAGGAACTGACGAACACGAGCGCCGGTCCCGCGGGCCTAATAAGAATCAACACTGACGCCACGGCCGCCGAACAAGCGCTGATTTCCCTAATAGCGGCATTCACCAAGTCCCACCCGGGAATTAGGATCGAAGTCGTAACGGAGAAGCGACTTGTCGACATCGCCGAAGGAGGCTTCGATTGCGGAGTACGTCTAGCCGAGTTGGTATCGGACGAGATGGTGGCGATCCCGATCGGACCGGAGCAACAGCACATCGTTATTGGCTCACCCTCTTACCTTCATGAAGCTCCACCACTCAGGCGGCCTTCGGACTTGGGGCTTCACACTTGTGTTCAGCTAAGGATGCCAACAGGTGCGATTTACAGGTGGGAGTTTGCAAAACGAAATGAATCTCTCACGGTTTCCGTCGATGGCCAGGTTACAGTCGATAACTCTCGACTCCTTCTTGAGATGGTCAAACAGGGGTGTGGACTCGCCTATGTAACGAAGTGGATGGCGTCCGAAGCTCTAACCGCCGGCGAAGTTTGTCAGGTTCTAGCCGATTGGACACCGCCATATCCTGGCTTGTGTCTCTATTATCCAAGACACCGACATCTCAGCGCTAGCATGCGGGCGTTCATCGAGTTCCTGCGTTCCAATCGGCGTGCCGGAGAAAGGTAAAGCGTGCGTCCCAGAGTGTGTGCAGCTCATCTACTGGCAGCACGAAAGTAGCTTGTCACAGTTGTCGCGTGCCATCACGTATACGATGGTTTGCTATCGCGACTGGGGCCAATTTGAGCCGACAATCGGCCCGTTTCGAGATACGTCCTAAACCCCCGCAATCGCTCAAGCATACACCCGTATAGCTTGGTTATATTTGACGTTCAGACAAAAGATGTCTCTCCGGCTATCGACAAAAGCCTGGTGCCGACGAACAGACAGTCGGGATCGGAAGGGTCTCGACCAACCATAGGGAGATAGACTAATGAAATTTGTTGTCGTAGGAGGGACTGGATTCATCGGTTCGAAAGTCGTGGCGAAGTTGCAGGCCGCTGGACATGAGGTCGTGGCAGCAGCCCCGAACAACGGCGTTAACAGCGTAACCGGGGAAGGACTAGACCGCGCGATGGCGGGAACACACGCCGTGCTCGACGTGACCAATTCCCCGACCTTCGAGCCACAAGCGATTCTCGATTTCTTCCGAACGTCTACCGCAAATCTTCTTGACGCAGAGAAGAAAGCCAACGTCCAGCACCACGTTGTGCTATCGATCGTGGGCACTGAAAAGCTCCCGGACAACGCGTACTTCAAGGGCAAAGCGGCTCAGGAAGACTTGGTTAAAGCGGCAGGAGTGCCATACACGATCGTGCACGCGACCCAGTTCATGGAGTATCTTGGCGTCATCGCCGATCTCGGCGGGACCGAAAAGGAAACCCATATTTCAACTGGAAACGTTCAGGTGATTGCTGCGGACGACTTGGCTGAAGCTCTAGTTGGCGTGCTTACGGGCAGCCCCTCCAACGCCATAGTTCAAGTTGCGGGGCCCGAGCGCGCTCCCATGAGCGAAGTCGTCGCGCGCTACCTGAAGGCAAAGGGCGATGCTCGGACCGTCAAGGCCGATCCAGATGCTTTATACTTCGGATCCCACCTCAAGGCCGACACACTTGTGCCAGCCGGCGAGGTGTTACTGGGTAAAACTCGGTTCGATCAGTGGATCTCGACGCAGAGCTGAAAGAGCTACGACTGGATATTTTAAGCGGTGCTGCCTGGCGAAAAATCGGGCAGCGCCGCTTCTATTGATGCCTTCGGCGCTTATTGTGTCGATCCGTTCTTGCCGATGAAATTTCGTAGATAATCGGCATGTCCCTGGGTGCGAGCTGCGCGCGCAGCTGACAACAGGTCACTAAGAGTAATGTTACGCAGGGATGAGCGCCAAGCCGCATCGGCGGCCAACATCATCTCGGTTACGGGGCAGGCTCCGGGTTGGGGATCACCACCATCTTTCGAAACAGTGAGCCACAGTCCGGTATCCTGGTATGTTGGCTGGTCGCCCACCACGGCCTCAACGATATCAAGCACGGATATCTGGGCGGCTGGCTTCGATAGCCGATAGCCTCCTGTTGGCCCCATCGCTCTAGCTAGAATGCCTGCCCGCGACAGCTCTTGGAGACCTTTGCTCAAATACTCTTTTGGCAGGTGAAATAGGGAGGCGAGAGCGCTAGTGGATATGTAGCCACGAGCTGACAGTTCTGCGAGAACGAGGCAAGAGTGTAGAGACCATTCGACGTGCCGTCCAAGCAACATTTTCAGCTTTCGAAAGATGAAGCATTATCTCCCTCTGCAATAGCTGGTTCCACCGCGTCGCATAAAGGTAAACGGAGGTGAATCTTGACGAAGCGCAATCTTGCGTATGCAAATTGGTCAAAGGGGCGTCGGGAAGGTCCAATTCGGCGACCTGAGAGGCGTTTCAGGTTAAGCTTTAACAATAGCCGAATCCGGTAACGTATTGCTTGAAAATCTCTTCTTCGTTCTCCGTCTCGCTCAGGATGCCTGCAAGAATGTCTCGCGCATTCAACACGCCAACAGCGCGGCCTTCTTTATCGAGAACAGGGAGATGGCGAAAATCGTGCTTTCTGAGGGTTTGCCAAACAGTCTCAAGAGTATCCGTAAGTCTGCAACTGACGATATTCGTTTGCATCGCAGTGCTGACCGTTGTGGAGCGATCCAGCATACCCAAGCTCACGAAGACTCGGAGTACGTCGCTCTTGGTAAGAAGACCGACCAGCTTTCGGTCGGCGCGGCAGACGACGATCATCTCCGCGCCATGTTTGAAGAGAGCGGCGGCGTTCAAGAGCGGAGCGTCCGGCGAGATTTTCACAAGTCTGCTCTTCGCTGTTGTAGCTAGCTGTCGGATGAATGCCACTGGGAAGTCTCCGGCCCATCACCAAGCGTTAGGGCGAGTTTGGTTAGAGGGATTAAAGGGGGTGGTGTCACAACGTGCTTGGCCACGGGGGCGTTTCGGCCGGCTGGGCGCGTTTCGCAGACCAACGCCGTGCTTCACTGATTTGCCTCGTGCCGCCTGAGCAGACGCTGAAGCGACCTTCGATCAAGTAGCAACGTCCGTGCTGCTAAGGAGACGTTCGTACGGCTGGTATGCATAACGTGCTCGATGTGCTGCCGACGCAGTTGGTTCGGATCTAGAATCTTGCATTCCTCGGGTACATTCGCTGCACCCAGGAGAAGGATGTTGGCGAGAAACTCCGAATCCGTTGGTTTAGGGACGAAGTCGTATGCTCCTGCCTTTGTAGCCGCCACGGCGACTTGTAGGTCAGCGAACCATGTGTGGACCACGACACGCGCTGTTGGGTGAGTTGACAACGCGTAGCGCAAGAAATCGAGACCGCAGCCGTCAGTAAATCTGAGTTCAGTCAGCACGTAGAGCGGTCTTAGCCGGTCAAAGGCAGCCATTCCCTCTGCGATCGTGGACAGTGTGACAACATCATACCCAAGCGCCCGGATTGCAGCTTCTATCGGGAAGGTCTTTTCGACGAATGGATCAACGATCAAAACCGTTGGGAGACTTGACCCGACAGGCGAATTGGAACGAGAGGGGTGTTGCATCGCAGCGTCCTCAATTGATAATAATGATAGATTACGAGGAAAGCGGACCATCCTCCACTATACTTACATGTACCATCCGTCGCATTATCTCAGGACGCAGTGCGGTGCTCTGTGAGGCGGGGAAAACCTGCGCGCTCGAACTGAATGCATGTCGCGGCGATGGCCGCCAATTCATAGCTTCTGCCCCGCCAAAGTTTGGTGCACTCGGACGGCAAGCCCGCTCCCTCTGGGCCGGGAATGGTTAATCTCAAAATCGCCAAGCGCAGCTAGTTCAAGCTCGACAACATGCCCTGCGCCCTCATGTCGCCATCCTTCATCGTCATCGAAGAAATGCCGCAGCTAGGCACAAATTGGAATGAGGAAACGAGTTATGCTGAAGACGATAACTGTCACCACGGTTGGAGCGCTTTGTTTGGCGTCCACTGTCCACGCTTCGAGCGACAGTGCGTGGAATGCGCTTTTTGCCAAAGCAAACGGCACCTGTATCGGGCAATCACGGATGGTATCGCCCGAGGCGACCGCTCCTGTCCTTTTTGACGATGCCACTGGGAAGGTCGCGATTTTGCTTCGCGAAAAGAGCGCCAAGACACGTAAGATGGTCAACTTGATATGTCTCTACGACAAAAAATCCGGAAAGGCGTCGATCGCCGAGTACGAGTGGCTCGGGCAATAAGTGCAAAAGCGCGGCGGGCGTCAAGCATCTTGAACGACGCCCCCGCGATCAACAGCTGAGTTTTGCGCCTCTCCAAACGCCTGGCATTCCTGCGCAATCAGGAGGAGGGTCGCCGTCTTACTATCGCGCGAACTAGAAACGGAGACCGGTTCTGCGATCCTTTTGAGATGCATGATGCTGCCACCAAAGCGCTCGGTCACGGGGCGAGGCGCGCTACGTGGCCGAAACTCAAATTGCTGAGGCCAGGTTAGTGTCGATTGCTGAGATTTCTAGTTCAACCATCCGTGACGAATGCTCGGGGCAAATTTACAGCGAACCTCGCTCCACCTTGTGCCGAGGTCGATGCTTCAAGGCGACCACCATGGCTTTGAACGATGGTCCTGCTGATCGACAAGCCCATGCCCATATTTGACGCCTTGGTACTAAATAGGCTCTCAAATATCCGGTGCGCGATATCGCTGTCAATTCCGGGGCCGGTATCCGATACACTCGCGGTTAAGCTGCCCTGATCTATTTGGATATCGACCGTTATAACTTTCTTTGTTGCTGACGCGCACCGTAAGGCTTCTATGGCATTCGCCAACAGATTGAGGAGAACCTGTCTAAGCTGAATGTGGTCGCCTAGAACAGGTAATTTGCCTACGCCAATTTCGGTGATTAGATCGATGCGCTCGTCGTCGCATTCGGACCGGACGATCCCCGTGGCCTCATCGACCACAGCTCGAAAGTCAATAATTCCGAACGGAAGCGCGTCGCCGGCGAACGTGTGTTTGATTCGATCCGCAGTCTCGCTAGCGAGATAGGCTAGCTTTATGATCTCCCCCACAACGCTGTGGAGTTTGACGCGGTCAATGTCCTCTCGCTCGAGCCAACGTAGGCATGCCTGGCCGTTCGTCGCGATGGCGGTCAGAGGTTGACGAATCTCGTGAACCAAAACGCTAGCGATTTCGCCTAGAGCGACCTGCCTCTGATCTATCTCAATTGCGGTTGCAACAGTGTCGAAACCACCATGACTCAGTTCTAAGGGTTCGTGTATCGACATCGTCGACCTCCGCGAGCTTTCACGGCTACCACTTTCCCCTCGAGACAGCCTCAACTTCCGCGCATAAGCCGCTTCACAGGATAGACGCCAACATTGACGTGCAGAGTAGCATTCCGTCATGCAGGGTCGCAAAGATCAACGGGGTTGGCGAGCTCTGGATCGTTGCCAAATCTTGGAAAATTCTTGGAATATCGTGAGATTTCATCTTGGATCCGCCGCGTCAGTGCCGACTGGGCCGTAAGATCGCTATTTCGGCAAGCCAGCCCTTATCAGTCCGTCTTTGAACACCGCCAAGTCCCCATCCGATTGGAGGTTGACCCAACGCGACACACCGGACGCCCCAAGAGTCGGGGTAAGTGTTCTGAGCGTTCGCATAGCGGACGCAGCCTCTTCGCGCTCTCCCATCAGCGCCAGACTTGCCGCAAGTACAGCAGAAGACTGGGGTGCCTGGGGAAGATGCGCGCTCGCCTCTCTGGCGAATTTTTGTGACGCGCCCAAGTTTCCCGTTACTAGATTGCCTAGCGATTTCAAAATGGCGATGTTCCCCAACTCTGGACCTGCTGCACTCATAGGGGTCGCTCGTTGAATCCTATCGAGGCCATTAGCTGTACTGCCAGCGGAAATCAGCTGCGCTCCGCTGAGTGACCATGCCAATGGACTGTTCGGATCAAGAGCCAAGGCGCGATCGAAGAGGCTGAGGGTGGAACTCAGGTCACCTTCAAAGTGTCCAAGCGCGTACGCCGACTGGACGAGAACAATCGGGTCGTCACAGTCTATCTCCACGGCTGTCCGGGCATGGTGGATCACCATAGTGGGATCAACAGGAGCATCCTGCAATCCCCGGAGTAACTTGAGCCAGACGTATGACCAAGCCGCCGCCGATCTGGCCTTCGCATTTCCCCCGTCAAGTTCAATTGCCCGCAAGAGGTATGGAACAGCCTTGCCGATGCTTGTTCTTGTTCCGCGGCGGACATAGATCATTGCTGTTTCGTAGAACTCGTCGCTCGTAGTCGGGCCGGAGCGGGCGAGGCGCATCTGTTCGAGCGCGCGACGGTCGAAGTAAGTCGAGAAGACCATCGCGATGTTTGTCAGAAGACGATCTTGCACGTCGAAAGGGTCAAGCGCATCGCCATCAAGACGTGATGCCCAAACACACGTTCCGCTGTTCACGTCGACTAGCTGGATACTGACCCTTAGCTGATCGAAATATTGTCGGACGCTGCCTTCGACAATGAAATCCGTTCCAGCTTGCATCGCGCGTCTCACCCCACCTGCCGGGTCGGGCAACGTTGCAGGGTGTTGCACGGTAAGCCCGGATACGCGAGTGAGAACCCCAGTGATGTCATCGGTTAGCCCGGCAGCGAACAAGCTGAGCTCAGGCAATAGCGTAAGATTTCGAAAAGGGCTGACAACGATTGTCGATTTCGTTCCAGCCCGAGTCGCATGATGCATTTGTGCAGGGGGAGACGTTTGCTCCAGAGCTGCCCCAGCCGTAGGAGCTAAGACCTTGCCGATAAACCGGAAACCTTTTCTAGGTACCGTCCTTATCAGCCGCTGGGATCGCCCATCATCATTTACAGCGAGCCGAACCGAGTTCATTTGGCTGTTGAGGGTCGATTCGGAAACGAACCTCTTTTTCCAGACGAGTTCCAAGAGCATTTCGCGAGTGATGACAGTGTCATATCGCTCAATCAGAAGCTCGAGGACGTCGAAAGTCTTAGGAGACGTCGCGACCAGCGAACCCGCGCGCTTCAGCTCTCTCGTCGACGTATCAAGAGTAAAGTCCTCGAACGTGTATCTCATCACGCATCCAGCTACCAAAATTGTGCTTGTGATAGTGCCCGTTTTCGATGTGCAAGTCGACAATTTTGAGCCTCAAACTTGTCGCTGCAACCTGTGCGTTTCAGGTCTTTCGCAGGGGTTGTCCAACCTGTCGTGCCGGGCCCGCCGATCCAAAGGGGCATTCGAATGGCACTCCTGCCGCGTCCAAGCGTAGACAGCGTCTTAATTGGATTACAGGATGACGCGCGAGGTAAGACTGTGAGGACCGAATTCGCAGCCGGTGTAGGCGAGGGGACCGCCTCACCGACTGCTTTGTTAAAACTTAGTAGCTCGGAGAAGGTAGAGTAAATTAGTGCCAAGCGTGCCGCCAATGCGGTCCCTCCATCACCCGGGCTCTGAACGGAGGTGAGATCGAATTACGGCGTGTCGATACGCTCAATCTTGCCGCACGCAATTGGAATCGTCACATGGGAAGGTACTGTGCCAAGGGAGTGCACCGAGTCAGGAAGGCCAGAGTCGCTGGGCACGCCATGGATGTAGACTACGCGACGGTCCAAATCGATAGACTGTCCCGAGTATGTTTTTCCGAAAGTTTCGGCAAGTTGCTTGAGAGGAACCAGTTTTCGATATTCGAAGTCGCCCTTGGCTGAAGCATGAGGATACGTGTGGGTGGGTATCTTCATTTCTTCCGGCTTGTCATTGAAAGGTACCATCGTCGTCCCGGAGACGACTTCCGTTTCCCCGAGATCAATGTATGTGTCATGATTGGCGTCCATCTCAGGCGTGACGCATGTTGCGTCTCGCCCGTCGGGGAACCCGTGAAAATGCTCCCAATGTTCGATGTCGCGTGGAACGCCGCGCATTGTGATATGCACTTCGAGATTGTCTCCAACGACCGTGAATGTGGCGTCGCCTTCGGGCTTCGAACCCAACTTGCTCTCGTTGATGCCGGTTAGATGGGCTTTGTAGGTTTCTGCTTGAGCGCCTGCCGCAAGCGGGAGCAGAACTGAACCGACGATACCGCAACATTTCAAAATGCTAATGTGTTTAATCATGTAAGCGAACTCCTCTGGCCCCGACGTTCGACCGGGCACACCGCCGATGGCAAACCAATTTTAATCGATGCCACAAATTGAGAAGTGACACAGATCGGCAGGGGATTTCTCGTTATACGTTGGTGTAACTGACCACCAAGCGATCTGGGCAGTCGCACCGAGGACGGAGATCGGGGAGCTTGCGAGGTCTCAATCACATGCTCATAGAGCGTTGGGGTAAACATTCGGACGTCGCCTGCGCATCCTGGACCGCGGTTGCGCGTTTGTGGCCTACTGCCAATCCGAAGCGTTCTCACTGACAGATGCGCTTTCCGTCCATGTTCAATTCATCAGGTGTGTTTGACACGCCCACCATCTCTAGTGGTATGTCGATCTACAGTGGTTGAGAGGCAGGTGTGGCGGCGAGCACAATTTCGCTAGGTTATCGCACTGAGTGAATCGGCTATGGCTTTGTACCTCGTCGCGGCCGCTATTAGCCGATGGGCTGCCGACCCTTCCGCGACAAGTTGCCACGGGACCGGCGTCAGGCTCCAATTCAACGGAAACGCTTGTGGGTCAGCGCTGTCGCCCCAGTGCCAGGTCGGAAATTGGTCGGATGTCGTGAGCGCGTGGTCATCGACGAGACCATGACTCTGGAGAACTTCCCGTATAGCTCCCTTCCGCGGCCTTTTGGACCCAGGGAGCCACTCGAGACCACAGCTGAAATCCCCGAAGTTCTTTCGCTCGAAAGACGCATAGAAGCGAAGGGGAACATCATCATACGCGACGTAGAAAGCGCTGGGTCCCCCATTCAGCTCGCCAGATGTCTTCCACCCCGAGGGCAACTGGGCATTCACGTCGTGCACAAGCTTTTTGATCAGGCGTTCCTGCATGATCGGTATCGAATTGCTAACCAGAAACGCCGCCTCGATTGTATCGGATGTCAGCACCATTTCGTCGACGACAGTGTCGGCCTCAGTCATATCCGGTACTCCTTGAAATTCGGCTCGGATGTATCTTGGGATCTCCTCAAGGAAAGCGCGAACTCGAGGAGATCGACTGATGGTGGCGCAATCCTCGAAAAACGGGATAAGGTCAACCCAGCTAGACTCGATAAGACTGCGTTCAGCGAGGCTCCGCTCTCTTACGCTTGACGTTACCGTCACCTGTGCGGCCTCCTTGAGAGTACCCGGTAGGTAAATGACGTGCCCGCGGTCGCCCACGTGCTGAAGGTAGCGCTCGATCTGCATAGGCTGATCAGCGGCGCGGGGCTTGTTTTCAATGACAATACGTCGTCCATCCGCCAATCTCAGCGAGATATCGAGCCGGCCGACGTCGACGACTTCTTCAAGCATCACAATGGCGGAGGCTACGCCTTTTATCGGGATCTGAACTTTCTTGAGGAACGCTTCAAGGAACTTGCCGCCCTGGCAATGGTTCGCTGTCTCGTCCAAAAGCCAGGCTAAAATACGTGAAAGCGTAAGCTCGCCTGGGCGCATGAGACTAAGGACATTGAACGCAGGGCTGACTTCCGCCGAATAGACATTTCGCGACGCCGCGAAAGCGCGATGCAAGGAAGCAATTCTCACGAGGAACATAGATATATGCACTGGCGGCTGTTCCACGATGGACGCTTCGGAATTACTCGTCAATTCGACTGGCGCGAGCAATACACGGCCCCACCAATTGATGCCTCCAACCGGTTGCCGGTCGAGCGTCTAGGTATCCGAAGGTTTACATTGCCTAACGCAATGATTGATGTTTCGCGGCGGTGGCCGCGACTCCTCTACCATGCGCAGTGAAGTGCTTACGATTGATCTCGATTGAAAGGGGGGCGTCATCGATGCCAGCCCTATGCAAACTCTTGTATATCTGAATATCGCATGCGTGGCGGCCTATTGTTTAGTGGTGAACCGCTCGGCGGACCAAACACTAATAAGGAGACACCCGTGCTGAAAAAAATCGCGCTCATCGCCGCAGTCGTATTTGCGGCGGCAAGCCCTATGAATGCTGCAGATGGATCGAAGAACGCGAAAGTCACTATGGTCTTCGACCACGTCCTTCCGAATGTGCCGGGCAAGAGCATGCGGGGCGTTCTCGTGGAATACGGCCCCGGTGGTTACTCCCCATCCCACACCCATGCGAAAAGCTCGTTCATTTACGCAACCGTTCTCGAAGGCGAGATCAAAAGCCAAGTCAACGGCGGCGAAGCCAAGATCTACAAGGCTGGCGAGAATTTCGTAGAGAACCCTGGCGACCATCACGGTATCAGCGCTAACGGCAGCGAGACAAAGCCTGCGAAACTGCTAGCGGTTTTTGTTGTGGATACAAACGACACGGAACTGACCACTCCCGACAAGAAGTAGCCTCCCAGGCCCCTCCGGTCGGCGGCCGCATTGGCAACCGGCCGGAGTGTGGGGAGACCGCTTGGCGGCGCGCAATCCTCAAGTATCGAGTCTGCCACTCGCAGCGTTTTGCGCGACAGGCGTGTAAGCACGGACCTGGTCGATGCGTGACGAGGCATTTTGCCCGTCGAATTCTTTTCGGTTTCAATCTCCAGATACAGCATACGACCGTATACTAGGAAACGTAGGCGTTTCGACCGAAATATCCTGATGTTGATCCAGCTACCGCCCGATGAGGTGGATCATCGGCAATAGCCGTTGCGGGCTGGGTATATCGAGAAGGAGATTTCACAGTGAAGTTCGTCATAGTAGGTGGAACCGGCTTCATCGGTTCTAAGGTCGTCTCAAAGCTCCATGCGGCCGGCCACGAGGCCGTCGCGGCGTCTCCAAGCAATGGCGTCAACAGCGTGACTGGTGAGGGGCTCGCGGAAGCGATGGCGGGAGCGCACGCAGTGCTCGACGTCACCAATTCACCAACTTTTGAGCCGCAGGGGATTCTTGATTTCTTCAGCGCATCGACCCAAAACGTCGTTGCGGCGGAGAAGGATGCACACGTCGGTCATCACGTGCTGCTCTCCATTGTCGGCATCGAGAAGCTTCCGGAAAACCCCTACTGTAAGGGCAAGGTTGCGCAAGAGGAACTGGTCAAGAAGTCTGGAGTGCCGTACACGATCGTCCGCGCTACGCAGTTCATGGAGTACTTAGGCGCGATCGCCGACCACGGCGGCACCTCAGAGGAAACCCGAATCTCGACGGCGAACGTTCAGGTCATTGCGGCGGACGACCTCGTGGACGTGCTCGTAGATGCGTTGACGGGAGCGGCGACGGACGCCACCGTTGAGGTCGCAGGACCGGATCGAGCTCCGATGAGCGAGGTCGTTTCTCGATACCTTGAAGCAAAGGGCGATAGCCGAGCGGTTAATGCCGATCCAGAAGCGTCGTATTTCGGTTCTCGGCTGGAGAGCGATATGCTGGTGCCATCCGGGGAGGCGACGATTGGAAAGACCAGCTTCGATCAATGGCTTTCTCGGCAAGGCTGATCGCCGACATCGTGCGGACGGTCATGGCTGGCGGCGATCTTCGTCGCCAGCGTAAGAAGTTCCGGGTGCATAATTTGTAGCGAAATTCCGGCAAATAAGCCTTTAAACAGCTTTCAGAAGCAACTGTAGTTCAGGCCGCCTCCTGACAAGGTCCGCGACTGTATACTTGTCAAAAACGGCTGCGAATGCGGCAGTGGCCTCCGCAAGAACCGGAGGAAGGCCGCAGGCCGGAGCAACGGGACAGCCTGCGCACTCAACCAGCTCATCAAGCCCTTCGGTGTGCCGGAGAACCGAACCGAGATTGATTTCAGCCGGTGGTCGCGCCAGCCTGATACCGCCATTTCTCCCACGCAAGGCATGAACAAACCCCGCCCCGGCAAGGTCTTGCACCACTTTCTTTAGATGGTCTTGGGATATGTCGAACGAGCGGGCGATCTCTTTTATGGACGCAAGCTCATCACGTGTCCCCAGATATACCAAGACCCGAATTCCGTAGTCTGTGTATTTCGTCAGTCTCATAGTGGCCTGCGTCAAAACGCCCTGTTCTTAAAAGATGTATCTTACTAGCACCTTTTCTGGAATCGTAATAGAGGTAAGTAAGATACACCTTATGGAGATGTCCATGCCACAGCAACTGAGCGAAGCAGATATAGCCCGCGTTTTGGAGCGCTTTTACACCGCCGTTCGGCAGGATGATCAACTCGCCCCCGTTTTCGCTGTCGTGCATGACTGGGATGAGCACCTCACAAGGCTTTCCGAGTTTTGGTCATCAATGATGTTGGCCACGGGAAGGTACAAGGGCAACCCGCTGTCTATGCATCTCGCTCATGCTGAGAAATTCCGACCTGAACTCTTCGTCAGGTGGCTCGAGCTGTGGGCGCGCACTACGAACGAGTTTCTGCCGCACACTGTAGCCAGTGAAATGCAAGCGAGGGCGAGAAGGATTGCCTCGCGATTTTCGCTGATCATCTGCGGTGAAGATATTCCAGATGCTAAGCGTGTCGCCTCTCCGTCGGCACTTGCGGTTCCATACCGAACCTCCGCATTGTTTGACGAGGTTACTCTCCCCCGGGCGCTGCTCGCCGATCATGTCCTAAAACCCGGCACTTGGGCGGTGATTCGCGTCGAGTGCGGTTCGGTCGGTTACAGACAGAATGGAAACACGGCCCCATCGACACTCAAACCAGGGACGCCTGGAATAATTCCTCCCGAGATACCTCACCGCTTGGAGCTTCTGGGACCTGTGCAGCTACGCGTGGAATTCTACGACCGACAGCCTGCTGTCGAAAATCCGATTTAAAGCAGAAAGGAAAAATCATGGCACCCCAACTCTCCCGTGAGACTATCGAGCTGGTTAGAAACAGCGTTCCGGTGCTCGAAGCGCATGGTAGTGACATCACGAAGGCGATGTATGCGCGTCTCTTCAAGGATGACCATATCAAAGCCTTGTTCAATCACGCCAACCAAGGCGAGGGTGGCTCTCAGGTCCACGCGCTCGCGGCAGCGATCCTTGGCTACGCCAAGAACATCGAGAACCTCGGGGTTCTTGGGCCGGTCGTCGAGCGGATCGCGCACAAGCATATCGGCTATCACATTCTTCCGGAGCACTATCCTTACGTCGCCGAGGCGCTGCTTGCTGCAATCAAGGACATTCTTGGTGATGCTGCGACGCCCGCCGTGCTGACCGCTTGGGGTGAAGCTTACTGGTTTCTCGCGGACATACTCAAAGGCCGGGAGAACGTTCTGCGTGATGAAATCGAGAGCCGCAGCGGTGGATGGAACGGTTGGCGTCGATTCACGATCTCGAGCAAGGTCAAGGAGAGCGATGTCGTGACATCGTTCACCCTCACACCTTCCGACGGTGGTCGAGTGATCCGACATCGGCCCGGACAGTATCTGACTTTTCGCCTTCCGTTACTTGGAGGTGGTCTTGCTAAGCGGAATTACTCGATCTCATGCGGACCAAACGATGAGACATACCGTATCTCTGTCAAGCGCGAAGCTAACGGGCAGGGCGGCTCGCTATATCTGCATGACCATACGGAAGTGGGAACTGAAGTTGAAGCCACGCCGCCAGCTGGAGATTTTTTCCTCCCCGATGAACCGAAAACTCCCATTGTACTGCTTTCAGGCGGGGTAGGGCTCACACCCATGGTGAGCATGCTCGAAACGATCGCGCGGGACTACCCGGAGTTGGAGGCGCACTTCATTCACGGCGCGCTTAACAGTTCCACTCACGCGATGGACAAGCATGTAAGAGGCCTTGCTTCGCTGCGTGACAAGCTAAGCGTCAAGACCTTCTACAGCGACCCAGGGCTTGGGGACGCAGCCGGACTCTCACATGACTACGATGGTTTTATCACGGTGGATTGGCTGCGTTCTCAGACTCCGTTCGAGACTTCGGAGTTCTACCTCTGCGGCCCCAAGCCGTTCCTGCGCGCTCTGGTTCCAGCATTGAGTCGCGCCGGCGTGTCGAGCGATCGCATCCACTATGAGTTCTTTGGCCCCGCCGACGAACTTTTAGCCGCATAACCCACAAATTGGGTAATTAAGGAGGCGACGTTTTTGTCGTCGCAGATCAAGAAACGGCGCGGGCGCTGCCCGCTGCCTCAGGCAATCCTAATTGCCAGGGCCGCCAACCGCGTATCCAACCGTATACCTTGCTGGCTGGGCAGGTAAGCGCGATTTTCTCCGACGGGGTTAAGGCTGGGATTGTGCAGACTGACCCTCATATTTTGTTTCCCAAGGAGAAAATCATGAAAATCGTTGTCGCGGGAGGTTCCGGCCTCATCGGTAGGAAGCTGGTCGCGCTGCTGTCGACCCGCTTTCACGACGTTGTCGTTGCGTCCCCAAGCGCCGGAGTGAATTCGATAACCGGAGTGGGACTCGACAAGGCATTCAAAGGTGCTGACGTGGTCGTCGATGTCACCAACCCACCGTCCTTTGACCCACAGGCCGTCATGGACTTCTTCACGAAGTCGACAAAGAACCTCTTACGGGCGGGCGTTGAGGCGGGTGTCCGGCATCATGTGGTGCTGTCGATCGTGGGCACCGATAGCCTTCCTGGAAACGGATATTTCGTCGCCAAAGCCGCCCAGGAGAAGCTCGTACAGAATGCGGGCGTGCCCTTCTCCATCGTCCGCGCGACCCAGTTCATGGAGTTCATGGGAACGATAGCGGATGGGGCTTCGGGGAACGGAGCTGTAAGGCTGTCGACAGCAAACTTCCAGCCGATCGCCGCAGACGATCTCGCGGCACTTCTCGCTGACGTTGCCGCCTATTTCCCGCTCAATCGTACCATCGACGCGGCTGGCCCAGATCGGGGACGCATGTGTGACCTGATTGGTGGATATCTCGCGTCAATCGGCGATGCCCGCGTTGTCACGCCTGATCCCGACGCCGGCTACTTCGGCTGCCCCTTGAGCGAGAATTCGTTGGTGCCACTAGGTGAGGCCAGAATCGGTTCTCTGACGATCGCAAAGTGGAAAGAGCGCGCCAAGATCGCAGCATAGACGTCGTCAAGCGCGTTGACCCGGCTGAGCGCGCGGTCAACGCGTTGCCACCGCCAACAAGGTGACATGCAACGAGCTGTCTCCGCCCTGCGTGAGGCTGAACCCAATGGATTTGACTGGTCAAAAACCGCCCAGCACCCTGTCCAGTGAGCCGATGGCCAAATCGACGTTCTGCCCATGCACGTTGGAAACCCCAAGAAGTAGACCACGCGGCGGTGTTGTGCTGAAATGATAATACGGCGACAGAGGAAAGGGTGCGATCCCGCTTTCCACGCCTCTTTGCGCAAGTGCCACGTCGTCGACAGCGTTGGATAGGTGGAGGATCAACGCGAGGCCAGCCTCTTCGACATCGAAGCCACGGGCGCGTATCTCTCGCGCCAACAACGCGCGGCGCTCTGAATAAACGGCCTTCATTTTTCTCAGGTGACGCAGGTAGTGCCCACCGCTGATGAACTCTGCCAGAGCCAGCTGGGTTGTCCGATTGGGCGCTGGCGCGGTCATCGTCGTTGCCTCAAGAACGCCCGGTACAAGCGATCTAGGAGCCACCATAAAGCCAAGTCCTAACGCAGGACTGATGGTTTTGCTGAAAGATCCCAGATAAATAACACGTTCACCGTTATTCATAGAGGCTAACGCGGGCTGGGCGCGTCCGTCGAGTTTCAGCTCGCTCAGATAATCGTCCTCGATAATGGAGGCGTCGTTGGCAATTGCCCATTCCAAGATCGCGGACCTCCGCTTAGCGGACATCACGACACCAGTGGGAGCTTGTTGGCCCGGGGTGACTAGCGCGACAACGGCGCTTGGGGCTGAGACGATCCCTTGCGCGACGCAGATGCCCTCGTCATCAACAGGGACTGGACTGACCGTGAGGCCCGCAAGCTCCAGCGCGCGGAGACCCACGGGATAGCCAGGTTCTTCCACCCAGGCGGTGCCGCCGCGTGCGCCCAAGCTTGTCAAAGCCAGTTGTAGGCCCTGACGATACCCACCTGTGATGAAGACCTGGTCCGGATGACAGACGATTTGTCTGCTTAGAGCAACGTGACTGGCTATCTGTTCCCGGAGAATCTGTTCGCCACGTGGATCAGAGTAGTTCCAATACATCAAAGCATCGGCACGTACCGCCGTCGATCTCATGCGAGACCATAGCTTCGCGGGAAAGACGTCGTAAGCGGGCACGCCCATCTTGAACGGCAAAGGCTTTGCGGAGTGGGGGCCCGAAAACCGCATCAACGAAGCACTGGCCGTTTCCGACAAGGCAGCCGGAACAACGGATCTCCGCGTGTTAACTCGCGTTCCGTCCGCTTTTGAACTTTCGACCAGGTTTTCGTGAGCAAGTCGCTCGTAGGCCGCGCGAACGGTGCCGCGCGCGACCCCCAACTGGATGGCAAGGTCACGCCCTGATGGCAACCTGGTTCCCTGCGGGAGTTGGCCGGTGTCTATCGCGCCGCGAATATTTAGATAGATTTGATCAGCTAGTGATCGTTGTGAGCTAGGGTCAACCGTGATCGATATCGGCTCGATGTGTGCTGGGTCAGTCAAAGAGTCACCTTTTGGGCCTGTCGCATCATAACGCGGACTGATAGAGGTAGAGTTATGAATCAGAGATCGGAAAATGTCGAGGATGACCACAGCGGCGGCGACACTGAAGAAAACAAAAGTGGCAGCAGCCTTTACAGTATCTCCGTCGAATACGGGCTCCACTGTTTGCTCTGGCTGATGGACGACAAACGGCTGGCAAGTAGTCGCGACCTTGCCGAAATGCAGGGCGTGTCGGTGGCGATGATTGCAAAAATCATGCCGCGCCTGGAGAAAAGCGGAATTGTAAGTTCGCGCGACGGCATCAAGGGCGGATATGAACTCGCAAGGTCCCCGACTGAGATTTCGATACTAGAAGTCGCTGACGCGATCGACGGCAGGCGAAAGATATTTGACTGCAAGGACGTGAGGCGGGGCTGCGTCTTGTTCGGCGGCGAACCACCGAGCTGGGCCGTGTCCGGGGTCTGCCGTATACATGTGGTCATGCTGCGCGCCGAAGAGGCGATGCGCTCGTCGCTTTCGAAAACCACGCTGGGCGACCTTGCTCAAGGAGAAGGTAGGCCGCAAGAGTTCGAAGACATGGTCGCCAACTGGTTCGGCGATCGGAAAACGGCACGAGAAAAAGCCCGTGTCGCGGCGGTTAGAGATGGCTCTCGCCGAGGCCGCACGGCAAATAAGCCTCTCTGAGTAAAGCTACGACTGTTTCGTCGCGCGCATGACGAGGGCGGAGCTGTGTCGTGTCAACAGCATCACAATCATTCCCGTCGTTGCGCAGAGACGCGACTGCGGCCGCTTTTATTGATCCACCGCGGCGTAGGCGGGCCGCGATTTCGAGAAACAAGGATACAAAAATGTCTCGCTTGAATTGGTTCGAAGCTTCCCCGGAAGGCGCGAAGGCTCTTGGTGGCATCCACCAATATGTCACTAAAAGCACCAACCTCCCGGACCAACTGGTTCACTTGGTGTTCCTGAGGGTGTCCCAGATCAACGGATGCGCTCACTGCATCGACATCCACTCCAGAGATCTTATCAAAGGCGGCATGTCCGTCGAAAAAACCCTTCTGGTTCCGGTCTGGCATGAGGCCGAGTATCTGTTTACAGAACAGGAACGTGCGGCATTGGCTTGGACCGAAGAGGTGACGCTTGTGAGTGAGACACATGTGTCTGACGAGGCTTACGCGGCGGCGTCAGCGGCCTTTAGCCCGAAAGACCTTGTCGACCTCACGATCACCATCGGGGCAATGAACGCTTTCAACCGAATGGGCGTCAGCTTCCGCGTGAAACCCGCAGCCAAGGCTTAACAACTCGTCGAGACCGTCGGTCCGCACCTCCGATACAATTAGAGGGGGCGGACCGCAACGTTGGCCAGATGCTGTTGCAAACTGCGAGACAGTTACACGAAGCTCCAAACTGGCGCTTTCGTCATGCTCGGCCGTCTGTCAGCGCTGACCTATCTTCCGGATATAGATCCGATCGCAGCAAAGCCGCACTCGGTCTCGATCGAGTGGGTACACTATTGAATGGAAGGAAATTGCGATGTCTGAGCAGGTCGAATTTAAGGGCGACGCGCCGACTGTCAGCATCATCGATAACGACGAATCCGCACGTAAGTACCTTGTGGATTTGCTTTCTTCCCACGATATCGAGGCCGACGGATACGAATGTCCTGGTGACTTTCTTGCAAACATCGGCGTCGATAGACATGGGTGCATCTTGCTAGATGTAGATATGCCTGATCTCAATGGTCTACAGTTTCAGCTCCGTCTGAGAGCTCTTGGATGCAGGCAGCCTCTTGTCTTGATAACGAGTCTGGATGACGTGCGGGTATCGGTTGACGCTTTGAACGCCGGAGCTACGGACTTCCTCTTCAAACCGCTCGAAAGCACGGATGTGATGGCGGCGACGATGCGGGCCGTGCGGGAAGACGGCTTCAGGCGCTCGCTGCAGCAACACGCAGACGAAGCATACCAGAATGCTCAACTCCTGACGCCAAGAGAGCGGGAAGTCATGAAGCTCGTCACGGACGGCCTTCTGAACAAGCAAATTGCGTTCGAGATGGGCATTAGCGAAATTATGGCTAAGTTACACCGCGGCCGTATGATGAGGAAGATGCGATGCCGTTCTTTGAGTGAACTCGTCCGCCAGTACGACTTGCTTGTTTCAAGGAGCGTCCCAGTCTTGGACAAGGCAGCGTGCTGACCATGGCAAGTTGAGCAACAAAGCTGCGGACTTGTGTCAGTTCGTTCATCCGCATGTCTGCGAGCCTAGCGTGATCTTACGCTCTTTGCCTGCGCGAGGCCGACCGTTCGCACTCCCTAAGGAAGCGCATACGTCTGTATAGTTGAAAACAACTTGCAATGCGGTAAATCTCACCCATGACAACTGCGCCATGTTCTTCTAGCAGCTTTCAACATTTGCCTAGAGCAGACCCGATGATCGACCCTTTTCAGCGGGCCGTCACCTATCTGCGTGTCTCGGTGACCGATCGCTGCGATTTCCGCTGCACCTATTGCATGGCCGAGAACATGAACTTCCTGCCGAAGAAGGATCTTCTGACGCTGGAAGAGCTGAACAGGCTTTGTTCCGCCTTTATCGCCAAGGGTGTTCGCAAGCTGCGACTGACCGGCGGCGAGCCGCTGGTGCGCAAGAACATCATGCATCTCGTGCGCCAACTCGGCCAACAGATCGGCTCCGGCCTCGACGAGCTGACGCTGACCACCAACGGCTCGCAGCTCGCGCGCTATGCCGATGAGCTCTACGATTGCGGCGTTCGCCGCATCAACGTGTCGCTGGATACCCTCAATCCCGACAAGTTCCGCGAGATCACCCGCTGGGGCGACTTCCACAAGGTCATGGAAGGCATCGACGCCGCCCAGAAAGCGGGCCTGCACATCAAGCTCAACGCGGTCGCCTTGAAGGATTTCAACGACGTCGAGATGCCTGAGATGATCCGCTTCGCCCATGGTCGCGGCATGGATCTGACGGTGATCGAAACCATGCCGATGGGAGAGATCGAGGAAGATCGCACCGATCGCTATCTGCCGCTCTCCAAGCTGCGCACCGATCTCGAAAAGCAGTTCACCATGAGCGACATCGGCTGGCGCACGGGCGGCCCTGCCCGCTACGTCACCGTCGAGGAAACCGGCGGTCGCATGGGCTTCATCACGCCGATGACCCATAATTTCTGCGAGAGCTGCAACCGCGTGCGCCTCACCTGCACCGGCACGCTCTACATGTGCCTCGGCCAGAACGACGCCGCCGACCTGCGCTCGGCCGTACGGGCAACCGAGGACGACGGATTGCTCTACGCCGCGATAGACGAAGCGATTTCCCGCAAGCCCAAGGGCCACGACTTCATCATCGACCGCACCCATAACCGCCCCGCTGTTAGTCGCCATATGAGCGTAACGGGAGGGTAAGTCCCAAATGGTTGACCATTTTCCTTGTGTGGCCAAGAGCAACTCGTCGGCTGCAATCCGGTTGTGCGGAAATCATAGAGCGAACGGTTTAAGTATGAAGATGGGCAGCGCCGCTCTCCGGTGTCTTCTCAGTCTAGCGATTTGAAAGGCGCGCGGCATGAACCAGGACTTCATCAGCGCGCTCCTCGGAGAGCCAGTCGCGCAGTTCGCTTTGCTCGTGGTGATCCGGCTATCGGTGAACCTGATTACCGGTGAGAACGCGATCGCGAAGCTGGCAGCCAACCTTGTCTTTTTCGCCGCCCTCACTGCCTTGTTGCTCTACCACAAGATTCCGCCCTATCTCGTTGATGCTTCGGTATCAAGCGTGTCCGACCGTGTCGCTTCTGGGGCGTTGAAAGCTATCTGGTGGATAGGTGGTGCGATGGTTCTCGCGAGCCTCGTGCGGACGTTCTTGATCTTCGAGCGGAAGCCAAAGGAAGGACGGCTCCTGCAGGACTTGCTTGTCGGCGTGATCTACCTCGGCGCAACGCTCAGCATCATCGCCTATGTCTTCAGTTTGCCTGTCGGAACCCTTATTGCCACATCTGGGGTATTCGCGATCGTTCTCGGTCTCGCGCTTCAGAGCACGCTCAACGATGTCTTCTCCGGCATCGCACTCAACATCGGGCGTCCTTTGTCCGTCGGCGACTGGATTGTGATTGACGACAGCACGCAGGGCAGGGTCGTCGAGACGAACTGGCGGTCCACAGAACTCTTGAATGGCACGAACGACCTCGTAGTAGTGCCGAACAGTGTCTTGGCCAAGTCGAAGATCGTCAACATCAGCGGGCCGGACATGTCTCACGGTGCCTCGTTGCACGTGCGGTTGTTCCCTACAAAGCCGCCAGCGGCTATCTTGCAAGCGATGGAGCGCGTACTCCTCAGCAGCAATTCCATCCTGAAATCACCGCCGGCCTCGGCGAACATTATCGGCCTCGATCGCACCGCGTTGAGCGTCGAGCTCTCATTCCGGGTTGGCGATCTAGGCGAAGTGTCTTCTGCTCGAAACGAATTATACGACCTTGTCTACCGTCATGTGGACGCCGCTGGATTGCAGCTCGCCTGGGCCGAAGGCGCTGCACCGTCGCCATCGGTCTTCGACTTACCGCAAGATCCAGGCGTTAAACGACAAACCACTCCAAGGCGTTTGATGGACGCCATTCCTTTATTTTCTGCACTTACCAGCGAGGAGAAGGACGATTTGGCAACTAAGATGAACCGGTTGGCCTTCAAGAAAGGCGACGTAGTGGCCCGCCGAGGTACGGCACTGACGTCGTTGATGATCGTCCGGAGCGGGGTGATGGCCATTGAGGAGGTTGAAGAGGGAAGTAGCGTGGAGCTTGAGCGTCTCGCGCCTGGTGATGTGTTCGGCGAACGTGGCGTACTCATGGGGGCGCTGGAGCTGGGCGATGTTCGGGCTCTTACCGCATCCGTCGTGTATGAGATTCCCAAGGAGAGGTTCGCAGACATCATGCGGTTGCGACCCGCGATCGCGGAGGACTTGGCGAGTCTGCTCAGCGCGCGGACTATGGCCGAGGAGCGGCTCCACGATGCAAGCCGAACTCATGGTGCGACAGCGCCGCCTTCGGTGGCAGCAAGAATCAGACATCTATTCCATCTAGCGGCAGGTCAGTAGGAAAGTGCTTCACCAATTACGGAGGGGTGGGCTGTCAGTACCGGAGCAATACTCCCTAATAGTGCCGTTTGAATCTTCCTCAGGTGCTGCGGCCGCTGGTCTTCCGGGGCGCGCCCCGGAAGACCAGCGGCGCTTCATCGGATTGCCTCCTCGACCACCAATGCCGGTAATGTGCGGGCGTGCCAAATGGTGGGACCCCTTCCACTATGCAATGCATTAGGTAATTGTCATGTGCTGGACAAGCGGATGCGTTGTGATGGAAGAACGTCAAAAGGGCGTGAGATTTGGGAAGCGCTACGACGAACCTTGCGGCGTTTCTGCAACAACGGCACACCTCATGTGTCGTGTACAGCCGTCAAAAGAGCGCCTTAAAGTAATCCGGTCCTGTTAGGTAACGGGTACTCGACGCGATGGCTGTGACGGATCGCCTGGCATCGATTTTGACCGCTTACTATATACCGCGACTACAGGAAAATTCGCACAAAGAACTCCAGCATGGCGTTGATCTCTCTCTCAGCTCAGCACCATAGCCCGCAACTGCTCAGGCTCGCGCACCCCTTGCGTCCACAGGTTCGTCATTGCGAGACTTATTCGAAGAACCGCTACGCGATCACGCTCAATTCCGAGTGCGCGGCACACCGACTTCAGTGCGGCGTTGAAGACTGCGAGATCAGGGGGAGTATACGGTGGGGCCGACCTATGCTGATTACTCATGTTGTCCTCGGGGCCACTGTCGATCACGACGATCTATCTTGATTCGGCGAAATTCGCCAATTTCGGGATCCAACGAAATGGCTTCGCGGGATGCGAGCGGGCTGGCGTCACGCCTATCAAGGCGCAGGACCGCATGTCCACAATGAATTCCGAATAGCCGGTCTTTCACGGGCGTGTCCGAGCAGGGTTGGGAATGGCATCGCGTCAATTTCCATATCCAGCTATACCAGTGCGGAGTTAAGTAACTCGGTTCCGTCAAGTTCCGGTAGGCTCCTGCCGACCGATACGACCTCCCGGCCGATCCAGTGGGGGATACAGCTTGATATTAGGTGCACTGCGAGGCAAGGCCAGTATCGGTCCACGCCGCTGCACACTATCTAGCAGATCGCCCAAAGCGAGGGTGATATAAAGCTTCTAATTTTGAAGCGGAAAGTGAGATCGACCTTCCTGCCGCAAGAGCCCGTAAGTCGCGTGGTACCGGGAAACAATTCTCCAACTTCTATGCTTTGTTAAGCCCGGCATGATAGTTTGCACCAAACTGCTTCAAAGCGTCTTGCATCAATGTCGATCGATTACACCACCATCCACCTTTGCAACTCAATACTAAATCTCAGCTATGCTGGAATGTTTCTGGCGCTCTGGCTGCGTCGTCGAGAGCCAGAATTACTTCTGTGGGGGGCGAGCCTTTTTCTGGTATCGGCAGCCGTCTATGGTTTCACAGTCTCTCGAAACTCATTCTTCGTCGGATGCCTCCTGGCAACAATCTCCGCTAACATATCTGTAACGTGGAGTGGTGCGCGTGCCTTCGACGGCCGTGAGCCATTTCACTGGCATCTCTGCATCGCGCCAATCGCCACGTTTGTTACTTACGTTTTCCTATCTCACCTTGACAGCAGGATCGAAGGAAGTGCGATAGCTACGGTGCTGCTGGCCGTGAATGTCGCGATGGCAAGCCGATACTTTGTCCGCCAAGGCAGTGGTTATGCGCGGAAAGCTACGGGCTGGGTACTCGGTGCCTACGCTCCGCTGTACCTCGCTTCCATAGCGTTGAACTGGGCTTATTCAAGCAGTCAGGCATCCGCGATACTGATACTGGTGGGAGACTTTGTCCTCAACAACGCTTTCGTTGTCGGTCTCTTCGCGATGATGGAAGAGAGAGCACGTGAAGCGCTTCGGAAACTTGCGGTAACTGATCAATTGACAGGCGCATTAAACAGAGCGGGGTTGATTGCAAAGGTTTCCAGCAGCGGGTTTTTGACCGGACGCGCGCTACTCGTTGCGGACCTGGATCACTTCAAGGGTGTAAATGACGCGTTTGGACACACTGGAGGGGATGTGGCGCTTCGAACTTTTGTAGAGCGAGCAAGCAAGTGTCTTAGACCCGAAGAGTTTGTCGCAAGGCTCGGGGGCGAGGAATTCGGAGTTTTGGTGAAAGCCTCCGACCTGCGGCAAGCATCCGATCGGGCAGAGCAAATTCGAAATCAAATCGCGTCTGAGCCTGTTATGTGGGGGTGGACACCGATCGAATTGACCACAAGCATTGGTGTGGCGATCGCTGACACGTCAGATACGATCGAGACGCTTATGAATCGGGCAGACAAGGCGTTATACATTGCAAAACGCTCCGGACGTAATCGCGTGGCGGCCTAGAGCCGAGTACATCGAGAGCTGTTGCTGACCATTCTGTAGCGCAATCTACCAACTCAAACTCATCTCGCGTTCCCGCGCGATGAGCGTGAAAGCTTCCGCGCAATCTAAGTGCCGCTGCCCCTCTTCTCGATAGAATTGCGCTCGCAGAGCGCCCGACTTTATTAATTCTGAGACGATGCTCCCCAGCTTTGTGACCGAATCTTTTGTCTCTATGCGCCAGTGGATAAATTCGAAAACTGGTTAGCCGGCTTCGCCATTCGATTCCTAGTAGGTAACCCAAAGGGTATCTTGGAGCATCATCGCGTGGATATATAGTCGGCCTGGATAAGTCACGAGGCATAGGCATGCAATCTCAAATGGATCGCGTCGCCCACGGATGGGCTTTGCTAGCGGTACGGATGCCCGATATTCGCACATTGTCGCACGAGCGTCGATCAATTAGCGAATTGTGCGAGAGCTACAGCTTGGCAGTACTACACCTCAGAGAACTGAGACGTCTCTGCGCGAGCAAGGCGTCCATTGACGAATACGAGCAACTAATTGCCGACATCGAAGAAGAGGCAGGCTATTATCTCCGGATGCACGCTCGGTCCTCAGCTTAGGTCAGCGGTGAGTCGACCCTTTGTAGCCGCGTTATCAATTTCTGACTGAGCTTGACGGTATTTTTAGAGTAAGCGGTCAGCCGATGGCGTAGGACTTGAAGTTCTAGCGCATGAGCGCTTCGAGCTCAGATGCAGGCCAGCCTTGAGCGATGCGGGTCAGGGTCTGGGAGAGCCAGTCGAGTGGATCGACGTTGTTCATCTTGGCTGTCGGCAAGAGGGTGGCCAGCGTCGCCTACGTGCGTCCGCCGCCCTCGCTGCCGGCGAATAGACTATTCTTTCTCGTAATTGTTTGGGGCCTGATCGTGCGCTCGACGATATGGGAGTCAATTTCGATCCGGCCGTCCGTCAGGAAACGCTCCAGTGCTCGCCTATGTCCAGGATTGAGTCCGCACGTTCAACTACCCCCCCCAGCGATTACGCACGTCTGTAAAGAGAATGAGAAACGTGTTCTCTTTAGTTCTACCCGCATTGCTGTTTTACACAATCCCGCGCCAATGTCCTTGTGCCGGGGAGTGCCACGAGAAGGCGGTAGCCGCTCGCTGGCCGATGCCGCTGCCACAGGCTAGGTGTCGTGGCCGTTCATCGAACATGATGGGATTCACATGACATAGCAGGCGACGGCGTGGTAACAGGCTTCATGACGAAGCTTGAGAACCGAACTACCTCTAGGCTTGTACCGCAGCAGGAACGCAGCCGGGAAACCCGCGCGCGGATTCTTTCCGCCGCCGATGCCCTCTTGCGTGAACAAGGCATTGATGGATTTTCCATCGTAGCCATCGCTTCTTTAGCAAAAATACCGATAGGCAACATCTATCGACGGTTCGAAGGCAAAGACGATATCTTGCAAGCCCTCAAGGATGCTGTTGCAACCCGTATAGCGATGGCCGTGAGGTCTTCCGTGGAGACTTCGTCAAATCATGATCTTTCGTCGTTTGTCGAAGCTTTTACAGATGCGGTGATTGGTGTGTTCTCGAGTGACGAGGCGCTACACCGATCCCTCTTCGATCCGCGCGTTGCAAGCCCAAAAATGCTTGAAACAGGGCTTAACGTTCGGGCAACCATCTACGCTCAATTCCGCTCGGGGCTCTCCAGGCATATCGAAGAGATGGACGGTGAGGTAGCTGAAACGGCTGCTAGAGTCGTATTTTCGATCATAACGAATGCCGCTTTAACAAAAGTGAGAGGGCAAGACCCGATCATGCGAGACTTCCCTTGGGCCGACATTAAGCAGCACTACAGCTGCGCGGCCGTGGCCTATCTGCGCAAATTGCTTGCGCAAGGTTAACGAGTTATCGTGCCTGTATACAGAATTTAGTTGCGTTCCGGAGTTCGGTTCGATCCCCACAACAACGAAGTTTTCCTTAGCCTCTGGCATCCCCAAAAAACGTGGTAAGCTCGAGAAGCGAAAGCGAGTCGCGTTCGCATTTTGATGGAAACGCGTGATGGAACTCCTTGAAGTCATCGAACTAAATAGTGGACTTATTACTTGGTTCACCAGCCAAAATATCGTTATTGCCGATGATGTCGCAGCTGTGCTGCTCGGTCTGGACGAGGACGAATGTCATACGGGGATCCGTATCGAGACATTCTTGGCCTGCATTAGTTTGAGGGACCGTGAGCGAATCTCCCAAGCGCTTTATCACTGTATTGCTAGCTGCGACACCATTCATGAAGTCTTCGAGCTTTGTGTTGATGGTCAAGCGAAGATGGTTGTCATGAAGGGACGTTCGATAGGCGAGGTTCTGTTCACTTGCATCGTGACCGAGATCAATGCAGGCTTGGCCTCCGCGAAACTCCAAAACCTTTGTCTTGCGGCCTATGAGGCCGCACGGCAGGAGAAAAACGATATAGCCGCATTGCAGTTGGCACGAGCGCTTTCGCTTCTCGCCCACCCGGCGGAAGCCGTGCGGACGCATTGAAACGGCCAGTTGGACTCCGACTCGAGCAAGCGCGGAAACATCACACGAATTTTGTGGCTTCAGCTATATCGAGTTAATGGGCCGCCTACGACGGTGCTGCCGGTATCTTACGCCGCACTTTAACGTCGCAGCAAGGATCAGGCTGAGCATGTTGAAATCCGGGAGACGGGGCGGACGCCCGAAGCGCGCCGAAAGCGGCGTACTGGAGAAAAGATTGATAAATGCCGCGGCTAAATTGTTCGCGGAGCGTGGCTTTGACGCTACTTCGGTTGACACTGTTGCGGAACGCGCGGGGGTCAGCAAGGCCACCATATACAGCCGCTATAACGACAAGGCTCAGTTGTTCGCGGCCGTTTTGCGAGCGCAAATCAGCGACCTTTTTGAAGACCTCAGTTTTGTAGCACCACACGGCGACGCCTATGAAGTTCTTCTCGACGTCGGGCGTCAAGCCCTCAGACTGGTAAATCGACCCGAAACGACCGCGATTTATCGAATAGTGATCGCCCAAACGCCACGATTTCCAGAGCTTGCGCTTCTGATGGACCGAGAAGGTTTCCAGCGTGGCCAAAGCGGCATTGCCGTTTTGCTTCGCGAGCTCTCAATGAGGGGGGACATCGAAATAGACGATTTTGAAATCGCAGCTGAACTCTTTCTAAGTCTGGTGATCGGGCGATTGAGTAGGTTGACCCTTTTGGGTCTAACGGCCGAGCCCGATCGGATGGAGTTTGCTCTCAAAACGGCAGTTAGACTGTTCTTGGAAGGCTTTCTGCGCAACCGGGGAAGACCGCAATGATCTATCGAACCACTGCGATCCAACTGCTAAAGACGCCACATACAGCTGGAGAGATCTTTACCGTACTGGCGCTTATTAAGGATCTAAAAATCACATGCGTTTTGAACCGAATTAGGCGACGTCTGTCTTTTTGAAAAGGAAAAGGCTGGGCATGAAAGCCCACCCGATCGCCGACGTTATTTCGTCGCTCACCGTGACATCAAGGCGGGCGAAGATTCAGATCTCATTGCGTTCGGCGAGGCCGGGTAGCGCGAGTTCTTCTGGCGAAAGGTTACTGACGGTCCGTATTCGAGCGAGCAAGACAGGTCAACGCCAACGGACCTGTTTGGGGACCCGCTTGCGAAGTAAAACATTTGAGCCGCTCCCGCATGCCATGTCGCTAGAGCGAAGACGGCGGCTAGAACGCGGGGAGGTGTTATTTGAGGCGGACTCCAGTTATTTCCGCCAGCCTAGAAATTAGGCTATCCTGAAAGCGCAAGTCGTTCACGGCTGGGGCGGGCTTCTGGCGTCGTTGATGGTAACAATAACCTCCGGATGTGGTTGCTCGCGGTCGGCCTCGACCGCGAGCAACACTTGGGTTTGATTGCCCATCACAAGATCGTCGGTAGCGCTCAGCGCGACCATCTTGATCGGTACCCAGCCCAGATCGACGGCGTGAGCGGCCGGATCGCCTCGTTTACCTCAGCAGCGGCATGCACCGAAGCGGCGACGCCTCAATGACCGACATCGATTTGCAGGCTCGGAAGTGGCAGGCAAGCACTGCATACTCCGAGAGCAAACTCCATGTCGCCGCTCTAGCATTTGCGGTCGCGCGACAGTGGCGGCGTTGAAGAAGTCGTGGTTCGGCTACTGTTGAGACCCGACTTCGACAGCTCGGACTGCACCTTCAGCATCACAGCGTCTATGTATTTCCCTTGCGCAATCGCCGTGAGAACATCGTCTGGCCAGATCGACTTTGCCATGACCTCCATCGCTGGCAGTATTCGCGTCCTTTGTTCTGCAAGCTCCGTGGTGGTCGGCAGCGTGCCGAGCTTGACCATTCTCTTGATGAGGTCTCTGTTTCTGCCCTTGCCGTAGGCCATCGCTACACCGCCCACGGAGAACGTGTCGCCCGCATGGGACCAGACTCTACGGCGACGTCTTCAGGAGCGATTATGAGAGGCGGCGAAGGTCCGGCCTATCGCAGGCCGTACCTTCCCGATGCAGCCCTGTTCGCAGGCGCGGCGGCGCTGCGTAGGAGATTTTTGCCGGACAGTCAACGGTTGGAGTCGAGATAGCGCCTGGTTTCCGATTGATGGTCGCGATCGATCGCCTTAGCTAGAAGAGAGGGCTTCTACCAACTCGATCACCGAACGCCGCCTACGAGGATCGCGAACCTTTGCAAAGGCTGCCGTCAGTTCGATCGTTTCCGCCGAATGATTGAAAGGCGCTCCGACTGCAGCCGTTTCCGGTAGGGCCGTCGCCTCTTCGGCAATCTGCGACGGCCCAAAAAACTCACCGGGTTTGGTTCGTAGAGCGAGTGCGAATTGCAGTACTTTCGCTGGGAAAAGCGCGTTGCGACCTGTCTCGTACTTATGCACCTGTTGAAGCGAGACCCCGATTTCTGCTCCGACGTCTGCAAGCGATAGTCCGAGAAGCTTGCGTCTTTCCCGGATTCGTTTCCCTATCTTCAAGTCGTCTTCAGCCGAGGATTTTTGCATTTTTCCACATTGCTACCATACTACCCGTTCGGACATTAACAGCCGCCGTGATGAGATGCTTGAACGATTGGCTATTCGGATTTGCGTGTGGAATAGCGAAGCTCAATCACTATTACAATCGAGCAGATGTATCTTGTGGTTGCGCTCGATTTTCGCCGGCGGTTGACGGCGGCGATGTCTCACAGTCTCATAGGGATATTGGCTCGATCATGTTTCGTTGCAGACTATTTCCATCCCATATCGCTGTTCCAGCGACGACCGACAGTTCCTGGATGAACTGCGCCGAGTGCAGTCGGCTGCCATGAGGACGGCTTACGCCAATGCGCAGCATCCTGAGGGATCGAAACGGTCAGAGAAAGATGTCCGCGAGCTGGTGAAGTCGAGGTTCACGAAGCTCGGTCTCCTTGACAGTTGGGCAATGCATTGCGCGACGCGTGCGGGCGTTCTGAAAAGAAAGCTCCGCCCCGAAGGTGACGTGGTATTTGGCGGTCGCGCGGGGTTTGAGCGCCGTCGCAAGAATCTGATCTCAAACGACGAGTGGAAGCGCATGCGGCTGCATCCATTTGTCAGCTACGGCGATAGTCAGAAGGTCCGCGGCAACCAGAACATTCAACTGATCGACGAGACGACGATCGTTGTGAAGATCGGCCGAAGAGAGATTGGTGGAAGGTCCGGTCGGACGGTGACGCAAATTGCTCGTCTTGACCTCGCCAAGATGAGGGGCGCGGCGGCGAAGATCATGAACCAACTGGCGGAACTGTGCGCGCAGCCGGAAAAGGCGCAACGCATCAACGTGAGCTATTCCATTGGTGACGCCCACGTTTCCATCACGTTCGATCCAAGCGATCTGCCCGATCACCCGCAACGACGCCGACCCGTGTTACCGAAGAAGGGTCGCGCCCTCGGCATCGACCTCAACCCGAACTGGATCGGGCTCGCGGTAGCATCGAATGTAGGTGATGCGGCTAAAATTGAAGACACCGATCTGCTGGAACATGCGCTGGTGAAGCTCGACATGGCGGTCGACGCTTCGCCGGAGCTGGTGCGCGAAACGCTGGCAGCGGCGTGCGACCGGGCGATCTCGATGGCGCGGAAACACCGCTGCGGGACGATCGTGCTGGAGAAAGGCTTGGGCAAGCTGAGGTCGAGCGGCAAGAACCGCTCCCTCAACAGGCTGTTGAATTATTGGGCAAGGAATGTGTTCGTGCAGATGCTGACGCGTCGCGCCCGTCTTGCCGGGATCGACGTGCTTGAGGTCTGGGCGGGCTACAGCTCGACCATTGGAAACCTCGCATTCGACGCCCCCGACGCCTGCGCGTCGGCCACAGAGATAGCCAGACGCGGCATAGCCCGTCTGGCCGGAATTAAGGACGTTCTGCCAGCTCTCGAGGTAGGGTGCGTTTCCCGTCTATGGAAGAATGGGAAGGTGCCCGCCGAACTCGGCTCGTGGCAGGATGTTCATCGGTCAATCAAAGCGGCGAAGATTGGCTACCGCCGCCCGCACCCTGACGTGCCGATCGGCTCTAAGGGTTCCGATGTCCATGGAACGGCAATGTTCTGTGGGCATGCGGTCGTCCGCCTTGGCAGACGTCATCGACCGGGACTCGTGTTCCGGCCGACCGTGACGCCAGTTAAGCGGGACGCAGTAATTCGGACTTTCTAATTACAACGTGGAGGTGTTCTCTCAAGCGAGGGTTTCCACACGAAAATCCGAATAGCCTACGATTCAATGACCAAGCCCATATCACGGCCTGTCGAGACGAACGCAGCTGTCTCTCTGCACTAGCTGGCGGGACGCGGACGGCGGGCGTCGTCAAAGAATTTGCCTGCGGTCAGATCGGCAGGCGCTTATGCATACTGTAGCACCTACAGTGAAGTCACACTTCGGTTCTTTGCTCGCTTTCACTGGCCTCACTTGCAAGGTCATGCAAAGCTTGGGTGTCCTCAGCATTGTATTCGGCCGACATGATGACCGTCAGAATGCTGCACGAGCTCCTCATGCTTCACAACCAGTTGCCGCCAAATGATGCAGGGCCGTCGTTCAAGTTCTGTGCGTGGCGGCCGTATACCAAAGTGTACTTAGCGACTGGGAACGATCCCGTTAGTCTCAGATGTCGTCTCCTCCGTGAGTCGGGCGAGGGCTGTCGCAGATGGTGCGGCCACCGCTCTCAATAGCTTATCGCAACCGCCAGCAGGAAGGGTCGCCGCGGGTTTCTAGAGGTGGGATATGAACATCTATAAACTTCATTGCCGACCAGGAACCAATCATGCGAAACCCAAACGAGATCCAACGAGCGTCGGAAATCAACGGCCGCACTCAAGCAAAAGCTTCTTATTGGAGCGAGGATGAACTGCGTCGACGCTGCGGCGAATTTGACGCCGCCCTAAACAAAGCGCGTGAGGTGTTGGCGAGGTTCAGGCGAGGGGTATATAAGTGACCGAGCATCTTGCAAAGAGACAGCAATGACAACCCTGTTGCAACTCCTACCGTCCGTAGGTTCTGAAACTCATGCTTAGGCAGCAACCGCCCCATAACCCTAAGGCCGGGACCGCAACGTTCGCTACCGTCACCTCTAAAAGCCTCGTTGATCTCCAGTGCGAACCTCTACCCCCTAGTGCGAGATCGGTCTCTGTGCCTAACTGCATTGCCTCACTAATTGTCGCAGTTGAGTATTTCGTTGTCTTGGGGAGGATGGAAGGCCGAGCAACTTGTGGAACGCGATAGTGCCGTCATTTATGCCCTAGACGCGCATCCGTCCCGGTACGCTTTTTGACAGATCGAGCACGGGCGGCTTCCGCCGCTTGTGCTGATAAGCTTGGAATGCTTTGCGATTAAGGATAGCTCAAGTCCAGACCGAGCATGTTGCTCAAGGCCAACGCTAGGATTACCACAACAAGGACTGTTACCAAAAAGGCGGCGGTCACCTTGCCGCCCGTACGCAGCAGAGCCAGCGTCCCGCCTTTTTCACCTTGGTCGTAGTGCCATTTAATAGCGTAGAACATGGCAGCGCCTAGCGTCAGGGCTTTAAACGTTCCGAGAGCTATGGGAAACCATTCCATTATTAAGGCTCCGTGTAGGATGACCGCGCGCCATGGCTTAATCTTCAGGCGACGGTAGGTTGTTAACAGCTACGCTTCGATGTGGCGGGCCGCTGCTGTTTGCTTGGTCAGACTCACAACTCCCTCCAAGAGGTTTTGTGAACGAAGCAGTTTTTCGAGCTCGTAGCCGGTTGCCAAAAACGGTGGCATCTGGCTCGAGACGTCACCGCGTTTTCAAACCGAGATCGGCGACGCTATCGCGGCCCCCACCAGATTCCACGCTCGACCGATCCGACTTTTCGTTTCCGCGTGAAAGCCA
Source organism: Hyphomicrobiales bacterium (assembly GCA_900465665.1). Classification (GTDB taxonomy): domain Bacteria; phylum Pseudomonadota; class Alphaproteobacteria; order Rhizobiales; family Rhizobiaceae; genus Rhizobium. The sequence goes on from UBJO01000048.1 coordinate 56,729, forward strand.
TCCTTGCAGCAGTCGCATGGGCAAAACGCATGCGATAAGCACCGGAGGGAGGGCAACAAGAAGGTGGACCCAACCAGAGGGCGCATACGCGAAGTGGATCCGGCAGGCCAGCGCCGCGCCGGTGACGCCTATGACCCAGTAGACTACGGCCGCTAGATGATCATTCGGTTTAACGGGAGCCTGTTCTTCCACCTGGGACGTCAGTGGCATTAGGTAAGTCATTTTCGGTTTTCCACGATTGATGGGATGGCATATACATACATTGTCCTGTCAAAATGCATATTATCCAATTTGTCGCAGGACGAATGGCGATGGCAGCGCTGGCCGCCGGCTCGATGAACGCATCTTTGCAATGGCTTCCGAACCAGCAAATTTTGGGAAGTCAGTTTGCAAAACAAAGGTGTCGGCGAAGAGCCAAGATCAAGATACCCCAAGTCATAAGGGTTTCGCTTCGCCTGCAATCGTCCTTGGACTCGGACGCAAGCGGTCGACCTTGACAACACGCCAATCCGGTTTCCATACATTGTAAGATTGATTGGATCGTGGTGGAATCAATGGCTTCAACCTCATGGACCCCCAAGCTGAACTCAAGGGATGGGCCGATATACCTCGCTATTGCCGACGCGCTCGCGGCAGACATTGCTAGTGGACATCTTGCGCAAGGTGCTCGTCTACCTACGCAGCGAAGACTTGCGGATGAACTCTCGATCGACTTTACCACCGTTAGCCGCGCATATGCGGAAGCTCAAAGCCGCGGATTGATCGAAGGTAGGGTTGGCCAGGGAACGTATGTAAAGACGCGAAGAAGTTTGCCGTCTCGTATCGAGCCTTCCGGTTTGGTCGACATGAGCATGAACCTGCCGCCACGTTTCCAGAACAACACCCTCGAGCAGAAGATGTGGGAGGCTGTCAGGGGGTTGCAGGATCACGGCCTCGACTTACTGATGCGCTACCAAGAACCTGGTGGGATCATCGAAGACCGGATTATAGCGACCGCCTGGCTTTCGCGTAGGCTGACAAGCGTCGCTCGAGATCGCGTGCTCGTCGCGGCTGGCGCGCAGGGGGCCCTCCACGCAGTATTGAGTGTTCTTACGAACCCGGGTGACACTGTTTGTGTGGAACATTTGACGTATCCGGGGTTCCGTTCTGTCGCTTCGCACCTGAGGCTCAAGCTCGCTCCGTTAGAGATGGACGAGCACGGGCTTCTCCCAGAAGCGTTTGAGATGGCTTGCCTCACAATGAAGCCGAAGGCGCTGTATTGCATGCCTACTCTGCACAACCCGACCACGCGCACGATGCCTCTCGTCCGACGTCGAGAGTTGGTCGAACTGGCGCAAACGTACGATGTGCCGGTCATAGAGGACGATGCCTACGGCTCCCTAGCTTCCGACGCGCCAGCACCGCTTGCGGCGCTCGCGCCGGACATCGTCTACCACGTTGCAAGTCTGTCTAAGTGCCTGTCGCCCGCCTTGCGGGTCGCGTATGTTGCGGTACCGGAGGGACGGGCACTCAGGGTCGCCAACGCAATTCGCGGATCAGCCTCCATTGTCTCCCCCCTCACTAGTGCAATCGCCTCGCGATGGATCGAGACCGGGTTGGCAGATGTTGTGCGGGACGAGATCATTCAAGAGAGCGCCAATAGACTGAAGGCGTTTCATCGGGCGCTGCCCGGATCCGCGGAGGCGTCGTCTAATGGGTTCCATGTGTGGCTGAGCGTGCCGGAACCCTGGAACCGAGGTGAACTGGTTTCGAGGTTGCGTGTGGTCGGGATCGGTGTTGTCGCGAGTGACGCCTTTGCGGTAGCAAACGCTCCTGAGGCGATCAGGATCGGTCTAGGCGCTCCTGCCAATATCGACGAACTGGCACGGAGCTTAGCAGTCGTTGCGGAGCTCTTGTCCCAGCAGCCCGCTAATTCGACGACCGTGGTATGATGTGGTTGCCGCATCGATCACCATCACTTGGCGCGAACATGCAGAATACGTGAAATCATATCCCGATCGAATCTCCGGAATAAGCGTGTTCATTCGAAAACCGGGATACGTTGACAAGATTTCCTGTACGGTACAAGACAAAGTGCCAACGCTGTAGGAGACAAACATGGCAGACGAGATTTCCGCAAACGGCATCGCTGTTGAACCGGCGGTGCCGAAAGAAGAGCCCAAGAAAAAGCGAGCGCCGCGTCGGAGCAAAGAAGAAATTGCCGCCGAACTTGCCGCGAAGAAGAACGCGAAGGGTGCACGCAAGGCTGCTTCTACATCACCTGCCACATCCGCGAACGTTCTTGCGAAGCCCGCAGGTAAAGCAAGCACGAAGGCAACGGTGTCAAAGGATGTGGCGAAGTCTAAATCCGCTCCTACAGCCGTTCCGGCCATCGATGGTTTTGCAGACCTGATTGCACTTGAAGAAGAAAACCAGAAGCTCCGAAAGTCGCTGGCAGAAAAGCTTCGCACGGAGAACGCTGATCTCCGCAAGAAGCTCGGCCTGGATTAAGTATTGGCCCAAGTTGCTGTAATTGCGGCTTGGCTGGCTGCAGGCAATGTCAGGCCAACATAGGCTTGGCATTGCTGATGCCCAATAAATTACTCCCGAGGACGTGAAATGAGATCTCCACGGCAGTCGTTGCTGGACTGGTTTCTCGTCGCTCGGCGTCTGAAAATGCCACCGGGATCGCGGGTCGGTCGAACCCGGTGCGCCACCGAACAGCGATAGTTCCGACATTGAGAGCAACACAGCGGAAAGCGCGGGCGAGGTTGACGAGCTTCTTAATGTAAAGGAGCGTGTTGGGGCGGACGCCGACGGACGGTCAGCATCCCGAAAAGCGACGACCTAAGCGCGCACAACACAGCCCCTACGTCAGAGGCATCGATCGCCACACCCACTGCCGAGCGGGAGCTTGAGCTCGACGGGCCTCACTAACATCTCCGACGTTGCCGAAAGAGTCCGAAGTCGTCGAAGGCAATCGACACACGGAAGCGGGTGTCCTCGATCAGGAAATGCAAAACCTCCATGCTCAGTTGGCGCGAAAACTAAGAAATCAAAATAGTCAGCTGGCAGAGTTGCTGGCGCGTTACGATTGGGATGCAACGGACGTAGTTTCGCCGTCATCGCAGTAGCGAGATCGTCAATTCCTGCCACAAGCTTCTGGCTGGAGCAGTCAAGATACGAAGACAGATGGTATAGACTGGCTGACGCCCGAACAGGTTAGAGGTTGCGTAGCAGCAGCATCACCGGCTTAACTTCGCGCTCCGCGGCATGAGGCTTTGCAATCAAAGCCGACGCCCCGGCGCATTTGATTGCCTCGAGCCGCCAACTTCCTCCCATTTGCGGCATTGTTTAGTGATCACCTTTCCGCTCTTCCCAGCGGCGGCCATTGGCGCGCTTTTTTTAGTTAGGCCGCAGGCTGTCGGGTGAGGGAAGGCCCATTCACCCCTCGGTTGAACAATGAAATGGCTGACCTATTTCATCGGCACCCGGATGAGGAGAAAACTGTAGTGGTTGTCGAAAAAGAACTGATTTCAAAAATCACGTTGCGCTTGATGCCGTTTCTCGGCCTGCTTTACTTGATCGCCTACATTGATCGCCAGAACGTCAGCTTTGCCAAGCTCGAAATGGTGGATGCACTAGGCATGAGCGAATACGCATATGGTCTAGGCGCATCCCTGTTTTTCATTGGCTATTTCATCTTCGAGGTACCGAGCAACCTTCTCCTGGATCGGTTTGGCGCAAGCAAGTGGTTCGCCAGGATCCTGGTGTCGTGGGGTTTAGTTACGATCGCGTTGGCCTACACGCAGAACGCCACCATGTTTTACATACTGCGATTCCTGCTCGGTGCATGCGAAGCGGGCTTCTTTCCTGGCGTGCTGTACCTTCTGACCCTGTGGTATCCATCAGCTTATCGGGGGAGAATGGTGGGGCTGTTCATGATCTTCTCTGCCCTGGCTAACGCAATAGGCGCACCGCTGGGCGGCGTATTGCTGGATCTCAATGGCCTCTACGGGTATGCGGGCTGGCAGTGGGTGTTCCTCGCGACCGGCATTCCAGCCGTGGTCGCCGGGGTTGTCACCTTGTTCTATCTATCAGACCGTCCTGAGGATGCAAAATTCCTGAGCGCCTCCGAAAAGGAATGGCTCAGAAATCGATTGGCTTCAGAAAATTCCGGGATGGCGGCAAACGCAGGCGATGGCTTTAAAGCGCTCATCAACCCACGCGTACTGTTGATGTCGGCGTGTTACGTAGGGTTTCCGCTCGCGGCTTACGGGCTGAGCTATTGGCTGCCCACGATCGTCAAGGGTTTTGGTGTGAGTAACACCGTCAACGGTTTTCTCAACATCATACCGTGGATTCTCGTTGCTATCGCGCTTTATGTCGTCCCTAGCCAGGCAGACAAAGCGCCCGCCAAAACGCCGTACATCGTGTTCCCCGCGGCTATCGGTGCCGTCTGCTTAGTGCTCTCCGCTGTCATCCCAAGCCCTACTCTGCAGTTCTTCTTCCTCAGCCTTGCCGCGGCAGGAATCTTCGCTGGCCAGCCTGTCTTCTGGAGCCTTCCCTCTCGGTTTCTCAAAGGGGCTGGCGCTGCGGCGGGCCTCGCTGCGATTAACTCTGTCGGTAACCTTGGCGGCTTCGTCGCGCAGAACGTTGTGCCTTGGATCAAAGACACCACGGGTAGCACCATTGCCCCCATGTTCTTCCTTGCGGCATGTTTGGCGATCGCAGGTGTTCTCGTTCTTGTTGTGGGCCGCATGATCCGACGAGATGCCGATGTCTCAGATTCGACCTTGGCAGAAAATAGCGGATAGAAATGTTTAAACACCGGTTGGCCTGTCGCACGAACGTGTCAGGCCAGCCGTCTCTACCTCAGTGCTATGTGCTACTACGGAATCAAGGCGAACGGCCGAGCTTAACTGGCCTCTCAACTGAACGCTCTTCCTACTGTTCACGGGCACGAATAGCAAAACGCTGAACAATCACGTGTGGTCGGTTGAAATCTCAGAAACCTGCTGGACAACGCACGTCTGCCAAAGACAACGCGATAAGTCGTAGAATATCGTAAGGGTTTTTTCGCTGGCGTTTCATCGCCGCCATTCCTTCAGAGAACTAGGATGTTCTTATTGTGTTCTCTATCGAGGTGCAGTCAACCAGTTTAGCGCTGCGCTTGGTTTCGGCCAAATTTACCTATCCCACAAGCCGTCCGGACCTCCCGTCGATCCAATCCGCCAAGGTGATGTTGCGGCCCGACGCCTTGGCGCGCAGCAGCGCCGCATCTGCCCGTTGCATCAGCGTCGCGGGTGGCTGATTTGCCTCGGTCGATGCGATCCCAATGGAGACCGTCACGGTCCCAAGCGGCCTTCCGAGATAGTTGATCGGCGTCGCCTCGATCGCATGCCGGATGTTCTCACCGATCTCAAATGCCGCTGCACGTTCCACATTTTGCAGAACGACGGCAAACTCTTCTCCACCGTAGCGATGCGCCCGACCTCCAGCGCCGGCGAGGTCTGCCATGATCGCTGCGACCTGGCTCATGACGAAATCGCCGGCGTCATGTCCAAAGTCGTCGTTGAACCGTTTGAAGTGATCGATGTCGATCATCAGAAGTGCGGCGGGCAGGTCCGTCTCCTCACGGCGGAGACGGTTCAGGTTCTCATCCAGCGAGCGTCTGTTCAGCAGTCCGGTGAGAGCGTCTTTGGTGGCCAAGTTGGTCAGGCGATCGCGGAGCTGCAGATTTGCGATTGCCAGTCCGAGGTTCTCTGCGATCAGCTCGATATAGACGCGGGCTGCGTTGAGGTTGGCTCCGTCGCTGCTTTCAAAATAGAGCATGCCGACGATGTCCCCATGGGCGGCGAGGGGCACGCAAAGGCTGCCACCTGGCAGCGCATCATCCAGATGTTGGCATGGCACGTCGCCGTGCGTGTCGTCGCTGACATGGAGGCGGCCTCGCCGCAGTCCCCAGCACTCGAACGTGGGGAACTCCTGCGAAGACCGGATCGGATCGTTCCAGGTCCCTTTTGCAGCCAAAACCGTCCGTCCGTCATTCATGATGTAGAGCTGGCCGCCAAGCTTCGGAAATATCTGCACGGCGAACAGAGGCACCACATCGGCTAGCTCGGCCTCGTCACGGCAGGCCTGCAACCGGTGCATTAGTTGAAGGATAAGGTCCTTCATCTGCTGGTCCATCCTGCGTTCGGCGTCGAGGCGGTCCCTTTCGATGCCATTGTCCCGGAATATCTGTATGGCCGCATTCATGTCGCCGATCTCGTCCGCGCGGCCATCTGGCAGCACCTGCACATCGTAGTCCTGCTTGGCCAACCGGCGGACGATGCCGCTCATTTCGAGGAGAGGACGCGCGACCCGTCGCTTGAGGACGAAATAAAGGACACTGAGGAATACCAGCGCCGTTACGAGGAGAAGGGATTTGGCAATCGAACCCCAGAGATCGGCCTTCGCCTTGGCATTTGAGAGCTCTTGCTCCGTTCTCGTGGCCACGAGCTCTGTGAAGTGTGCCACACTAGCGAGCAGGCCCGATTGAGCTTCCTCGTGTTCAGGAGAGAACACGGCGGCGCGGGCCTTTTCCGTCTCGCCGTTCGCGTAATCCTTGACGGCTTGCTCTTCGATTGCGTCCAAGAGTTCGGCATCTATCACGATGATCGACAATGCTGCCGCTTCCTGCGCGCTAAGTCGCGATTGATCGAGAGCCTTGAGCGATTTTTCCCGCGCACGTTCATCGGCGTCGGCGGCCTGGAAAGCCTTGAGGTATCGTTCCTCGCCCTTCTGGATGTACAGCCTGGCGTCCTCAGTGGTCTGCTCTGCGGCGCGGGATAGAGACTCGACTTGCTCGTCGAGCCTCCAGGCCGTCTCGGTCGAAATACGTTCGTCGTCTGCGCTTTTCGCCGCGATCATGAACGCCCCGCCCGAGAGGAGCGTAAGTCCAACGGTTATCGCATACGCCCAGTTCGTGATCGTGCTTATTCGCATGAATGCTCCCCGAATGCATCTATCGGTTATGTGCGACTATGCTCATGCTACCAATGATAAATGGCATAGCTGAAAATGCCTTTAACGGACTTCGATACAATACGGCCAATTCGGATTTGTTAAGCCCGGTTTGATAGCTATTACGAAACTGTTTGAAGACGCCCGAGACCATGTCTATCGACTACGCCACTATCCACCTTTGCAACTCGCTGCTGAACCTGAGCTACTCGGGCATGTTCCTCGCACTTTGGATGAAGCGGCGCGAGCCGCAGCTTCTGCTGTGGGGTGCCAGTCTGCTGTTGGTATCCGCTGCGGTATACGGCTTCACTCTCTCGCGAGACGTAGTCTTCGTCGCATTTCTGTTGGCTGCCGTCTCTGCCAACATCTCTCTAACCTGGAGCGGCGCTCGTGCCTTTGATGGCCGGCGGACTTTCCACTGCCATCTCTGCGTCGCTCCGGTGGCGACCTTCACAGCCTACGTTTTGTTTGCATAGCTAGGTCTCAGGAACGGAGGCAGCTCATTAGCTACAGCGCTGTTGGCCGTTAATGTCTTGGCAGCTGCGCAATACTTCATCCGCTACGGTGACGGCTACGCCAGGAAAGCTACCGGATGGGTACTGGCCGCCTACGCGCCGCTTTACATTACGTCTCTCACTCTCGATTTGGCATTTTCTAACAGCCAGATTTCAGCAATCCTGATACTCGCTGGCGACTTCGTGCTGAACAATGCCTTCGTCGTGGGGCTGTTTGCCATGATGGAAGAACGAGCGCGCGACGACCTTCGGCGGGCGGCCGTGACCGATCAGTTGACCGGAGCATTGAACCGAGCGGGGCTGATAGCGAACGTTCGCGGTGGCGAGTCTCTGCGCGGGTGCGCGCTTCTGCTCGCTGACCTTGACCATTTCAAAAGCGTCAACGATGCATTCGGCCACGCGGGAGGTGACGTAGCCCTGAAGGTGTTTGTCGAACGCGCAAGTGAGTTCCTTGGTCCTCAAGAGTTCATTGCCCGGCTTGGCGGCGAGGAATTTGGAATTGTCCCGCAGGCGGCTGACCTTCGGCAGGCTTCTGCTCGAGCAGAGAAAATCCGCCTTCAAATCGCCGCCGAACCAGTGATGTGGGGTTGGACTCCTATAGCATTGACCACAAGCATTGGCGTAGCCGTTGCTGATGGGCGTGATGACCTAGAAGCGTTGATGCGCCGGGCCGACGAAGCGCTCTATCGTGCAAAGCGCCATGGACGAAACAGAGTCGCGGCTTGATCGTCCTTTTACGGGGCCGCGGAAAGTGAAACGGAGGCCGAGGTACGATCCTTGCATGGTAAATCATTGATTAATGCGGCGGAGCGATATGACATGAACCGGCACACAACTAGCGACTTCACTCCGCTGATGCTGGTCATGGGAAGTCGCGAGGCGTTCAAAATCCGTACACTTTACGACGTCGGGCAAGTCTTGCTCACGGAATGGCCGGACGATGACGGCGAAAAATATGTTCAAGCAGTCAAGTCCTGTTTGGACGCCTTGACCGGCGACGCCACAATGGAAGTCGCAAGAACATCACTGATAGAAGCTGCGGAGGAAGCCGGAATTGCCGTCATTTCGGTCGTTCGCTAGCTTGATTTCCTTGAAAACCCCCGCGAGGCCGCCAAGGCGGGTGTTTGGAGCAAAAGTGGCTGCCATCCTCAGTCGACAACCTCTCTCATCCCCTTGCGAGCAGTTGGCAGCGCCTCGATGTCACCCGCTTGGAGCGTCCTTGATATGCCAGCAGTTGGCCGCAACTTAGCGCTTCCCGCGTCAATCGCACTGCGACATCTATCTATCGACCCAGCCTAAAAAGTAGCGGCTGAATCGCAACTGCTAGCGAATCGCTCGAGCAATTAGTACTTCGGGTTGTTTGCGCCAGGAGACTGATGCTGCCAACCATCAGTCTCGAAATTCTTGGAAGAGGCCAATGATGCGTACCTTTTTGCTTAAAATCAATTGTGAACTTCACCTTGGTGGCGCTGAGCCTCGACCGACTGATGCGTCCCAATGGGAAGGGACTCGCTTGCAGTTTCCAAACCCCTCATTGATTGAAGGTGGCAGGGGAACCTCCGTTGCAAACGGCGACACACTGATTGTTTGGTGTCACGAGGATCCGCTATTTGGTGGCGGGCTTGGCTTGACCGCAGAAGGGATCGCTTCGGACGTTGCCGTCGGCGAATCGGAAACGACCGGGACCCTCGTAAAGGTTCGACTGATTAAGCCACATTACAGGTTGCGGGGTTGGCCAGGCGGCTCGTCCGGCAGCGACGTCATCGACCATATACTCAGTCACCGTCACCTGAGAAGCTACGAACTAACCGCAGCGGAGTTGGCGGAGTTCCGGGTAGTTGTTGCTGAATACATTGCCAAGCGATCGGCTCTACTCGCCACGACGCAATACATGTCTGACGAGGAACGCGCTCTCGAAAACGACCAAGCGGCTGTACTGGACGGCTTCCAGCGACGGTTCACCATGCAGGAAGCTCGGCCGGACCAGGCAGAATTTCGTGCTGCTTTGATAAAATTGTACAACGGTAGGTGCCCGATCACCCGATGTGGCGTGCACGCTGTACTGCAAGCGGCTCACATCGTCCCATTTTCAAAAGACATTGCTCTGAGAAACGATCCGAAAAACGGTCTGATTCTTCGCTCGGATCTGCACTCGCTGTTCGACAAGTTCCTGGTTAGCGTTCACCCGAAATCCAATAGGCTGGTTGTCGCAGCGGAGCTTGCAGGATCGACCTACGCACAATTCTCTGGTCGCTCAGTCGAACACTTCGCATCGAAAGATCTTCTCCGCGCACACTATCTGTTTTTTAAGGAAACCCGGGATTGGCTGCCGATCGAGCCCGTCAACTCGAAAGGCCAGTGATAGCGGAGGCTCGTCCCGCACCAATCTGGAAGAAGATGAATGTTTACGGACAATGGTTTGACCGAATCGCCAACTGCGCTATTTATCGCTTTATAAATTATCCACGGGTTGGGATTTGAGTGCTCGCGGCTAATCCATCATTTGCAGAGCGGCTGACCGCATCCATAGCGCAGTTACGAACGTTGTTCAGGTCGGGAGCCACGTTAACAGCGCCGCCTGTGGACGCGGAAGCACTTGGGGCATCGCTTAGCAAGTTGCGCCTGCACCTCACCACGATAGAGCGTAGTGGTTCGCTGTCCAACGTGTTCGAAGCAATGAGCCTTGGTCGCGATGAGGTTCGAAACGCGCAGATCCTAGCTTGGTTTTTGCTCGCAAAAAACCGTCATGGGATTGGCTCGGACTTGGTAGATGCCCTGATCACAAAACAGTCCGAAGCGTTAGGTGTCAGCCCAAGGCCCTCATCTGCGGCATGTCGAGTCGCTACAGAAGTCCTACCCGATGCATCTATTGGGAATCGGGTGGATGTCCTGATCGACGATCCAAGAAACTTTATCATCATCGAAGTGAAGATTGATGCTGGAGAGCAGCCCGATCAGGTTGAGCGCTATTGCCAGGTGGCGGAGCGGCGTGCGGGAGACAGAAACTGGGGCGTTGTCTATTTAACGCCAAACGGTAGGCCGCCCAACTCCGGTCTAGGATGGGGAACTCGCGTGCTCCCAATGCCGTGGATTGATATCGCTGTCTTGCTGGAGGCAGCCGTGCGGCAACGCTCGAAATCTAGCATTTCAACAAACCTTGCCAGCGGGTTCGCTGCGCACATACGTACAAACCTCGCGGGACCCTTATGGAAGACGACAACGACCGATCTGCCGGCGCAATTATAATAAGAGACGTAGACCTTCTTGAGAAAGCCGCCGCGTTTCGGCGGAACCAAATGGAGCCTGAAGTTTGGTTAGAACTCGGGCGTGCTTTTCAGCAGTGGGCGTCTGCCAACGACTGGACAGGGATACGCGTCTGACGATTTCTACCTCGCGTCGCGCCACTGGGTACAGCATGATGGAACATTCATCGCATGGTACGAACTTTCCTACGATGGTGACAATCATGTATCCGAGTTGGCAAAACTAACCGGGCTTGGCGACGGCCAGCTCGCAATCCGCTTCAAGACTTATAACGATGTTCCTGGCGGGTCGCGGCGAGCCTATGGCGTTTTCGAAAAGAGCGCCGCGTTTGGCGCCATTGTTAAACGTCTCGCTTTGCTAGGTTTTATCCATGGGGGGAGAGGCCAATTCTACGTCCCGATCTCGATTTCGTCCGACGTGCTCCTCGCGGCATGGACGTCAAGAGACTACTCGGCTGCGCTGGCCGATATCGAGCCAATTTTGAATCGTGTCCGCGAGTCGGTTCAGGTGTTTGATCAGATTCTTGGTGCCGTGTCGGTCCAATAAATTCGAAAGCGAAAGCATGGCGTATTTCACTGAAGAACATTTCGCGACGCTGAAAGAGGTGTCGGGAAAGAAGATGGATCGCACGAACTCGGCTTATGTCGCCGCTTATCAGCGACTACAAGAGGCCTACGCCATCACCAAGCAATGGGCTGATCAGGTGGCCGCCAGATTGCCGAATGGCGCCAGGGTACGAGTGCGACAACGCCCGACTAATCAAGCAAACAACTTTGCCGGCTATAACTGGGCAAAAATCTACCCCTCTGATGAGTCCCCTGAGGTGCTGGCATACACCGTGGGGATCGACGCCGATCAGACTTTCGTCGTCAAAATCGATACCGTGCAGCTCTCAGACCAGCACCCGACACGATTGGCTTACCGAGAGATATCCGGGGGGTACACCGGTAGCTCGCCCATCATCTCATTCCTCCCTAAGGCCCAGGGCCTGAAAATGTCGTTGACCGAGCTAGTTGATTGGTCAATCGATGAAATAAATGGCTTCGGTTTCTCGTACGATGAGGTAGCCCAGAAACTGGGGCTAGAACGGCTCAGCGATGAGCAGGTACTCAAACATTTCGAGGGAAAGCCAGAATTCAAAGCTTATCGCCAGAAATGGAATGATGAGGAAAAGCGTCTCTTTTGTCGGCTGGCTCGGTTCGCGCATGAGCAGGGCTTTGACTGGTGGCATGTCGGCAGGGGCGTTCAAGTCCGGTTCGGACGGAAGGAAGCCGATACCAGCCGGGCGATAGCAGCCGTCGCCACTATTCAAGGCAAGAGCCGCAGAACTTTGACTTTGCGTCGAGACCTGGACGGGCTTGGGAAGTTCAAGCGTCAACCTCTCACTGAGGAACTTGTAGCTCGGTTAGAAGATGCTCTATCCGGGGCAGCTCCCCTTGATGCCGATTGGTCTCAGTTGAAGGAGGAGAGGCCGGGATACTGGCCGGATGAAATCAAGCCTGAAGACGAGAACGTGCCCGACGAGGATCAGGACGAAGGCGAAGCAGAAATGAAGAATTCCAACCCCAGGAACTGGATTTTTTACGGTCCTCCGGGAACAGGAAAAACGTACGAAGTTCTCCAGATATTGAAGCGTGACTACGAGCAGCGCTTGGTGTCAGAAGAACCTTCGGAGTGGAAGAGCCGTTTCATATTCGAAAACTTCGGTAAGTTGAATTGGTGGGAGGCGGTCGCCGCCGCGCTTTACGATATGGGCGGCATGGGCACCGTCACCCAAATCCTCGAACACCCTTTCGTGCAGGCAGTGTCGACGGCGAAAGGCCGTCAACAGAACGTCAGGCAGACCCTTTGGACTACATTGCTCATGAAGTCCGCTCGCGGAGGCGACCAGCGAGTTCGCGCTGGCCTGCCAATCTTTGAACGAACGGGCACCGCCGAGTGGAAGCTAGCTGGAGATTGGGAAGCGGTATGTGCCGCTGTGATGGAGCTGGTGCAGACACTGAAGGCGGGCCCTTCCGGTGAGGCGACCGTAAAGCGCCACCGGTTTGTTACCTTCCATCAGTCCTATGGCTATGAAGAATTCGTTGAAGGGCTGAGACCCGTCCTATCCGATGATGCGGGTGGTGAGATCCAGTATGAGATAAGATCAGGGGTTTTCAAGACACTTTGCGAGGAGGCGCGTCGTTCACCTGATCATCGCTTCGCAATCGTGATAGATGAGATCAATCGTGGTAACATCAGCAAGATTTTTGGAGAGCTTATAACTCTGATAGAGGCCGATAAGCGCCAAGGCGAGGAAACGGGTGTTGTTCTGACGCTGCCGTACTCGGGGGAACCTTTCACAATTCCACGGAACGTAGATATCATTGGCACCATGAATACCGCCGATAGGTCTCTCGCGCTGATGGACACAGCGCTTCGCCGGCGATTTGAATTCTTCCCGGTCATGCCGAACACAACTGTCGGCGTGGACGCGCCGCTCAACGGGGTCATCGTTAAAGCGGGGGGCGTCGAGATCGACGTCGCTCGGATGTTGGAGACCATGAACCGCCGTGTGGAATTACTCTATGATCGTGATCACTGCATCGGCCACGCCTATTTCACACCGTTGAAGAGGGTCACCCCCGGTCTGGAATTTAGTGAACTCGCTGCGATTTTCAGAAACCGGATCATCCCTTTGCTGGAAGAGTATTTCTTTGATGACTGGCAGAAGATCCGGCTTGTCCTGGGCGACAACCAGAAACTGATATCCGCGCAGTTCATCTCCAAGATCGACATTGGTGAGCGTGCTACCGAGCTTCTTGGCGCCGATCATGGGATGGACGCTCTACTTGCGCAACTGCGTTACGAAAAGCAGTCAACGGCACTCGATAACCCGCATGCATATCTCGGCATTTACGAGCGGCACTCGGCGGTGTGATGAGCGCACAGGAGCCTCTTGAAGTTTTCGAGTTCGATCTGCTCTCTGACGAAGATGGTGGGAGCGCTCGTTTGGTACCAACATCCGTGTTCGCCTGGTTGCTCGGTGAGTGCGCTCGTCAAAACGAGGAAGAGGACGGCCCGAAGTGGCTCCGTCTTCGTCTAAATCGCGGAAGGCCAGCGGTGCAGGTAACGAACTACGTCGGCGTAATACGTTCCCCCCAGGGCTTTCAGATTGAGGTGCTACCGAAGGTTGGACGCGCCGATGAAAGCGCAGGAGGGGCGCGGAAGATCTTGATCCAGATGCTTGCATGTCTGGGTGAATTCCGACATCTGAGAACCGCATCGGCAGAGCTAGCCGCTGAGAAAATGCCACTGCTTGAGGTATTTATCGCGGAATTCTTGGAAGCAGTAAGAAGGTGTGTACAGCGCGGCATTCGCAGTGGATACGAGCCTAATCGTGGAAATCTCTATGCGCTCCGTGGCAAGCTGCTTGTTGCCGATAACATCAAGCGAAACCTGGTTCGGCCAGATCGTTTCTACACCGAGTATGACGAGTTCACCCTCAACCGGCCAGAGAACCGTATTCTCCGGAAAGCCATGGATATGGTGAAGGGGATAACCCGTAACGCGGAAAACCAACGATTGGCGCGAGAGTTGGATTTCATCTTTATCGATATTCCATCGTCGATTGACCCTTTTCGTGACTTTGCGACCATAGTTCGCCAGCGCGGAATGGACCACTATACGGAGCCGCTGACGTGGGCCCGATTGATTATCACCGGCTTGTCACCTGTTACCGGAAGCGGCACAAACTCGTCGCCGTCGCTCCTTTATCCGATGGAGACTTTATTCGAAGCATTTGTCGCAAAGCACCTCAGAAGACATCTCGCGCCCGGCTTTGTCTTGGCCTCGCAAAATGGGTCAAAGCATCTCGTTCGCCAGGGTAAGCGAAAGATGTTCCGGCTGAAGCCCGACCTACTGATATCCGAGCAAAGTGATGTTCGACTTGTCCTGGACACGAAATGGAAATTGCTTGATCAGGCAAGCAATGGTGCGCGAGAAAAATATCTGCTCAGCCAAGGAGACCTCTACCAGCTTCACGCCTATGGCCACAACTTTTTGGGAAACCGTGGCGATCTCATCCTGATTTATCCAAGGACAGCTGCTTTTAGTGAGGCTTTGGAAGCGTTCGAGTACAATAGCAGTCCGCAACATAGGCTGTGGGTTGTTCCGTTCTGCCTATCCGAGCGGCGTCTGCTTTTACCCGACGTTGCAACGGGCGGTGGCGAAGTCCGTAGAGCATTTGTGAAAATGGCGTCCTCGCTCCACGAGTAATCGAAAGGTGGGCGATGACATTCCGCTGAGCTAGGATTGCGAATGTTTCCGGTCTTCATGCATAGCCGTCAAAAAAACGTTTAAGTCATTGATCTTCATTCGAATGTGCCACACAGACCAGCGCTATGGATGTCTGTGGGCGCCTCCGCTGATCTGAAAACTAACATCGAAAGGCTGGGCGGGAAGTCAAGGATCGCATACTCGTAGAATGGCAGCGGCAACCGACGCGTTCCAAAACGAGCATGCTCAGTGGACGGCGGAAGGGCGGGACGGTGGCCGGCACGTTTCCCTCTGCATTCGAGCAATGTCGCTAACGACGAGCTTAAAATTTGCATCTCAGACTAGTTTCTCCAACACGCGCGTCCCCTCGGCGGCTAAGACTCGGGCCAAGAAAGGGCGTCGAGGTGCTGAGGCCACGAGACCTTGCGCCTCCATATGCAAATCGTCCAATTGCTTAAGATCGGTCTCATCCTCCATGAGGGGCAGGGCGCGTTCGCGGCACATTGCGTACGCCTCCGATCCGCAGGCCTCCTGAGCGCACAACACCACGTCGGCCGCGATGCTAATCCCGGCTGTGACTACCGACAGATGGATAGCCCAAGACCAGAGGAAACTGTCGTTCCGAGAAGCGAATGCAGACGCTAGAATTGCGGGGAACTTCTTTTCTTGGGTGTCCAGTTCATTTGTGTATTGAAGGATCTCGTCCACATTCCGTGGGGATGGGCGGTCGCCGCTCTCGCTGAACCAATCAGCGAGCCCCCATTTCAATCGCGCGTTCGCGGATAAGCTTACGCTCTCAACATCGGCAACTGACGCCAGTATGGACGACGCTTCTTTGAAATCGCCGTTGTATAGCAGAGCGTCACCGAGACAGAAGATGGTTTCAGAGTCCGGCGTTAACTCCAAAGCTCGGCGATAGGCGCTCACAGCCCATCGAAACTTACGAGCGTTATAGAAAGTGCCGCCAAGCTCTCGAAAAAAATAGTCTGATTTCATGTATTCGGGTCGCAATTTACGCGCTGAGTTATACGCTGCTACGGCCTTGGCGTGCTCGTCATTGTTATAACGGACGTTCCCCAGCGAATACATGATCGAGCCCCGGCTTTCGAGAGTGGGAGCGAGGTTGATTGCGGGGAGATAATACTCTTCTATGGCCTTAGCGACTTCAGATCGTTCTGCGGATCCTCCGGTATTCAGCTCCGCCGTAAACGCCACGAAGATTTCATCTTGTTGATGATGGAGGCCCGCGTGAATCGCCAGCCGCGTTGCTTTCAATGGGTCCCCACGCAACGCAATGCAGGCATAAATCGACAATTCCCTTCGTATCGTAGTATAAGCATCTCCAAGGGAAAGACAGTAGTTGGCCGTCGTTGCAGCGCGGTCGCTAAAACCAGCTCGCATTAGAACTGCTGCAAGCCCATATGCGAGTGTTTTCCGTACTTCGGCAGGTGATTCGTAGTTGGCCGGAAGATCCAAGTACCCGCGACCTAGTGTGATCCGCAAACGATCGAGCGAAAATGAGATTTCGAAGGGAAGCCGTGTCTCATCCTCGCCATAACGAATGAATGGAAGTTGGCCAGCCATTTCGTGAAGCGCTTGGGAAGCGATCAACTGCGTGCTGTAGCCAACGTCGTATCGGGTTGCTAACGAGAAGCGCTCATTCTGCCTTCGCTCACCCAGACGTCTCAGGACCCTAAGCAGCCGTGAGAGCTCATTGGGCGTGTCGCCGGTCCACTCGTTTGCAAAGGCGATTGTCGCCGACTTTGCAGGGGGGGTAGCTTGGCTCGCTGCCTCAAAGTCCCAGACCCAAAATAGCCGGCCAGTAGGGGAGCAGTAGCGAACGACGACCGCAGGAAGCTCCAGGCCTTGAAGGTAGCTGATCCTATCGACCTCCATCGAGGTCTTTTGCTCGCGCTCGATGTCATCCGTGGCCTTGAGCTGCACGTAGAACATCAAACCAGTGGCAGTACGGTCTTCGGCGAATATCTCAACTTCCAGATCAACACCGTAGTCACGGCTCTTTTCGCGACATACCCATCGCCGGGGGATAGCTCCTTTGAATCTTTCGATCGATTCATCTTCGAGTTCATGCGAGCGAGAGCGGATAGGCAAAAAAATACTCCGGCGAGATTGCGACTTAACTGATTGCGTAGGCCTCATATATCGTGGTTCGTCAGCAGCGAAAGGAGCGTCGAGGGTTGGCCCTGCCGTTAGGCAGTTCCTCATCGCGTTGTGTATGGGAGTGCTCCTCGTGGTTCCAAAATATTTACGTTTCTGGACAACGAATTTCAACCCCGCCAGCCTTACCGGTAACCGACGTCACCCGCATTGGCCAACACCCACGAAGAGAATCTCCCAGGGTTCGTTCGCGTTGCTGTCCATGAATTATGCAATTATACGTGCGTATGGTTGATCTACGCGCACTCATTCCGGTAGTCATCGATGCTGGTTGGACGTTTTGCGTTCGAGGGGAGTGTCTTCCTGGGTGCTTCGAGAGTTCCACTGTTGTAAAAATTAACTCGTTGCCCGCTCCCGACTCCATCATGCAACTCATTGGCCGAAATTACTTTATCAAAACTACATCCTTTAGTTGTCTTTGTCGCAGATTTTTCCTAGTCTCGCTTTGGGAGGAGCGAATGAGTCACAAAACGATTTATCTTACTGGTGCGCCCGCTGCTGGGAAGAGCACCACGACACGCTTGTTGGCAGAGAAGATCCCTAACCTTTTGATCTGGGAGTACGGACAACGCCTCACCGATTTCGTCCGAGACCGCGAGCTTATTGAGGATCAAAACGAGGTTCGGCGACGGTCTAGCGGGGTGATCACTCCGGACGACGTCTCCGAAATGGATCGGCAACTGCTGCGGTTCGTCGAGGACAATCGTGCATACGCACCCATAATAATCGATAGCCATCCGGTAACAAAAGAAGTGTTCGGCTTCCGGATCACGGCCTTTTCAAATGAGAAAGTCCAAGCGCTCAGCCCTGATGAGATTTGGGTTCTTTACACACCTCCAGAGGTCGCAGTGCACCGCATCGGGATTGATCCAGCGGGCCGCCCGCAAATCGACGAAGAGCAAGCCAGGATGCACACAGCGCTACAAGCATCTGTTGCCGCAAACTACGGCGTGATCACCGGAAAGCCCGTTTACCTCTTCGATTCCTCAGGCGATCAGGCGCAACTGGTTGACCGGTTGAAAGCACGATTGTCATGAAAACCCGCCATCCCATTTTGAGGCCAATATGCGCGAGCGCGTTGATCTTCACAAAGCCATAAATGCAGTTTCCGACGTCGTTCAGAACCGTCCCAGGCCCCTTAGGGACTTCGACCAAATCCACATGAAAACGGGCGATATGGTCGTCCAGAGCGAGATCGTCGCTGACTGGGCGGACGGTAAGCGTTTGGCTTTTATTGGAGACGGCGACGCGGTGAGTGTTGCCGTCGCGTATCTTAAGGTACGAGAGGTTCTTTCATTTGGGCCATCTCAAATCACGGTCTTCGATTTCGATGAGCGGACTGTCAACGCAGTCAAGCGTTTTGCTGACAAAGAAGGCTTAAGCCATCTTGACGCCCAGCTTTACAATGTTCTGGATCCATTTCCGGAGCCCGGAGCATACGACTGCTTTTACACCAACCCGCCATGGGGAGCTTCGAATAACGGTGAGAGCGTGAATGTGTTCGTCGAGCGAGGCATCGAGGCCGTGGGCTATGAGGGCGATGGCTTGATTGTAATCGCGGACGACGACGACCGGGACTGGGCAAAAAACGTCCTCGCGAACGTTCAGGCGTTTTCTTCGAGAACCGGCTTCTACGTATCACGGATGCAACGGAAATTGCACGAGTACCATCTCGATGATGATCCGCTGCTTAGGTCCTGTAACTTGTTCGTCAGTGCGGTTCCTGGAAACGGCGAGCGCAGAGTGCCCAGTGTCGCGACGGACAAATCCCGTTTTCCGAATTTCTACGGGAACGCGCAGGAGCCAAGAGTGAGATATGTCCGCGAACTCAAACGCCCAGATTATGGCAAAGCGCCGGATGATGAATACAGACTCGAATTGCTAGGTGATCAGAATGGATGACATTATAAAGCCGGGAGCTGGCATTCTTTATATGAAAGTTGGAACTCATGCGCAGGAGACGCTTGAAGACATCATCAAGCGTAAGGCGGAAGAGATCAAGCAAGAGGGATTTGGCATGTGGGGCTATGGTGGGAACACCTGCCATCCTACATCGATGGTTCAGCCGTTTGCTAACGAGTTTGCCGCGGTCGGACAGCCGATCCATCTGTGCATGGAGGCAATGAATTCGAAGCACTTTGCCGAGCCGTTGTGCGCTAAGGAATATTCGTCGGACGGTCTCACTTGGAAGGTGATCCCGCCTAAAATCGAGGTGAGGGGGTCAAGGTTTGCGCTCATGATCGATGAGATCCTTGAGTGCGACCTCAAGCTTCCGCTCGATCAAACCAAAGTGCAGGTCGGCCGGAGCATCGGCCGCTTGGGTACGCGCTACATCAAGGGCCGCGTCGATAAGGCGTGCCTCAAAGTACTTGATGCGCCTGAGCTACTTAACGAAGACGAGCCTTCCAAAGCGCGGCCGATTAGCTTGGTTGCAGAGCTGAAAGCGCCTTATGCCGTGTTCTTACGCGGTTTTAGAGGGCAACCGTGATTTCGTATTCAGGGCATAGAATGTCTGAGACCCATGCTCTGATTGCATCCGTGTAACTCCTTAGACCTTGTATCACAGATTCAAGCGGGGGTGCGTTTTGGCTTGAGCACGAAAAGCACATCGCAATGGATTTGTCGATCTTAGGCTCCTGGCAGACCTTTTGGCGCAGGTCTGCCAGTCCCACCAATGACAAGATTGTGTAAATCACCTGCTCTAGGCATGCGATCGAACGTGGAGGCAATGCGAGGTTAAGCTCTCCGATGGCGCGGAGCGCTCGTTTATCCCCCGTGATCATGAGGCTGGCGCCGCGATGATGCAGTATCGCGAGGAGTTGGCTCTCGCCGCTGTCAAGATCCAGAGACCGCTCGATTGCCATCTCTTCGAGTTTGGCAGCAAAATCGATTTCTTGGGGCGTTGGTTCAATTTCCAAGATTCGAGGGTTCAGTTTCTCCCATTCCTGCTTTAGCGAATCCGGGTGATTGACGTCCTTCGCACGCTGGATCCGCCGGGACACAGCGAACTTCGAAACCCGTAACATGGACGCATTGGTCCGCAGCGCATCGAGAATGTCTATCAGCGCTTGAGCTGATCTGTACGCGCAGGTTTTCACAGCGATGTCGTTATCGACCAGCACAGAGTCAGTCATTGGTACCGAACATCACTTTCTGAAGGAATTCGGCTGACTCTTCGGTTAGCACGTCAAAATTCAACTGGTTTCGAGCTATCATGTTGACTTCTTGCCAGACCGGCTTGCTGGTTGAGTAGATGTATCGAAGCGACGCCATCGACACCGGCCACTGATCAGTGCGGTGTGCAAGGCAAAGAGCAAGGCTTCCCGGCTCTATGCGATGGCGCTGACCTTCTTCGAGAGCGGCATTGGCAAGCGATCTCGCGGTGAAGCTCGGCGTACTTGTTGTGATTTGTGGATCCGGCGTACCGGTGAGAAGCGTTATCGCGTATTCGTCAGCTTCGGCTTCTTGAGGATCGAGTGTTTTTTTATCTTCGCCTTCGTCCATATCAACAAGTGCCATTGAGCCTGTTAGGTGACCCAACATCACATGACCTATCTCGTGAGCCAGGGTGAAAGCTACGGGAGCGGGATAGTTCGAATCCCGGCCCAATAGGATCGCGTATCGTCCCTTGTCTTCCACCACCATCGCATGCATCGATTTCTGTTCAAGCGGAAAGACGCGAAGGTGGATAATTGGGATGCCCATCGCCCAGCCGAAAGTAATCAACGAGCGCAGATCGACATAATCTGAGCTTTTGAGCACCGCATTTCGGAGCATAAGGGGATCTATGTTGAGCGGCGGTCCGCCTTGATTGGCCTGGAGCAGAAGCCTGCCTACGGTTACTCCGAACGATGACAAAGCATCCTGTCGAACCTGATCCTTTGTGGCCAAATGTTTAAAGCGAGCTCTATCTTTCCAAACGAACTCGACACGTTCCCCCAATAGCGGGCGAGGGCTTAGCCCAAGTTTGCGAGCAAGAGTAAACCGCAACTCAGTCCGCCCAGACGGACTGCCATCCAGGTCATCTGACCACCACGACGGCCATGCTGCATCAATGGCGCTGTCACTAATGCCAGCACCTCGAAGTTCCTGTCGAAGTCGTTTCGCCTCAGAGGTCATTTCCGCATTCCGCCCAATAAGCGAACTCCTAGAACAGGCCGAGTTGTCGGCCTGTGTCCGAAACGCGCACCGTTTTCTGTCGAATATCGGAGACGTAGTCGACCCAGTCCGATACTGAGAGTGAACCTGATCGAGCATAAAGCCTTAGTTGGCTTTCGGAAAGCTGAACCGGATCTGTCAAACGAACCCAATATGCGTCGGCAAGAGAAGCCTCCATGTTCGCTTCGTATTCGGCAACTGCGTTATCATCTATTGACGGTGTTAGAAGTGCCGTGACCTGTGAAGCGCCAACGGCGCCACCGTTAACACCTGCGTTTCGATAGCTACGATGATTGAAGGGCTTACCACTCACCACAGCCAGCGGTTCTTGGGACTGACATATAAGGGCGAAGTGTTTGGACTTACGCACTCCGGTGCTGCTATCGCCGCGGCTGGTAACCAGAATGGAAGGGGGGAGAGGCCGTTCGTTGCCGTTTTGGTCAACATACCGACGCCAAGCCACGACACTCGCCGGTGCAATGTCATGCGCCTTCGGCTTCCCTTTCATTATGGAGAAGACCATAGGAACAGCCACTTCCATACGAGCCAGCGGTGCTATCAGAGTAGAGGGAGCGTTGCCGACTCCCCAGAAAAAGACGCCTCCGTTGGAAAGGCGCTCGTTCTCCTTGCGGGCAATGATGTGTTCGAGCGGCTGACCTGCTTCACTCTGCATACGTGACCAACAGACAAATTTTCCAATCATTGGTCGCTCCATGGCAAATGGGGAGGTGGAGATTCTAGAGTTTGCGCTATGTTATCTCACCTGTCGAACTTGCACGGGCCTGATCCCAACTCAACCACCCTTTGAACGCAACCAAGACGCAGGCGTGGAAAACCATACAAACCTGTGGACGAGCAAGAGAGTGACTCGACAACTGAATTATAGAACAAACAGAGAACGTGAGCAATAGTTCTGTCTCGCTATGGCGACAGGGCAGGGGACATGCCCCTCAAACTCAGGGGCCTGCGGCTGCTGCGGTTAATTCTTCGGTACGAAGCGCGGCATAGATACCACGAAGTATTCGCTTGGCATCGATCGCATTGAGATCGGCTCCAACCCTGAAATCAATGGCTTTCTCGACACGGGTTTCAAGCGCGGGATCGTTCTCGAAATCAATCATTCGGTTGAGGTGAATGCTTTGGAGTTCTTCCACCTCAATGCAGAAATCAATTGCCGGATCAGGGTGGTGGCCAAAGCGGCCGAGCCGTTCCTCTGAAGTTTCCATTTTCTTTACCGATGGGGACGCAGTGGATTAAGGGTTGCCGAGAAAGCTGTCGGCGTCAACACGACTATCCTCAATCGTGAACATTTTATTTTGCTAATTACGGTGCCGGTGCCAAATTCGGTTTCGGCTTCGGTGCCCGGCGGTCTCCTATCTTCGTCCCGGCCGCCGTTTATAGCGTCGCCGTTAGGACTGCGTCCTGACGTCGTCACCACGTTCAGATCCGCAACCGCTATACGCCGTGCGCCTCGTGCACATCGACGAAGCGGATTATCCCGCACCGCGATCGAGCAGAAGGTTGACTGGCGCCTACGCACTCCAGAGGGGTTAGGGGAACTTATGCTGAGAGCGAAGCAGGATTACCGTCATGCTTCAGTGCCGGTACGCGGCCTCCGGGCCTCTAAACGAGCGCTTCCTCAGATGGTGTTAGTTCACTTTGCAAACTTGCCTGCCACTGCCGGAAGTATGCGCGTGATGCCGCTGCAAATGGCGCTTGCCAATGCAAATACACACTGACAACCAAACGAATGCGTCTTCGAAGTTCCACTTCGGCGGCTGCTCGTCGTTGCATGTCAGGTTCTCGGTGTGCAGTCAGCCAGTCCTTTCCGATCATATCTAAGACCAGTCTCAGTTGAATTATCTGTCTGTCTCTTGAACGCCGAAGCCCACCCCGATTGAGTCCATAAACATCGATGGACTTCCGGCCCTTCGGATCCTCGTTTCCATAGTCGTCGATTAACGGTGCAACGATAGATTCGTCTTTTCCTCCTAGCCCTTTGCGCAAGAAAAATTGCAGGTGGTTCGCGGGCTCCTCCGCCGATGGGTCGAGCAAAAGGGGCACCTCCGCCGCCACGTCGGCTTCGACAGATGCATGGACCGATCCTGCCGCCAGGGGGAATTGGTTCTGTTTGCCGTACTTGTACGCTCCTACTCCAGTGTCGTGCCACCTCTCTCGATTGCAATCGATGCAGGACGGTAGAAGATTTTCCCAAGTCGAAGCTCTCCACCAATATCCCGGAAAGAGTATCGCGCCGGACGCCGTCACGGTTTCGCCCTTTGGTCGGAAGTGCTCGATTTCCATCGGGCTATTGTCCTCATAAACACATTCGCAATACGCACATTTTGGCCCGAACAGACGAGCCAGAGAGGTCCGGACGGTGTCGTGCTTGTATGCTTTAAACCGCATTGATTTGGTTGGGGCGGGGACAGCTCCGTAGTAGATGGTCGCCCGTGATCGTTCCCTGGTGGCCGCGACACTGGATGAGCTGAGGCCGGATGGACAGCTTGAGAGCAAACGACTTCTAAAGATCATCGCCCAGCTCCGACATTGCATCTTCGAACTCGGCAAGGAGGCCGTCCACAACAGGCTTTGTCCAGGCATCGCCCTTTGCATCCCTCTCCGTCTTTTGCAGAAACGCTTCGATGACCGCAACGAGCAACCGCTCGCGGCGGCTAATGCCTATAGGCGAGGGCCTGCCAAGCCGGCTCTCCAAGCTTTCCAACATGAGAAGATCTTGCGCGTCGAGGCTTCCTTTGCTGAGCAGCCGGTAATATTCGTCAAGCTGCGCAGCTCGCTCGGGATCATCGGTTGATTTCATGCCAAACAATTCTGAGGTCAGCATTTGATCTATAGTAAGTCCAGAGAGCGGAACATCGTCGACAGTCCTGACGTCACTACCGCTTCCGGACTTGTCCAAGATCCTGATCTCGTCACTATTCATACCGCGAAGAGTAAGTGGGTCATGGGTCGTCAGGAGAAACTGCGATCTGGGAAAAGTTGTTCGCAGGGCCTCGACAACTTTCAAACGCCAAGCTGGGTGTAGATGTGCGTCGATCTCGTCAATCAGAATGAACGCTTGCCCTGATGTCGCGCCCTGCCAGACAACATGGATGACATCGAGGATATCGGAAGCGAGGGTCAGAATACTTTTGTAACCCGAGCTCAGATCGCGGAGAGGTTGCTCCCGCCCATTGTCAGTCACTGTCAACTGGTGCTGAGGGCTGATACCGACTTTTGCCTGCCTAGAGAGTAGTTCATTGAGGCTTCGAATGATGTCCCCAGCCTGATCGCTGTCGGGGTCAAGCTGGCGAAGATAGGTCTGGAGACCCGCGCTGCCGCTGACTAGGGCTCGTTCGTCAAGAAGGGTATGAACCCTATACTGGTAACCTTTCTTGGGGTCTCCAACTGGCCCTCGGGCAGGAAGGCGGTGCGCTCCGTAACCGAGCACCATCACCTCTACCTGCTTCGTGCCAGAGAACACCCACTCACCGGATCCGAAGCTGACGAAATTACGTCGATCGGTGTCGAAGAATTCTACTTCTACGAAGCCACTCTTTGCGCCGTCGCGAAGACACCAATCCGGATCAAATCCGGCCAGGATGGCGTCGTCGGGACCCAAGCAACCTAAGGCAGCAGCTTGGAGAATGGAACTTTTGCCCGACGCGTTCTCTCCTAGTACCGCAATCGAGCCAATCTGTTGCTGTCCCTCCGGAAACTCTAGCGCAAGGGAATCAATTCCCCGGAAATTCTCGATATTGATGCGCCGGATATAATGACGCTTTTCGTAAGCGAGGTCAGGTGATCTGTCTGCGGGACGCTTAAACAGCAGTCGCGCAAGGCTTTTTCGCTTTGACGTCAAGGATTTCAAGATCGCTTGCCGCACCTCGGGTGTGTCTCGCGATGATCGATCAAGCCCAAGCACCTTCACCCGTGAAGCAGGCAGTGCAGCGAAAAGCCAGATAAGCAACGCGCCTCGATGCCGCGCGGTCGGGTTGTCAAACCATCTGGCATCGAAATCGCTGATCCCGCCGACCAGGGTCCATAGGTCAGCGGAAAACGATTGAAATTCTTCATATCGCCTCTTGATCAGGTCGGGACGGTTCAGCTGGAGGATATTGATCGTCGCTTCACCGCGCTGTGTGACTCCCTCCAGATAACCATCTGGGGAGAAGCTAAAATGCTCTGGGGGGAAATCCCAACAAGGATCTAGCAAAAGGTAGTCCTCGTTTGCACGAAGATCTGCTATCGAAGCGCCGACCTTGCCGCGCCTTTCTACGGGAAATGAATTGGCCTTCGACCTGCTGCAGGAGGAACAGACCGGGTAGGTGTTTTGCCACTCGGTATCTAGCCAACAGTAGTATTGGAAGTCGATTTTACCTTGACTGTTTTCGGCTGCGGCTCTCGGACGAAAAAGATCGACTTCGATGGAATAAGCGGTTTCACAGTATGCGCACTTGTCACCGAAGAGTTCCAGCAGCGCAGCAGTGACCGACCTGTCCCAACGTGTCGTGAGTCGCGGAGGGCGCTCGTCTTTTACACTGGAAGCCAGGTAGTCGGCGATTTCCGCTCTGTGATCCGCAACAGCTTGAGAGTGAAAGTACGAGGGTTCAGAATTTGGGGGGCGTTGTACGTATCGCATGCTCGAACCTATTCAGATCTTCTTTTGCCATATCTCGTCGATTGCAACTTACTCGTCAATGGCGAGTGAGAACCGCAACCCGCATTAACGCGTTCGGTCCACCACGGCTCGCAGCCAACCATTAGGACGCCGTAACAGAGTTTGCATTTTCCGTTACTTCTCTACTCCGCTGGAGCTCAAAGCCAGCCTTCATCCAGGCCCATTCATTTCCCCAAGGCGCAGTCCAAGTTATACACGGTTGCGTCAGAAAACATCGACACTTGCGATATGCACTGGTTCTGATTCAGGATATCTGCCGAACTGAGTTTCGGCACGGAGTGGGAGGTGCGCCTTTTACAGCCCGTTGAAAACTTAAAGGAGGTCGATGGCTACGAGGTCTGGCATCTTGTTCGGTCTCGCGACGAGAATGCGAAGCACCGCGTCCTCTCGACGTCGCGAGATTGATTCGGTGACGGCAAGCTGCCGATCTACGCGGCATTCGTATTATACAGGCAACCTGCTACATGAAGGCAACTTCGGTTGAGGCGGCGCAGGTATTTGTTACGCATCTGAAGGGTAAGCGATTGAACCGCTACGAGGATGAGCGGATTTTCTCGGATGGTGCTTTTCTGGGGCTGTCCCAGATCGTGTTTCACCAGATATGCTGTTTGCCGATGTATGTGAGCAACAGCCGCTGAAGCTAATCTACAAGGGCGACCCTCGCGCTGCATCCTCGAACTGGCCCGACGATTCGGAGGCCAAAAACCTAGAAAACATGCAGTGGCCGCGGATGTGCGCAGATCTCTACGGCGCACGGAAAATGGCTTCAAGCATATGGCCGACGATGATGCTTACGAGATCGCTGCGTGTTTGATCGACTACAGGAGCAAGGCCGTGGGGGAATTCTCACACAGATGGGATTGTTGAACGATTGTAGCTTCATTTCATATTTCAGGTTCAGTGCACACACTGTTGGAGCAGTTAGGGCGGCGAAGCATGGCCGCCGCCGCCCGCATGCTGGGACAGTCGGTTTATTGACCTGTTATCAGTATCCAGCGACTGCAGTGCGTAGACGTCCTTGTGAGTTCCAAAGGGAAATGTGCGAACTTCTCAAGTGACCATTACACACCGTGATCCAAGTGATAAAGGACCGTTACGAAACCATACCCTTCGATCCTCATTGGGCGCGGCGGTCGCACAAGCTTTCGCAGGACCCTGCCCACGTCGCCACCTGCCGCAGACCTCAATGATGATCCCGTCGCGTTCGAGGCCATCGCGACCATACCAGAGAATGCGACTGTGGACCCAACAGAGAGATCGAAATCGCTTGAAGCAAGGCAGAACATCATCGCGCAGGCTACAATGCCTATGGAGACAACTGATTGCAGGTATATCTTATGCTGACGCTTGCGTGGTTTAGCGACCGCGCCGATGTGCGCCACTTGCGAAAGCGTGTACTGCTGAGCGGCGATCGCGAATTCAAATCAGATCTCATAAAAAAAGATCAAACACGGATTATGTGCTACCACGGTATTTCATCACTTGGCGACGCTGCGATGGCTGAGGGGACAAACGACGGGTTTTCAAGTGTGTCAATGAACGCATTTCGTGAGGGGTGGGCGGAATGATATCCGACGTCTCGAACAACATATTCGACGAGGGCTCGTTTGAGCTCATCCCGATACTGGCTCGCGATGGAGAGCAGCCAGTCTAGAGTTGCTCCGTCCCCGAAGTCGTGAATGTAACATGAGCTCGTGAGTTCGCGCTCGCTGACCCAATCTTCGATAGGGGCCGTCACTATTTCCAAGCCCCAGTTGGATATACGAAGCGACCAAGAACTGATTGAAAGGCTGCGATCATTACCGGCTAGGCTGATTGTTTGTTTCAGCACATCCTCGATTTCCTCGTCCGCGGCGTCGTAAACTCTATCGAGTGCACGATGTAAGATGTCACCGGTTTTCCAGAAGGCGGGGGGATTGATCGAAGATTTCTGAGGTTTTATCTCGGACATGGTTGGAGATCAGATTGCGCTAGCGATATGGAAGCTCCGTCTTGGTTCGTTGTAAAGCTAAAATTTGTACGATGCCGTTTGCACGCTTCCGCTATCGATCTTATCGTCGGCTTTGCCGCTTGCGCTAATATCAGTGGGTCTCCCGCAGACGGCCACGCATCAGCTTGCGTCGAGGACGACAGATGGAAAAGATACTGCATCATAGCGAGTTAATCGGCGTTCTGAATGATCCCAAGCCGGGTGACCTGACCTGCAACGATTAATCGAAATTCGATGTGCCACTTTAACGCTTCTGTCATCCGTCCACCTCTAACAGAAGAAACTCAACGAACGAGGTAACTACGTCGACCACCGATAACCGAGGAAATTCCGAACGAGGACGACGAAGGAGATGAAGACGGCGCCGTTGGCGGACCCAGCGTTCGGGTATGCGCCGACTGTCGCTCATGGTTCCGCAACGTCAGATGAGACGGACGAAACGAACCAGCACCTAAATAACGACGACACAGCACAAGTTTCGATTTTCTCGAACCTTCAATTAGTTGACGCTGAAACTGGACCGCCTGCTAGATTGTCGCCTGACGAAGTCCGTTTCCTTGAGAACGGTTACCGAATATTGCAATGGGATGACGAATACTTCTATATCTATGATGAAGGCGGCAATCTCATTCCCGGAGAAGCCTTTCCTGACGAAGATTTGGCTGAACAACGTGCTTTGAGATTAAGCCACCGGATTCTGGGTTTCAGTTTTAGTTTCGCCGAAGCCATTTAGATGCCGCCAAGCGTAGGCTCGCGCAAGAACTTCTGCAAACCGTTCCCGGAGTTCCAAAGAATCGCAGCGTAGGAAACGAGGCGCCCACCAGTCGATCATACTTGCAAGGCCCTTGCCACGAGCGGTTGATGCATGCTGCAGTCGCTGCTCGAAGATATATAGAGCGCGTCCCATTTCCCAGCATTCACTTTGTGGAGGTCGGGCAACTATTCTAACCTTCCCTTCGGCATCAATTTTCTTGAAGGCTGAGAGTGGATCGCCGGGACGCAGCGGTTTGAGCATGAAGCGGTCTCTGATAGGTGAGTCATGATGTCGAACGGTGAAGTCATCGGCGGCAAGCACCATTATTTCCCGATCGGCGAATTTCACGGCTGCAGTGTTGAAGCTGCTTCGTAGCGGCATGCTTGTTGTTAGGGCATGGCTTGGCCTCAGCGAGCTGCTTCGCCGGAAAGATCCGACCCCAGTCATCCAACGGGCCGCCGGGAGCGGACCAGATCGCATAGCTCTTCGTTGAAGGAAAGATTATATTCCGAAAGGAGAACAACGTTGAAATATCGCCGCCGAAACGACGGTGTCATTCGGCAGTGAAACTCTACCAGCAAATCAAGCTCTGCTTCCCGACGGCTCTGACGTTGATGACCTCTGAAAACTTCGCGTCCCTGACGTGTCGCGCTAGCAACCCCGGGCCCCGTTTACAAGTTGTGCTAGCTCTGTTGTGCAGCCCATCTCGACCAACAGCGCTTCAGTCAATTCGCGGAACGTGCCGACGGAAGGCGAGGGCGAAATTCCTGTGCCGCGCTTTAGCTGATAGCGGACGGGTGAGTTGAGTTGTGCTCGATATGTCATTTCAGATCCTACTGCTTATAGAAAGCTTGCGTCATCGGAACGCCCAGCTCAACCCCCATTCACGCACGCAGCTCGGCGTTACGCGCGAATTGGATGACCATTCGCTCAGCGGGGCTGACACGAGTGAGAACACTTGGTGATCGGTCACGATCTGGTGTCTCCAGGTTCTCAGGATGTCGACAGCCGCTTCGATAACGTCGATCATCGTATGCAGGCGTAAGCAGTATCCGCGACGCCTCCCGCGGCGCTAAACTTCGTCATGCCGCCGCCCAAAGGGTGCCCCTCCCACCGTGCCACTGCGGCCCACATCAACTTCGAGGATTTCCTTGAGCAATCGAGCCTCACATGCTGCAATTGATGCAGAGGCGGACCGGCGGAAGTTGTCCAGATATGTGATGAGATCAACATCCGTTACGTGCTGTGGCACGATGGGAGAACCGGCGTCACGGCCCAAGCCGATCAAATTACCGGCGAGCAATAATTCACTCTTGAACCGCGCAAAGTCTGTTGACAGCCGAGAGGTTTTCGATCGACACTTTCTTGACGCAACCGGTACCTCTTAGAAAATGAGGAATATTGATAAGGTTGCCGACGGCTTGGATCTGCCGTTGGCATCACAAGTTTTCGACGCCTACAACAAGGCACTTCACATGGCGCACACGGTCTTTTCAAGGGTTGGTGCGTAATGGGTCACTGGGAAACAATTGGACAATCCGACGAGTGGTACACCCCAAAGCACGTTTTCGACGCGCTATGGGAACGCTTCGATCTTGATGTTGCCGCTCCAGATCACGGGCGCACTTTCGTCCCGGCTTCATCTTTCATCACCGAGAACAGCCTGAATAAAGAGTGGCACGGCTTCATATTGATGAACCTTCCGTTTGGAACGAGAAACGCTCTTAATCCTTGGCTTTCAAAGTTTTTTGCGCACGGGAACGGCATCGCGCTGGTCCCCGACCGTACGAGCGCCGACTGGTTTCGTCAGGCTTGGAGTAGGTCAGGTCTGGCGCTCTTCACTCCAAAATTGCGTTTCCACAAGCCGGACGGAACGGTGGGTAAATACCCTTCCACCGGGACAACGTTGTTCGCGGCAGGTGAACGAGCAGAGAAAGCCCTGCGGCGGGCCGCCTCGCTGGGGCTTGGTATCTTTGGTCGTCCGGAGCCGGTGCAGTCAATCGAGGTCCCTGACCCTCGTCTGTTTCTAGCGCATGGGAGGCTTCGGGAGCATCTCGATAAAGCGGGCGGCAGATTTGCTGAAATGAGCACCGCTGACTCGATGGAAATCATGCGCATCATTCTTGAAAAGTATGTGGATGCCCCTCTGTCGTCCAAGAGAAAAGCAACATGAGGTTTTTCGCAATTGACGTGCGGCTGTACGGAACCGTGTACATAAAGGCTTCCACCCGCCAGAAAGCACAGGAGAAGCTCGACCGGCTCGGTTCTACAACCATAGACGCCCGTCATCGAGCTTGGTTCTCCGACGTGTCGTTCGAGCACGTTCCACGGGTCAGTTTCTCCTCATCTCTTACCCTGGACGCGCCGCTCCTTGGAGCGAGACTTACTGAGGTCACCGAACGAGACGTTGAACTGGCACAGAGAAGTTTCATTCTTGGTTCGCGAGACGTGGTCGTTCCTTTCGCTGAGCTTGCGGAGGAATTCAAGGCGATGCCTGTGTTTGGCACTGATGTCGATCTGACGACTACCGCGTTCATCAAGGCCAAGTCGCCAGAGCAGGCGATGGTCGTCGCGTCTGAATTCCAGAAGAGGTTCCACGTCGAACTGCAGATGGGATATTGGCGATGGTTCTCGATGCTTGGCTTCGATGAGGACGAGAACGACGGCTTACCGGTCGTCCTATCGTCGGCAATTACTGTCGGCGGAGCTTCTAAGGGCTGCGCCCTCTATCAACGGTAGCCAAGCCCTTAGTGCACGGATTTACAGGGGGCGCAGGCAGCGACGGGTGCTCACGCCCGTGATTTTACAATTAAACATTCAAATGGATTACGGAAATGAACATCTACGCGATAGAAATACTGCTTCAGGGCACGGTCCACATCAAGGCAACTAGCAAAGAGCAGGCCGAGCGAATTTTGGCGCACAACTGCTCTAACACAATTCATGGGAGAGATAAGTGGTTGCTGAAGGTGCTGCCGTGCCAAAGGCCGAGAGCAAGCCTGTCGACCACGTTCGCCTCTGCTGGTTCTGTAGGCGGCGCAAATTTTGTAGGCGTATCCAAAAGGACAGTCTATGCAGCGCAAGACCGATGGCCGCGCAACTGGGACGGGCTGAGGTGGGCATACGAGCCGCTCTCGACTGAGTACGAGCTGGTCCCCGTCTATAGCGCGGAATTGGATGTAACTACGACTGCTTTCATCCGCGCCAATGACGTCGATGAAGCGGAGGCTGTGCTCGCGAAGTTCAATCAAAGCAGCCTCGACCTTTCGACAGACCGATCGCGTTGGTTCTCGAGGATGGCTCTGGATGATGAAGGCCGTTCTGATCTACCGATCGCCTTATCATCCGCACTCTACTTGGTGGGCAAATCGAAGGGGTCGGAACTCTCGCAAACGTGGCCGGACGGGCCATATCTGGGACCCGAGTTCATTACGTGGGCTGACGAGTTTCTGTGAACGGCGGCATCTCAGCAAGCACAATATTTTGCCCAGCCAACGGAAAGGGGGGAAGTTTGACTGTCGCCCTATTGACCGCCTCCCGCCAAGTGCGCACCATTGATCTCAATGCGTCCGGAATGTCGACTTGCGCAAACTTCTTTGCTTAAGCACCTCACACTTGTCCACTACTACCAAGAGATTTCTAGCCTCTCATGAACACTGTAAGTGGCCTACCGTGGGCGGGCCATTTGGTGATAGCGGCTGGATATCCACGTTGATGAGGACGCGGCATCCAATTTTGGGAACCGGAGGTTTAAAGACCTATGGCGTGCGTTCGCGTATGCTGCCAACCTGGGTTACGACCTCATTCTCTTCGATGATGTTGAGGAGCGAGTGCAGGATCTGCCGGTCTTCTTACGTCGGGACGGCCGTATATAATGCGATAGTCAAGCTGAGGCAACTTGCAAAACCCTCCGCGCTGCCGTAGGCAACGAACTTGGCGGGCCTGTAGCTCAATTGGTCAGAGCCGTCGGCTCATAACCGATTGGTTGCAGGTTCAAGTCCTGCCGGGCCCACCATCTCTGCTGAAAAGAGTTTGCTTGTGATCCACGCGACGCGGTCTCTTTCTGACTGGTGCCTTCTGGTCCAAATCAACCCACAGAGTCATCGAATGATTTCTTCGTAGGTTGGCCGCGATATCGCTTAGCGTCCCTCTTAAATGGATTACGGGAAGCTGCCATTTCTGGATGCCGTATAAGCTGCAAGATTAACGCGGCTAAAAGTCATCGGACGACGCGTCAGAATATATCACCTTGGTCCCCTTCAAGGATGGCTTCGCGGTGCCCAGAGATACAGGGCCGACCAGCTTATCGTAGGGATCGTTAGTAAGGAACGTGTTGTCCGCCCAGAAGTACAAGACGTCACTCTCAACGTTTTGGTTCGGCGGTATTTTAATGTCGAGCTTCCCCGGCTGACTCACGATGGTCTCTCCAAACGCATCCTTGATTGAAAGTGTACGGGCTATGGCAACAACCGTCTTCGATGTTTTGTTGCGAAATGTGGGAACAAGCTCTATTCGATCGTTATAGATGTTTCTTTCATAGTTTTTCGCCTGGCGCCGGATGTCAGCTGATACGAATTCAACTGGGCTTTACACGCGCTTCCGGCGTTGGTGGGCTGCCGGTCCTCCCGTCACTCACGCCATCCGCTTGGGCTGCGATTGCGTCAAAGCAGGTGAGCCGTTTCAAGGAGTCGTTCTCGGATTTGCACGCTCGGAGCTCATCAATCAGGTTGGCAGCCTTGGCAGCCGCTGGGCTGAAACCCATCAGTAAGGCGGGAAGGAGCGTGAGAAGAACGTAATTAGCCTGTCGCATCTTGATGATTCTCGCTGAATGCTGAAACGGTGAATATTAATATTATTGCTATCGCTAATTGCAATGATCTTCATGTAGTAATGTTGGGGCATCACACTTTGGCAGCTGTGTTCCAAGGCGTTCCGAGCATCAATAGGATTAGAGTTAGTGCGCATCTTTAAATTTGCTGTGGCGTGTCTTGTTTCGTTTATCTTTTTATACAACGTGGCAGTAGCCGCGAGCTCCTGCGGTGATAACTATTTCGCGAGTTCTCAAGACGGGCAACAGATCGACTCCGTCGAAGTCGATGACCTTCAGGCTCACCTGGACACATCTTCTGACACTGAAGGGATGAAATTTGCAGTTTCGTTAAAGGGCGATGAGCTGTGGCTGGATTTGGTCAAGACCCCGTCCGACATCTCGGCACTGGTCGCTGTCCGCACGATATTCATTATAGGTCGTATCGTTAAGCCTGCTTACGCGAAGCTTGTCCTTTCCGACGAGGGAAAGGGCCTATTCCAGATCAGCTATCAAAACATACACGCGATCGGCTGCCAATTCGTGTGGGGAGGACAATCGACGGGTCAAAATCCCACAGCTCTGATGCGGCAGATGGTGGACAGCCTTGAGATTTATCCAAGCGGAGACAGGCTTGCGCCGCCTTTCAACGGATCGCTATTAGGTGATACCTCGTTGTCGCTGAAGACGATGACTGAGCGTGTATATCCAGAGTGGCTGTTCAAGCATGTGGAAATTGAGGCTGGAACCCATCAGTGATGACTGAACGTGGTATGTTCCCACATGCTGAGAGTGGCCCTGGGCTCGATGTGTCGCCTGGTCGATGGGTGAGGGAGTGATATGGCGCGGAGTCTTTATCCTAATTGCAACGAGATTTCATTCTGTCTGCTCATGTATCAATCAACTTCCTTCGCAGAGTCGACGTAAACTGCCGCCGCCTTAGAATGTAAAGATCGCTGCAAACGGCGTTATTGATGCTTCACCGATTGCACGATGGAGATTGCTTGGGCGAGCGATGCCTCGACCGCTGTAAGTCGCACCGCTAACTCCAAATCTTCTCGTCCGGCAAGGCGAACAAATGCTCGCATCACCTTGTCGGAGTTTCGCGCCAGCATGAGAAGCTGGGGACCATTAGGCGCACGCGCACCCGCTAGCCAGTATTTTGCCGCCCGCTCACTCGAGCCTGTCCATTGCATGATGGTTTTCGCGGCTCGCGCACTATTACCAAGCTCCTCCTGCAGCGCTGACGAGATCCCAGTAATGTATTTGCGGCGCAATTCGGCGCGTTCGGACGGAACAAAAGTGCCCGATTTCTGAACCATATTTCAGTCCTCCCCGATATATACTGCAAGTCCCGGCTAAGGATTGGGATTTGTTGATGTCATGGTTATCGACTGGAGCCAGAAAGGTGGCCACTCGGCCGCGCCCGACAAGTTAAAGCGGACAGCGGCTACGTATGTGCGGATGTCGACCGAACATCAGAAATATTCTACCGACAATCAACTGGAAACGATATGCCGCTATGCCGCTAAGAATGGGTTCGGCATCGTGCGCTCCTACGCAGACGAAGGGAAGAGTGGTCTTACTCTGGTCGGGCGTGATGGCCTGCGAAGACTCTTGTTGGACGTGGAGAGTGGAGTAGCCGACTTCGAGGCGGTTCTGGTTTATGATGTCAGCCGATGGGGCAGGTTCCAAGACCCTGACGAGGCAGCCGAGGTCGAGCTCAGATGTAAGCGTCACGGCATTCGAGTTCATTATTGCGCCGAGCAGTTCGAAAACGATGGAAGTATCGGCTCTTCGATCATTAAGACGGTCAAAAGAGCAATGGCCGGAGAGTATAGCCGCGAACTCTCGGTGAAAGTCTATAACGGACAGGCAAACCTTATTCGCTTGGGTTTTCGACAGGGAGGGGCGCCCGGGCTAGGTCTCCGGCGACAACTCGTCGATCAAGCTGGGCACTCAAAGGGACTGTTATTCAGGGGCGAGCATAAAAGCATCGCTACGGACCGGATTGTTTTAGTGCCCGGCCCGGAAGACGAGGTGAGGACAGTTCAACGCATCTACAACCTATTCGTTGGTGAAGGGAAAAGTGAAGTTGATATAGCGGCCATCCTAAATGGGGAGGGTGTTCTGACCGATCTACAGCGACAGTGGACGCGCGGCACCGTGCACCAGGTTCTCATCAACGAAAAATACGTAGGAAACAATGTTTGGGGCCGTACCACTTTCAAACTCAAAGGGATCCACAAATCCGTGCCAGAAATTGACTGGGTTCGGGCCGACGGAGCTTTTGAGCCAATAGTCACCAAGGAAATCTTCGATAAGGCGAGGACCATTATCTCTGCTAGGTCCGAGCAGATGCCCGACGATGTCATGTTACAAAAGCTCGAAGCAATCCTTCGAGAACAAGGGTACCTTTCGGGGCTTATCATCGACGAGGCGAATGATTGTCCATCAAGTAGCGCTTACTCGCATAGATTTGGCGGGCTGCTTCGCGCCTACGCCTTGGTGGGCTATGCTCCCAGCCACGACTATAGGTACCTAGAGATAAACCGAGCGATACGACGCAGGTATCCTGTACTGTTGGATGAAGTGCTGTCAGGTATCTGCGGCGCGGGCGGCGAGGTGACGGTCGATCCAAACACTGATCTTCTCACCGTGAACCAAGAGTTCACCGCCTCCGTCGTGATCACGCGCTGCATAACGACAACAAGCGGCTCCTTACGATGGAAGGTCCGACTCGACACCTTGCTGAAGCCAGACATCACGCTTGTGGTCCGCATGAACGAGGGCAATGAGGATCCGATGGACTATTATGTTCTGCCGCTGCTGGATATGCGCGAAGCGGTACTTAGGCTTTGTGAGTTCAATGGCTTATCGCTCGATGCTTATCGTTTTGATGAACTTTCTCGCTTTTACCGAATGGCGGAGCGTCGGAGTTTTTGGGAGGTGGCGTCATGACTGCTGTACCTGCACAGAAAATTGAAATGATCCCAATTGCGCGGATAACAGTCGTCAATCCTCGCGTACGGGACAAGAAGAACTTCAAGGACATCATCAAGAACATCGGAAGGATCGGCCTTAAACGTCCAATCACCGTAACCCGACGGACGGAAGCCACAGGGCCGTTTTATGATCTCGTGTGCGGGCAAGGTCGCCTTGAGGCGTTCAAGGCGCTCGGCCAGACCGAAGTTCCCGCTCTCGTGGTCAATGCTAGCAAGGAGGATTGCCTTGTTGCTAGCGTCGTCGAGAACTGCGCTCGCCGTCGGCATCGTGCGATTGATTATCTCCAAGATATCGGCGCGATGAAGCAACGCGGACACTCCGTCCCCGAAATTGCGAAGATGACCGGCCTGTCGTCCGAATACATATACGCCGTTGTCCGCTTGCTCGAAAAGGGAGAGGAGAGGTTGCTTCGTTCCGTGGAGGCGGAGCACATCCCTTTCAGCGTCGCGCTTGAGATCGCGGAGGCGGAGGACCAGGACATCCAAGCAGCCCTGCAAACGGCCTACGAAAACAAGCTACTGCGCGGGAAGAAATTGATGCTAGCCAAACGCATCGTTGAACAGCGACGACAACAGGGTAAGGCGCTTAAATACAACACCGAACCGAAGGCTCGACCGCTATCATCCGAGGCTCTCCTTCGAGCTTTTCAAGAGGATGTCGACCGCAAACGCCTGCTAATTCGCCGGGCTGAAGCAGCGAAGGCCCGCTTAGTGTTCATCAAGGAAGCGATACGAAGGCTTCGAGCTGATAATGCCTTCGCGAGTTTGCTGGTCGAGGAGGGACTAGAGGCCCTGCCTGCGATACTCGTGTCGAAGAGCGAAAACTCCGAAGGTGGCCGACCATGACAGCTTCTATCACCAACGCCCTCGTGCCGCTCTCGTTCGAGGACATCAGCTTACGGATTCCCATCGCCGAGATCATGCCGCTCAAGCAACTTTCCCCGGCGGCGCTGCGGTCAGTCAAGTACGCTCAAATCGCGGCCTCAATCGCGGAGGTTGGGATCATAGAACCGCCGGTGGTTATTCGCGATCGGCGCGGACCGGACAAGTACCATCTGTTGGATGGTCACATCCGCTTGGACGTGCTTGCGAAGAGAGGGGACGTTGAAGTCGTATGCTTGGTCGCTACCGAGGATGAGGCCTACACCTATAATCGTCGCGTGAGCCGCATTGCCACGATACAGGAACATCAGATGATCCTGAAGGCGATCGAGAAGGGGGTACCGGAAGAACGGCTGGCACGAGCGCTGAACGTTAATATCGCGAGCATTCGTAGCAAGAAGGCGCTCTTGGATGGCATTTGCGCCGAGGCCGTCGACTTGTTGAAGGACAAACATGTCCCAATCAATACGATGGGTCAGCTCAAGAAAATGAAACCTATGCGACAGATTGAGGTCGCGCAGCTGATGATTGCGATGAACAGATTCAACTTGGCATACGCGACCTCATTGGTCGCCGCCACGCCGGACTCAATGTTGGTGCGACCAAAGAAGAAGATTAACGGCGTAAGCGATGAGCAGCTTGCCCTTATGGAAAATGAAACGGCAACCTTGGATCGTGAGTTCAAGACGATCGAGCACGACTATGGAGCTGATCACCTGGATCTCGTCCTGGCAACAGGATACGTTCAGCGGTTGCTGGGAAATGTCCGGGTCGTTCGGTACCTCGCGCAATCATACCCCGAGCTGCTCTCCGAGTTTCAAAAAATGGCTGAGCAGCGGAGAGCGGCGTGACTGAAATCCGGATAGCCGATTATTCCACACAACGGCCTGCAATGCACTTTGGACGTGGTGAAAGGCTGATCGGGACCACTTTCGCTGTGACAGCCAATATGATGCGGAGACGCACGACCACCCTATCGTTCCCAGGGGACGACCAAGCCCGCTGCTCCCGTGTTGACCTCTCTCAGGTAAAGGTCGGCGTCAATAAGCTCCCACCTCCAGACTGGATTTTGGGGTATCCAGCCCTTTTGTTTGAAAGCGTCTACGCAACGAGTGCGGTCGTTCAAAATAGCTTCCCACTCCTCCAGCGTCAAAACGATACGGTCCGCGTGCCTGGTGTGCCACAGACTCGTACCCATCGATGAAAGGAACGCGGTGGGAACGAGTTTACCCCCGTGCACGCCCATTGCCATCACTCCAAACCGGAGCATCTTCGCTGATTCCTTAGCGCCCAACGGCTCCCGTGCTGGCAGCGCATCCCGGATCCAAAAGTCCGTGTCGGCCCGAAATTCAGTCACTGCGGAAAACAAAGTTCCGTCATCGAATGACGAATGATCGCCGACCATGAGCAATGCCATTGTGTCGCGCGAAGCGACTACAAAGAGAAGCCTGTTGCTGTCGCCTTTTCTCTTGCCCGTCACATTGGCAGGGACCAGGTGGAGGTGGTGGACGCCGTAGGCATTGAGGGCGAGGTCTTTATCACCCCACTCAATCCCTTTTCTTTCCGCTGATCTCGGGACGTAGCCGTGGGTAGCAGCTAGCACTACTTTTGGCGGATTCGGGCAAGGCTGGTTTGAGATGATTTGTGCTCTCTTCATTTGAGGGCGCGACATGGCAGATTGGAATACGGAGCTTTCAGCATTT